>NZ_JBANSM010000001.1:0-609156 GCF_038374745.1 Levilactobacillus sp. HBUAS70063 | reverse complement strand
AACAACTGGAGCGACTGCAGCGACTGCAATATTCCGTAAATGACTATCGCGAACTAGTCATCGATACTGATGACGTTGTTTATTGTGATCCACCATACGTTGGGACTCAGCATGATTATGACGGATTCGACCATAAAGCATTCGAGAATTGGTATCTACATGAATGCCCAGCTAAAGAAATTTATATTAGTGAATACACAAAGCTACCTCATACCGATGTGGCTTTTAATTTTGGCAATAAGCAAAACTTTTCGGCAACAGGCAAGCGTAGAGATGAGTTGCTGTTGAAAGTAGTGAAGTGATATCTGTGTTGGAAGTAACTGATTAGGAGGTGGCCGGCATGGCCAAAATGATTACAAGTAAATTTGGCCTTGTCAGCCGCACAGAGGCCGTCTGTTTGGGTCACCTTGAGAACGAGCTTAAGGACGGTAGATGGAAGCCTAGACGGCGTAAGGAACCTAAGCCATATCGGCAGGTTACTCGCGTTTGGAGGAAGAAAAATTAAGGCAAAACTCATGATGGAGGTGTAGGTGATATGTAATGCGACGGAAATTGACACCAAAGCAGCGGAAGTTTGCTGATGAGTACATCAAGTCTGGTAACGCCGCGGAGGCCGCACGTAATGCGGGATACAAGGCACGAACGGCACGATCTGTTGGCCAGGAAAACCTGACAAAACCTGACATTAAATTGTACATCGACAAACGTATGCAAGAGATAGCCGACAAGCGTCTCATGGGTGCCCGTGAGGCCGTTGAGTTGCTTACCCGTATTGCTAGAGGGGAAGAGACTGAAACGGTGTTTGTGGCTACGTTAGATGGGTCTGTTGAGCAAGAGGAAAAGGCGGCCGATTTGAAGACTAAGATATCGGCTGTCAAAGAGATCCTCAAGCGATACCCTAATGACGACAAGCTGCTTAACGCGCAATTACGCAAGCTCAACGCTGAGGCTGATATCGCTGAAGGCAAGGCCGCAGCTGCTAATAATGACACGGATAGTCAAATGAAGGCGATGGATAAGCTGCTTGGATTGATTGAAGGTGGGGTGCAGGATGACAAAACTAAATAAGTTGTTCACGCCGAAACAAATCGAAGTCCTGCAGCAGGAACTTCTAAATCCTAAGTGGAAGTTGATGGTCAACTACGGCGCAGTCCGGGCAGGCAAAACCTATGTCGATAACTTCGTCTTCCTGTTTGAGTTGAGACACGCCGCTATGGTCGCACAGAACAAAGACATGGCGCACCCACTGTATATCCTTGCTGGTGTCTCAAGTAAGTCTATCTACAATAATGTTCTGACTGAAATTGCCAACACTTTTGGGTTGGAGTTTAAGTTTGACAAGCACAATAGCTTTCAAGTCAAATTCAATGGATTGCCGCCAGTTACCGTGGTGCAAGCGTTTACTGGCTCTATCGCTGGATTAGGGGCCGTTCGTGGTATGACGTCAACAGGGGCGTACGTGAATGAAGCTTCGCTTGCTAACGAGGAGGTATTCACTGAAATACGTCAGCGTTGTTCCGTGGAAGGGGCGCGCGTTGTCTGTGATACCAATCCAGACGTTCCTAACCATTGGTTGAAGACAAAATATATCGACAACCCTAACGACTCAGACACTATCATATCTAACCATTTCGTGTTGGATGACAACACACGGCTGGATCCTGATTACGTCACATCACTCAAGGAAACCACACCTACCGGCATGTTTTATGACCGTTCAATCCTTGGCCTATGGGTATCTGGCGAGGGTGTCGTGTATCGCGACTTTGACGAGCGCAAAATGGTTGTGCCAAGTCAAGACATTCCCGACCGTCTCACAATTATATGTGGGGTCGACTGGGGTTACGAGCATGCTGGTAGTGTCGTAGTCATGGGATTTGACCGTGACGGTAACTGGTATTTGCTCGAAGAGCATACTAAGCAGTATGAGGAAATTGACTACTGGGTTAGGATTGCCAAGAGTATACAGGAACGTTATGGTCACAACGTCCCTTTCTATGCTGACTCGGCCCGCCCAGAACACGTTGCACGGTTTAAGAGAGAAAAAATAAATTGTAATTATGGCTATAAGTCAGTACTGACAGGGATAGAGCACGTTGCTAAATTGATGAAGCAGGGTGCTTTTTTTGTGTCAAGAGAAGGAATCAAGGGCCAACAATTCTTGGACGAAATCTATCAGTACGTGTGGAATGAAACCACTGGTGAACCGGTCAAGGAGTCAGACCATACGATGGACGCGATGCGCTATGCGATTGCAACTTATCAGTTCATGCAAGAACGTCAGCAGCCACACAACCGTCGCGAGCAGGCACAAGTACTTAAGAACTTAGGTTTGGCATAAAGGAGGTGAATCTACTTGGAAAATACTAATGACAAAATGGCATTCGCTAACAGCTTGCCCAGTCCATATCCTACGCACGGTAAGGTGGCCATGTTGGATGGGTCACGGTTCAATTTCGACGCCAACAAGGTGTATCGGATGCCGGTCGACGAGTGGAAATCAATCAAGGATGACCAGGCTGAAATTGGTAAGCTGGTTCAATACTTCATCACGCAACATTATACCTACCAAGTTCCCCGTATTATCACGTTAGAGCGCTATTACTCCGGTGATAATGATATCCACTATTGGGCGAGCGACAAGGCACCTAACCGCGCTGACAATCGCATTGCGAGCGGTTTACCGCGCTATATCACAAATATCCGGGTGGGATACCAGTATGGTAATCCGATCAAGTGGGGGTACGACAACAGCCGGGTTGACGATGCCGAGGAACAGGTCATCACCGACTTACTGAAGGACTTCAACTCTACTACGGATGAGGACTATCACGAGAAGGCCATGGGTACGAACCTTGCAATTACGGGGCGTGCCTACGAGCTGACTTATATTCGTGAGGAAACCAACTCGCCAGCCATCAAGGCGGTTGACCCGTCTAACGCGTTTGTTGTGTATGACACGTCAGTCGACCAGCACAGCCTATTTGCCGTGCGATACTACCTCGAGGATTTCCGGGAACAGCAGCACTTTTATGTGGACGTCTATACGGACGATCATATCTATCACTTCAAGTCGGACGTCAATCCTAATGGGGGTCTGTCAGCCGTGGGCGAGGTCGAGACACACCGGTTTGGCAAGGTTCCGATGACTGAGTTCAGTCTCAATGACAATCGCATGGGAGCCTGGGAGTCCAAGCTAGACACGATTGACAGCTATGACAAGGCACTGTCTGAGATGGCCAATTCCGAGGAAGACTTGGGTAACTCGATCCTCGTTGTATCTGGGGATGTTGAGACTGAGGAAAAGGAAACTATCACGGACATTGAGGGTAACCAGCTATACGACGAAGATGGCAACCCGCTGGTACGTGTCACTAAGATTGACCCCAAGAAGCAAATCATGTTCCTTAAACCTCGCGTTATCGAAAACGGGAACGGTGGGACGACAGTCATCAACTCGACTGCGCAATACCTCACGAAGTCACTGGACCCAGCGGGGTGGCAGACCTATATCGACCAACTTATGAAAGATATGCACAAGGACACTAACACCCCTGATATGAGTGACGAGAGCTTCTCCGGCCAAGCTACCGGGGCCGCTATGAGTTACAAACTGTGGGGGAGTGACCAAGAGATTGCCACCCAAGAGGCGCTGTACATCAAGGGTCTCATGCGACGCTTGCGGTTACTTGGAAACTACTGGGCCGCCATTAGTGAGTTGCCGAGTGAAGACGTGATGGAGGCGTTCCAGCCTACTTTCACGCTTAACCTCCCTAAGAATGACTCCGAGATTATCGCCAACCTTAAGGCACTCAAGGATACAGGCTCCATTAGTGACATGACTATCCAAGAGCGTGCCGAATACGTCACTGGTGTACCAGCTGAGCAGGAAGACTCACGTATGAAGGAACAGTCGAAGGCCAATCAACAGGAGGCTCAAACTATCGCGGCTCAGGCACTTGCCGACAAGGACAAGACTAAGGTGGGTGATAGCAATGGCGATGATAACTCAAGCACAGGAGAGGGCCCAAATAAGCCTGCTACTGGCGCGGGACGAGACGAGTAACCATCAACTCGATAACTTCTACCAAGAGGCACTAAAAGCCATCAGAGACAATCTGACGGCTTTTTATGTACGGTATGCCGATGAGAATGGTCTCACGGTTAGTGACGTCACTCAACAGGTCAATCGCTGGGATATGAGACAGTGGAAGCAAGCCATTGACTCAATTGATACCAGTACTTTGACGAGCGATGCTGAGACCCGTATCAAGTACTACGCGGCGACGGCTGGAATCAACCGTAACTATCTGATTATGAGCATTCTGGGCGTCCAGTTGGTTATGGCTACTGCCAAGACAGCAGTAGAAATCGTCAGCCGTATCAAAAAAGACGTGGACGACACGATGGCGGTCAAGACTGGCCTGCTAAATTACGCGAAGGCCAACCAGGACGAAGTCAACAAAATCCACGCGTTGAAACGGAAAATCTACCACGACCACGTCGAAGATAGTTTCGAAGACGCGTCACAGCGGTGGTCGCCAAGATTGTGGCAAAAGAGTGATGAGTTCACCCGCAAGGTTCAAAACGTGGTCACTCAGCACTTGACCAGTGGTATCAGTATTGAGGACTTGAATAAACGACTCTTCCCCGATATCAGTGAGGCTGCTAAGGCTGGATCAGTGTCTCGCGAGGTTGATTCGATGGACTACGTAGCTCAGCGACTCATTAGAACTGAGTCTGCTCGGGCAGTCACTGAGGTAAACAAGGAAATTTACAAGTTAAATGGCGTCGAAAGAGTCGATGTCGTCAACGAGCCAGGGGCTTGCCCTATCTGTGCGGACTTGGCCGAACAGGGCCCATACAAGCTCAGTGAGGTGCCTGATATCCCGGCCCATCCTAATTGTCGATGCTCGATTATTCCACATGATGAATCAAGTTTCGATTGGAAGACAGCTTAATACCAACGAGTCGCCTAACGGCGGCTTTTTTGTGCCCTTTTTTCGGCGGCGGGCGTTAAAGAACAGCTGATCCGTTATGACACGTAGAAGTTAATTCGTCCACAGGACGTTAAGAGGAGGAATTCGCGATGAGTGAAGACAAGAACAAACAGACACAGGACCCAGCAGCAGGAAACGACGGCAAAAATGAAAAGACGTTTACTCGTGCTCAATTAGCCGCGGCAGCTAAGGAACAGGCCGAGAAGGCGGTTGAAGATTTCAAGAAGTCTAGCCTACCTGACTTAATCCAACAGGCCGTGGATAAAACCAAGCGGGACGCCACGTTATCAGCTCAGGAACGTGCCGAGGAAGCCATCAAGGAACGCGAACAGAAGGTTGCTGCTAAGGCAGCGGCTTTGGATAAGCGCGACGCTCTAACGGCTACCAAGGCATTACTAGCTGACAAGGGATTGCCAACTAAGTTTGCTGACTTGCTGGCTGACACTGACGCAACCAAGCGCGAAGCCAATGTCGAATCCTTTATGGACACGTTTAACGACGAAGTTCACAAGAAGACACTCGACAAGGCCAAGGGTGGCAAGACTCCCGGTGCTGGTGAGGGGCCTAAGCCTAAAGTGACGGTCACCAAGAAGTTCAAAGACATGACGTACGACGAACGGACGGCGCTCTATCGCGAAGATAAGGACAAGTATTTCCAATTAAAACAGGAGGGGTAACCAATGGCAATTACATCTACAACCAAATTATCTGACTTGATTGAGCCCACAGTCTTCCTTGACTATGTGCAAGAGCAAGTCAGCAATACCAATGCCTTCATCCAATCAGGGATTCTAGGCAATGATCCAATCTTAGGAGCACGCTTACTGTCTCCAGGTCGGACCGTCCAACTGCCTTACATCAATGACTTGACTGGTGAGGCCGAAGAATGGAGCGACTCTGCCGACATCACTACTGAATCACTGATGACTGGATCAAATGAGGCCATGAAGCTGTTCGAAAATAAGGCATACTCTGCCACTGACTTCGGTCAACTCGTAACCGGCGCACCGGTGCTCACACAAATCACTAGTCGGTTTGCCGCATGGTGGGTACGTCAAGACACTAAGCGCTTGCTCCAAGTGGCAGACGCTACCTTTGCTAACGCTGATATCGCAACGGCTAAGAGTTTCGGAGTCGGTAACGAAGCGGAACTTTCGGCCGGAAACTTCCTTGCAGCGCTCGCTCGCATGGGTGATCTGGCAAATCCTAAGCTGGTTAAGCTGGCTATGAATTCCAGTGCTTACTTCGAATTGCGCAAACAAAACCTGATTGATGACATCCAGCCTTCCGATGGTGGACTGGCATTCGCATCATACAACGGCCTGCAAATCGTCCAAGATGACGATATTCCAGTGGCTGCTGATGGGACGACTGCTGCATACGCGTTTGCTCCGGGTGCTATGGCATATGCCACTGCTACGCCAGCAAATGGCCTTGTAGTTGACCGTGACGAGTACAAAAACGGTGGTCAAGAGGCCATCATCCAAAAGCGTGTGACCGCTATGCAAGTTAATGGGACCACGATTGACACCTCAGTTGTGAGTGACATTTCGGCCTATCGTCAAGCCATCATTGATGGCAAGGCTGCTTTCAAGGTCGCGAACGACCCTCGCAAGCTAGGTATCGTCAAGTATGGTTTCAAAGTCGACCCTAGCTTCATTGTGCCAACTATCAACACGCCTAAGGTAACGAGCCCAAAAGCGTAGCGCCATCTTCTAGCGATGGCGACACCACAAATGAGTTTGACGCTAGTGGGGCTACCAAGCCAACCGACGGCCAGACTGTGGCTCAAATAACGGCTTGGTTAGATGCCCACAGCATTAGTCACACCGGCGTAACCGCCAAGGCTGACTTGCTTGCATTAGTGCCAGCAGAATAGGGGTGATCCGATGGTTGAAGTTGCAACAATTAAGAGGCTACCGCGATTCAGTGAAGTCGATGATGACTTGGTTCAGCTTGAACTTGAAGACGCCCAAGAGGTGGTCTCGCATACAGGACTACCAAGGACTGTACAAGATCGAGCCATTCGCCTGTACGCCTGTCACTTGCTCACGGAGGAGCTTACACAGGCCGACGGGGTTCAATCCTATCAAATTGGCCCCATCAGTAAGACCAAGTTCCAGCCGACTTACAAGGACCGCTTCCTTAAGCAGTATGAAGACTTGCTAGACCTATATGGCCTCAATAATTCACGAGGAAGGGCGTGGTCGGTTGATTAAGGATGTCTATAATCGTCTGCCCGACATCAAGAAAGAAATTGACAAGATGTCTAATCGTGCAGTTATCGCGGGAATTTTGCCGTCCGATGATGAGCATATCCAAATGATCGCGGTAGTCAACGAATATGGCTGCCACATCAGAGCGAAAAACGGCCCATATCTGGTGATTCCGGGACCCAAGGGTACTTTTTACCGTCTCAAAGAGGTGGACATTCCCGCCCGTTCTTTCCTGCGGTCGACGTTTGATGCTCACAACAAGGAGTGGCAAGAAGTCACGACTAAGGGTGTGAAAGCCATCATCGACGGCAAAATGACGGCCAACCAAGTCATTGGAAGGACTGGCAGGCTGATGCGTGCCGAAATTAAGAAAAGTATCAGGGCAAAGAAATCACCAGCTAACGCGCCACTGACTGTTGCCGTCAAGGGGAAAGATGACCCCTTGGAAGACACAGGCAAGTTGCGTAGCAGCATCCATTATCGAACGGTGAAAAGAGGTGAATTTTAATGGCATTAAATTTAACTATTTACAAAAAAGGTGAATCCACTGCGGCATTCACTGGCGTCAAGACCACTGCCGATATTACTGGCTTAGCAGCTGGTACTGTGGTGGCCACGGGCGACTATGAAGCTACGAATGTCGACCCTGATGGGCTCTTAACTGAATCTGGCCGTGTTCCGGTCGAAGGGTGGACTGTCCCAAAACAGCAAGCACCGACGCCGGCTAATTTGAAGGTTACGCCAACGGCTGACGGTGCGACCATCACCGAAGATGAACCCACAGCCTAGTAGAGAGGAGGGATAGCAGTGGAAGATGTTTCGGATATTTTAGGAGCTGAAGCAGTAGAACTGAAAGTAGAGCCATCGAGTGACATGACACAGCCAAAGATTAATGACTTAGGGCAGTTGATGCCAGTCACTACTGTGCCGTACACAGTCCACGAGCCACTTATCCCGGCTGGCCTTAATACAAGCCAGCAAGCACTCTTAACGGCCGCGGGCGGCGGTTCTGTCACCGTATATCAGGCGTACTGGTACTCACAGCACAATGGAGTTCCAGACGGGTCGTATGTGTCGAAAGTTAGCCAGCCTGACGTGCGATACAAGACGACTAGTCTGACTGACTATAGTGACTTTGCTGGATTCACGGTATATGGATTGGAGGCGGTAAAACGTGAGCGGAACTTATGATTATCGGGAAATGATGAGACCCATTATTGCTATAATCAAACAAGCGACGGGTAGTCCAGTTGTTGAAGCCTCATTTGCAGGCAAGCAACCGGGATACCCGTTTCTTAGTTATGAACCGCTTAACCCCTACACTCCAGTTTCCGTAGACGTTGTGGACCATGAAATTTTCGAGTCAAGCTGGTCAATCGACGCTTACGCCGAAGACGTATTTGAAGCGCTCAATACAGCTCAATCCGCCGCTAAGTCGCTTAGAACGCAAGCCGCCACTTTTAAGCTGGACGACGCTGGTATCTACCTCATTGATGAGACTGACGCCAGTTCAAGAGATGCCAGTTTTGCTGTGCAGGAGCAACACCGAGTTGGTTTTGATATCCACCTAAGAGTGCAAGACCAATTTGAAGATGCCGTTGAGACTATCGACTCACTTAGCCTCAACGGTTTTAATTTACCCAAAAATAATAAGGAGGCTTAACAATGGCAAATTCAGGAATCATTATTCCTAAAACGACCGACGTCAACGTCACCATCGACATCGACCACCCACAACCATCTGTGGGGCTGTCTAACCCTAACTTGTTCGTGAAGGGCGAAGCAGAAGGCTATAAGGAATACACGAATCTGGACGCATTGATGGCTGACCAGCCTATGGGTTCACCAGCCTATAACGCGGCTTACGTCATCTTCGAACAAAAGAACGCACCAGAACTTGTCGCGGTCACGACTTACGTCAAGGACAACACAGGGAAGATGTCAGCAGTGGCACCAACCCCGGCAGACTTGAAGACGACTCCAACTAGCGATGGGGCTACGGTAACCGAGTCTGAACCGACCAGTACTGCAAGCGAAGGCATCGACTTTGCAAGTTTGACTGGTGTGGCAAAGGCAGCAGCTGATTACTTCTACAACAGCTGGGAGTTCGCTCTCATGCCAGAATATGATGCTGCAGATGCTTTAGACTTGGCAACTCTGATTGAAAAGGGTGGCTATGACGGGAAAGGGTTCCATTTATTCTTCCCTCAAGTAACTGACTACACGGTCGAGAGCCCATTCAAGGCGTTCCATCGAACTTGGGCCTTTTACAGCTCAAACAGTGATGAATACGCTGCTGCACTTGTTGGCCAAGGCGGTTCTTACACCGTTGGCTCAATCAGCTGGAAGTTTGTATCTGACTTGGTTGACGTGACTCCAGAAGAGCTGCCTATCACTGAGCTTAACAAGATTGCAGACAATGGATATATCGCCTATGTCACGAAGGGTGCTAACAGTAACCAGACTACTGACCGTAACCCTGCACTGGATTACATCGACACGATTCATGGTATGGATTGGATTAAGTCGACGACCCAAACACAACTTCAAAACCTGCTGAACACGGCTGGGAAGCTTACGTTCGATAAGGATGGTATCGCTAAGATTCAGCAAGTATTGCGGAATATCCTGAACCAAGGTGTGGCTCAGAAGATTGTCGATACCAACGACTCAGGTACCGGAATTTTCGATGTCACTGTTAAGCAGCGGACTGAACTCAAAACGCAAGACATCGTTGATCGTATCTACAACGGTGCCTTTTTTGATTACCAGCCTTCTAACGCGATTAACCACATCAATGTTGGTATCACGCAAAACTCATTGGTCTAAGGGGGGGAACGATAAATGGAAAATTATAACGAAGGTTCTTCACTGACGATGGGGAACGGACGTACCGCGGCTATGTACCGGGCCAAAGAGGTCAAATACCCCTTAGTTCGGCAAGACGGCTCAACGTACATGCTTGCTAACTTCCAAGACGGGGACATGATCTCCTTCCAGCAAAGTGAAGCGAAAGTGACTTCGATGTCAGATCCACAAGGATCAGTTGGTATGTCGGAGAACGCTAACTCTTTGGGGAGCGCAACGGCAACCATGCAATATGGCTCACCGTCAGCTGGGCTACTAATCGACCTTTACAATTCCGGTGAAGTGTTCTCACTCCACAAGAATGACGGAGTTGAATACGTCGGTGGTGACCACTGTGTAATTACGCAAGCCCCAGAAGTGGCCGATGGTAAGGACTTCCCAACACGGGCCTTCACCATCACTATTCTGGACTACGAAATTAAGAACGCTGAAGACATGTAACACCAAGCGACTGGGGTCCGACTCCCTGGCCGCTCTTTTTCACAAATAAAATTAGGAGGTTGTTCAATATGGCTGAACAAACTAATGAAACAGAAGTAAAAGAAATGGCAGAGGTAGCGGCTACTGAAACCAAAAAGGAAGCACCTAAGAAGACGACTCGGAAGCGCAAGGAAACAAAGAAGACGGTTATCCCAACTAGCAAGGCATCTAAGGCCGAAACAATCGAATTCGATGACGGCACTAAGGTGACACTTGTCTTTCCTGGGACCGTAATGGCTCAGCAACGGGTGTATGACCCCGCACTAAGTCAACAAGGCCAAACGATGGACTCAGTACTTTTCCAGAACTTTATGGATCTGGTTATCACGGACCCTGATATGGACTGGTCTTACTTTGACGAAAAGGTTCCCGAAAATCACAAGAATGACACTGTTGAAGTCACCGATGATGATGGTACCAAGCATGTCTATCGGCTTACTTTCCCCGGGGTATTGACCATGCTTCAAATGCGAGACCAAGCGACTGACGCGTTCGGACGGGTACTTGGCATGGAATATAACACAGGAATTCTGCAAAACATCGTAGAAAACAAAGACGTCCATGGGTTGGAATACTTTGACCATCATAACGGGTATGCGGAAATCATCAGTAAAGGTAACGACATGCTATATCAATGGGCCTTAGACACAAATATTTATATGGATATGCAGAAGGTCAGTGACTTCATGGATCAGATGTTTCGCTAATCCTTACCTTGATAACAAACAGCTTCGGGACAAAGCGGTCGACAAAGTTGTCGGCTACTATCGGCCAGTTCAAGCCGGTCTTTGCACTCTAGAGGAAGCGGAAGCAATGAGTATGGGTGACTTGCAAATCATCAACTCAGTGGCTGAACGAATCGAAGGTGAAAAGGCCGACATGCTCATGAACAAGATCTACAAACTAATCTCAGGAAAGGGGTGACACCATGGCAGACGCTGCACGTTCGGCTTATATCCAAATGGCATGGCGAGTCAATAGTGCTGGCTATCACCAGCTTATGAAGCAGTTTGACACGGCTGACCGACGGAGTGACACGTCGTTTGGGCGCATGAACCAACGACTGGTCAAAGTCGGGAATGGCATGCTGGCTGTTGGCCAGAAGACCAAGGTAATGTCGGCCGCAATGGGCGGCGCACTTATGTATGGTGTCTCCCAGGCTTCCAAGCTTCAAAACCAGTACAAGGTCATTAATAACTTGCTGGTCACTGGCGGCGAAAAAGCTACGGAAGCGACGCGAAACGTCAAGCGAATGCAACAGCAATCGCTCGGTATCTCCAATAAATATGGCGTTTCCCAAAAAGAGATTGGTAAAGGATACGAAGAGCTTGTCCGGCGTGGTTACACGTCTAGCCAAGCGCTGGCGGCTCAAAAAACACTGATTAAAGGGGCCATTGCCTCCGGAGATGATTATTCGGACGTCGTGAAGAACTCCACGTCAGCTCTGGAAGCCTTTGGCTTGCGGTCTCAGAATACAGCTCGGATGACCCGAAATACTAACAAGGTTGTCAACGAAATGGCGTACGCCGCCGATCTCACTGCCACCAATTTCAAGGATCTTGGCTATGGGATGACCTATGTCGGGGCTACCGGTCGGACCGCTAACCAGTCTGTCGGTCATGTGGCTGCTGCCCTTGGGGAACTCTCCAACAACGGGCAAGAGGCTACAATTGCCGGTACTGGTTTACGTAAGGTATACAACTCCTTAGCCGCTCCAGGGGCAAAGAGTGGTGTGCCTGCCTTGTCGTCTATCGGTCTTTCTCCTAAGGACTTACTAAATAGTAAGGGCCAGTTGAAGAACCTGTCAGACATCTTCCAAACGCTTAATAAGCGCATGAAGGGTATGAGTTCGAATCAAAAGTTCAACTTCTTCCACAAGATGTTTGGTACTACTGGGCAAACGTCGGCGATGCTGCTCGCCCAAAATGCTAATAACCTGAAGGATCTTGAAAAGCAGGTTGATAAAGCTCCGAAGAAGAACTACATCACCCAACTTGCTAACAAAAACATGAAGACTACTTTGCAGCAGTGGAAGATCTTCAAGCAAAACATCATTAACGTCGCCACTGTCATGGGTGGCCGGTTACTCCCTGTTGCGAATAAGATGCTGAAGAATGTGTCCGGCCTTACTAAGTGGTTCGACAACTTAAGCAACAGCCAGAAGAAGCTGACTACCTATGCGGCAGTTGGCATTGCGGCGTTCTCTCCGGTTATGACCGTAACTGGAATCCTGATCAAGAACTTCCGGACATTACATGGGCTAGTTGGTGGAACGTGGAGGGCTATGAGTCGCTTCAGCGGAACTGGTGTACTGCGTTCACAAGCAAGAAACGCAGCTCCAGGGGCCAAAGCGACGCCTAAAGGTCGGTTCCCGGTAAGTCAGACACCAACATCGACACGGTTAGGACGAATGCAGATTCTCGCCCAGCAAGTCATCGTAAATGGTGGTTCTGGCGGCCAAGGAGGATTTGAAAGTAATCGATCAACCGAGGCTGCTAGCAAGAAGATCTGCAAGGAGACCGGTCAAGAAGCCAGCAATTGGATGTACAAAGGCGCACGTAAGACTGGTCGTAAGGTTGGGAACACAGCTACACAGTATAATTATTCGAAGGCTGCCAAGATTGGTCACAAAACTGGTAGTGCGATTAATGCTAAGACTTCCTCCAGCTTCAGAAAGTCAGGTACAACCTTCGCTTCGAAACTTAGAGGTGCGGGCCGCAAAGCTGGTAAGCTAGGCGGCGGATTCTTTGCAGATGCCGTTGATAACATCGCTTGGATTGGATTGGCCGATAAGTTTGCCAACGACGGGTCAAAAGTATTTCTGAACGGGATTACTAGCAAGAAAGGCGGCAAAGCTGCTTGGAAACTAGGCGGAGATACTGTTGGTGGCGCAATTGGTGCTTACTTAGGCGGTCCAGCTGGTGCACTCATCGGATCATATATCGGTGGTGCAATAGCGGATTCTGTCGAGAGCCTGGAAAAGAAGGGCTCTAACGCCGTCAAGAAGACTGCTGACAAAACACACAGTTCCCGCGACAGATACTACTTAGGTAATGGCGCGTGGGCTGAGGTCCCTAATAACAACACTAACGAGGGCGCCAATGGGTTCTTAAACCCGTCGGGAATGTTGAAGGGATCGAAGAAAAAGAAAAAGTCTAAGAAAACGTTTAGATCTGCTCCTAAGCTAAATACCGGCTTCGGAGGCCATGCTAATGGTGGCCTGATTACTAAATCCGGAATGTCTATGGTTGGTGAAAACGGTTTCGAAGTTCTACAGCGAGGTCATTCTTTCCGGATGATTGGGAAGAATGGTGCCCAACTGTTTCAAACCAAGCCAGGAGACCACATTTACAACCACTCTGACGCTACTAAGATGGCCTATGGTACTTATAGTAAGAGGCTACCTGGCTACGCGGAGGGAACGAAGAACGGCGCTAAGAAGGGCACCAGTCCGGCTTCTGAGTTGGGATCAAAGCGCAAAAAGTTTGATACTCTTTCGTCAACTGAAAGAAAAACCAAGCAATCGACCAAGAAGATTGGTAAGGACATTACGTCTAGCTACTCTAAGTCAACTTCCAAGGCCAATAAGTCGATTTCAAAATTTAACTCTAAGAGTTCTAGCGGATGGAAGTCCATCGTCAAGGACTCTAACAAGCAAACTAGCAAGGTGCGCCGCAATACGATCCAAGACTATGACCAAATGCAAAAGGGTAGTCAGAAGCAAATGACTCAGCTCCACAAGGGGATGAACTCAGCTGCTAAGGCTACTACTAGCGACTTTGGCGACATCATGGGTCGATTGAAGCCCTATGCTCACAAGGCGATGGGTGGCGCAATCAGTTCACTTAATGGCGGTATCTCGGGTATCAACTCAACTATGTCTCAATTTGGTGGGAACAAATCGGTGCTGAAACCAATTCACTATGCGGCTGGTTCTAAAGGGCCAATCGGCAGTGACCAAATGGCTGTGCTTAACGATGCCAAATCGGGACCGCGGCAAGAACTGGTTGCTCGTGGTGATACCTTGCTTAAGCCTGAAGGCCAGGATGTCCTTACTCCTTTGAAGAAGGGTGACCAAGTCCTTAACGGCTCCCAAGTTGAGCAAGCTAAGCCATATCTACCACACTTCGCTAAAGGTACCGGGGTCTCAAACCAGAAGCTCCTATCGTTGATTGAGAAGAACTCTTCCAAGCCTGACGATGCTTGGAAGAATGACTTCACTAATCATGCTAAGGACAATCCTAGTTCGCAACTGGGTTCAGGAGTCAGCTCGCTGAGCAAGAAGGCAGCCAACAGCAAGGGGATTACTTGGAACGCGGCTGCGTGGAGTGCCATGAACGATGCGGCACAAAGTAGTGGTGGTGCCGGTGGTGGTGCTTGGCGTCACAATCCGGGGCTTGCTAAGACTAACGGTTTCGGAGCTTCAAGATCATTTGGCTCTCATGATGGGAACGACTTCAGTGGCTCACTGGGGTCGGCTATTCTGGCCATGCACGGTGGGAAAGTTGCTCAAATTGGGCGCCCTGGACACGGATGGCCATACAGCCAGCTAGGTGACATCATTCGCCTGGTAAGTAGTGACGGATTCCAGCAAATCTACCAAGAATTTGGGACCATGAGTAACATCAAGGTCGCCGTTGGTGATGTCGTTCGAACCGGCCAGAAGATTGCTACACTTGGAAAACTCAACGGCGCTGGCTCTGGTAGCCACGTCCACGTTGGATTAGCTAAGGGGTCGGTCTTTGACCATGGTGGTTCGTCTACTCGTGGATGGCTGGATATCACTAAGATGCACGGCAAGTCATCTGGGACAGCAGGATTGAAAAAAGCTGCCAGTTCAGGTCTTCAAAAGTTTGTGACTAAGCAGTTGAAGACTGCTGGTGTACTTCCTTGGATTACCAAGCACATCACACCACTGACTGAGGATGACTCCGGTTCTGGGGCTAGTGCGGCACCTTCGGGAAGTCATAAGCACTGGCTACAGCAAGCGGGTATTCCAGAATCATGGTGGCCTGCTACTAACGAAATTATCTCAGCTGAATCTGGCTGGAATCCTAAGGCCCGTAACTCTTCGGGTGCTTATGGGTTACCACAGTCCTTGCCAGCGTCTAAGATGGCGTCTGCTGGGTCTGACTGGCGTACTAATCCGATTACCCAGTTGAAGTGGTACAAGGGCTATATCAAGAGCCGCTATGGCTCAATCGGTAAAGCTATTGGTTTCCGACATGCTCACGGCTGGTACAAGACTGGTGGAAATCCACCAGCGAATCAGCCTGTCATGGTTGGTGAGAATGGGCCAGAGCTGGCAACATTCGATTCAGGTACTCATATCCACAACAACCACGAGACTAAGTCAATGCTACGAGGGTCCAAGTCAACGCCCAACGTCACAGTCAATTTGACCGTCAACGTTCAAGGTGGCACCGATAAGGGCATGCCTAAGGCAGTGGCTAAGGAAGTCAAGAACGTGCTGGTAAACCTGTTCACGAACGAACTCGGCAATGAATTCGGATAGGAGGGGTGCAAATGACCGTGTATACAAAGCAATGGCGAGCTGAGGAGGCTAAAATCTCCAAGGCCAAGTCGAAGCTATCGGCTGCTTCCAAGAAGAACAGCGCGATCGTAAGTCAGAAAGCCAGCCTGTCAGCCACTGTCTCAGATAGTCAGAAAAAAATTGACGCTCTCAATAAGGGCGTCAATTACTATCAGAAGGGTGGCAAGTGGGTCAAGCGGGCTAAGGCTAAGCCGCTGTCAAATTCACAGCAGAAAGAAATTACTAAACTCAAAAGTTCTGTTTCTAAGGCAAAAACTAAGCTCAACAGCAAGAATTTCAAGAGCAAGGCAAAAAATGCTACTAAGTCAGTAAGCAAGGCCAAAACGGCTTTGAGTAAGGCCAAAAAGTCCAAGACGGACTATGAGGCGGCCCGACATAAGACCGCCATGAAGCGCATTGACGTGGAGAGTAAGGAAAACTATGCACGATTCCTTGCGCCCCATGCCAGCATCCATGCAACTAACTCGATGACTGGTTTGGAGGTGTTTTTGTTTGCCAGCACTGAGGCTGAATCTAACGAATCTGAGGCTACTACTTACCCAATCGACCGGGATGATCCTGTGGTTGACCACGTACGGCGTACCGGTAAGACAATCACCGTCACCGGCTGGTTGTTTGACCAAGGTAAAACTGACCGGATATGGGCAGGAAAGGTAAATGATGTTTCGGGTGCCGGTCTTACTAAGAAGACAGTCCAGCAGCAGTTTGCCAACCTACGTAAGTGGCAGTTTGACGGAACGGAGCTTGTGTACAAGTCAAATTACGTCAAATCGGGATTCAACCACATCTACTACAAGCACTTATTTATCACTAATTTGGAAAAAACTCTGGACGCTCCCTATAAAGGTGGCGTCCAGATTTCGATCACATTTCAATTTGCCTATAAGGCTACAGTCGTGACCAAGAAAAAACGTAAGAAGAAAAACAGCGGTAAGAAGTCAAAGTCCGGGACGAAAAAATCCAAGAAAACTTTGATCCGTGTTAAGTACGGCATGACTTACTGGGGATTGGCCAAAAAGTACCACACCACAGTCACGCAATTGCGCAAGTGGAATGGCTCCGAGAAGGTCACGATGTACCCTAGCAAGAAGACCGGTAAGTACCCTAAAAAGCTACGTGTTAAGTGAGGAGGTGTAGCCAATGGCCTTACGTGACTATGTTCCGGTAGACGTCGCAAGTGTGCCAGAAACGTTCGAATACGATATCGAAGGTGAGACATTTGAATTCACCTTCTACTACAACGATGAGGGGGACTACTTCACTGTCGATATCGCTGACGAGAACGGAGAACTTCTATGTCGTGGCGAGAAGCTAGTAATCAATCGTGAGCTGTGGGCCAACATCTATGATGACCGGCTGCCAGCAACGCCACTAGTACCAATGGATGAGTCTGGCGTTTCCACATACTGCGGAATTGACGAGTTTATGAAGACAGTCTTCCTGTATGAAGATGATGTGGACCCTGACGGGACGGATATCCCGGCACCGATTGTGGTTGACGAAGGAGATGATGACTAGTGAGCGCTAAGTATCTATACGGTCGTAGAGTCGAACTCTGGCTTGAGACTAAGAACGAAACCTACAAGTTCTACTACCATCAGACCGTCACTCATGCATTCGGTATTACTTTCACGGTTCCTTTCAGCGATTCGACGACAGCACAGACTTGTAACGCGGCGATCATGAACTTAAGTCGGTCCCATCAAAAGGAATTCAAAAAGGGCTGCAAGGTCAAGCTGTTTGCTGGATACGCTGAGTCAGGGGTTGGACTTCTAACTCAAGGATTTATCACTGGAACACCAACTATCACTAGCGACGGGACCAACTCGACATTCTCTTTTACTTTCAAGGAAGGTGTCGACGCTAAGACCAAGAAGAAGGTCAACATGTCTTTCGCTCCTGGCACGCGAGTGTCTACTGTAATTCGCAGAGTGGCTAAGAAGGCAGGTATCACGCTTGGGAAGGTCAAGCTGGCAAAGCCTAAGGCTGCTTGTAAGAGTGGCTACACGGCGTCTGGCAATCCCGTGACGACTATCAAAAAGTTGGCTAAGCTGGGCGGATCGCGTGCCTATCGGTGTCGTGGAGTCTTGACCGTTGATGATCTGAGCAAAGCTGACGGCCATAACGAGCATCTGTATCTCACGATGAAACAACCCGGAAAGCATGGTGGTACTGGCCTAATCGCTTATCCAACCTACAACCAAGACGATGATTCAAAACCGACCGTTGAGATCCAGACGCTGCTCTTTCACCAGATCAATGTGGGTTCTCTTATTCAAGTTGATAATTCGTATTTCAGTGGTACCAAACGAGTCCAGTCAGGACAACATGTCTGCGATGATTCTAGTTTCACGACGACATCGGAGGTGTATGCCTAATGGCCAATAAGAATACGGAGGCCGCTTTCCACGACGTCCTGCAGCAGTTATTTGGAGCTTTGCAGGAAGACATCAACGTCGCTAAGTGGGCTCGGATCGTTTCGTATAGCAGTTCTAGTCATAAGGCTGACGTGCAGCCACTGGGACTAGACAGTGACGGGGACAAGCTAGGCATGATCCACGATGCCCAAGTCGTGAAGAGCGCCCGTTCTGGTCTTTCTGCCGGTGATACGGTCTTGCTCGTGTTTGTTGACGGTGATATGGATAACTTCACTGGCTCAGGAACTTTCGTCAAGGCAAGTGACCGCAAGCATGATCTCAATGATGCCGTTGTTCTGGGGGTGATTTAATGCAAGATGCTGAACTTGATGAAACCGGGGATTTTCAGCTTGATAATGGCGACATCTTAACTGTCAGTGGTGACGACGAGCTAGCGCAAGCGGTTAAGATTATCATTCAATCCCGTCTATCCGAGTTTGAACCGGCCGAGGAACTCGGCATCAGCACCGATAATATGTACGGGAAAAATATCAGTACTGAATATTTGGCGACTGACATCTCGGACGCAATCATGGAGCAAGAGCCGCGAGTGGCCACAGTTACTTCGGTTCAAGTTGGAAAACCAGACGAGGACCGTAATGTCGATGTCAAAGTTGAATTTGTAAAGAATGATGATACCGCAGGAACTTTGGAAACGGGGGTGAGCCTAGATGATTGATGACAAGGGAATGACGGTTCCGGACAGTGATGAGTTACTTAATGCCATGGAGGAACGTGCTAAATCCGAGTTTGGTGAAGACGTCCACACTGACCCCAATTCATGGCTGGGAATCAATCTGCGGCTGTTTGCGTGGTTCCAAAGTATTCTCTACCAAGATGTAGATGGCGCCTATCACAATGCATTTATTGACGACGCAACTGGGGTCAGTCTGGACCGGTTGGCCAGCAATTTCGGCCTACATCGCAATCCAGCACAGCAAGCTACCGTCGAATTGTCATTTGAAGGGACGCCGGGGTACACCATCACGGCTCCAATGACTTACGGGACCGAAGACGGCATCAACTTTGACCTCTATGATGATGTAGTGCTGGAAGATGATGGCACTGGTGTCGGACGTGGTACTGGTTGGGCGAACGCTGAGGAGATGGGTGAAGCCAGCAACGTAGCAGCAGGACTGATTACAGTCCGTGTAGATGACGTGGAAGAAGTTACTGCAGTCACCAACGTTAATGCCGCTAGTGGGGGAATGTCAGTCGAATCTGACACTTTTTTGCGTGCACGAATTAACTATCAAATTTCGTCTCAACCGGGGCCAACCCTTTATGGCATGTACACTGCGCTATATAACGTTACTGGGGTCAAACGTGTGAAAATCATCGAGAACTTGACCAATGAAGTAGACGAGCAAGGGAACCCGCCTAAGTCGCTTCATATCTATGTCTTAGGTGGTCAACAGCAGTCAGTTGGTGAGGCTATCCTTGATAATATTGGGGCTGGAATTCAAACGGTAGGAAGCTTAACAGTAAAAGCAGAGGACATCGGGGGCCATATCCACGATGTCTTTTTTGATACGGCTACTCAACTCCACTTGCTTGCATCAATCGCTATCAAGACGGATGACACCTTTGACCAGCTTAATGGCCCAGCCAATATCAAATCTGGTATTGAGAGCTATGTAAGTAGTGTGGATATGGGTGGAACCATCATCTATACGAAGCTGTTTCAGGCCATCTATAATGTGGCCGGGGTAACGTCAGCTACCGCCACAATTGGACGCTCTAAGGACAAGCTAGCTACGTCAGATATCCAGCTCAGTGAGTTTGAGACTGCTACTGCGCTTGATGACGGAATTGAGGTGAGCGTCGATGGACAGTAATGGTCACTATGACCTCACAGACATGCTGAACGAGTATCCGGCTGCTTTGAACAACGCCGCCGATAGTAATAACGCTAAGCTTCTGTCGATTCTGGCCGATGACATGGTCAGTCTGCAAGAACTGGTCGATCAAATCAACCTGTGGCGTGATATCACGAATGCTAAAGGTGGTTGGCTCGATAAGATTGGGACTGACTGGGGAGTTGCCCGTAATGGCTTTGACGACGACTTTTATCGGTTCATGATTCGGACCAAGCAGCTTCAACGACAGGTCGATGGTTCGTATAACAGCATTATCAAACTGATTGCTGAGTCGCTTGGGGCAAATTACTCCGAAATCAACGTGACGCCGGTCAAGGACGAACCAAATGCTATTGAGGTCACCAACATCCCCGCTGAGTATATCGACTCACAGCGCAAGGAAGCCATGGTGCTGAGTCGGATTCGGGGGTCGGTTGTCGCGGGTGTCCGGGTAGCTAGCGTGCAATTTCAGAAGGTCGCCCGGACTAAGCTGTACTACGGCATGGCGACCCGCAAGACGCAAGTAATCCAGTCAAAAATGACAGTGCCACAAGAAGAGGAGGCTTAAAGAGATGGCAGATAGCTCACGAACCATCATGACCGACGCGGGATTTGCGCTTGAAGCGCGGATTCGTGCTGGTCAAACAAAAATTGAATTTACGCGGGCGTCCATCAGTACGGCTGACCACTTCAAGGACACCGACGATGTGCTCGCTAAGCTGACAGTATTGGACGACGTCCAGCAAGACGGCCAAGTGACGGACGTGCAGGTCATCGATGACACCACGGTCCACGTCCAAATTGATGTGGATCAGACCAAGGCGCCAGCAGACTACGAGATGCGGTCAGCCGGTCTGTATGCCAAGGATGACGACGGGGCGGAAGTCCTGTATGGAGTCACCGTGCTACAGGATCCTGTCTTTGTCCACAAAGATGCTGATGGTTCCTATCTGGGTTTTGGAATTAATACCACTGTGGGTAAGGCTTCTAACGTCGTTGTAGTGGTTGATCCTGCTAATATGGTGACTCAGCAAGTATTTGAGGGTACCATGAAAAACTACTACACGAAGGCGGAAGTCGACGCCAAATTTGTCACCGACGACGACTTTGCCAGCAAGCTGCCCAAGAACATCGCGACGACCGATGCGGCCAACACCTTCGCCAAGTCGCAGACGCTCGCAGGGGGCGCCACGGACGGCAAGGGGAACGCGTATGCCACGACGAAAGATGTGGCCACCGGTTTAAACAATGGATTGAGCACAAAGGTTAACGTTTCAGATATGCGTAAACCTGCTAGTGATGTAGCAGGAATAGAAGAAGTTAATGCCAAGCAAGATAAAATTGGCTACACACCAGCTGATGATAGTAAAGTATTGCACTCGTCAATCATTTCTCAGCCATCTGGGACAGACTTAAATACCATGAAGACTGCTGGATTCTTTCAAGTACCAAATGGTTTGAATACAGCTCCTAACTCTGATAATTGGACAATTTATCAGATTATTCGAATATCACAGTTTAACGGTGTTCAAATTGCCTATAACACTAATAACAGTATGTTAGCAATAAGAAGCTGGCATTCCGTAGTAGGTGTTGTGTTTTCTTCTTGGGTTACCTTTGCTGATGATAGTAAAGTAGTTCATGATAACGGTAATGGCACCATTACGGTGAATGGCCAGACTTATACGCCTGCCAATGATGTCTACGCTATTAAACGAAATGATGCCGGAAATACGGTAGGCACGGTCAAGATTCCAGATGGTAACTTACAAAGTTCAGCTGGTGACCGATTCTATCCCATTAAGTGGTTCAATTCGTATGATGAGGCCATGACGTATTCTAAAGCCCATCCTTATGTGGATTGCCGCTGGTGAAGGAGGGATTAGATGATAAATGGAAAAACTGCAAATGGGTCCATCATTAACGGTCAAATCCAGTATGAGACAGACGGGTGGCGACCACTGAAACTACCGAGCGGGGTTACCGGGCAAGTGTTTTTTAAAGATAACAATAATGGGACGGCAGGAATTTCAGGGGTATTATCAGCAAGCATCAGTACAAGCGCTAATTCACCAACGCTAGTTCTTAGTCCACCAAATGGTTATAAATTTACTGATACAAAGTGGGGTTCAAATAGCTATGGTACAAGCCTAACTGCGTTTTCGGGGTTTGGGGCTCAGAGTGCAGGTGTCGGGGTTGCACTTTTCGCTTCTTTAAAAGATGGAAAATTGTATTTCTACAATCCAAACACTTCCGGAAATATTATGACTATTCTCTTTACTGAATCGGCGGGATATAAAAATTCTATTTCGGCAAATCCATTAACCATCGGAACTTCATATATTTAGGAGGAACGGATATGATTGAAAAGATTAACACCATTTATGATGGGGGGGGGGGGTAAAGCCCCGCTAAACCACTGGTTTTTACCTCTCTGTGGAGGTGATTGTCGTGGGTAGCATTATCAACGGGAAAGAGGTTCATGGGAGCATCATAAATGGCCAGGTACAGTTTAATAGCGATGGTTGGCAGATTTATCCCACTAATGGTGGGATCCTTTTTTACCGCTTCAAAAGTGATACGGTCCTACAGCTCTTCGGGTTTGCCGCGAATCAAGGCACCTTAACCCTTAAAGCTCTGCCTGGGATTCAATTTGTGTCCTTTAGTGACGGAGGGAAGACAAGCAAGAATGCCCAAGCATTAGTAACTACGAGTGGTATTACGGTTGAACATCCTGTCATTGTATTATCGAGTACTACGATCACCACCCTGTCTGATAATCAAGTCGGTGGTGTATTCTTTGGCCAAGAGAAAACCAGTGAAGACTATGTGGGATTTCCCAGCATGTATCCTACTGAAATTATCATCAAAAAAGTTTAGGAGTTGAAAAAATGATTACTTTTTATGTACAACTAGACCCGGATACGGGCTATGTCACGTCTGCGCCGCAGACAGAACCGACAGACGGGCTGACTGAAATTTATCTGTTAAAGCAGTCGGAGCAAAGCTTCCTCAAGCAATGGAGCCACTACTACCAAGATAAGACGACCGGCGTTATCAAGCCGGACCAATCGGGCATGATGGACATATCGTATGACTTTCTGCTGCACGCCAATCAGGAACTACAGGCGACGTGGATTCAAACCAACAAGGATTTGGAGTCCGCTCAGTCCGATGCCGATGCGGCTAAGACGGACGCGGCAACGGCTAAAGAATCACTGACTAAGGCCAACGCGACCATTGAGTCGCTACAGCAAATGGCGGGGCAACTAACCGCCCAGTCAGTCACATATCAGTCGACCATCAAGGATTTGCAAAGCTTGGCCGGGCAATTGACGGCACAAATCGTGCATCTGCAAGCGGTCGGCGCTACTGACACTACCAAGGAATAGGAGGAACTTAAAATGACTTTTCCAAGTTTTGACACAATCAAGATGTTGTATGGCTGGGGCGCACTGACTAACGGCCCTGAATGGTATGTGACGATGAAAGTTATCACCACGGACCAGTACAAGAAACTGACCGGCAAGGACTATGAAGCAGATACCGCTAAGGCCTAGCTTAATCAAGTAGAGAAGAGGCGAGGCTAAATGCATGCAAACTATTTGGTGATGGGAATTGTGGCCATGGTCCAGCAACACGTCCCGCCGCACTGGTTCTTTGGTTATCGATTAGATGAATGGGTTGCGATTTTTACCATCATGAGTATTGCTTCGGGGGCTATTGTGTGGCTGGTTAATACAGCAATCGTAAAGCCTTTGCGCCAGTCGATTGACCTTTTAACTGAGAAAATTGAAGTCATCGGTGAAAACGCCAATTCAGTTCATGCAGAGCAAGACCATCGGATTGATGATCATGAAATTCATTTGGCCCGGCATGATGAAGAGCTTAAAACATTGTTTGATTGGAAGAATGACACGGGAGGTAAATCATGAAAAATTTTATCAGCAAGATTGATCCAAAGGGGGCCGCAGAACTTGCGGTCCTTTTTCTTGCCATCATCAATCAATTTTTATCCATGAAGGGTCAAGGGCCGCTGCCTATTAAGAGCGACGATCTAAATTACTGGGTCTCGACTGGATTTACTGGGGCAGTCGCAATTTGGAACGCACTGTCACATTCTGGAGTGACCACTTCACTGTCTCAAAAGACGAACGTGTCGTCTGTGGACGCCTCTAACACCCTTGATTTAGCCCAAAAACTGGCTAGTGCTGCGGTTTCGGAGCAATCCGTAAATTCAGGCTTAACCAAGGCTGAACGTAAAAAGGCTGGGATTCAGCAAGTTTTGAATGGTTTAGCTGACATCGGTCTGAGTTTGGACTCCAAAACGGTGGCTGGAATCGTTGAGCGGGCCTATCAGCTCTATCGGGCATCAGGCGGTACTAGCTTAGATGTCACGGAGACACCGGCGCCAGTCGAAGATGAAGATGAGAGGGTGAGCGATGATGAGTAAAATTGTCATTGATGTATCAGGCTATCAGGACAGCTCGCTGAGCTTCTTCAAAACCAAGAAGAAGCAGGGGGCCAGTTCGGCCATCGTCAAGCTCACTGAAGGCACTAGCTACCTGAACCCTAAAGCTGGGGCGCAAGTGGCCAATGCCTACAAGACCTTCGGTTCCGTGGGGGCTTATCATTTCTTCCACGGCAATGGTACAGCGGAAGCGAAGCATTTCCTCGCTTGGGTCAAAAAGTTCGGGCTGGATAAGTCCACCGTACTCGCGATTGATGTGGAAGCCACAGATTTACCATGGTCAACCACATCATCCGTCAACACCTTCTTGAAGTACCTGATTGACCACGGTTACAAAAATGTCGTCACCTACGGTTCTGGGAGTTGGTTCACGTCCGGCCGGATCAATCGCGCTAAGCTGGTCGATAAGCATATCTGGGTGGCGGCCTATCAAACCGACCGTCCGGGCGTGGCAAACGCTAATGCCTGGCAGTTCTCTGACTCGTGGCACAGTGTGGACGCGAGCTATGATTTCGATGGCACTCTGAGTGGCACCAAGACCGCGGCCAAGTCAACGAAGGCGGCCTATTGGTCCAACAACGGCTTGTATGAGGTCCTGTCAAAGCGTGCCAATGTTTACGGTACGCTCAAATTTGAAGCGGCTCATAAGCGGCGGTCTTACTACACTAAAGGCTCTCGCGTCTACGGTAAAGCCGTCAAGTATGGCAAGGTCTACCGGATTGAGCTGAGTAAGGACAACTACATCACTGCAAATAAGAGCAACGTCAAGCTGATTCGAAAAACGAACTAAAATTGGGTCACCTCGCTACGGTGGGGTGGCCCTTTTTGTGTTGTCATTTTTTCTGTAAAAAGGTAAACTAGCAACATCAGTATGGCGGGTATCGCCCGATCATGGAAGAAGCGATAGAGTTACGCGAGAAATTACGCCGCAAGTATTGGCCAAACTACGGTGATGAGCAGAATTAGATGGATTGCCGTTCGAATTTGACTCTTCCAGATTTGCGGCAATCGGCTATGCTAAGCTGGAGATTCCTTAGGGTGGCTGTCATGGCCTCCACAGTGTCTGCTCAGTTGAGTGGGCACTTTTTTGCACAAAAAATAGCCGTCCTACCATTAGGCAGGGCAGCTTATTCGTAGCTTTCAGTTTGAAGTATCGTGGCGCGTGCCTTTGCTCCTGGAACGTTACGGGCTACCTGATACACACCGGCCGGCAACGTCTGCCACCGCCTTTGCTCAGGATCAATCAGCGGCTTTATATCGTGGCCACCGAAGGTATTGGTCACGACCATTTGCCGCTTGTCAGTGTTTTTAACGTCGTTGGTGACTAGTACCTTGATCACGGTGATCTGCGCATCCATTGGGATGCAAAATCCTACCTGGTCAATTGTCAGCCATAGCTTATGGTCGGTCGTTGGGATGACGTAACTTTTCATCAGGACACTTTCTGTGCGGCGGTAGCCATGACTGTGTACTTGTCAATCACGAATTGTTTTCTCCAATTGTAATGGCCATAGAGAGCAACCCGTGATTCGGCAGTGGCCTCATACAGAAAATTTAGTCCGTGCTTGTGGACCAGACAGTTCACTTGGGCACCAGTATCATCTTCAATTTTTACATAGAGAAGAATTGGGGACATCTTGAGTACTTTCGGTTCATCCATGATTTTGCCATTAATTGCGAGTTGCTCCATATCTATCACCTCAATATCATTATACGAACAAATGTTCTCGATGACAATAATAAGATGATCGAAATGGGGTTATTTTTTCGAAATTAGTTAGGTAGCAAACTTCATCAGTTTTTCAAAATGAATATTTTTGCTACCTAATTCCTACTTAAAAAATTCAAAAGACTGTCATATCAGCCCAAACACTCTTTTTCCAGACCCCACCTCCGGTATCACAAAGAACATGTTCGGTTTTCACAAAGTAACGACAGGCATTGATTAATCAGTGTTTGTCGTTTTTTTGTTACTTCTAAAAGGTTCTCTCGCACCATCGTGGAGACGATCGGATAAGCGGGTATGGCGTAGCCGTCCATTCGACCGTGAAGTCAGGAGATGGTGAGGGTAGCGTCAATCTCTCCGACTATGGGCCTCACGTAGCCACTAACCACAGGAGTGACTCGAGGGACGGTGACGTAGAATATGGCGAAATGGGTCGTCAGTACAGCGGAAATAGTGATACAAGCAGCAGGGGATTCAATAATAGGGTAGAGAAAACCGCGTTCCCGATGCTAAGAGAGTGTGTTGACCAGGTCGAGCGTATGATATAATTCATGAATAGCGTCGAGTAGCTCGGAAGCCAAAGGAAAAGTCCTATGCCGTTGCGCAAGTGAAGCGCAGTACACAGGTCGTAAATACTCTTTAGGAGGGGAACTGAAATGATGAAAAACGTACTGCGGTATTTGGCCGTCTTACTTTACGGCGTATTGGCGTTGGTGATTCTGCTTACCTGGAATATTCAAAATACTAAGAATAGCTGGCTAGTTCCGATAACGCCCTATACCGTCTGGCTACTTCTTAGCTGGCTGTTAGGTTACCCGTGGTTACGGGGAAGATTGGGATACTTGTTTCTTAAAGATAATAGAAAAGCGACGTCAACCGGGATTACCGTGCGCCCATGGCAGTACGCCATCGGGAGCACGCGAAGCATTGGTGAAATTTTTAGCCTCATCTACATATTCTGTGAGCATTTATTGATAAGCCTCTTATTGATACTGTTTGGTCCGCTGCTCGTGTGCACGCTACTTCTAATCGCATTGTTCAAAAAAAGAAGATCATGACGATTCGATTGGGATTCGTCTGAATTAAGTGGCTTAATGTCACGACTAGTAGGAAAGGAGATGGCCTGCCCTTAAGAATGAGGACGGATCATTTCCTTTTTTATTTTACCGGTCAATACGGTCAGTCATCGATGGTGTCTCCCCAAAAGTTCACTGGCTCAAGTGCCAATGGGTGTCTCAGGCGCTGTCTAAGCGATTGAACGATGGATGAGTGCATGCCTACGGTTGAAGAGAACTGGGGGAACGCTACAACTAGGCTAGATTCAGCTGTGGCCGGAACAACGGTCGCTGTCGGGCAGAAAGCCTTTCATTCGCTAAAGGTATCGGATACGTCGGAGTCTACCGAGAAATGTCTATTTAATAGGAAAAAACTGGTCCAGTGACCAGCTAGTCTGACGCATAGGGGAGAGAGACTAGCTGGGGTCCTCAACTGCCTCAGGATAGCCACTAAGGTGGGGGAGCAACCAATTATTCACATCTAGGAACAGGCGACTAGCAAGCGTCTATGGCCGTCTAACGGACGAACCAGAATGGTTGGACCCAAGCCTGCAATCAGCCGAATTTGGCGCAAAAAAAGACCCTAGCCGGACGAGCTAGAGTCTGTCAGTCAAATAAGAAAGTTTGTTGTTAGAGGTTTTAATCGGCGTACGCGTTTTGTAAACCAACCTTGTCTTGGTGGTCGATGGAAGCGTAACGGTCGGAAGCGTACATCACGCTGGACTTATCACCGGAATGGCTCAGGCCTAACGCGTGACCAATTTCATGCGTGGCGACGTTGGTCCGCTGGTTCTTGGTGTAACCGTACTTCGTTAAGAGGCTCCGGTTCAAAGTGGACTTAGCGGAAACAATCTGGTTATCGTCGCTCTTCTTTAAGTATGAGTAGTTCGTGTAACCAGCTAACTTGCCGCTCTTCGTGCTCAATGACTTGGAAGACGTTAAGGTAATGTCGGCCTTTTCGCCGCTCTTAGCAGCTTTCAGTTGAACGACGCCAACCTTGTTCCAACGCTTAACGGCATTCTTCCAAACACTCTTGTAGTACTTAGAAGACGTGTTCATCTTGTAAGTGATCGTGGTTTCGTTCCAACTGCCCCAAGAGGGGGTTGGCTTGCTGGCAGAGGCGAAGATCGTGGAACTGAAACTGGCAAGGGTTAAAACGATGGTGGCAACCACTAAAACCGTCCATTTAACAACTTTCTTTAACATTTGATTGACCCGCTTTCTTTATTTCCGAACGTTTTACAATTCGGTTGTGTAATATCTTATTGACTATCGTTAGTATAAAGCGGGTCGGAGAAGATTAATAATGCCATAATGACCAGTGTGGACAGTTTCCGGGGGACAATCTTACCGATGTGGATATAAAAGGGGCAAAAAGGCCAATAACACCGCGAAAAACGTTACACATCGGGCATTGTGGCCACTTGTAAAATTTGTAAAAAAGCGCTTTCGCGATGAGAAAAAAGTGCAGAAAAAAGCAGATAAAGTAGAACTCTTTTTTTAAGAGGTCGTTTATCCGCTTTTTTATAAACTAAATTATATTCCGACTGTAACGAACATTGTATGGTGACACTTTACTTAATGTGGGGTAATTACCGATATTTCACGGCCGTCCCGTAAGCGGCCACGGATTGCATGTCCGTGCCGATGGAACCGGAATCAAAGCGCATCATGACCACGGCGTCCGCGCCCATCGCCACCGCGTTCTTTCTGAGCCGTTCGATGGCGATATTCCGCGATTCATTCAGCATCTTGGTGTAGTCCTTGATCTCACCACCCACCACATTCTTCAGTGAAGCGCCAATGTTGCGCATGATATTTTTAGATTGCGTGGTCAGGCCGAAAACCTCGCCCAAAACTTCATAGTCTTGTCCGGGAATCTTTTCCGTTGTGGTCACTAAAATTTCTGCCATAGTGTGAAGCCTCCTCATTAGTCTTAGCCCTAATATACCGGTCTTAGCCATAAAAGACAACCGAATCAAAATTCGAAGCCATCGCCGCGGTTTTTGACGATCCAACTGACGTTTATTTTTGCATAAAATTCGCAGTCTATGGCTATTCATGCAACGAGATGGGCTTTATTGGCCCCAAAATTGGCCGGAAATGAATATCCATCTAGTTAACCCCGTATGAAGCGTAATTCACAAACAACTTTAGCTGTTAATTGTATGCTACACATGGTAAAGTAAATTCACGGAGGCCTATCAAGGGGCCCGCAAAAGGAGAAATTATGACTACTGACGAACAGAATTCCTCACGCAACCTTTCCCGCAATGAGCGCGTTCAGCCCTTGAATCCGCAGGAGCGCGATATCATTGATCGTTTCCTCGCGTCACGTCAGGCTCATCGACAACTGACTATTGAAGTTGAGCAACAGCTACGAGAGCCCTTGGATAATTACCATCATCAGCGGCTATTCTACCGCGATGTCAGTGATTTGACCCATTTCCGGCTAAACTTCTTCCGCCACATCGGTCAGTTCCTGCAGAAATCGGTGGCGACGACCTACCAGTTAGAGCTGTGGGATCGCAAGTCACATCACAAGTACTGCTTCCCCGTCGCGGACCTGCTGCAGGCCGATCGGTGCGCTATCGAGGTGGGGACCGCCGTGGAGACGATAACCTACGCTCATCTGGGCTATAAGTTGCGTCGGACCTTCGACATTCAAAACCAGCATCTGTATTGGGAGAAGTCCCAATTCTACGTTGACGGTCAGCCTTTCCCATTGGTAGACGGCCTGATGCTCTTGCAGCAGCGACTGGAGGTTCGCTCGCTGTGCCTGAAGGATTCCTTCCTACACATCAAAGATTTCACTTAAATTAGCACGGCGTCCACGACTTCGGTGGTGGGCTTACATAAAAGAAAAAATCCAACCGCAGTTGACGTGCAGGTTGGATTCGTTAATTCGCCGACGATTGAGCGGCGAGGATGGTGGCTAATCGGCGTTTAGTGGCGCCAATTTGGCCACGTAAGAGCTCGGTGTGACCCACCGGGACGATGTTGGTGGAGCGATGATGGTGGCCGCTAGCGGCGAGAATATGCTCATCAACAACGTAGATGGTGTTGGGATCAATGACCAGATTCCAGTGGTGTTCGGCTTGTACGGACTGGGGCGATAGGGCCAGCGCCGTAATCAGGCTCTGACAAAAGCGATCGATCAGGGCAGCGTCCACGATGGTGTTGCCAGTCAGGGTTGGCTGAAACTTACCGCTGAGGATGTCACCGATCACTTTGATTTCAGGCATAGGGGTTCCTCCAATTTCAATGATGCCCCATTTTAACACGGGATTTCAGTCAGTAGGGCCGATTTCTCAGAGCTTAGCGAAACTTTAAAATTACATCATTAAATCGTTATTCGCCTACTTAAAGAGCAGTAGACCTAGAAATAACTGAATGACGCTGGTGGTAACGAGTTGATAGCGCGCGTTGATCTTGGGTTGGAGCCACCAATAAGCCAGCGCCAGTACTGCGGCGATGACTACGCGCCAGGAGAAATCGAGAAATAAGAGGGTCACCAGCATCACGGCCGGTGTAATCAGAGACCACCGCCAGTCCTGGGCGGCGGGGAGGTAGCTGTGTTCGAAGAAGACCAGGTAGCTGGCGACCAGGGGAATCATCGGCAGTAGAAATTGCGTGGCGAGGTAGTGGTTGCGTAAGAAAAACAGGATCACGGGCACGCCACAGCCGGCTAGAAAGCTAAAGACCACCAGGCCGTAGACGGATTGCAAGCCTAGCTGGGGGACGCACGCGAGCACCAGAAAGATGCAAAGCAGGAGGGCGAAGAGCTGGACTAGATGATCATGCGGAGCCGCTAAGAAGCCCAGGGTGGCCGCGGCCACCACCAGGATGGGACCGATGTGCGATTGGAAGCGCCGTTTAAGAATCAGAAAGTAGCCGGCCGCTAGGAGCATGCCGTAGCCGCCGAGGTAAATCTTGACGTCGGTGGCCAGTGGGGTGCCGGTTGCCGCCGTGGATCCGGCGACCCACCAGAGAATATTCTGGAAAAACGCAAAGGTGAACAGCTGTTGAACCGTTCGATTTTTAAAGAAGGCCATGATTGTGGTCATGGAATCGCTCCATTTCAAAGATTTTAGTATTGTCTTTTATAATAGATATTGTTTTGACCGTGGTCAATCATTCTTTGCAAAAAAACGGTGTGCTTTCTTTTAACCCTCCTTAATGTATGTTAGAATGCTTAAGTTATGAGTCAATTCCCGATAGGATTCACGAATTTAGTGAAGCTGCCTTGTAACCGACTGACGCGAGATTATCGGTCAACTCGTCGTCAACACTATCTAGGGGGAATATCCATTGCAAGAAAGACATTTATTTACGTCGGAATCCGTTTCAGAAGGGCATCCAGATAAGATTGCTGACCAGATCAGCGACGCCATCTTAGATGCACTGCTGGCACAGGACCCGGATTCACGGGTGGCCTGTGAGACGTCCGTGACGACTGGCCTCGTGCTGGTCTTCGGTGAAATCTCAACCAAGGCCTACGTGGACATCCAGAAGGTCGTTCGCCAAACCATTAAAGAAATTGGGTACACGGACGGTCAATACGGCTTTGACGGAGACAATTGTGCCGTCTTGGTCGCCATCGACGAACAATCACCAGACATTGCGCAAGGGGTCGATGATTCCTACGAAACGCGTGAGGGTGACGAAGATCCATTAGACAAGATTGGTGCCGGTGACCAAGGGTTAATGTTTGGTTACGCCATCGATGAGACACCAGAATTAATGCCCCTGCCAATCACGCTGAGCCACGCCTTAATGCGGCGGATTGCCAGCTTGCGGAAGATGGGCACCATTGATTACTTACGGCCAGACGCCAAGGCGGAAGTCACCGTTGAATACGACGATGACGGCAAGCCAATGCGGGTCGACACGGTCGTCTTGAGTACGCAACACGATCCGGACGTGACGCTCGATCGGATTCGTCAAGACGTCATCGACCAAGTGGTTAAGGAAGTCATTCCGGCTAACTTGTTAGACGATCAAACGAAATACTTTATCAATCCAACGGGTCGTTTCGTGATTGGTGGTCCCCAAGGGGATGCCGGTCTGACCGGACGGAAGATCATCGTGGACACTTACGGTGGCGCCGCGCACCATGGTGGTGGGGCCTTCTCCGGTAAGGATGCCACCAAGGTGGACCGGTCCGCGAGTTATGCGGCCCGCTACATCGCCAAGAACATCGTGGCGGCTAAATTAGCCAGCGAATGTGAAGTTCAGATCGCCTACGCCATTGGGGTGGCGGAACCCGTTTCCGTTTCCATCAACACGTTTGGCACCGGGACGGTTTCGGAAGGCAAATTAGCCCAAGCCGTTCGTCAACTCTTTGACCTGCGTCCAGCTGGCATCATTAAGATGCTCGACTTGAAGCGGCCAATCTACAAGCAAACGGCGGCGTACGGTCACTTTGGCCGGACCGACATTGACTTGCCGTGGGAACACACGGACAAGGTCGATGCCTTGAAGGCGGCTTGCAAGTAAAGTATCCTGATTAACGTTTAAATTCCAATCCTGCTAGTGGGCTAACGACTTGCTAGTGGGATTTTTTGGTTGGCGGCAAGAACGTCGAGACTGGTGGCCTGCATCCGGCAGAGGTCCTGTCATCGGAAACTTTGCGTGAGCTGGTCGCCTTACCGTTCGCCCCAGATGAGCTGGGACGCGGTGGGCAACGACAAGACGGCCAGCCCACATGTCCACGCTATCCAGAAAATGAAGCACCGTGCCGGTTTATTTTTCTCAGGGGTTGTTTTTTTAGGGATGACCCGTGATAATATAAGGTATTACTGTTTCAAACAGAACTTGGGAAGTAGCGCGCTTGGCTACTCAGTTTCGTTGTGTGGTGGGGCCCAACGGTAGGAGGAAATTATGGTTAAGAAACAAACAAACGTTAAAGTTGTCACGATTGCTGTTTTTGTGGCAACGTTTATGTCCGCCGTTGAAGGAACAATTGTCTCAACCGCCATGCCGACCATCGTCGGTGATTTGCGGGGGGTGGCCCTGATGAACTGGGTCTTCTCCATCTTCTTGCTGACCAGTGCGATCGCCACGCCAATCTATGGCAAACTGGCCGATACCATGGGCCGCAAGGTGGTCTTTTTGGTCGGGCTCTTCATCTTCGTGCTGGGGTCCACGTTATCGGGGATGTCGCATAGCATGGAGACCTTGATTGCCTGGCGCGCTCTGCAGGGGATTGGTGCCGGGGCCATCATGCCCGTCTCATTTACGATTCTAGCCGATATTTACCCGGTGGAGCAGCGTGCCCGGGTGATGGGCCTCAATGGGTCCGCCTGGGGAATTGCGGCGGTTGTTGCGCCTTTATTGGGGGGCTTCATCGTCGATCAGCTCAGCTGGCACTGGATCTTCTTCATTAACATTCCGATTGGAATTGTCACGATGGGGCTAATCTGGTTTTATCTCAATGAAAATACTCAACGCAAGGCCTTCAGCATGGATTGGGCCGGTTGTATCTGGCTGTCCGTCGGCTTGCTGGCGGTCATGCTGACGTTCCAGCTTCTCGGTGAGGGCGACCTGAACGTGACCTGGGTGATTGCCGGCTTTATCGTGGCCATCCTGGCGTTCTGGGCGTTCATTCGCCAGGAAAAACGGGCCAATGATCCGCTGATTCCCATGGCCTTGTTCGCTAACCGAACTTTCGTGGTCCAAAACTTAATCGCAGCATTATTGAGCGGGTTCATCATGGGCTTTGAAGTCTACCTGCCCACCTGGACCCAAGGCTTGCTGGGGTTAAAGGCCTCCGAGGCCGGTTTTGCCATCACCCCGAGCTCCTTGATGTGGATTGTCGGGTCCTTTATCGCCGGTAAATTATTAATGAAGCGGTCGCCGTATCAGATTGTCAATATTAGCCTGAGCCTGGTGCTCGTAGGGGCGGTGACCATGGCCGTGATTCCCGCAACCACGCCATTTTGGAGCTTCTTCGTAATTGCCGCTATTTGTGGAACTGGCTTTGGGATTACGATTACCACCACCACGGTGACGGTTCAAAGCAAGGTGGCCGTCGATGAGATTGGCGTGGCGACCTCGTTTAATACGCTGGCCCGGACCTTGGGACAGACCGTCATGGTTTCAGTCTTAGGTATCATCATGAACGTTGCCATGGCCCGCGGCGTGGCCAGCCATGCCGGCACCAACCTGGCAATGATGAATAAGTTGATTAACCCACAGACGGCCAAAGATTTGCCAGCACACCTTTTACCCACGCTTCATGGTATTCTGTATCAAGGGCTCCATCTGATCTTTATTGCTGGGGTGCTCCTGATCGTCTTGTCCTTTATCGTCAATCTGTTTGACCGGCGCGAGACCCAGAGTCTCAGTGACCATCAAGCGTAATTATTCCCGTTTTACAGGTGAGTACGGTATAATAGTTCTAAATGACCGAGAGTGGAGGCGAAGAAAATGTTCGAAAAAAATCATGCACGTTATGCCAGTTACGGCACCGTTGCGGTTCTACCCGGCGACATGATCGACGCCGTTTGGAAAATTATCGACCACGATCTTCAAGGGGTCTTCCCATTGGAGAATCTATTAACGTTCAAACTGCACAACAATCAAGGGACCACCACGTTTGAATACGTTCAAATGGATGCGGACGATCAGCCCGCTGCGTTGAGCGCAGGGTTTGATACCAATTTCGCTTATGCTCCCGAACTACCGGATACCGTCTTGGCATATGACGATGGCGACAGCCAGATTATTCTATTGCCATCCGAAACGGCCGATCACTAGATCAAAAAATCTCCCGCAAACCAGTGTTGGTTTACGGGAGATTTTTGGGTTTTAAACCGCTGTGTCGGTGCGAATGCTCTTGAGGGCTTCGTCAATCTGACCCAGAACGATTTCGGTGTTGCCTGGTTGGTCAAGGTCATACTTTTGTAAGTCAATCTTGATCTTAGGACTGATGTCGTAATCGGCAAACCAACCTTGGTAAGCCGTCCACATCTTCTTGTAGTAGGATTCCAGTTCAGGATTGTTGTCGAATTGTTCGTAGTCCCGGCCACGCTTCTTGATCCGGTGAAGGATGGTGTCAAAGTCGGCGTCCGCATAGACCAGTAAGTCTGGCGCCTTCTTTGGCAGCTCGTTTAATTCGTTCATCATGTTGTCGAGGAGTTGTAAGTAAACCTCAAGCTCGGTGTCCGTGATGTTACCTTCAGCGTTGTTTTCTCGCGTGAACAGGGCGTCTTCGTAGATGGAGCGGTCTAAGACGTTGTTGTCGTCCGCGAGCGCCCGCTTAATCATACTAAAGCGTTTGTTCAAGAAGTAAATCTGAAGCAAGAAACCATATTGCTTCGGGTCCCGGTAATAGAGCGGTAACACCGGGTTATCACCAACGGGTTCGAAGAATGCTTGCGTATTTAAGTGTGATGCGATTTTTCCAGTTAGGGTCGTTTTGCCGACCCCGATCATTCCAGCTGTAATTATCACCATGATAGCCCCTCTTTTATTAGAAATACAAGATATAGTGTACCATAAAATGACTGACTACTACATCTGCCGGGAAGAAAAATTTCCGCCATTTCCGGTCCTTTGGTCATTGTTGTATAATGAAACCGTTGGTATTAGTGGATTTAGGAGGTTGATTAAATGTATCAAGCAATCGTCTTTTTTGATCTGGATGGGACTTTATTTGACGACGACAAGAATGTTTTACCGACAAGTGTCGCAGCCATTCAAGAAATGCAACAACATCATATTCTACCAGTTATTGCGACTGGAAGAAACATTTTTGAGATTCAATATGTCCTCGACGCGACCGGCATCGACGCTGTGGTCAGTGCTAACGGGAGTTACGTCCAGTATCAGGGCAAAAAATTAACGGCCGCGGTCATCGACCAGGCCACGCTCGACGAGATTACGGCCTTCGCTAAGGCGCAGGGCGATCCACTGGGCTACTTCAACAATCGCGGCTTCCGGTTGAGTCAAGCCAACCAGGATACGGTTGATAATTTTAAATTACTTCGGTTGGATGCCCAGGTCGACCCGACGTGGTATCAGCACCAAGAGATAAACTTCCTGAACGTCTTTAATCGTGACAAGGAGAAGATTTATCAGGAAAAATTTGCCGGCACGTTGTCCTTCGTGCGTAATAATCCGCGGGCACTAGACACCATGCGGACCGGAATCACCAAACAAACGGGAATTCGGACGTTTCTCAAGGAAGCCGGTCTCACCGGCGTCAAAACCTATGCGTTTGGGGATGGCTTAAATGACCTCCAGATGTTCGATGAGGTGGATATCCCCATCGCCATGGGCAACGGTGTCTTTCAGGCCAAGAACAAGGCGGCTTACGTGACCTCCGGGAATATGGACGACGGGATCGTCAAGGGCCTGCGGCATTTTGGGCTGATTCAGTAACTTAAAAAATAACGAACGGCGTATCCAATGACCGGCTGATCAGAGCGGGGTAGAGGATACGCCGTTTTTACGGCAAAAAGCGGCGATTTTAGCCGGCCTGAAACTGAGGGCAGAGTTGGCCAGGGGAGTGGCGGCGACCGACTCAGATGAGGCATTACCCGTGTTGAGTGACTGGGAGAGTTTGTAAAATTTGGTAAAGGTCGACTTTTGGCCGCAACCCAATCGTGATTTTTTACATTAGTAATAAGTAGGTGGGCAAAACAAAACGGGCAGTTGCGACCGAAATCGCGACTACCCGCGTTGCTGAAACCTGTTGCGTTAACCGAGTTTCTTCTCGATATTAGCTAACGTGACGTCCGCCGTGTTGGCGAAGACCATGTCGGCGGCGCCCAATTCGGTGGCATCGCCAATGCCCAGGGAGACCTCACCGGCCGCGTTGATGGCCTGAACGCCGGCGGCCGCATCTTCGACCCCGATGCATTGATCGGCGGGCAGATTCAGGAGCTCGGCGCCCTTAGTGTAAATCTCAGGATCGGGCTTACCGTGCGTCAGACTGGCCGGGTCAACAACCTTAGGGAAGTAGTCGGCCAATTCCAGTTTGCTCAAGACCCGCGGCGCATTCTTCGAAGCGGAGGTCAGTGACAATTGGTAGCCCTTGGCCCGTAGATCGTCCAGGAAGGCCTTCATCCCGGGTAAAATATTGGCTGGTGTCATCTTGTCGACCTCGGCCACGTAATTGGTATTCTTCTTAGCGGCGAGTTCTTCCTTTTCGGCTGGGGTGTAGTCGTTTTCCTTACCCCCGGCCTTTAAGATCATTTCCAAAGAGTCCATCCGGCTAATGCCCTTGAGGCCGTTAGCGAGCTCTTCGCTCCAGGCCACGCCGAGATAGTCGGCCAGTTGGTGCCAAGCGGTGCCGTGGAGCACGGAGGTATCCGTGATGACCCCATCTAAATCGAAAACGAATCCTTTAATATCAGCGAACTTTGTCATGAAAAACACTCCTTAATATGAAATAGTTGCGGGTTGTTGCGGTTTTAGTGAAACTTGATGTTGACCAATGGTGAGGGTGGTTGCGTGATCCGCCGTGACCTTGACCTGGTGATGGTCGATCGCGAAGTGGTAGCGGATGCCGCGGACTAACTGACTGAACCGCAGGGCGTGCCACTGCTTCGGCAGATGCGGCTTAACGGTGATGGTCGGTGCCAACACGTCAACGCCAGCGTAGTGCCGGGTGGACATGAGGGTGACGGCGCCCATGACCCCGAGGTGAATCCCTTCGGCCGTGGTACCGCCTTGAATGTCGTAATAGTCGGATAACAGGGCCTGAGAGAAGAGTTGCCACGACTGGTCCATGTTCCCCGCCATCGCCGTTAGAACGGCGTAGACGATACGAGAGAGGGTGGAACCGTGGGTGGTGCGGTCGAGGTAGAACTGCAGGTTTTTGAGCAGCGCCTGTTTCGGCAGGTCGTAACCCAACTGCTTCAGCAAGCCCATGACCGTCTTGGCGTCCAGACTGTAGAAGGCCATTAAGGCATCGGCCTGCTTTGCGACCTGATAGGCGTCGGGGGTCTTGCCCTCGGCCTTTAAGATCCGGTCCATTCGGGAGATGTCGCCGTACTTCTTCTGGTACTTACTGAAGTCGAGTTGTGGGAGCTTGAAGTAGCCCTCAAATTGGCCAATAATGCCGTCTTCGTTGATGTCGAGCTTCAAGTGGTGACTAACCCCGTAGAGCTTTTCGGCCACGGCCTTGGTGAAGTCGGTCTTCTGGTCGACCGCCTGGACCTTGGCCTGTGGCAATTTTTGCCGCAACGTGGTCAGTTGGTTGAAGAGCCAGGTGACCATCAGGTTAGTGTAGGCGTTATTGCTGAGACCGGTATCGTCTGAGTTGGGATAGTTTTCGTGAAATTCGTCGGGTCCCATGACCTGGTCAATGGTGTAACGTTGCGTCTGCTCGTCGAACTTGGCCTTGCTGAGCCAGAATTGGGCGATTTCTTCCAACATTTCCAAGCCGTAGTCGGTCATGAAGGCCTGATCCCCGGTAATGTGGGTGTACATGATGACGTTGTAGGCCACGGCCAGGGAGATGTGACGCTGGAGCGATGAGTAGTCGGGATCCCAGGTGTTCGTTAAGGGGTTCAAATGGACCACCTGAGACTGTTCGTCGCCCACCTCACCGGATTGCCAAGGGTACATGGCCCCGGCAAATCCGGCCGCTTGGGCGTTCTTTTTGGCCGCGGGTAAACGGCGGTACCGGTACATGAGCAGCTGCTTGGCCAATTGCGGATCGTGTAGGGCGTAGACGGGCAGGTCGAACATTTCATCCCAGAAGACGTGGCCTCTGTAGGCTTCCCCGTCGAGGCCCCGGGCGTTGACCGAGGCGTCAATCTTGCCGGAAGCAATGGCTTGCGTGGAAATAAAGAGGTGATACAGGTTGACCCGGGTCAGCTTCTGCGCCGTGATATCGCCATCGATCTGGATATCGGCGTCTTGCCAGCGTTTCTGCCAGTAAGTGGTGTTGCTGGCTAGCGAATTCTGGAAGGCCGTCTTGGCCAGTTCGGCGCTCGCCGCGGTCATCAGATCGCCGTCGGTTTCCCGGTCGGTGAAGAGCACAACGTTTTTCTCAAAGGTGTAGGTCTGATTGGGCTGGACGGCGACCGAGCGCATCTGCTGAATGTGTTGTTCCGCGTTGGGACGCACGTCCACGGGTGCCGCGAGGGCCTCGCCAGGACCCGCGAGATGCGAGCCTAAGATGAAGCCAACCTGCGAGGCCCGCGTCTGGCCTTCCAGGTAGATGGTATCGGGCTGTTGCCCCGTACCGGTAACCTTGATGTGGCGTTGGTCAAAGGCGGCGTACCGGTCGACGTTGGCGTTGATAACGCTACCATCTATTTCGGAATAGATCTGTAAAGACCCGGCAAAGTTGAGGGGGGTCACGCTGTATTGGATACTCAGGCGGTGCCAGTCGTGCATGTTGGCCAGCTTCGTGGTCTTAATCTGTAGACTGTGTCCGGTGGAAAGCTGAACCAACATGGTCGTGGTCAGTGCGCCGGTGTGCAAGTCGAGGCTCCGGTAGATGTCTTGAATGTCGCTGGCCTTGATTTGGAAGGGATTTTGATGGTCCACCCCAAAGGTTAGGGCTTGGGCGTTTGGCAAATTAACCAAGTCCTCATTGGTGACTTGACGGCCGTTAATGTTGGTCGTCAGCTGATCGTACAGGCCAGCCGTATACAGGCCGGGGTAGTTGTCCTTATCGGCGTGGGCTTCCGTGTAGGCTCCCCGCAGACCGAAGAACCCGTTACCCACCGTCAACATGGCTTCCTGGCCGTAGTTGCGTTTGCCTTGGTACTGGCCGTAATAGTCCAGATGCCAACTCAGATAGTCACGCTTGGCTTGGAGCGCAGCATTCAACCCTTGCTTAGCAATCGCTTGGCTGCTGACCACGGGGATGTTGAGCATGTTGGTAATCGCAAGGCCGATATCGATACGTTGGTGGTTAATGCCCACGACCGTATCGGAGAAGGGGTAGCTGAGAGCGTTGTCGATGACGGCCGCGTCAACGTCGAGCCCCACTAACTTCACGCGCAGATTTTCCAGGTTCTCACCAATCCCTTGGTCCGAGTTGTAGGCAATCGTAAATTGACGCTCGGCGGCGGGCTGGCCGGCCGGCGCATAACTCACCTGCAGGGAATCGTCTAAAACGTGTAACGTAATTATTTTCAAGCTTGATCGTCGTCCTTTCTGCTAACGTTTAGCGTATTCATTCACTATTTATCTTAGGGTACCCGGTGACAATAAGCAATTAATTCCCCTTGATTTTCCGAAAATAGCGATGAGGTAAAACGCTTAAACAGCGCCGTTGCAAGCGATTGCACGATTTGTGATGACTAGCATTGGTTCGACCAGTTGGCCGGGGATGTCCGGGAAAAGCACTTCGGTAAATGGACGAAACGTGGTAAGCTTTTAGCATTAGTAGTGAAAGGGGCACACCGATGAAAGGCATAACGGCAATCTTAATTCTCGTGATGACCGGGCTCATCATTGGCGGGACCATGTGGGGTCTGTTGGCGTGGGCGCTGACGGGCTGGATCAAGGTGTTATTTGGCTTGGCCGGTTTGGCGGTCGCCACGGTGGTCAACCTCGGATTGTTTTGGTTCCTGTGGCCACGCCAATCGGATGAAGACGATTAAGTGTAAAAATAGGCACAAAAAAAGCCATTACGATAAGTCGCAATGGCCAAAGAGTAAGGTTACAACATAATTGGGGGATTATGTTGTAAAAATTTCATCTACTTTGGGGGAGTAAAATGAAATCTGTCTGTTGAATGAGGACAGAAGCCTCACGCGTAAGTCGAAGTTAGTTCAAACTTACCCGCAACCCTATAGTAACTCAGAATTATGAAAAATGCTATTAAAAAATAAATATTTGGCAATTTTTTTCTGATTTTTGGAATTTAGTCGCTAATGACTGGTACTGTAGAGGCGATAGGGGTTAGTTTATTAAAAAAACAAAATGAATCGAGGGAATGGTAACGTGAAAAGCACAGGACAGCCATCTAAATATTGGAATTTTGGCTGGGTATTAATCATGATCGTCATCGTCTCAATCGTTCAGATTCCACTGAGCTTTATGAGTCGAGGGACGCTCGGACAACGCGGACTCTGGGCCGGGGGCTATCTGCTCGGTTTCGTGGTCGCCATTGGCGTGGGGGGGTGGATCTTCTCACGGGTTCACCCGGGACACTGGCAACGGCTAACGCGGCAGGACTGGCAGCTAATGGTGAAGGGGTATCTCTTCATGATTATCGCGGAGATGGCCCTCAACGTGGTCAACATTTCTTTCTTCAACGAGACCAGCACCAAGAACAACGCGCTGATTGCCGAGATTATGGGGCACAGCACGCTAACGCTGGTGATGTTAAGTTTAACCGCCGTGTTGGCCTCGCCGATTCTGGAGGAACTGACCTTCCGGGGAATTCTGGTCGGGGGATGCTTTCCGGATAAGACCTTCTGGCTACCGGTCATCACGAGTGGCGTGGTCTTCTCACTGGTCCATCAGAGCGATAACCTGATCAGTTGGCTGATTTACGCCATTATGGGCGGGACGTTTGCCTACATCTATCGTAAGACGGATAAGCTGCAGACGACCATCATTCTTCACGGCTTCAATAACCTGATTGCCGTGGGCGCCATGATTGCGACGCTGCACTGACGGTGCTCACTGAAGAGTTGAATCTTGCGGTCTGCCGTGTACAGCGGTAGCCAGCCACATTGATGCAAGTTGACGCCGCGTCAGTGATCATCGTTACCCCGCCGGAGACCGCCAGTGGTGGAGCCAGCCGTGACAACGCCGTTAGCTGGCGTTTTGAGCCAGATTACGGCGTGGGACGACTTGGGAGACTTACGGGTTGTGTAAGGCTTCCAAGCGAGCCGGAAGACCGCTCTTTGGCTGTAGGCGCTCCCCACAGCAGGCGGAACTGCTGGCAGGCGCAGGCACTGGTTACGACCAACTTCCACGAACGGTAGGTGACCAGGACCGCGCTATTTTAACGAACCACAAAAAATGACCAACGCACTCGAGTAGGGGGCGTTGGTCGTTTTTAATTCGTTTTATCGACTTCTTTAGCAATCAGTCGCTTGTGACTGACCGTATCGAGTTGTTCCTTAACGGTAACCAGTTCGGACATCATCGAATCGATTTCTTCGGTTGACATGCCGAGTAAGGTTTGACATTGGCCGATTCGTGAGTAAACTTCGTCACGCTTCGTGGTGGCCATTTCGGTTAAATGAATCAGGACTTGGCGTTCATCGGTTTGACTACGAACCCGACTAACCCAACCTTGTTTTTCCAGTCGTTTAAGTAACGGGGTCAGGGTACCACTGTCAAGTTCCAGGCGTTCGCCGAGTTGGTGAACTGTCAGTGGGGCTTTTTCCCACAGGACGAGCATGGCAATGTATTGGGGATAAGTTAAACCGAAGGGCGCGAGGGCGCTTTGGTAAAAATGATTAAATTTCTTGCTGGCCGAATAAATGGAAAAGCATAATTGTTCGTCCAACAGAACAGGATTAACGTCTGCCATTGCATTGGCCTCCTTTCGCTTACTTCCAGAGTATTGTATACAATTAAATTGCCGCTGGCAAGTAAAACATCTTGCACGTTCGGTGAAGGAGACAGTCACTTGTGCACGTGCACAAGCCCATGACCGCCCAGATAAGGTGAAACGTAACACCAGATTAATTATATAGCGTATCGACAAGTAAATACAATACCTATTGACAAATTAACCGTGATCGGCGACTGACCGCGACAGAAACTGGCAGAATTGTACAGGGTATGTGCAATTGGCGTAAGTCTGCCCCACGCCGAAAAAATAACCGGCACCTTATTTAATAAACATCGCAAAATAGGCGAGGATGACGTGATTTAAGCGGTCAACTACAAAGTCGGTTGATAAGCCTGCTTTAGTATACCAGAAGATTCGTAAATGAAAAGTTAAATTTTATGAAAATGATAATGAGAAAATGACGCCGATTTCCAAGGATTCTCTGTTATGGTGGCATAACATTTGGCGCGGAACGGTCGGCGGCCAGATGTCACAAAGAAAGTGGGCTGATTTTAGGGTTAAGATTTGGCGAGAATCCGGGTGGGCGTACCATTTTAAGTGGCCGAAATAGCCAGTACTCATTTTTCCGGTCAGCCGGTATCCTTATGTCTCTAAATATTCAATTAGCGCATAAAAAAAGGAAACGTCGATTTCTCAACGTTTCCTTAGCTTGTTAAATGATGCCCCGAGCAGGATTCGAACCTGTACTTGATCTCTCAAACAGCGACCTGAACGCTGCGCGTCTGCCAGTTCCGCCATCGGGGCAACTCAACAACAAGTAATATATTACACTATCCTTGTATAAATGTGAACCCCTAATTTAAATTTTTTTATTTTGGAAATTTGATAGCCGTGCCATAGCCGTGAACCACCAGGAATTTGGGGGCAACATTCATGCGGACAACCTCGGTATTGAAGCGGACTTCAATCAAGCCATCGGCGCCACCATCCTGGGCTTGCTTCATCAATTGCTGCTTGACCTCGGCGAATAAATCATCAAATAATTCGAATTGATCCGGCTTCTCCGACCGGAGCATGGTGTGTGCGGTAGCCGTTAGAATTCCTTGAATGGCGTGGGTTCGATTCAACCCACCAGTTGACATGAACATGAGTTGTTCCTCCTTATTTTAAGATCTGATAGCGCCGTTGTAAGGCAAGCATGATGGTTGCGCCAATCATCACGCCTAGGCAATTTGTGATGACATCATTAATGTCGACCCACCGCCCGAGACCGACGAGACGATTGAAGATGGCCTGGCCACTCTCAAGGGTTAAGCCCGTGGCAAGCCCCGCCACCAGCCATTGGCGCCAGCGGTGAGTCCCATGATTGAATTGCCAGATCATCCCCTGCGGTACCGTCATGACGATATTTAGCCAAAACGATGCATCGAGGCTGGCCGGTTGGAGCGGCCACAGCACCCAGGTGCCACCCGCCCACTGAAACGATTGAATCTGACCGACGCTACTGCCCAGGGTAATGGCGATCGGCGTCCAGGTCAGCATGCTCAACCCCCAACAGCCTAGCCACCACAGTACGCGGCGAAAGCGGGAATGCCGCCAATCACTTAGAATCAAGGTGACCCACAGTAAACTGACTAAAATAAAGGGTAACCATCGAATCATTATCTCACTCCTCACGTTTTTTAGTATACCGATTTGCCGGAACTGGAACAATCACTTTTCCGACTTTTTAGGGTCAAAGGCGGCAGGCCCATATTGGGCGAGCATGGCCTTACGCCAGTCGCCATAGGTCAGATAGGCGCCATGCCGGGATTCTCCAGTCACCGGATCGCGGTAGGGCCGGTCGGGGGTAGCGGGCAGTTCTCCCGTACAGGGCGTGGTGCGACACTGACAGCCGGGGTGAAAGGGCGGGTAGTTAAGCCCGGGACGCGCCTCGTCCGTTCGGTAAATGCGGCCATCGCGGGCCCCACACGCCGGACAGGTTGTCTTATCCAGCTGACAGTTGAGCTGATAATAGTCGTAGTGGGGGGCGTCAGTCGGCCGCGGCGCTTGCGGTCGATTCAGCCCAACCAGTCGGCCAATTTTAGGAAAGTACCAGTAAATGAGGGCCAATCCCACCGCAATGAGGGTTGACCAGGCGATGGCCTGCCCCATGAGGTAAAAAATGATGCCGAGAACCACGTCTAAAATTAGGAAAACCACAATGCTCGTTGATAGATTGCTTTTCTTCTTCACGGAAATCCTCCTCAGTAAGTCGGGTGACTTTCTTAAATAGTATACACGTTAGGCCGGAAGATGACCGAAATGGTTGGCCACAATAATGGATTAAATTCCGAGTAGTCTGCTGGCAAAATCAATGCATCCTTAAAACGATTGGCGGACCTCGGTTCTGAATTTTCCGTGGAACTAGGGTAGAATGAAAGCACTGACTAAATTCGAAAGGGGTCCGTTATTTCTATGCCTAATCAGTTACCATCCCACATCAAGGTGCGGGGTGCTCGGGTCAACAACCTGAAGAATTTAAACGTGGATATTCCGTTGAATCGTTTCGTGGCCATCACCGGTCGCAGTGGGTCCGGCAAGTCCTCGCTGGCCATGGGCGTGCTGTACGCCGAGGGGGCACGACGCTATCTAAACGCGCTGTCGACCTTCACACGCCGACGGATTAATCAAATGGGCAAGGCGGCGGTCGATTCCGTCGAGTATCTACCCTCGGCCTTGGCGTTGCGGCAACGACCAGCGGTGCCGGGCGTTCGCTCGACGGTGGGGACGATGTCGGAAAGTCTCAACATCTTACGATTGGTCTTCTCGCGGCTGGGCTCGCCGGTCTGTCCCAACGGTCACCAGGTGCCCCCAACCCTAGAGGTCGCCGAAAATGACGGCTACGTGGTCTGCCCGACCTGTGGCGTCAAGTTCCGCGCGCCCGGGGCGGAGGACTTTGCCTTCAATTCCGATGGGGCTTGCCCCACCTGTGGCGGATTAGGCGAGGTTCGGCAGCTGGACGCGTCCTTGTTGATTGCCAATGAGGATCAGACAATTGAGGAGGGGGCCGTGGCCTCCTGGCACCTGCCAGGCCGCAATTTTATGCCCATCGTGGCCAATGCCATTGGTATCCCGATTGACGTGCCCTATAAGGCGCTGAGTGCCGCTGACAAGCAACGCGTCTTACACGGCAAGAAGCAGACGGTCGCCATTAATATTCCCAGCAGTAAGGGGAAGATCTTTCACATGGACAATGCGGTCTATGAGAATGCCTTCGCCGCGGTCGAGGACAGCCTGGCCACCACGAAAAACGAGCGAACCATTGCCAAATTAAACAAGTTCTACACGTTTGACACCTGCCCTACCTGTCACGGTACGCGGCTGAACCCCGAGCTATTGAAGCAAAAGCTCAATGGCAAGAATCTGGCGGAGGTCTGCGATTTACCGGTTAACCAACTTCGCGAGTTCGCCCAGACCATCGTGGACTGGCTGCCTGCACGCATGCACAAGCTGGGGACGGACCTGGTCTCTGAACTTCTGGCGAGTCTGCAACCCATGGTGGATCTGGGATTGGATTACCTCACGCTCAGTCGGCCCGGAGCGACCCTGTCCACTGGGGAACTCCAACGGATTCAGTTGGGGCGGACGCTACGGAGCGCCACGACCGGCGTGCTATACGTGTTGGATGAACCCTCGGTTGGGCTTCATCCGGCCAACGTGACCGGTTTAATCAAAGCCTTTCATGGCCTCGTGGCCCAGGGAAATTCCGTGGTGGTGGTGGACCACGACACCCGCATCATTGCGGCGGCCGACGAGGTGATTGAGATTGGCCCGGGCGCCGGTAAATTAGGCGGTACCGTGGTCGATCAGGGGACCGTCGCCGAGGTGGTTCAGAGTTCGCAGTCGCTGATTGCGCCATTTCTAAAGGGAACCGCGCAGCTGCGCGAGCGGCCGCAGTTAAGCGACCAGGCTCTCTGGCAGAAGGGCAACCTGAGCTTAGAGGTTCAGCACCGCTTCAACATTGACGACGTCGCGGTCAAGTTCCCCAAGAATCGGTTGACGACCGTGACGGGGATGAGTGGGGCCGGCAAGACCACCCTGGTGCTGGATAGCCTGATTCCGGCGATTGAAAATGATGTGGCTCGCCGTCCACTCCCGCAACACGTCAAGCACCTCGATCGCGCCGGCATTCGCCACGTGGTCAAGGTGGACTCCGTGCCGGTGGGGAAGAACGTGCGGTCGACGGTGGCCACGTACACGGACATCTTGGATCGACTGCGTAAATTGTTTGCGGCGACTCCGGCCGCTCAAGCTCAGGGGTATACCAGCAGTCGCTTCTCCTATAACGTCAAAGCTGGAGCCTGTCCCACGTGTAACGGAACCGGCCAGATTTCCTTAGACGTCCAATACTTGCCGGACATCACGGAGGTTTGCCCGCAATGTCACGGCCAGCGCTACAATCGCGAGACGTTGGCGGTGAAATGGCACGACTACAGCATTGCTGATGTCTTGGCCCTGTCGGTCGATGAGGCCTTGCCCGTCTTCGCTGGTGAGGCCGGCATTGAGCAGACGCTCCAGACACTTCACGACATGGGACTGGGGTATCTATTGCTCGGCGAAAGCACGCCGGCCCTGTCCGGTGGCGAGGCGCAGCGCCTGAAGCTGGTTTCGCGAATTGGCAAGCGCCAGAACGGGACGCTCTTCATCTTCGACGAACCGACCGTGGGGTTACACCCCCTGGACATCCAACAGCTGGTGAAGGTCTTCGATCAGTTGCTTCAGCAGGGGGCCACGGTGATTGCGATTGAACACGACTTGGATCTGATTGCCAATGCCGATTACGTCATTGACATGGGCCCGGGTGGCGGCATCAACGGCGGTCACCTGGTAGCCACCGGAACGCCGAGCGAAGTCAGTCAGAACCCGGCGAGTGTGACGGGTCGGTATTTGAAGGCGGAGTTAGATCTGTTTCAAACGAAATAAACACGAGCGTTGTCGCATGAAATCGCTGAGTGCCAACGCAAAAAGAGCGTCAACGAAATCACTTCCGTTGACGCTCGTCTTATCCAAAATTAAAGTTTCTTGCTAATGCGGTACTTCTCGCTGGCCGCGTGGCCGGTTTGGCCGTTTCCTAATTGAGATTCTGCTAGAAAAATATCAAAAGACGGCTCGCCTTTTTCACTTTTTACGACCAAAACATGACCGGAATCGGTGTGACGGGCTCGATAGATTTGGGCCGTCTGCACGGCTTCGTGATAATCATGAAAGTTACCAATTGAATCGCCAGGGTTAAAGAGTACAACTTCATCCATCGTAATCATTCCTTTCGGGGCTAGCTGCTAATTTCATTATACCGCACTTGCTCTGAAAACGATATCATTTCACAAATTCTGGTCCATCTTGAAGGACAGCCGCGACTGTTCGGCGTTGGCGCAGAGCAGGTTGCCGGTTTGTGTGGTCATCTCGGTGGCAAACTGGTCGGCCGTGGCCGCGTTGAAGGCCCCCAGAGTCGCGGCGGTCGGGTGGTCCAACGCGTCACCAGCGGTTAACCGTTGAATGCCTAACGCCTGGGTGTGCTTGAGGAAGTTAGCGATCTGCTCGCGATTCTGTCGGTAGTGGGCCTCACCCAATGTTTCCAGGAGTTTACCGGCCCAATAGGGATTTTGCGGGGAGAACTGCTGATTGTCGGCACTGTAGGTCGGCCCGAACTGGTCGCCGGCCGCGTAGAACGGCACGTAGGGATTAAACGCGGGGTTGCCGAAGCATTGCCAAACGATGCCGGCCAATTGTGGAATCACTTGGCGTCTAATTTGAAGAATATGGGAGTTTTCGGTCCGCGAGAGGCCAATGGCTCGGAAGAGATGACGTTCCGTGGCAGTCCCATTGCCCAGCGGGTCGTACGGCGTCTCTTGATAGTGGGAGCCGAGCAGGGCTGCAACGTCGGGCACGCTGATTTTCTTTTCGGCGTGACGGAGAAAGGGGAGTTCCTGATCGGTGGGGTTCTCAAAGGCACTGGGCGTCAGCAGTCGGTGGCCGTACCAGACGCGAGGGGTGTTGTAGTGGGCGTCAAAGGTCGACTGCGTGCCGAAGATGTGGCGGGCGTTGAAGCGGTTGCCGTCCGGGTTGAGATGGTGAAGCTGGACGAAATGGCGGATGTTTGCGGAGGTTAAAAAGTCTGCGGGGCGGTCGAAGTCGATGTCTTGAATGGCCAATTGGTTGGCCACGACCGCGTACATGTCGTCCGGAATGCGTTGCGCCACCCAGTGATGACCGCTCACGATTTCCAGGTACCAGACCTCATCGCTATCGCAGAAGAGAACGCCGTTGGCTTCCGCCGCACCGTGGGTTTCGACCAGCTGGCCGAGCCGTTGTACGCCGGCCTTGGCGGACGTGACGTAGGGCAGGACGACCGTGACCATGGCGTCCTCGGCAATGCCGTTGCTGACGAGGGGGTCCACGCCCAGTACCCGGCTGTTGGCGTAGGCGGATTCGGTAGCGCTCATTGCCACGTTGTGGGCGTTAATCCCACTTTCGGCGTAATCGCCGGCGCTGGGATCACTGTCCGGAACGGCCGTGTAGTGATCGGCGTGGGCCGGTAGCGGTGTGGTAAATTGGTTGTTCTTCGAAACAAAGGTCACGGGTGAATCGTGGTCGACGGCCGGATGGACCACGGCCTTTTTGGGCCAGATGGCGACCCCGTTGTCTTCGTTACGGGCAATCAGGGGACTACCATCGATGGTGGCGTGTTTTCCGGCTAGGAAAGATGTACAGGCTTGGTGTGTTTGACGGGTCATGCAGGTTCCTCCTTCGGGATGGTTATTCCAATTTTACTATAGCATATTTGACGAAGTGAGGCGTTTACCACCGATTTTGGGCGAGAATTTGCTAGAATAGACCGTGGATGATAAGAAGGAGATGGCGTCATGGAACACGGACATACACATGAACATTCGATTGAGCGGGAACTTGAGTGTGTCTCCCAGGTCCCAATCTTTCAACGCTTGTCCGCCAATCAGATGACCTCGGTGGCTCAAGTCACCCGGCCGATTCACGCGGAAAAGGGGGGCACCGTCTTTAGTACCGGTGAAGTCTCCCAAACGTTGTATATCGTTAACCAAGGCCAGGTCCGCCTCTACCACTTGGCCGAGGACGGCCGTGAGCAGGTCTTGCGGGTTCTGAATCCCGGAGACTTCATTGGTGAAATTGCCTTATTCACCGATGAAATTCACGCGTCCTACGCGGAAGCCACCAAGACCACCGAGCTCTGCACGATTTCCCGGGCAGCGCTCACGTCTCTGATTAAGCAGCTGCCGCCACTATCCATGGCGCTGCTGGGCGCCCTGGCCGACCGACTGAAGGCCGCGGAACGGCAAGCCACCTTGCTGGCGATCCCGGACGCCTTGCCGCGTTTGGCAGGCTATTTACAGGAACTGAGCAACCATACGGCCGGTACCGTGGATTTGCCCATGAGTAAGCAGGATTTGGCCGCTTATTTGGGCATGACGCCGGAGTCCCTGAGCCGGAAGCTGCGGCAACTGGCGACGGATGGGATTATTGAGACGATTGGGCGCCGTCAGATTAAAGTAACCGATTCCATGAAACTCGATGCCCTAGCCCCGTCATAAAGCATTTTCAGCGAACCGTTTAAGAATCCTTAATTATATGGTATTCCCGAAATAAATTTGCTAAAATGATGGGTGTTGTGTTTCATTAACCGCTTAATGAACGACCAAATGAGATAAGAATTACGAATAAACAGGAAAAAGGGGATACGCACATGTGTGGATTCGTTGGCTATGTGAATCAAAAGGATGTTCCGGCAACCACCATTAATGATATGGCAGACCGGATCAAACACCGGGGACCCGATGACGAGGCCTACTTCAGCGATGATCAGGCCGTCATGGGCTTCCGTCGTTTGTCAATCATTGACTTGGCTCACGGGAAGCAACCCATGTATAACCGAGACCAGACCAAGGTCTTGACGTTTAACGGTGAAATTTATAACTATCAAGAAATTCGGGCGGATTTACAAAAGCTCGGCTACGAATTCCAAACGGACGTGGACTCAGAAGTCTTGATTCACGGTTACGATGCCTGGGGGCCTAAGCTGTTAGACCGGCTCCGGGGGATGTACGCCTTTGCCATCTACGACAAGACGAAGAACGAAGTCTTTGGTGCCCGGGATCACTTTGGGATTAAGCCCATGTACTACTACGACGATGGCAAGACGTTCCTGTGGGCGTCCGAAATCAAGGCGTTCCTCGAACACCCGAACTTCAAGAAGGAATTCAACGAAGAACTCTTGCCAATTCACTTGAGTTTTGAATTCATTCCGTCACGCGACACGATGTTTAAGAACGTTTACAAGGTATTGCCGGGTCAATACTTCATTCACCGCGCCAATGGTGAAACGGAAACGCACCGGTACTTCAAGTTCAACTACGACCACATCGACAACAGTCAGACGGTCGAAGAGGATGCCAAGAAGATTCGCGGGATCGTGGACGAATCGGTCAAGGCTCACATGATTGCCGACGTTGAAGTCGGGAGCTTCCTGTCCAGTGGGATTGACTCTTCCTACGTTTTGAACGAAGCGTCTAAGTTAAAGCCAATCCAGTCCTTCTCCCTGGGGTTCAACAACTCCAAGTACAGTGAGTTGAGCTGGTCCACGGAATTTGCCAAGGAAATCAAGCAAAAGAACACGCCATTATACATGACCGGGGATGATTACTTCGATATTCTTCCAACCATCATGTACTACATGGACGAACCGCTCTCCAACCCGTCAGCCATGCAGCTGTACTACCTGTCGAAGGGGACCCGTAAGTCCGTGAAGGTTGCGTTGTCCGGTGAAGGGGCCGATGAGTTCTTCGGTGGCTACAACACTTACCTGGAAGCCATTCCGTTTGAACGCTACCAGAAGTGGGTGCCTAAGGGCATTCGGAAGATGCTGGGCGCAATCGCCGAGAAGTTCCCGCGGTTCCACGGGCGGCGGTTCTTGGTCCGGGGTGCCCAACCGCTGAGCGAACGCTACTACCGGGTGAACTACGTCTTCGATTATCACGATCGGAACAAGATTTTGAAAAATCCGAAGTTGAATCAGGACGCTGGTGCCTACACGAAGCATTTATTCGATGATGTGAAGGGCCTGGACGAAATGACGCAGATGCAGTACTTCGATATCAATACGTGGTTACCTTACGACATCTTACACAAGGCCGACCGCATGAGTATGGCGAACTCGCTGGAAGTCCGGACGCCGCTGGTCGATAAGGAAGTCGCTAAGTTTGCGGCCACCATGCCGGTTAAGACGCGGATTCACGCCGATGAGACCAAGGTGTCTCTGCGGACGGCCGCCGAAGCCGAATTGCCAGAACGCGTGGCCAAGAAGGAAAAGATGGGCTTCCCATCCCCGATCGCCACGTGGATTAAGACGGAACCTTACAAGTCACGAATCATCGAAGCCTTTAATTCCGATGTCGCGCACAAGTTCTTTAATACCGAAGCCTTGATGGACATCTTACGTGAACACATCAACGGTAAGTCCAGCATGCAAAAGATTTTCACCATCTACACGTTTATCCTGTGGTACGAAGTTTACTTCCCAGAAGATACGACGGCCAAGACGGTTGATCTGGTACACCGGACGCAAGTTTAATATCTAACGGTCCGCCAGCAATGGCTCACCGATAACGCTCAAGGTTGCTATTGGACTCGTCCGCTAACAACCTTGATTGTGTTTAATTCAGAAAAAAGTAGTTGTGAAGGGACTTTAATTCGTTATGGAAAACAATGGCGTAAAATTTACCCCCATCTTGTTGGGGAGTGACTTTAACGTTTACGGGATGGCCCGGTCGTTTTACGAGTTGTACCACGAACCCGTTCAGGCCTTTGCCAGCATTCAGCTAGCGCCTACCCGTTATACGAAAGTCGTGAACTTGGAATTGATTCCGGGATTTGATGAGGATCCCGTCTGGATTGAAACGATGCGCAAGCTGAAGGAACGGTATGCCAACCATCCCGAACCCGTGATCTTAATCGGGTGTGGGGATGGCTATGCCGAACTGATCAGTAAGCACAAGGCGGAGCTCGAAGACGTCTTCATTTGCCCATACATTGATTACGATAAATTACGGCATCTAAACAACAAGGAAAACTTCTACAAGGTGTGTGACCAATACGGGTTGCCTTACCCGGCAACGCGGATCATCACCAAGGACGAAGCCATGGCCGGTGATGTGGAACAGCCGTTTGACTACCCGGTTGCCTTAAAGCCCGCCAACAGTGTGGAATGGTTGGACGTCCACTTTGAGGGGCGGAAGAAGGCGTTCCGGATTCAAAGCGAGGCCGAATTCAAGGATATCGTGGGTAAAATCTACGCGAACGGCTACACGTCCGACCTGATTTTACAGGACTTCGTGCCCGGCGATGACAGTAACATGCGGGTGCTAAACGCCTACGTGGACCAGCACCATCACGTGAAGATGATGTGTCTGGGGCACCCGTTGCTGGAAGACCCGGCCCCATCGGCCATTGGAAACTACGTGGCCATTATTCCGGAATACAATGAGACCATCTACCACAACATTCAGACGTTCCTGGAGGCCATTGAATTCACCGGGTATGCCAACTTCGATATGAAGTATGACGTGCGTGATCAAACCTTCAAGTTATTTGAAATCAATCTGCGTCAGGGGCGGAGTAGCTTCTTCGTCACGTTGAACGGCTACAACTTGGCGGATTGGGTAGTGAAGGACTATGTTAAGCATGAATTGGTTGATGCCCCCACCGTTTACGGGAACCAGGACGAGAGTCAGCAGGCCCTGTGGCTCGGGGTACCGGTCAAGGTCTTTAAGCAGTATACGCGTGAAAATGCCGACAAGGAACGGGCGTTGAAGCTGATTGCCGCCGGAAAGTATGGCACCACGTACCGTTACGACCAGGATATGAATCTGAAGCGCTGGGCGTTGATTCAGTGGATGCAGCACAATTACACCGTGAACTTCAAGAAGTATTTCGCAGAAAACAAGGGGTAATAACCATGCAAAAATTCTTTACGATTATTGGCGGCATGGGCACCATGGCCACCGAGAGTTACGTGCACCAGCTGAACTTACGGACGCCGGCCCACGCTGATCAGGAGTATTTGAATTATATTTTGGTGAACCACGCCACGGTCCCGGACCGGACGGACTATATTTTAGACCATAGTCAGCCCAGTCCACTGCCGAGCCTGCTGGAGGACATCAAGCAGCAGAGTCAGTTGCGGCCGGAATTCTTTACGCTGCCGTGTAACACGGCCCACTATTTCTATGAGGACCTGCAAGCGGCGACGGATATTCCGATTCTGCACATGCCTCGCGAGGCGGTTAAGGAAATTAAGCGCCGTTATCCACAGGCTAAGCGAATTGGGATTACCGGGACGCGGGGAACCATTGCCGACAAGATCTACGAACATGAGGTCAAGGTGGCCGGGTTAGAACCCGTCCTGCCGACGCCGGCGATTGAGGACGAAACGATGGCCTTGATCTATGACAACATCAAGGAAAACAATCACGTCGATGCCGAGCTGTATCACCGGATTCTACGGGAAATGGTGACCGAGCAGCACGCCGACCTGGTAATTCTGGGCTGTACCGAGCTGTCGCTGGCCCAGGAACGGGAACCGGAGACCGAGATTCCCACGATTGATGGCCAATCGGTGCTGGTTGACCGGACGTTGGAATTGGCGTTGAAGGAACGGGAAAATATCTCCGAAGATTAAATGGTTATGCGTAAATGAGTACCACTAGTGGTGAGAAAGACTTATTGCGACTAAAGCTAGATTAAGTTGATCGCTATCAAAGTGAATTTCCTCAATTGAGGAAATTTGCTTTTTTTTTAACTTTTTTAGAAAGCGCTTCAAAAGAGTGCAATTTTTGCACGGGGGGTATGTGCATAGAGTGAACTTGGAAACGCTTACTGCATGATCTAAAGTATAAATTGTCTTTAGAAGTGGAGGTTGATTGGAATGTTGGAAACTTTATTGACGCCGGAAACTGTTCAGGTAAGGCAGGCCGGTAATCTTGATTGGGAGGAGGCGATTCGACAGGCAGCAACCCCCCTGTTAACAGCAGGGAAAGTAGAGCAGAAATATGTCGATGCCATGATTGCAGTCGTAAAGAAGAATGGACCATTTATTAATATTGGTCCGCACATCGCCTTGGCACACGCCAGACCAGAAGATGGGGTTAACCACATGGGAATGGCCTTGATGAAAGTTAATCCGGCCATTAATCTGGTGAGCGCTGAGCATCCTATTACATTATTTTTTGTCTTGGCAGCCAGCGATAATACGACCCATTTACAAGCGCTTCAAGAGTTAGCAACAAAGTTACAAAACTCGGAGAGCCTGAATAAGATTGAGCAGGCAACAACAGTTGAAGAATTAGTTACTGAATTTAAAGGAGTGGAAGAATAATGAAAATTGCAGCGGTGTGTCAATCAGGTTTAGGGTCAAGTTTTATGATTCAAATGAATATTGAAAGCGTCTTAAAAGATGAGGGCGTCGATACAGATAATATTGAGGTTACACACTTTGATACCGGTGGCTTGAATATTAATGCGGCGGATTATTTCTTTTTAGGTAGCGATTTAGCTGAACAAGCTTCGGATCTACCGCAAGAACGGGTTTTCGTTTTGCAAAGTATCATCGATAAAAGTGAATTACAAGAAAAAATCAATACTTTGTTGGACAAGGAAGGTATTAAACACAACTAGTGTTTAATGATTGATTGGAGGAATAGCGATTATGCAAGCAGTTATTAATTTTATTGTTTCAATTGTTAGTACACCTGCCATCCTAGTCGGGTTAATTGCCATGTTGGGATTGGCTTTGCAGAAGAAGCCGGGGACGAAAACTTTGGAAGGGACAATCAAAACTTTCGTAGGTTTCTTGGTCCTTACCGGTGGCGCTGGTATCTTGCAAGGAGCATTAACGCCGTTTGCCTCGATGTTTAAGTTCGCTTTACATGTTCAAGGGGTGGTTCCTTCCAATGAAGCCGTTGTGGCGATTGCGTTACAACAATACGGAACAACGACCGCATTGATTATGTTTGTTGGAATGGTAGTGAACGTTTTGCTCGCTCGCTTCACAAAATTTAAGTACATTTTCTTAACCGGACAAGCGATGCTGTATGTTTCCTGTTTAACTGCCGTTATCTTGATCTCTACGGGTATGAAGGCCAATGGTTGGACGATCATTCTGGGTGGTTTATTTGAAGGCACATTGCTCACAGTAACACCAGCTCTTTGCCAACCCTTTATGCGGAAAATCACTGGTGGTGACAATGTTGCCATGGGACACACTGGGAATATTGGTTACGCAACCGCGGGCTTAATGGGTAAGTGGTTTGGTAACGCCAAGAAGTCTACGGAAGACATCAACTTTCCTAAGGGCTTGAGTTTCTTACGGGATTCAACCGTTTCGATTACTTTAGTTATGGCCATTGTTTATTTAGTATTAGCCATTGTTTCAGGACCACACTTTATTGAAACTAAGTTGAGTTCAGGTACCAACTTCTTAGTCTATGCCATTACGCAAGCCGGAACATTTGCTGCTGGATTCTACGTGGTATTAGCTGGTGTGCGGATGATCTTAGGTGAAATCGTTCCAGCCTTCCAAGGGATTGCGACTAAATTAGTTCCAAATGCTAAGCCTGCCTTGGATGTTCCAATTATTTTCCCCTATGGTCAAAACGCTTTGTTAATTGGCTTCTTTGTTAGTTTCATTGTTGGGACGTTAAGTATGTTCGCCATGATTGGGATGGGAACGACCGTTATTATTCCTGGGGTCGTTGGTCACTTCTTCTGTGGTGGTGCCGCTGGTATTTATGGTAACGCTACAGGGGGCCGTCGGGGGGCCATCATTGGCTCCGCAGTTAACAGTCTGCTAATCAGTTGGCTACCATTATTCATTTTGCCAGTTTTGGGTGGTTTGAAGTTAGCGGCTTCAACATTTGCCGATACCGATTACTTGATTCCTGGAATCCTACTCGGAAACTTAGGTAGCTTTGGCCAAGTTGCTGTAACAGGTGGCATCATTGCTTTCGTTTTAATTGTCATTGTTTGGTCTTTCTTCCTCAAAGATAGTAGCAAGAAGAGCGACTCACAAAAGGCCCAAGGATAAGTTAAGATCACGTTTTTAAATAGTCCATGGATAAGGAGTAATCGTTAATGATAAACACAGGCACAAGCGAAGTTCAAGTGAATTTTACAAAGAAGGATGAATTAGCGGTCAATGCTCTACGGATGTTGAGCGTGGATATGATTGAAAAGGCGAAGTCAGGGCATCCGGGGCTATGTTTAGATGCAGCACCTATGGCTTACGTTTTGTGGAATTACCATATGAAGACGGATCCCAAGCGTCCAAATTGGATTAACCGTGATCGATTTGTTCTCTCCGCGGGTCATGGCTCAGCGTTACTTTACAGTCTATTGCATATGAGTGGTTATTCTGTGAGTTTAGAAGATCTAAAGGGGTTTCGCCAGACTGGCTCATTAACACCGGGACATCCAGAGTATGGTCATACGCCAGGAGTCGACGCAACAACAGGACCATTGGGCCAGGGGATTGGTATGGCCGTTGGGATGGCTCTGGCCGAGAAGCATTTGGCAGCCAAGTATAATACAACGAACTATGACTTAATTGATCACCGAACCTACTCGCTTGTGGGGGATGGCGATTTAATGGAGGGGATTAGCCAGGAAGCCATTAACATTGCGGGCAAAGAGAAATTGAATAAGCTCATTGTTTTGTATGATTCTAATGACGTTACCTTGGATGGCCCCTTGGCTAATGGTTCTGTTGAAACACAGAGTTATCGCTTCCGAGGTGCTGGGTGGAACTATCTCTTTGTTGCAGATGGTGAGGATCTAGCAGCTATTAACGATGCCATCAACCGAGCAAAACATTCAACACAGCCGACTCTGATCGAAATTAAAACTCAGATTGGATATGGCTCACCTGAAGCGGGAACTAACAAGGTTCATGGTGCGGCATTAGGTGCTGAAAATATTCGGAAGACTAAAGAATTTTACCATTGGAGTCAAACACCTTTCTCGGTATCTGAAGACGCTTATGCGCAGTTTAAACAAGGCATAGAAGAACGTGGTGAAGGTGCTCATCATGAGTGGACCAAGGTCTACACAGACTACCAGCGCAATGAACCAAAATTAGCAGCTGATTTCACACCAGAAGTTGGGCCCAAGTTGAATGTTAGTCAGGTCAAACTAGCCGATGAAACAGTCGGTAAGGCAACAGCGACTCGGGTCACCAATTCAGAAATTTTACAACAAATCGCTTGGTATAATCCTAACTTTTGGGGTGGTGCTGCAGATCTCTCGTCTAGTAACAAGACACAACTGAAGGACGAGGGGCGGTTTAATCCGGATGCCCCAGCAAACGGTAATGTTTGGTTTGGTGTTCGTGAGTTTGGTGAAGCTGCTGCTTTGAACGGAATGACTTTGCATGGAGGTTCTCGCGTCTTCGGAAGTACATTCTTTACATTTTCAGATTATATGAAGGCTGCGATTCGCCTATCTGCCTTACAAGGGTTACCCGTCACCTATATCTTTACGCATGATTCTATTGCAGTTGGTGAGGATGGTCCAACACACGAGCCAGTCGAACAATTGGCCGGGTTACGAGCCATTCCTAATTTAAATGTGATTAGGCCTGCTGATGCTCATGAGACTTTAGGCGCTTGGCAAATCATTGCACGAACTACTGATAGACCTTCAGTCTTAGTGCTTTCGCGACAGGGGTTACCGCTACTTGCTGAAACCCGTCCTGAAGATGTTGCTCGTGGTGGATATGTGGTTTCACCAGCACGTACAGAAGCTGCTGATGGCATCTTACTAGCCAGTGGCTCGGAAGTATCTCTGGCACTACAGGCACAAGCTGAATTGCGGAAAAAGCAGTACGATGTGTCGGTTGTTTCAATGCCTAGCTTTGAGTTGTTTGAACAGCAAAGTAAAACGTATCGTGATAGTGTCTTACCACCGCAAGTGGACAAACGAATTTCAATTGAGATGGATAGTACGTTTGGCTGGGGTAAGTATACCGGCTTAAATGGTGCCAACCTCGGAATTGATACTTTTGGTTTGAGTGGCAAGGGATCGGAAGTCGTTGATCACTTTAACTTCAATGTAGATAAAGTGGTTAAAACGTATGAAGATCTTTGGAAAAAGTCTGAATAGAGAAGGGAATAGTAGTAATGTCAAAAAGAATTACTGGGATTGCGGCAAGCGATGGTATCGGTATTGCCAAAGTCTATAGACTAGTAGACCCAGATCTAAGTTTTGAAAAACACGTCATTACGGATGTCAATGCAGAACTGGCACGAATAACACAAGCAATGGTGGCATCAACGAATGAGTTAAAGGTGATTCGGCAGAAGGCTGCTGAAAACTTGGGTGAAGAAGAAGCCGCCGTGTTTGACGCCCATATTGCGATTTTAGCTGATCCGGAAATGATATCACAGATTAAGAGCGTCATCACTGATAAAAAGTTAAATGCTGAGGAAGCTTTGAAAGAAGTAACTGATCACTTTATTACTATTTTCGAGGAAATGACTGATAACCAATATATGCAGGAACGTGCTGCCGATGTTAAAGATGTTACGAAGCGGGTCTTAAGCCACCTATTAGGAAAGTCGCTACCTAACCCAGCCTTGATTGATTCACCAGTTGTTGTGATTGCACATGACTTGACGCCTTCTGATACAGCTCAGATGGATCGAAAATTTGTTAAAGGCTTTCTAACGGATTTAGGCGGTCGAACAAGTCACTCCGCGATTATGTCACGAACTCTAGAAATACCAGCGGTAGTTGGCGCAGGCGATGCGACCACTGAAGTTCAAGACGGCGATAGTTTAATTTTGAATGGTTTAGATGGCTTTGCGTTAGTCAATCCTACAGCGGGTGAGAAAGCAAAGTATCAGGCGGAAGCCGATCATTATGCACAAGAGCGTGCTGAGTGGCAAAAACTAAAGAATGCAGCTTCGGTCTCTAAGGATGGTCGTCATTTTGAGGTGGCAGCTAATATTGGAACGCCTGATGACGTCCAAGCCGCGGTCGATGCAGGGGCTGAAGCAGTGGGGTTGTTCCGGACGGAATTCTTGTATATGAACAGTGATCGCTTACCTTCAGAAGATGAGCAATTTACGGCTTATAAACAAGTCGTTCAGTCAATGAATGGTAAGCCGGTAGTTATTCGAACCATGGATATTGGTGGTGATAAGCATTTACCCTACCTTCCGTTGCCAGAGGAAATGAATCCATTCTTAGGCTACAGAGCTATTCGAATTTCGTTGGATCGCCAGGAGATTTTCAGAACCCAGTTACGGGCCTTAATTAGGGCTTCTCATTACGGGGAAATTCGGATTATGTTCCCAATGATTGCGACAGTTAACGAATTTCGTGAAGCCAAAAAAGTCTTCACTGAAGAAGAGGCTAAATTAGTCGCAGCAGGTGTTCCGGTCGCCGAAAAGATTAAGTTGGGGATGATGGTTGAAATACCAGCTTCTGCAGTTTTTGCAGATCAATTTGCTAAAGAAGTCGACTTCTTCAGCATTGGGACGAATGATTTGATTCAGTATACATTCGCGGCTGATCGTGGGAATGAACACGTTTCCTACCTCTACCAACCATACAATCCAGCTCTCCTTCGGTTAATCAAAAATGTGATTGACGCTGCACACAGGGAAGGCAAAATTGCAGCTATGTGTGGTGAAATGGCTGGTGATAAATATGCTGTCCCATTGCTAATGGGGATGGGGCTGGATGAATATTCCATGAGTGCAACTTCAGTTCTCCGTGTTCGCAGCCAGATGAAGAGTTTAGTAACAACGGATTGGGCTAAGGTGGTCGAACAAGCCATCACTCAGTGTCGAACCAATGAAGAGGTAAAGTCCCTAGTTGAAAAGCACCTTCAGGCTTAGCAACAGGAAAATAATAAAAGAATAATTTTTTCTAAATAGCATGGTTGCCGATCATTTTGGCATCATGCGTTTAGTATTTTTAGGCTGTTATTTTGAGAGCAGTTAAATTATAAGAATCGCTAATAATACGTATCACGTATGATCAACAAGGTTGATAAGAGGGGTGTGTGGTAATTGAATGTTAAATGTCAGCGAAAAAAGACAGATTAACCGTCTAGCTACCATTTTGGCAACGGGGAAGAAGTATAAAACCGTATCTGAACTGGAAACTAAGATGGGCTTATCCCGTCGCAGTGTTTTCAATTGGTTGAAGCATCTCAATTTAACCTTGAAGAATATGGACTTGGATGATGTTCAACGACTACCTCAAGGGGGATACTTTCTAACACAATCCACGTTGAATGAACTAAAAAAGCAGTCAAAACCAGAAGGTAAACGGATTTTTAGTGCAAGTCAACGTAAACAATTAATCATATGGTATTTGATCCAACGAGATGCCAACCTTTCGTTGGTAAATTTAGCGGATCGATTGGCAGTTTCTAAAAATACGATCATTAAAGATTTTAAGCAATTAACCGATGAATTGCCGAAGAATACACAGATTCAAAATACCAGTCATGGAAAAGTCTTAGTCGGCAGTGAAGTTGGACAACGGCAATGGATTTATCAGCAATTAGTCCAACAAAATTCACTGATTATTGAGCATTTAAAAGGTTTTTCAAATATTCAAGTAGTTACGGAGGCATTAGCACAATTACAGACTAAAACCGGAAATTTTTATAGTGGCGATGCGGCGCAGACATTAGTTTGGTATTTGGTTTGGCTAATTGATCGGCTACAAGATCCACGGTATGTCTTGACGACAACTGATCGCTACCCAACTGATCAGATTAGTCGGTGGTGTGGGCAGTTCTTGGCGCTTCATGCACGCGTGACTTCAGCGGAGATAGGCAATTTGCGAGAGATCTTATTGGCTGGACAATTACAGCAAGTAAATGAAAACAATCGGTTTGTAAAGCAGTTGTTGGACACGACCCGAGAAGTTGCCCGTCGCTTTAGCGTCGTTTCAGGAATTGATGTCATGACATCATCGTTTTTAGAGGCCCTTGCGACACATTTATTTTCAACATATTTTCGTATTACCTATCATGTACAGTACCGAAATGCCAATTTGGCTGAAGTGAAGTCGACCTATAGCTACCTAATGAATTTGACTAAGTATGCGCTTAAGCCGTTTGAGGAGTTTCTACGAGCACCCGTCTCCAATGATGAATTGGTTTTAATTGCCATTTATTTCGGTGGAGAAGTCAAACGGTTATCCCCCGATTGGTTCGAGACGGAAGGAAGGGTAGATGTTATTTTAGTTTGTACTAGTGGCATTGGGACCAGTCAGTTGCTGTATCAACAACTGACAACCCGTTATAAAGATATTACATTTTCTCAACCAGTTAGTTTGGCCGATTTTCAGAAGATGGATTTAGATAGTCGAACACCTAAACTAGTGTTAACAACGGCTAGGATTCGACAAGTTCTAAAGGTACCGACACTGCTAGTCCAAGCCATACCAACAGCTAATGATTTTCAACGTATAGATCAAGAATTTCGTCGATTAGGATTGTTGGATCCTTCGCAAGATACGAAGCTAGTGCATGCAGTTTTAGATATTATTACGGACTATGCAAGGGTCGACGATTTTGATGGATTAACGGCAAGTTTACGGGATTACTTTGAACAAACGTCAACTCAAGACGTTCCCAAAGTTCAGTCGACGCTTGCTGATTTGATCACGCCCGCGCATATTCAAATTAGCAGTGATATGTTGGATTGGCAGTCGGCTGTTCGACGATGCTTGCAACCTTTACAGGATGCTCAGTTTATTCAATCACGATATACTGACCATATCATTGCAATCACCAAGGAAAAGGGACCATATATGATGATTAAAGAAGGAGTTATGTTAGCGCATGCTAAACCGGAAGATGGCGTTCAAAAACTAGGGATGTCTCTACTAGTCCTTAAGAAGCCTGCAATAATTTCGACTCAGGGTCAGCAGCGACAAGTACGGTTGATTTTTGGATTGGCACCAATCGATCGGGAAGCCCATGTCCGCGCTTTAGGGCAATTGTTAGCATTGCTACAGAATGAAGGCCTCTATCAAAGGCTGTTGAAGGCCGAAAACACAGCAATAATTCGTCAATTGCTAAATGAGGCGGTCAAAGTGACGCCCTGAATCTAAAGGTGGTCAAAAATAATCATGAAACCGTAAAATGAGGATAAACTGATTGAAATATAACTGGCAAGTGATTAGAGGACTGAATACCTGGTATGATTGAGTTTGTGAGCTCACAATATGGTGCTACTTGTTTTTAGGAGATGTCAAATAACCCAAGGAAATGGTCATTGCCATTTCCTTGGGTTATTTCGTAAATAATACAATTTCATTTAATGAAACGCCAACGTCAGCCCCAAACCAACCGTAATCAACGCCACAACGCCCAGAATCCAGTAAATCAGATGTGGCGTGTCGCGTTCCAGTTTACGGCCGAAGCTCACTTCGATTAAAGCAATCGTGGCGATTCCCAGCACAAACTTGAGGCTAATTAACAGGGGAGCATGGCCGAAAGTTCGGATGCTCAGCACGACCCCACTGATAATCATGACGAGATAGGCCAAGCGGGCTAGGAGTAAAAATTGAGTAATCCGCTTTTCCGACCGTCGTGTAAGACCAACGATCACCAAAACCGTGAGGATGATCCAGGTCCAAAAATGTAAGGCTAACCACATCGTAACCGCTCCCTTAAACACCGTTTGAGTCAAGACTACCATATTAAATAGGCAAAAGTGAATTAATTTCTCAGGCGATAAACGACTTCCGCCAACGGCCCATACTGGTTGGTCGTCACCAGCTGGAAGGCCTTGTGCTGAGTCAACTCACCAAACAGTCGCTTGCCGCGCCCCAGCAACACCGGCGCAATCTGAATGTACAGATCATTGACGAGGTCGGCCGCTAGCAAAGGCGTGAGGACGCCACTGCCACCGACGATCCACACGTTACCGTCGCTCTTGAGGCGCCGAGCCAGGTTGGTTACGGACGTGTTCGTGAAGACCACGCCCGGTCGTTCGGCGACTGACTGATGAGTCAGCACGTAGCTGGTCATTTGCGGGTGATAGGGGTTCAGCGGTGTGGTGGGTGCCATGGCCTGGACCGCGTCGTAGGTCACGCGACCGAGAATCGTGCTGGTCATTTTAGCCAGAACGGCTGCCCCCACATCGGCGGGAACGCCGGGAAGGTTGGTTAGCCAGTCAATCTGGTCATCCGGGGTGGCGAGGTAGCCATCCAGTGAGATGGCCCCATAGAATTGAATTCGACCCATTGTTTTCCTCCTAAGCAAAAGGGGACGACCCACCCCTGGCGAATCGTTCCCTTAATTAATGATTAGTCTAAGCCGTTCAGGCTCGTGGACTTAGCCCAGTACGTGTTTCCACTGATGGTTACGCGATACCAAGTGGAGTGGTCACTGGCCTTATTGCCTTGCTTGTTAATCTTAGCCGTCGTATCGGCCTTGAAGTCCTGCGTGTGGGCCACCGTCTTGGACAGGTAGTTCGAGTTCAAGACGTGGTTGTACAGCGCAAAATTCTTGTCCGTGTTCAGCGTTGCCGTCCCGCTAGCATCACTGTAAGTGACCTTCGGGAAGTTTAAGACCTTGCTGTAGACCCAGTACTTGTAGCCGGAGTTCTTACTGAAACGAATCCGGTACCAGGTACCGCTCCAGCCGCCTTTTTTAACGCCTCGACTGTCGACGTACACCTTGGTCCCACGGTGATCGGCACTGAGGTTACCCCAGCCAATCTTCCGTGCGCCATTCGTGCCCTTCACGTGGTTGTAAACGGTCCAGTTGGTGTAATTGTTCGCCAACGTTGCCGTTTCGTTGTTGCCCCCGTGATAGTAGCTAACGGTCTTGGCCTTAGGCTTCGTTGCTGGTTTAGCCACCGTATGCTGCGTGGAATCATCCGTGACGTCCGTCGTTTCCGTGGCGGTATTGCCTCCAAGGTCGGCGTACTGGGACTTAACCAGGCTGACAAAGTCGGTCATGGTGTAAGTGGTCCCAAAGAACTTCTTGGCACTGCTTGACCAGTAGCCGTCCGGATCGGAGTGGTTCGTGCCCCCCAACCGATTTGACACGTCGTGGTGGGAGAGGACGGTCGTGTAGCGCTTAGGCGTCAGGCCGTACTGTTTTAAAATATAAGCCGTGTAGTAGGCCGCGTTGTTCAGTTCGGAAGCGAAGGCGGCTTTAGAGTGCACTTCGACTTGTTCGAATTGGACGTACCGTTGGTTAGCTACGGGGCCGGCTCCCCAGCACAAGTACTTCGTGTTGGCGATGTTGATAATATTGCCAGCATCCACGAAAGTGTGGACGAAAGCGTTGCTATAGTTGTTGGTCATATAGTTGATTTCGCCGAAAATCGTCGAATTAGGGTTGGCCGTTTCGTGCACCACGACCCCCTCGGGCTTGTTGTACCGATAACTGTATTTCGGCAGTACCGACTTGTAAGACTTGGTAATCTTAGGGGTACTGTAATCCTGATTGCTAATGTAGGTGTTGATTGCATTAGCACTTGCGGTTGTGGACGACCAGAATAGGCCGAGGCATCCTGCTGTCAAGGCAATTCCCCGAATTGTCCAGCGTTGCCATTTCTTCATCATAACTTCTCCTCCTACTGCATGGTCCTTATTTAAAAAAAGTTGTAACGCAACGCCTCGATTATAACGTATTTTTCAAAGATTGAATATTAAACAAGTTAGGGGGTAATCTATCGGACTTGTTCGGATTTTAGCGAAATTCAAGCATAAACGGTTAGATAAACTGGATAACTATCGGGTTTTCGCCAAAATGTATTTTAAACAAGGGTTAAGGTTCGCCATTTGCCGTTTGTTTCAAACTTCTTACATTTAGATGGCAGAATAGGGGGAGGTCAATGCTTGCGCTCAAAGTGGATATTGACTATAATTGTTATTTGCATACGAAAGGAGCGACGAGCAATGGCTGAGACGACTGAGATTAAGATTGGCGATTACGTTGCGGCAAAGAAATTTGGTCCCCTGGAACACGATTTCACGGGTGAAGTCACCAAAGTGTATGATAATTCAGTTTTAGTCGAGATTCGGGACTATGATCCAGCTGATAAGACGGCGGTCGGAGACATGAACAACCGTGCCGTTGTGCGTAAGTCAGCTGCTAAGATTACGGGAAACAAAGCGGATAAAAACTAGTTTTCACCAACTATTTTGAATTTATTTGCAAAAAGTTAATGACAACTCACAAATGATATGCTATACTCATTTGTGTTGTGCGGGTGTAGTTTAGTGGTAAAATTCAAGCTTCCCAAGCTTGCGTCGCGGGTCCGATTCCCGTCACCCGCTTTCGAATGGGGCGGCCTTAGGGTCGTCTTTCTTATTATTCGAAAGCACCCCAAACGAAATAGTACGTGATGATGTGATTTTCAGCGAATCCGGGAGGCTGTGAGCCGGGTAATCAGCATCGCGGAACGGAGCGTCTGGGTTAATTAAATTGATCATTTAAGTGGACTTTTAAGTCAAACAGAGTGGTACCGCGGGAAATCTCGTCTCTTACAAACATTTTTGTAGGAGACGTTTTTTTATTCTCGCGGTAAAATGATGTAAACTAAACCCACCACGTCATGGATGAAGTTAAGTATAGGGAGGAAAATTAGCATGGATTACAAACAAACAGTGACTGCCGCATTAGCCAAGGCTTTGGCCGGTCAATTGACCGCAGACGAGATTGCCGCCAAGCTCGAACGGCCAAAGACGTCCGACAAGGGGGACCTGGCCTTTCCCACATTTACGTTAGCCAAGGTCTTACACCGCGCGCCACAACAAATTGCGCAGGACTTAGCGGATAAGCTCGATACGACCGGTTTTGAAAAGGTCGAGGTTGTGGGCCCTTACCTGAACTTCTTCTTTGACAAGGGGACTTACAGCGAGGCCACGCTGAAGACGGTGCTGACCGCGGGCGCGAGCTACGGTCAAAACGAAGACGGCAACGGCGGTAACGTGCCGATCGACATGTCCTCACCGAACATCGCCAAGCCAATGTCCATGGGGCACTTGCGGTCGACGGTTATTGGGAATTCGATTGCCGAAATCCTGACCAAGAACGGCTACCATCCCATCAAGGACAATCACCTGGGCGACTGGGGAACCCAATTTGGGAAGTTAATCACGGCCTACAAGCTGTGGGGGAACGAAGACGACGTTAAGGCCGATCCAATCAACAAGCTGGTTGAATACTACGTGCGGTTCCACAAGGAAGACGTGGACAAGCCTGAACTGGACGACATCGCTCGCGAATGGTTCAAGAAGCTTGAAGACGGCGACGAAGAAGCTCACCGCCTGTGGAAATGGTTCCGGGAAGCTTCCTTACAGGAATTCAACGACGTCTATGATGAGTTGGGCGTGAAGTTTGACACCTACAACGGGGAAGCCTTCTACAATGACAAGCTGGACGAAGTGGTTCAAATCTTGAAGGACAAGCACCTGCTGGTTGAATCACAAGGTGCCCAAGTGGTTGACCTCAGCAAGTACGACCTGAACCCAGCATTAATCTTGAAGAGTGATGGGGCTTCGCTCTACATCACTCGGGACATCGCCACGGCCCTGTACCGTGACCGGACCTACGCACCAGCCAAGAACCTGTACGTGGTTGGATCCGAGCAGACCTATTACTTCAAGCAATTGAAAGCCGTTCTGCAGGAAATGGGTGTGAAGTCCGCGGATAACCTGCAACACGTGCCATTCGGGCTGATTACCGTTGACGGCAAGAAGTTGTCAACCCGTTCCGGCCGGATTATTCTGTTGGCCAAGGTCTTGGAGGAATCCATCAAGTTGGCTGGCGAAGAAATCAATGAAAAGAACCCTGACTTACCGAACAAGGCTGAAGTGGCCAAGCAGGTGGGTGTCGGCGCGATTGTTTTCGGCGACCTGAAGAACGAACGGACCAATAACATCGACTTCGTCTTAGCCGACCAGTTGAAGTTCGAAGGCGAAACCGGCCCTTACGTCCAATACTCCCACGCGCGGGCAGAAAGCATCCTGCGTAAGGCGGCCAACACGGACGTTCAGCCGGCGGGTAACCACATCACGGACCCCGAGGCTTGGGACACGATCAAGGCCCTGGCCGACTTCCCAGCCATCGTCAAGCTGGCTTGCAAGGAGCTGGAACCTTCCGTCGTGGCCAAATACGCGATTCGCGTGGCCAAGACCTTCAACAAGTACTACGCGCACTCCAAGATTTTAACGGACGACGCCGAATTACCAGCCCGGTTAGCCTTAGTCAAGGCCGTTTCCACGGTCCTCAAGGAATCCCTCCGGTTGTTGGGTGTTCAGGCACCGGATGAAATGTAATCAGTAACATTAAAGCAATATGTTTAAAGCGGCTGTACCCAGCGGGAAAACGAATGGGTACAGCCTTTTTGCTACGATCTAGAGGTTGAGAGTAGAATAAACGCGCTGATTCCCAGAACGTCAGTACTCTGTCCGCTAAAATTGGTTAAACCAGGAGCCTGCGCCTGCCAGGGGTTCCGCCTGCTGTGGGGGACGCCTCCAGCCTGAGCGGCGGGCTTCCGGTTCGCTTGGAAGCCTTGCCCAGCCCGCAAGTCTTCCAAGGCGCCCCACGCTTTGAGCTAGGGCCGACCGCAAGTTCAGCCATTTTCCGACCAAAATAACGCTTCTTTTTGCGTTGAAAACGAATATTTGGTACACTTGCTTTATAAATATGCAGAGACATGTGGCTAAATTCCGCATCCTTTGTTATACTTAATGCAATTTTATGCGGGAGGGTGGTCGCTATGAAGAAAAGCATGCGTCAATCACGAATCGAGCAACTAATCAATCAATATCCCATCGGTACTCAGGAAGAATTAATGGAGCACCTCGAGGAGGTTGGCATTCAAGCTACGCAGGCCACCATCTCGCGGGATATTCGTGAAATGCAGATTGTGAAGGCCCAGGATGGCCACGGGCATTTACGCTACACGATTTTCAAGGCCGGTAATCGCAGCGAGGAAGAGCGGCTCCGGGAGACCATCAACGAGGTGGTCACGGGGTTAACGCGCGTTGAATTCGTCAATATTTTGAAAACGCTGCCGAGCAACGGGAACCTACTGGCCGCTATCTTTGACGACTTGAATCTTCCCGAGGTGGCCGGAACATTGGCGGGCCACGATACCATCTTTATCATCAGTCCTAGTGCCGAGGTCGCCGAGAAGCTCCACGACATGATTGCCGGTGAGATGAATCCGGATATTGTTCATTAACTAACTAGATAGGCAGAAGCGTAAAGGTCGAAACCGTTGACTTTGCGCTTTTTTTAATGGGACGGGCGCGTTAAGCTATTTTAAAGCTTCGTAAAGTTTCGGTGAAAATGCAGGTGGTCTGGCGGACTATGCTAAAATGGTGATATTACCCGCTACCCGTTGTTGGGTCGTGACTGGCTCAGCGGTGGGTGGCCGACTAGTGATGAATCCTGGGAGGAGACATTGGGTCAACGCAATTGTGCTGGCGATGCCGCCGCTTCGGCGTTTCATCTAACAATGAGATAATAAGAAGAGGCTATTATGAATAACCAACAACCTAATCAGAACTTTTGGTCAGGCTTCAAGAATCGCTTCAAGTACATCTGGCACCGATTCCAGTTAACGCGGTGGCTGATTGTGATTGTCCTGAGTGGATTCTTGGTGTTAAGTGGTTACCTGACGTTCGTGGCCAAGACGGCAAACGTTGGGGATCTCAAAGCTGCGTTGGAGAATCCAACCCAGATTTATGACCGGAGTAATCAGAAGGCGGGAACGCTGTATTCCCAAAAGGGTACCTACGTTCCGCTGAAAAAAATTTCGCCCAATGTTCAGGGTGCGGTCATCTCCACGGAAGACCGAAACTTTTACCACGAGTATGGCTTTTCGGTTAAGGGGTATGCCCGGGCCTTCTTCCTGTACGCGAAGAATAAGGTCTTACACCGTAATTATATTAGTGGTGGGGGGAGTACGCTGACGCAACAGTTGGCGAAGAACGCCTACCTGTCGCAGGAACAGACCTTTACGCGAAAGTTTAAAGAGCTCTTTTTGTCGATACAAATTGAGAATGTGTATTCCAAGAAAGATATTCTGTCGATGTACCTCAACAACGCCTACTTCGGTAATGGAGTGTGGGGCGTGCAGGACGCGGCTGAACGGTATTTCGGGACGTCCGCCGAGAACTTGACGGTTCCCGAATCGGCCGTGCTGGCGGGGATGCTGAAGTCGCCGAGCGGCTACAATCCGATCGATCATCCGGCGGCGTCTCGGTCGCGGCGTAACGTGGTGCTGGGCTTAATGGCCGAGACCGGCGCCATTACTAGTAGCCAGGCCAAGCAGTATCAGGCCACGGCCCTGACCACCAGTGATAACTACGCCTACAAGAATACGTATAAATACCCGTACTTCTTCGATGCCGTGATTAATGAAGCCGTCAGCAAGTATGGCTTGACGGAATCGGAAATCATGAACAAGGGGTATAAGATCTACACGACGCTGGATCAATCGAACCAGCAGCAGATGCAGACGCTCTTCAAGAATAGTAGTTACTTCCCGGCCAACGCCAGTGACGGCACCAAGGTTCAGGCGGCCAGCATCGCCATCGACCCGAATACCGGGGGCGTGGAGGCCGTGGTCGGTGGTCGTGGCAAGCACGTCTTCCGGGGCTACAACCGAGCCACTCAGATGCAGCGGCAGCCCGGGTCAACCATTAAGCCATTGGCGGTCTACACGCCGGCCTTGGAGAATGGTTACTACTACGACTCCGAACTGACCGATAAGAAGAAATCCTACGGCTCGAACAAGTATACGCCCGAGAACTACGGCAACCAGTACAGCGGAAAAATCCCGATGTATCAGGCCCTAGCGCAGAGTACCAACGCGCCGGCCGTTTGGTTGCTGAATAAGATTGGGGTGGACAAGGGCTACGACTCCGTGAAGAAATTCGGGCTGCCCGTCACCAAGGCCGACAAGAACCTGGCGTTAGCGCTCGGGGGCTTGAAGACCGGGGTTTCACCGCAGCAGCTGGCGCAAGCCTACACGGCGTTTGCCAACAACGGCACCATGTCTTCGGCCCACTACATTCGAAAGATTGTGGACGCCTCGGGGAATGTCGTCGTCAGCACCGATGATAGTCAGGCCAAGACTACTAAGGTGATGTCCCAGAAGACCGCCAAGCAGATGACCAGTATGATGATGGGCGTCTTTAACTATGGGACCGGAGTCAGTGCCAAGCCATATGGCTACACGATTGCCGGGAAGACCGGGAGTACCGAGGCCGATGGGGATGCCGATGCCACCCGTGATAAATGGATCGTGGGTTACACGCCGGACGTGGTCGTGACGACCTGGGAAGGCTTTGACAGCACCAGTAGCAAGCATCACCTGGAGAACGTCAGTGGCACCGGCGAAGGACCACTGTTCCAGGCCGAGATGCAGGGGATTCTGCCGAACACCAAGGGGACCTCGTTTACCACCAAGGATGCGTCTACGCTGGCCAAGGCAGAAAGTTCCGGTACCGATTCATCGGCCAGTGACATCTGGGATCAGGTACAAGATGGCATTGATAATGCAGGGAAGACCTTCAATAACGCCGCCGACAAGGTAAAATCGTGGTGGGAAAAGGCAAAATCCTACGTGGAATAGCCGAAACGCACTGGGGTTGGACGCTAAAGCATGGTACAATAGTTGTTGATTAACCTATCCGGGCGGATGCCCACCAAGGAGGAACACGAATGGCAGACATGCACGCATTGGGTGAACAAGTGGCCCAAACCTTGCAAGAAACGCAAGAATTTAAAGACCTTCAAGCAGCTTTTGATACGATGAAGGCCGACGATGAAACGTACAAATTGTTTAAGGAATTTGAACAAATTCAAATGGACCTACAACAAAAGCAAATGACGGGTCAACAACCAACGGATGATGAAATGAAGCACGTCCAAGAAGTTGCCGGTCGCGTTTCCGAAAAGGATGCCATCAAGGCGTTGATGGATAAGGAACGGGGCGTTAACGACCTGTTGACTGATTTAAACAAGATGATTACTCAACCTATTCAAGCAATTTACCAGGGTTAGGGTACAAAGAATCGTTGGCGCAACCATTCCCTTTAGGAAATTGGTGCCAACGATTTTTTAGTTAGGGGTTGAAATTGGAAACTGGGAATCGACGAAAACTATGGTCAGCGTGTTAATTCTGCTTTCAGCCTTTAGTGAGTGACGATATTTTAAAAGAATTCGAAGAAAGGCAGGTCCCACGCATGAAATTTATTCACGCGGCCGATTTACATTTAGATAGTCCGTTTCTGGGACTGCGCCATTTACCGGCGAGTCTGTTAGCCCAGGTCCGCCAGTCCACCTTCGACGCGGCCACCGTGATCTTTGATCGGGCGATCGACGAGCACGTGGACTTTGTCCTGTTGGCCGGGGACTTGTTTGACCGGGCCGAACAAAGTGTGGCGGCGCAGGCGTACTTATTCCAACAGTTCACGCGGTTACAGGACGCCCAGATTCCCGTGCTGATTAGTTTCGGCAATCACGATTATCTGGCCGACCAGCACCAGACCGTGGCTTATCCGGATAACGTCACGGTCTTTGGCGCCGAGGTGAGCACCCAGACGTTGACGCTGGCTTCTGGCGAAACGGTGGCCGTCAGCGGGTTTAGCTACCCGCAACGGTGGGTGGCCACCGACCAGACCCCCGGCTTTCCAGAGCACGCGGCCACTGACTGGCACATTGGCCTGTTGCACGGTGCCGTGAGCACCGGGGGCGCCGCCGACCATTACGCGCCGTTCACGGTCGCGGAATTACTAGCGAAGCGCTACGATTACTGGGCGTTGGGTCACATTCACCAGCGCCAATTATTGAATGAACAGCCCCCCATCCTGTACGCGGGGAATCCCCAGGGACGGGCGATTACCGAGGCGGGTGACCGCGGGGCCTATCTCGTGACCAGTGAGGCGGGGCAGTTAGTGCCGCACTTCTTTAAGACCGCTGTTATCGGGTGGGCAGCTCCCAATTTAACGGTAACCACCACGCCCACGCTAACCGATCTGGGGCAGCAGGTGGTGGCCTGGTTGGCGGCAAATCCCGCGGGCCTGCCCACCTTGACGGCCCTGACGGTTCACTTGCCGCAACCGCTGAGTGGGGCGGACGCCGCGCAATTGGCGAGCGGGGATTGGCTGGCGTTGTGGCAGCGCACGCAGCAACGGGCGATGCGTGCGGCTAACCGCTACGTGATTGCCGTGAAGGTGGTGGCGGCTCCCGCGACCGTTGCCGCGCCACAACTGGACGCGCAGTATTGGGAAGCAGGCGCGGCCAGCACTTTTACTGCGGCCAACTTGCAGGATTTATTTGGCAAATTAGCCCAGGAATCCGTGTTGGCCGATTGGTTTACACGGCCGCAGACGGCTTCGGACTTAGAAACCGCCGCGCAACAAAAATTAGCCGAATTAATGGGGGAGGAAGCGCACGACCATGAAGCTTAAGCGTCTGACAATTTATGGTTTCGGGAAGTTTCACGATCGCACTTTTCAGCTGAATAGTAGCCTGAACGTCTTATTGGGGCCAAATGAGGCCGGTAAATCAACGCTCACCCAATTCATCAGTGCCATCTTCTTCGGCTTTCCCACGAAGAAGCATCTGGAATTACGGTATGAACCGCTAGATGGGAGCCGTTTCGGTGGCGAGATTGCCTTTTCTCTGGCCGGCACGGACTACCTCGTCAGTCGGGTCGATGGCCCGCGCGGTGGGAAAGTGACGTTGCGCAATACCACGCTGGATCTAGCGTTGCCAGCTGCCACGTTAACCCACCTCCTGGCGCCGGTTGATGCCCAACTCTTTCAGCATGTTTATGCGATTAACGAGCCCCAACTGGGGACGGTGTTTACCGCATCCAAGCAGGAATTGGTCGATCGATTGCGGCACGTGGGGGCCGTGGGCAGTGACTTTTGGCTCCAGCAGGCCCAACAGCTGGACCGTACCGCCGACACCCTATACAAACCGCAAGGCAGGAAGCCCACGTTGAACCAACTCCTTCTGGAACATCGCGAGGTGACGACCAAGTTAAATAAGGCCAATGCGAGCTACGCCAGCTACTGGGAACTGCTCCAGCAGCAACAGCAGCGGCAACGGCAGCAAGCCGACTTACAGCGCCAATTAGTGGTGCAACGGCGGATTGCCAGCCAGTACGACCAGCAACTCGCCTTATGGCCGGTCTATCAGCAGTGGCAAGCCCTGGCGACGGAACCAGCGCAATCGAACACTGGGTTTCAGCAGGCGGATGCCACGATGCTGGAGCGGCTGACCAATCAGGTTAAGGCGGCCACGGCCACGCAACAGGCCGATCAGACCCAACTCAAGAGCCTGCAGACCCAGCAACAACTCTCACCACTTTTTCAAGACTATCTCCTGGTGACGGCGCAGGTCGATCCCTTGCTGGCGCGACTTCCGGATATCACCATCGCCGACCGCGAGCGGCAACGCTTGGCAGGCGAGCGGGATGGTCTGCAGCAACAGACCCAGGTGTTGGAGCAGCAGTACGCGACGAACGGCCAGATGCCGCGGACCTTTTCACTGGCGACCACGCAGCAGGTCCGGCAACTAACGGCCAATCTGCAACTAGCCACGCAAAAACGCCGGCGACTGCAGCAACAACTCAATCAGCTAAACGAACAGTACCGGCAACAGCAGCCGACCCGCCAGCGGCAGAAAAATCCGCTCGCGGACAAGCAGATTGGCTGGCTGGCTGCGGGACTGATCGTGTTGGTGGGCGCGATGTTCTTGCCGTCGACCTTCTTTAAACTCGTGGGAGCCTTACTCGGCGTGGCCGTGGGGTACTATGGCGTCTTCATCGTGGACAGTAGCACCCCGGCTAGCCGCCAGCAACAGTCGCTGGAAGACGATATTCGCGATGTTCAGGCGCAGTTGCGCGAGGGGGGGCGGACCATTGAGCAGCTGACCAGTCAGCTCGACGACATTGGCGATGCGCACGGCATGGGCGCCTTGCCCGTGGAACAGTGGACGGCGGCCCAGGAGGCCATCGTGACGTGGGAACGGTTGACGCAACGACTGGAGGCCGCGGCAGCGCAATTGGCCACCGCCGAGCAGACGGTTAAGCAGTTCACCGCGGCGGTTCAGGCAGCGTTGCCGGCCGTTGATGCGACCTCTCTGGCAACCCTGACGGCCCAGCTGAAGGACTTGCAGGCCACGCAACAGCGGCTCCAGTCTCAGGAGAGCGACGTCACAGCGATTGCGGCTCGGTTGAAACGCGATCAGGCCGCCGTCGATCAGTCGCAGCAGGCGGTCACGACCTTTCTCCAGACGCGCAATCTGCGGAGCACGGCGGCCTTTTATCAGCGCTATCAGCGCGTCCAAGAGCAGGGCAGTCGTGCCAGTCAACGCACGGCCCTGGCCCAGCAGATGGGTGAAACGCAATTGGCCCAGTTAAAACGCGTGACGAGCCGGTCGGCGTTGGCACAGAAGACGACCGCGGCGACCAGCAAAGTGACGGCCCTACAGGAACAGTTGGACACGGTCACAACGCAGTTAGCCACGGGCGCCGGGCAATTGGCCCATTTGACGGCTAGCGGCACGCAGTCGACCTTACGGCAAAAATTAGCCAATTTGGAAACGCAGATGCAAGCCGTCACGCAGGAATGGCTGGTCAATCGGCTAGTGAGTCAGTGGATTGCGGCGACTCTGGCCGCGGCTTCTGGCGATCGGTTGCCCCAAATTGTCAAAACGGCTAGCCAATTCTATGGTAAATTGACTGAAAACCGGTATACTGAAATTGAGCTCACACCGACGACCTTACGGGTGCGCCGGACGGATGGCGCCTGGCGTTCGGTGGGCCAGCTGTCACGCGGGACGGCCGAACAACTGGACTTTGCGGTTAAGTTGGCCTTCGCCGTGGTGATGGCCCAACGGGTGGCCATGCCGGTCGTGATCGATGATGGCTTCGTGAATTTCGATGCGCAACGACGGCAGGCGGCTTATCGTTTGTTAGCGACCATTAGCACCGATGTTCAGGTCATCTTGTTAACGGCGGATTCATTGGTAACTGAAACATTACCCACGGAAAATTTGATTCGATTAACTGATTAGGAGGGTCTAACATGGCGGCAACAAAACAATTAATGGACTATGCGGTAGACGAAGCGGTCGATTTGTTCGTCCTGCTCAAGTCTGCCGATGTGCGGGTGGCGAAGAACGGCAAGCAGTACATTGCCCTGGTCTTCGAGGACCGGTCCGGTGAAATTTCTGGGAAATACTGGGACGCTTCGAACGAGGATGTCACGAACTACGTGGCTGGCCGGATCGTTCACTTGCAAGGCAAGCGCGAGAATTACCAGACGCATCCGCAGATTAAGATTTTTCATCTTCGGTTAGCCAAGCCCGGAGAACCGACCGATCCCGAATTGTTCATTGAACAGGCCCCCATGGACCGCGCAGCCATGGAAGATTACATTAACCAAACGATTTTTGAAATTACCCAACCGACCTGGAATCGCCTGGTCAGAAAGCTCTTGGGGGAATACCAGGACCAATTCTTCACGTTCCCGGCGGCCAAGAGCAATCATCACGCGTTTAAGGGGGGCTTGGCGTTCCATACCATTTCCATCCTCAAGCTGGCCCATGCGGTGGTGAAGCAGTATCCGGACTTGAACGGACCGCTGTTATTTGCCGGTGCCATCCTGCACGACCTGGGGAAGACCATCGAATTATCTGGGCCTCAGTCGACGACCTACACGCTGGCCGGGAACCTGGTCGGCCACATCGTCTTAATTGATGGCGAACTGGTCCGGGCCTGTGATCCGTTGAAATTAGACCCGCAGGCCGAAGACGTCTTGTTATTGCGGCACATGATTTTAAGTCACCACGGTCTGTTGGAATACGGTTCACCCGTGCGGCCAGCCCTGCGCGAAGCCGATGTGCTCCACCAGCTGGATGAGTTGGACGCTTCGATTATGATGTTGGATACGGTGGTGGAACACACCGAACCGGGAGAATTTTCGGAACGGGTCTTCGCCCTGGACGGTCGCCGCTTCTACCGGCCGACGAGCGATGCCCCGAAGGATCAACCAAATTCATAGAACTTATTGCGGAAAGGACTTTAGCTCATGACCAATCGTGAAAAAATGCATACGGGCGACCTCTACTTGCCGGATGACCCGGCCATCGAGGTCGAGCAGAAACGCTATCTGGATAGGCTGTACGACTACAACCACACCCGGCCTAGCGAGCCCGATCGGCAACAGAAAATCCTTCACGAACTGTTTGCGGAGTTGGGGCCTAACTGTTACATTGAACCGCCGTTTCACGCCAATTTCGGCGGGCATCACGTGCACTTCGGCTCCGACATCTACGCCAACTTCAATCTGACCTTGGTCGATGATACCCACATCTACGTGGGGGACCACACGATGATTGGGCCTAACGTCACGCTGGCGACGGCGGGTCATCCGATCAACGCGGAGTTGCGGTATCGAAATTACCAGTACAACATGCCCGTCCACGTTGGGCGCAATTGTTGGCTGGGAGCCGGCGTGATCGTACTGCCGGGCATAACGATTGGCGACAACGTGGTCATCGGTGCCGGTAGCGTCATCACCAAGGATGTGCCGGATAACGTCGTCGTTGTAGGCGACCCCGGCCGCATCCTGCGCAAGGTCAATGACCACGACCGCGAATTTTACTTCAAGGATCGGCGGATTGACCCGGCGTTATTTGAGAAATAAAAGGGTTAAAAAAACTAGTGTCCACGGGACGTCTCGAAAGGGGAGGTCGGCGGTGGCCGCTAGTTTTTTTGAAAGCGCTGGTTCGGAGTTCGATAAATGATAGACCACATGAGCGTTCAACTCATTATCTGACAGTGAGTGACAATACCAATATTTAGGAAGAGGCTAGGCGATGGTAACCACTAGTGTAGCCGTCCGACCCACCGCGTTCCAGACCAAATTTGGCGAACGGTAAGGCGGCCAGTCTTCACAACTGTATAAAAAATCCCCAGACCATCGTAACCGATGATCCGGGGATTTCATGACTCAGAAATTACTTAGATGATGAATTTGAAGTGGTGGAAGACTTGCTTGATGATAAGTAATCAGACAAGATGTTCTTCAAATCGTTATCCTTGATGGAAACGTCACCCTTCTTCAAGACCTTGGCAACCACGTTGTGCAGAACAGTAGAATCGTTCATGTCGTTGTCGATGATTTGCTTCTTCAATTCGGCCTTGTGTTCTTTGATGGTTCCCTTACCAGGGTTCTTCAGCATCAAGATGACGTGGTAACCGTATTGCGTCTTAACAGGCGTTGCGGTGTATTCGCCAGTCTTCAGCTTGAAGGCGGCCTTCTTGAAGGTTGAATCCAGAGAAGTGTCGGTGCTATCGAAGGCACTCAACTTACCACCCTTGTTCTTGGTAGCCGTATCAGTAGAGTACTTCTTAGCTAACTTCGTGAATTCACTCGTCATGTCGCTCTTCTTGGTGTCCTTCAATTCACTGATAATCTTGTTAGCAGTGGACTTCTTGGAAACTAAGATGTGGGCAACGGAAACTTCTGGTTCGTAGCTCTTGAATTGCTTCTTGTATTGCGCGTCCGTGATCGTAACGTTGTCCTTAACGGCTTCCTTCAGCAGTAAGTTAGAACGGATTTCAGTCTTTAAGCTGGATTCCGTCATGCCGCTTTGAGAAAGGACACTCTTGAATGATGAACCGTATTGGGTCTTGTAAGTGTTAAATTGCTTGGTAACTTGGGACTTCTTAACCTTGTCACCGTATTGCTTTTCCAAGACCTTGTTCAGGATCATTTGTTGCAGAACTTGCTTACCAGATGAAGTTCCCTTCAAACTGCTGTAGTAAGCACTTTCGGTGATTTTCCCACCGCTAGTGGTTGCAACGGTTTGGTTCCCACAACCAGCAAGTGTTACGGTCAGTAACAAGCCGGCAAGGGCGATAAACCATTTCTTCATATTACTCAACACATCCATTCATCAAAATTGGTGTAAACACCATACTTGGATATCATAACACAAAATTTCGCAAACCCAAAAAGGTACGAGAAGCTTTACAAAAAGTTCAAAATTACCGATCGTCCCATCGCGAAACCGTCTTCTCGATGATCTCGACGCGCGGGGCAATCTTAAAGCTGAATTTTTCCACGGCTTCCTGAATGTCTTCGATGGCCGGGGTGGCTGCGGTGACCGCGGCGCTAAGGGCCTGGGTCTTATTCGTGAGGTTATCCTTGGCGGTCTTGATGTCGCTGACCTGGTCGGCCGTGTCCTGCACCTGCCGGCCAACTTGCTTGGCCCAAGTCCGCGGGTCCTGCTTTGTCAAGGTAAAGTAGGCTGCCAAACCAACCCCGGTAGCCAGGGTGACGCCGGTTAAGAATTTTCCAATGCTCATGGCTTAATCCTCCATTTGCGCGGCAATCTTGTGTTGAATGGCCGCGTAATCATCCGGCGTGTAGTTATCGGAATTATCCTTAAAGATCATCCGAAAGTCGTCATCGTCCGTGTAGCGGGGCACGAGGTGGAAGTGGGAGTGGAAGACGGATTGGTAGGCCACCTTACCGTTGTTGTTGACGATGTTCATGCCCGTAATGGCGGGGTTGGACGCTTGAACGGCCCGGGCAATCCGAGGAATCCGGGAGAAGACGGCCGCCGCCAAGTCGCTGTCGTAGGCAAAGATATCCTTGACGTGGGTCTTGGGAATCACCAGCGTGTGGCCCGGGGTTCCCTGCGAGATGTCTAAGAAGGCCTTGACGATATTGTCCTCATAGACGGTATAACTAGGAATCTCTCCCTTTAAGATTTTACAAAAGACACAGTCGTCATCATAGTGCGGTTCGAGTGTCATTTTAGCCATGAAATCTCCTTCTTTCGCTTCGATTTCGTTTATTATACACCATCAATAGGGGCGGATTCACCTCTATCGTTCGTTCACTGGGTGAGCTATGGTATAATAGCTGAGTTATGACCAGTGGATTGGTCGTTGGTGGTAGGGAGTTGCGAGCAACTCCAGCCGCCAGGTATTTCATTTAAATAGAGAAATGAGGGAATGATTATGGCGTTAGAAGTTAGCCACGTTGTGGGGGGGTACTCCCAGATTCCCGTCTTAAAAGATATCAGTTTTGACGTTAAGGACGGCGAATTGGTTGGTTTAATCGGGCTAAACGGTGCCGGTAAATCAACGACAATTAATCATATTATTGGGTTGTTAACGCCCCATAAGGGAACGATTACGCTGAATGGCGTGACGATTCAGCAGGACAGTCAGGCCTACAAGCAACAGATTGCTTATATTCCGGAAACCCCGGTACTTTACCAGGAATTAACGTTGCGTGAGCACCTCGAGGTCACGATGATGGCCTATGACCTGGACCACGATCAGGCGTGGGCCACGGCGCATGACCTCTTGAAGACCTTCCGGCTGGACAACAAGCTGGATTGGTTCCCCGCCAACTTTTCCAAGGGGATGAAGCAAAAGGTCATGATCGTTTGTGCCTTTTTGACGCAGGCCAAGCTCTTCATCATTGACGAACCGTTCCTAGGGCTCGACCCCTTAGCGGTTAACGACTTGCTCCAATTAATCGAAGATCGTAAACGCCAAGGGTCCAGCATCCTGATGTCGACGCACGTCTTGGATACGGCCCAACGGTACTGCGACCGCTTCGTCCTGTTACACGATGGTCAGGTCAAGACTGAAGGAACGCTCAGCGAATTACAAGCCGCTCTTCCGGAGGCGGGGGAATCGCTGAACGATATTTATCTGTCGATGACCAAGGTTGATCGCCGATGACCGCGCTCTTTAAGACCCGGCTGCAGCGCCATCTCCGGGAAATGGCCAAGTATTTGCGGCTGGTATTCAATGATTTCTTCGTCTTCGCTCTGCTCTTCTTGTTGGGAGGCTTGGGCTACGGTTACTCGAACATGCTGAAAACGCTCAAGACCGGCTACTGGTGGGCGCCTGTGGTGGCGTTACTGGTGCTGGTACTGGTGGCGCAGATTGGCCGGCTGGCGACCCTGATTGAAGATGCCGACCGCGTCTTCCTACTCCCTAAGGAACGCGCCATGCACGCCTATCTGGTGGTGGCGCGGCGGTACAGCCAGGGGCTGGCTCAGGCCACCCAGATCGTAGCGGTCTTCTTACTGGCGCCCTTTATGAGTGTCACGATGGCTTGGCCGGTACTGAGCCTGGTGGAATTGGGAATCGCGCAGCTGATTTTAAAGGATGCCTTGTTACGGTTAGATCTCGCGAGTGCCTATCAGATCAACGGGCAGACGCGAATGAACCATTGGGCCATCAAGTGGGGCGTGAGCCTGATTATCCTGGCGGCCGGCCTCTGGACCTTGCCGCTGGTCGCTATCGTTCTGGCACTGGTGCTCGATGTGGCCGTGGCCGTATGGTTGGCCCAACACTGGCAAAAGCAACAGATTCGTTGGCGCGAGCAGATTAAGATTGAGGATAACCGGATGCTTGGGATTTACCGCTTCTTTAACATGTTCACCGAGGTACCGATGCTGGCGGGAACGATCAAACGGCGGCGGTATCTGGATGGCCTGTACAAGCTGATTAAGCCGCGCCACGACCACCTGTACCTGTATCTCTTTAGCCGCGGCATGGTCCGGGGCAGCGAGTTCAGTGGGCTGGTGGTCCGCCTGACGGTCATCGGCATGCTGCTGCTCTACTTCGTGCGGGGGGAATGGTTGCCGGTGGTCTTGGCGGCGCTTTTCATCTACCTGATTGGCTTCCAGTTGCTACCGTTCTTCCAGCAGTACGATGACGTGGTCTTTACCCACGTCTACCCGGTCTTACCGGCGCAACGGCTCAAGAGTTTTGTGACGCTGGTCACGTTGATCTTGGGTGTGACGGCGTTTCTGCTCTGGCTGGTGGTGGTCATTGCCAATCCCCACGTCCTGACGGCGGGAATTACGCTGTTAGTTGAGGTCGTGGAGGTTTGGTATTTGGCAAGAATCTATACGCCTCAACGATTGGCTCGTTCGATTGAAATTAGGGGTTGACGTAGCTCCCGTTTGCCCATAGAATTAATAATAGCTGACAAATCGAGGAGGGGTGGCCATGGCGCTGGATATCAGTGACGGCTGGAGTCTGTATCCGCTGGGCGGCAATACCGGCACGGCGTATATGGGAACAAAGGCTTCACAAAAAGTGTTCTTAAAACAAAATGCGTCACCGTTTCTTGCCGCGCTCTCGATGGAGGGCATCACACCCCGGTTGGTGTGGACCAAGCGGTTGGCCAGTGGGGATGTCATGACGGCTCAGGAGTGGCTGAACGGTCGAACGTTGCATCGCGAGGAAATGCGCGAGCAACGGGTGGCCCGATTGCTTCATCGGGTGCATCATTCCCACCTACTTCATGATATGTTATTAAAAGTCGGCGGACGATTTACCACGCCCGCCCAGTTGTTAAGCCGCTTACAGCCAGCCCTAGCCGCTGACCTACGCCGGCATCCGCTGATTCAATCGGCGTTTGCCACATTACAAGGCGAGCAACCACAACTGCCCAAGACGCATTACGAAGTTTGTCATGGTGATTTGAATCATAAGAACTGGCTGTTATCCGACCGCCGGCGCTTGTATCTCGTGGATTGGGATGCGGCCACGTTTGCCGATCCCGCTTACGATCTAGGTGCCTTACTCTGTGAGTACGTGCCGCTAGAGGAGTGGCAACGCTGGTTGCAAGACTACGGTGAGAAGATTACGGCCGACCTGACCGCGCGGGTGAACTGGTATGCGCGGATTCACTGCCTGAGCGTGATTGCGGACAGTTACCACCAGCAACGTTTTCAAATTATGAATCAACATTTAATTTTACTCGAAAAGCTGACGCGAGCGTCAGTGACGGATTAACCAGTGGCGGGAGCGAGGCAGAACCTTGCGCCCGCCGTTGTGATTAGAGGAGGAACTTAATCGTGCGTGTACGAAACAAGCCGTGGGCCAAGGATTACGTGGCCAGCCATCCAGAACGGTTGGTCGAGGAACCAGAACCATTGAAGGGCAACTGGCAGAGCCGTTTTCCTAAGGAACAGCCCCTATATGTCGAGATTGGAACGGGGAAGGGCCAGTTCATCGTTGAGATGGCCAAGGCCCATCCCGACCGGAATTTTATTGGGATTGAAATCCAATTTTCCGTGATTGCGGTAGCCTTGAAGAAGGTTGTGGCGAGTGAATTAACCAATATTCAATTGGTACACACGGACGGTGAGGCTGTTAATACGTTCTTTGCCGCCGGTGAAGTGGCCGGGCTATACCTGAACTTCTCCGATCCGTGGCCCAAGTCGCGGCACGCCAAGCGGCGGTTAACGTCGCCAGTATTTTTGGCGCACTACGCCGATGTCTTGCAGCCGGAGGGGGCTATTCAATTTAAGACGGATAACCGAGGCCTGTTTGAATACTCCCTGGCCAGTCTGAACAACTTCGGCTTGGTCTTCGATGGGGTCTGGCTGGATCTGCACGCCGCTACCGATGGGGTGGAAGACATTCAGACCGAATACGAACAAAAATTCTCAGCCAAGGGGCCGATCTATCAAGTGATCGCGCATTTCCCGACCGAGAAGTAAATAGCAAAAGGTTAAAAGATAGAGATCGACTAAAACTCGTATCATGGGGCAACTCATGGTTAATTTTAGTCATTTACAGTTTCGTAGTGAGAATTGGCCGCCTTACCGTTCGCCCAACATGGGTTGGATCGCGGTGGGCGGACGGGCCGAGCCACAGTGCGGTCTCGACACCTCGCTTTGAGCCGAGAAATCACGTCTCAAAGACGCCAGTTCCCTAACCGGCTAACCCCGCCGCCACGGGAACTTCCACGGCTAAACCCATCTTTGGCTCACTCACGGCTACGACAGTGCTGGCCGGCAACCAGCGGCTTAAACCAACGTCATGACTAGTCGAGTGACTAACTCAGCTGTGTCGACGGTGTTAGCTGAGGTTCTTTCTCAGCTTACAGCGTGGGGCGACTTGGAAGACTTGCGGGTTTTGCAAGGCTGCCAAGCGAACCGGAAGCCCGTCTCTCAGGCTGAAGGTGGCCCCCATAGCAGGCGGAACCCTTGACAGGCGCAGGCGTCAGGTTTCATTAATTTTAGCGGGCAGAACACCGTTGTTACGGAAACAAACGCACTAATTCTGCTTTCAATCTTTAGCTGAGAAGTAAATATAACGAGTAGTGGCTCGTGGAGGCAAGTGTTGACTTGTGTCCGCGGGCTTTTTTAATAGAAATGTGAAATTAAAAAAGATAACGCCCTTTTTTACGGAGTTAAGCGTAGAGAGGGGTGGTCAGGTGTTAGTCGCACAGTTACGGGATCAATTGGTGGATGCGCTTTACGCTCAGCGACGAGCGGACTATACCTGCCCAGCCTGTCATCAGCGGGTGGGCTTACGGCACGGGACGCGGGTTCAGCCGTACTTTGCTCATCGGCCACAATCGTCCTGTTCGATTCTCGGCGAGGGGGAGACGGCGCAACATATCACGGGGAAACGCCAACTGGCCGCGTTCTTTGCGGACGGGGGCGTGGTAACCTTGGAGCACGTGTTGCCCCAGATTCAGCAGCGTGCCGATTGCTGGGTGGCCCGGTCAGACCGCCCACCGCTCGCTCTTGAATTTCAGTGTAGCCCCATTGCCACGCAACAGGTTTGGTCGCGGACCAGGGGGTACCAGCGACTGGGGGTCTATCCGCTATGGATTCTGGGCAGTCGTTATGGTCGGCAGAAATTAGGATGGTCGTTGATCGAACGCTTTGCTTTGCCTTTACGCGGGTGGGGGCTGTGCCTTCTGTTCTGGGACGTTCGCCGGCAGCGGTTGCGCATCGACCATCACCTCTATCAAGACGCGCTGGGAAATTATCACGGCCGCACGACCTGGCTAGTGAATTTGGCCGGGCTAATCGCCGGTTATCAGCAACCTTTACCCCAAGTTGTCTTGAATTACCCGGTTTGGCGCGCACGGCTGGCCAGGGACCTTCATCTTAAGGCGCCGGCAATCATGGCGGTTCAAGAACAGCTGTATCCGCTGGGACACCATCTCCTGCATATTCCCGCGGTTTTAGCCACAACGGCGCAGACCGTCCCGCTCTTTGGCCAGGGCCTATTGATGTGGCGCGTACTCGTCGCCGCGAGACTCTTTGCCTTGTCCACCTCAAAAGTAACGGTGGCGACCGTTAACCGCCTCGCGACGAGTAGCTTTGACGTGGTGGGCGGGCACCTTCAGGCCGTGGGGGTGACGGCCACCCGTTCATTAGAGATTGCTAAGCGCCAGTTGATGGCCGATCTCGTTAACCAGGGCTATTTACGTGCCATGACTGATGGCTGGGTGATTTGCCGGCCGTTACGGTGGCTGGATGAAGATTAAAAAATAATGAGATGATCGAACGATCAGTCGCCAACATCGGGAATGAAAGTGGTAAACTGGGAGTATGTAAAATTTGAAGGAGGACTGGATATGCAACAAATTCCCGAACGTGCGGCGGTTCCCGAGGCGTTAACCTGGGATCTGACCCCCATCTTTGCCGATGATGTGGCCTTTAAAGCGGCGGTGACGGCGGTTAAGCAACAAGCCAAGGAGGTGGCCACCCATCAAGGCCAGTTGGCGGAGAGTGCGGCCGATCTCTACGAGGTGACGGCGGCGATTTTTGACCTGAACCGTCAATTGGAGAAGGTCTACGTCTATGCCTCCCTGAAAAATGATCAGGATACCAGCGATGCCAACGCACAGGCGCTGTCCGGCCAGGCGGAAAGCCTCGTCGCCACGGTAGCAGCGGCAACGTCTTGGTACGAACCAGAAGTCTTGGCCTTGCCCCAGGTCGTCATTCAAGCCCTGATTGACGCCGAACCCCGGTTGACCGAATACCAGCACTTCTTTGACGTGTTGGGTGAGCAGCGGGACCATACGTTATCGGCGGCTGAGGAAAAACTCTTGGCCGGTGCCAGTGATATCTTTGGTGCGTCCGCCAAGACTTACAGCGTCTTAAGTGACGCCGATCTCCGGTTCCCCGTGGTTCAAGACGAGGATGGTAAGGACGTCCGCTTGTCGGAAGGGTTATATGGTGTCTTGCTGCAGTCGACCCAACCCAAGGTCCGTGAACAGGCTTTTAAGGCGTTATACAGCGTTTATCAGCAATTCCGGCATACCTTTGCCAGCACGCTGTCTAGTGAGGTTAAAACGCATAATTTTAGCGCTCAGGTCCGGCATTACGGGAGTGCCCGTGAAGCTGCAATGAGTCGTAATCATGTGCCGGCCGTGGTCTACGATACCTTGGTGAAGACGGTCAACGCACACTTGGATTCGCTCCATCAGTACGTGAACTTACGTAAGGAGATTCTTGGCCTGCCGGAACTCCACATGTATGATTTATATACGCCGATCACCGGGGAACCGAGCTTGAAGTATACCTACCCGGAGGCCCAGCAGGAGGCGCTCAAGGCGTTAAGTGTCCTGGGGCCGGATTACGTGGCCAACGTGCAGAAGATGTTCGACGGCCGGGACATCGACGTCGTGGAAAACCAGGGCAAACGGACGGGGGCTTACTCCGGTGGGATGTACGATACCAAGCCGTATATTTTGCTGAACTGGCAGGATAGTCTGGAGAGCCTCTTCACGCTGGTCCACGAGATGGGGCACAGCATGCACAGTCACTACACGCGGACCAACCAGCCTTATCAGTACGGAGACTACTCGATCTTTGTGGCTGAAATTGCCTCGACCACCAATGAAAATCTCTTAACGGATTATCTGTTGAAGACTCAAACGGACCCGCAAGTCCGGGCCTACATCCTGAATCACTATCTGGATGGCTTCAAGGGAACGGTTTACCGGCAAACCCAATTTGCCGAGTTTGAGGATTACATTCACCAGCAGGACGCGGCCGGAGAAACGTTGACCGCCGACTTCATGAGCAAGTTCTACGGGGACCTGAACCGCCGTTACTACGGTGATGGGGTCATTTCCGATTCGCAGATTGCTGACGAATGGACGCGGATTCCGCATTTCTACTACAATTACTACGTTTACCAGTATTCGACCGGATTCGCGGCGGCAACCACGCTAGCACAACGGATTCTCAGCGGTGACGCGGCCAAGCGCGATGCTTACCTGAATTATCTGAAGTCGGGGAGTTCGGCGCTGCCAATCGAAGTCATGCGGAAGGCTGGCGTTGACATGACGAAGCCAGACTACTTGGAGACGGCGTTCAAGACGTTTGACGAGCGATTGGCCGAATTCAGCCAATTGGCGCATGAGTTGAAGAAATAAGGGTTAGAAAAAAAGACATTCCCCACGGTTGTGTGGGGGATGCCTTTTACTTTAGTCCGGAATGGATTGCCAATCCTGTTGCCAGAGAACGCCCATGGTCTTCTCGCCGGTGTGCACGCTGATGGCGGGGCCGAGTGTGCTCCGTGAGACCCGAACTGTTGGGAATTGTTCGTGGAGAGCCTGCTGCCAGCGCACGGCCGTCTCCTCGTTGTTCGCGTCGATGACGGTGGCGTGCAAGGGATAATCGACCCGTTGCAGGTCGGCCTTCAGGTGAGCCGTGATGAAGCCAAAGGCCCGCCGCATGGTGCGTTCCTTGTCGATGGCGATGATTTGCCCGGCATCGTTAAAAGTCAGCAGGGGTTTGATATTCAGGAGATTACCAATCATGGCGGAACGGTTGGTCAACCGGCCGGTGCGGGCGAGGTGACTGAGGTTATCGACCGCGAAGTAAACCTGTTGGGTATCGCGCAAAGCCAGGAGTTGCGGCACAATCTCCTCGGCAGTTTGTCCGGCCGTGATGAGTTTCCCCGCCAACAAGCAGAGGTTGGCTTCACCGGCGCTGGCGACCAGCGAATCCACCGGGAAAATCTTGGCCTTGGTGTAGGTCTGGCAGAACATGCGGAGATTGCTCATGAACGAGGTGATCCCACTGGAAAGGTGAATGGAAATGATTTCGTCGACGCCCTGACTAGCGAGGCGGTCATAGGCGTCTTCAATCTGGCCTAAGGAGACCTGCGCCGTGGTGGGTAGCTCCTGATCGGTTTTGAGATAGTCGTAAAAAGTTTGGACGCTTAATTCGGATTCGGGATACTGCTGGCCACCGAGAATGACCGTGATGGGTAGCACCGTGATGGGGTACTGTGCCACTTGAGCGGCGGTAAGGTAGGAAGCGGTATCTGTAACGATGGCTGTTGTCATAAACGTTCCCCTTCTGGGTTAAAAAATAGTTGGCTCAATCATACCATATTCACGGGAGATCCGGGCGAATTTTAGTTGAAGATTTTAGGGAACCCGTAAATTATTTGGTCACTAAAAAAAGCCCGAACGATGGGGTTCTAGGCCAATTGTAAAACGATTTATAATACCCGCAAGTGGGGTGCCGAGGTACCAGTAGCTGCTGAATTGGGTTGGTTATTTGCCATGTAATTAGGTTCTCCCATTAACATTTCTCGCGTCGCAACGCCTTGGCTTTCGCAAACATCGCAGAGGGAATCGTAGGTCACATCGTTGAGTAATAGCCCACATTCGGAAACATCACAGTTGAAGATGACGGCCGATGAAGATTGTTGGATTTTCATCTCGGCGGCCATTTTCTGATCCGTCTGGAAAGATTGTTTCGCTAAGTCAGAGTCACAATCTTCCGTAAACATGTCGAGGTCTAAGTGGCAGTCCTTGGCGACTTCCACGGCCAGTTCTTGAGAGAAGTGGCGATGGTCGTTGACAACGGCCGTCTGCATGTCGAGCAGGAATTTCCGTCCCTTACGCTTACCTTGAAAGAGCGCGGCCTTGTAGGCGAGGATGGCTTGATAGTAAACGTTGAAATAGGCATTGCGTTGCGCCAAACTATGCCGTTCGGGCAGGGCCTGTTCGATAATTTGTTGATTTAGCAGCGGGACGAATTGAAACGACACCTTGCTATTTAAGTGGTCAGCCAACCGCATAATATTCTGTTCTGAACGCATACAGCGCGCGCCCAGCGGGTTGACGAACAAATAGACTTCTAACACATTGCTTCCTCCTAATATCTATCCTGTTGGTAATCAGCAAGGGTCACCAAACAAAAAACTACGATAGCACTACTTTAGCAAAAATACAAAAAATAGCAATCCAAACGTTTGTTTGTTGGCAAGCCCTGTTCGTTTAAAACGCAACCTAATCATGCAACATTTTTGCGATGAGGTAAAGCTAAACGCCTCGTGAAAACCAAACTTCCTGCAACTTTCAAATTTAACGGGCGGATAGGAAGTAATTAGTCTCGGTTCCGCGGGAATTATGGTAAAATTCAGAGGTAAGCTGTGTAATTAAGGTTGGGGGATAGTCGGCATGATAGCAAACTGGGATCAATTTTTATTACCCTATCAACAGGCCGTGGGTGAGCTGAAAGTCAAGCTCCGCGGCATTCGGAAACAATTTGAAAATCGCAATCAGCGACCGCCCATTGAATTTGTCACCGGGCGGGTCAAGCCGGTCCCGAGTATCGTCGAGAAGATGACGCGGCGCCACGTGGCCGAGGAGCGGTTGGAACAGGATATGCAAGACATTGCGGGACTACGAATCATGTGCCAATTTGTTGAGGATATTTATCAAGTTGTGGACCTGCTCCGGCAACGGACCGACCTCACGATTCTTGAGGAACGCGATTATATTCATAATGAAAAACCCAGTGGCTACCGGTCTTACCACATTGTGATTGAGTATCCGGTTCAGCTCATTACGGGTGAAAAAAAGATTTTAGCGGAAATTCAGGTGCGCACCCTGGCCATGAATTTCTGGGCAACGATTGAACATTCTTTAAATTATAAGTATCAGGGTGACTTCCCCACGGAACTGAGTGCTCGACTGCAGCGCGCGGCGGAGGCCGCCTTCAAGTTGGACACGGAAATGTCCGAAATTCGAGAAGAGATTCAGGAGGCACAACACTACACGCCGAAAAACGGGACGGGTGGGGATGCGCCGAATGCGCCTCAAAGTAAGGAAGATTGACGCAATGAAGGTTTCCATTTATGGCAATAACGGTCAGGCCTCAACGAAGGTCGCAACGGCCTTGAAAAAGGGATTGACGGCGGCGGGAATTGCCCTCGATAGCCTCGATCCGGACATTGTGATTACGGTGGGTGGCGACGGGACGTTGTTGTCGGCCTTTCACCATTACAATGATCGCTTGGACCGGGTCCGCTTTGTCGGGATTCATACCGGTCATCTCGGATTCTACACGGATTGGCGGGATTATGAGGTTCAAGAGCTCATTGACAGTCTGGTCGAGGATAACGGCCAGAGCGTGAGCTATCCCTTATTGACCATCAAGGTGGAATACGCCGATGGCACGCATCCAGACCAGGCACTGGCCCTGAATGAATCGACCATCAAGAAGGTCTCCGGGACCATGGTGGCCGACGTCTACATCAAGGGTGAGTTCTTCGAAAGCTTTCGGGGAGACGGCCTGTGCATCTCCACACCCACCGGTTCAACGGCCTACAATAAGGCCGTGGGTGGGGCGGTGCTGAGTCCGCAGTTTAACGCGATTCAGATGGCCGAAATTGCCTCGATTAACAACCTGGTCTTTAGAACGCTGGGGTCGCCGCTGATTATTCCGGCCGACGAGTGGATTCGCGTGGAACCAGCCAGCTCGGCGAATAACGTGTTGATGTGTGACCAACTTAGCATCGAAGGTCGGCCGATCAAGGCCATTTCGTATCAGATTGCCCAGCAGCGGATTTCGTTTGCCGAATACCGACACACCCACTTCTGGCAACGGGTCGAGTCTTCTTTCATTGGGAGGGAGAACGGATGACCCAATTTGCCTGGCGCGTTACGGGCACCAGTCCCATGCACGTGCGCACGGTGTTGATGGACCACGGGGTGACGCGGACCTTTCTCAAGCAAGTCAAGTTTCATGGCGGGGTCGTGACCCTCGACGGCCGAGAAGTTCGTGTGATTGCCATGGCCCAGCCCGGTCAAACGGTGGGGCTACAATTGCCGCCCGAACCGGCCAATGCTAACGTGGCGACCTCCTACGAACCATTAGAGATCTTGTATGAAGATCCACATTTCTTGGTGGTCAATAAACCGGCGGGAATGGCCTCCGTGCCGTCCCATCTCTATCCGGATGACACGTTGGCTAACCGGGTGAAGGGCCATCTCACGGCGATTCAAGCGCCCAGCACGGTGACTCACATCGTCACGCGATTGGACCGCGAGACCAGTGGGGCCGTGCTGTTCGCCAAGCACCACTTTGCCCACTCCATCTTGGATAAGCAGTTGAAGTTGGGGCAGTTGGATAAACGCTACATTGCGGTCGCCGCGGGACCGGTGACGCCTCGCCAGTTTACGGTCACATTACCGATTGGGCGAGAACCCGGGTCCTTTATCAAACGCGCGGTGCGGCCGGATGGTCGGCAGGCCAAGACGGCGTTTCGTGTGGTGGCACGCTCTCACACGGCCAGCCTGCTGGCGGTGAAATTGTACACGGGCCGGACGCATCAGATTCGCGTGCACAGCGCGGCGCTGGGCCACCCTCTGTTAGGCGATTGGCTTTACGGAACGCAGACCAACCCGTGGATTCACCGGCAGGCCTTGCACTGCGCGCGGTTGTCCTTTTACCAGCCATTTGAGCAACGCTGGATCACCTGCTACGCGCCACTTCCAGATGACATGGCACGCGTCATTCAGCGGGAGATTCTGGATGAGCCGAAGTAATGAGGCATACCCGTTGCCCGTGGCTGTCAGCAATTCCGCCTGCTGTGTCGCAAGCCAATGCGTTTAACGAAATTTAGAAATTAAATTAAAACGTAGCCAGCTTCCTTTATCCAAAGGGGGCTGGCTTTTGTGTTGGAAAGACAGCTAAGGGTTGAAAGCAGACTTAACGCGCTAATTCCCGGAACGATGGTGTTCTGTCCACCAAAATGAGTGAAATCAGAGGCCGACGTTTGCCAGCAATTCCACCTGCTCTGGCGGCCACCTCTGTCCTAAGCGGTTCGCTCACCACGTTTCACCCATATTTGGCGAACGGTAAGGCAGCCGATTTCCGCTAAGAAACTGTAACTGAGATTAGCGCCATGAGCTGTCTAATGGCCGTAGTTTTAGTCGCTCTTTATTTAGTAAGGTCACCTTACCATGTCCGCTGACAACGAAGTTTGAGGTTGGATTAGTTGCTTGCTCGAGCGATTTGGCTTAAATTAAAAGCATATACTTGCAAATGCTTTCATGCGGATGACTCAAATCGAATGGAAAGCGAAACGCTAAGAGGGGGCAAGCGTTGTGAATTATTTTGTCGATACAAGTTTGGGGTCAGCGGTCACCGGGATTGAGAAGGCCCAGTTTAACCGCATGCAGTTGTTTCAGACGGCGGGGATGCCGGCAACGTTGCTGTACCTATCTTACGGGTCACGGTTGCACGAGCATCTTCGGAAGTTCGGGTACGCCAACGTCGGTTTTTCCCTGTACGATTATTTTCAAGAAAGTCAGAAGTCGGCACCCATCGGTCATTTCGACTGGCGCCATTACTGGCAGGAGACCTGTCACTATCGGCTACGAGACGTGCCCAACACCCAGGACGTGCGGGTGGATAATGCCGATGGCGTCTTCCTCATGTACGCCCACTTCCTCGATCAGGAAAATACCCGGCTGGATTACGTCAATTACTTTGACCGGCATCACGCCAAAATCCGCAGAGACGTCTATGATTGCCGCGGATTCTTAAGTCGGACCAGCCTGCTGGGGGACAAGGGCGTCACCGACACGGAGTTGTATTACAATCCCGAGCAACAGGTCAAGCTCATTAAGCAATTTAAGCAGGTCAACGAGAAGACGGTCTTACGCGAGATTACGCTGAAACAGTATCGGCAGCGAGACTACTTCTTTAACGATGAGACCGAGCTACGGACGTTTTTCTTAGATGAGTTGGCCCGACCGGGAGATATCTTCTTCACCGATCGCAACGGGCAAATGGCGACCGCGTTGGATCGGACGCGCCCGGAGATTAAGATTTGTCCGGTCTTTCACAGTACCCACGTGCGGGTGGGCCAAGACATCGTGACCGGGGAGCTCAAGCACGGCATTTACGATTATATTCTGGCCCATCCCGCGCGGTTCAACGGGATTGTGGTGTCGACCGACCAGCAGCGCCGCGACTTGCTGAAGCGTTTTGATAATTTACCACCGGTTACGACCATCCCCGTGGGCTTCGCCACACCGCATCCGGTGGACGTGATGCGTCGCGATCCGTATCGGATTATCAGCGTGGCGCGCTACTCACCGGAAAAACAGCTCATGCATCAGGTCAAGGCGATTGAGCAGCTGATTCCGGAATTCCCGCACATTCAGTTACACATGCTGGGATTTGGGCAGAAAATTCAAAAGGAACTGCAAAGCTACATCGACGACCACCAGTTGGGCGAGCATGTCTTCTTGCGGGGGTTCCAAAAGGACCTGACTAACGAGTACCAGCAGGCGTCCTTAGCGCTGATGACTAGTGTGGAGGAGGGCTTCTCGCTGTCGACCGTAGAGGAATTGAGCTACGGCGTTCCCGTAATTGGCTACGATATTCGCTATGGGCCGAATGAAATGATTCATGATGGCGAGAACGGCTTTCTGGTGCCAGTTAATGACCAGGAACAACTGGTCGCTAAGATTCGCGAATACCTAGCCAATCCGGCATTACAGCGGACTTTCATGGGCAATGCCCAGCACCTAGTACTGGATTATTCGCCGACGAAGACCATGCAAAAGTGGGAAAAATTGGTTCGAAGTCTAAATAATCCCGTTGACTGAATTTTTATTTTTAGGAGCAAGTAGTTTTAATTGTGAAAGAAATTAGGTATAATTGATGGATGTTGAGATGCGGTGACGCCCTTGAACGGGTGACCGCATACATAGAGGGAATGACACCATTAAAACGAATGGGAGTGTTGCGCTGTGTACTATTTTGTTAACGAATATATTCTCCAAAAAAATTCGAGTGTGGAGCATACGGCGATGAACCGGGTCAAGCTCTTTAACCACTACAAGACCCCGGCTAAAATCGTCACGAAGATTTACGACCGCCTGTTACACCGGACCATCGGCGACTTTGGTGTGACGGATGACCAGGTCTTAAATATGTTTGACTACTTCCAAAAGGCCACGGACGTGACAGACGTTCAGGTCAAGACGACGGATAATCTCAATATTCCGATTGAATATGAAATCACGGTGGGCGCCAATTTCAGTAGCGTGGCCAACGGGGACCGTCTCGTGGAGAACGTGGGCTTCATCCTCGGAACGATTGGGCGCGTCTTCTACCAGGAGTTCTTCGATCCCCAGGGCAACCGGATTGGTACCGACCTTTGGGATTGGCGGGGCTTCAAGTCGGCGACCCAGTACTTCGGGCAAAATGGTCAGTTAATCCTGCAGCGCTATTACACGCCGACCGGACAGACCGCGCTGGAGGAATATTACGCGGCGGACACGGCGGGTAAGCCCCTGTTGTCGCGAATCATTCTCAAGGACTATCGCGGGGAGGGCGACCGTTTCTTCCAGAATCGTGACGACCTTTTCACCTTCTTCTTGAATGAGTTGAGCAATCGAGACGCTGAGACCACGACCTTTATCGTCGATCGACCGGGGACGGGGGTTCAGTCGTTACTGGCCTTAAACGATGCGTCTCACAAATATCTGTACATTCCGATTAACCACGCCGTTAATCCCAACGACCCTATTCATGCCAATCTTGACGGCTTCTTGGAACCGGCCTTTGAACACTTTAGTCACTTCGACGGCTTTATTACGGCCACACCGCAACAGGCGGAAAATCTGGCGACGCGCTTCCCGAAGGCTAGGGTCTTCGCGATGCCCGCGGTAACCACGGTGCCGTTGGCTAAGGATGGCACGGATCGCGTCGCCCCTAGCGATCGACAACCGCATAGTCTGCTCTACGTGGGCCGGATTGGTCAGGATAAACAGATTGATCAGCAACTGCGAATGTTTGCACTGGTCAAGGACCGGGTGCCGGACGCGACGTTCACGCTGTACGGCTACGGCGATGCCAAGTACGTGGCGGACATGCAGAAACTAGCGGACAGCCTGAACCTCGGTGACAGCGTGACGTTTAAGGATTACGTGCCGAATTTGGCGGCTGATTACGACCGCTACCAGGTCTTGACCAACACGTCGCTGGCCGATGGGGGGCCGTTGGCGATGATGGAAGCGCTGATGCACGGTCTGCCGGTGGTGAGCTATCGCTTTAATTATGGCCCGGCCGCGTTTGTCACGGACGGTCAGGATGGCTACTTGGTTGATCCGGGGCAGACTCTGGCCCTGGCGGAGAAGATCGTGGCGTTGTTCACGAATCCGGAAAAATTGGCGGCCTTCAGCGAGGCGGCTTACACCACGGCACACACGCAATGGACGCGGCGCAAGGTGTGGAACCGATGGCAGAAGGAATTAGCAGCGAACGTGACGGTTTAGGGAGGACGATGCCAGTATGTACTATTTCTTAAATGATAATATGCAGTATTCCAAGTCGGGAATTGAACAGGCCGAAATCAATCGGCTCCGACTGTTCGTCAAGCATGGGGTCCCGGCGAAGATCGTGACGCGGGTGTTTTCGATGGAACTCAGTCGGATTTTAGAGCAGGCCGGTATTGCGCGCGAGAACTTCGTGAACCTCTTTGAATTTTTCTGTGGTAGTGGTGACGTGGCCGAGCGGTCGTTTACCATGGGGGACTTCCCGCTGCCGGCCAATACGACCACGACCCGGAAAAATAATCAGCTTCAGGTCTTCGCGCAGGGTAAGATGCTGATGATTATCTATTTCCGAAAGAACAGCGAGGAGATTAGCAACGTCCAGTACTTTGATGTGAACGGTCGAACCGTCAAGATGGTCTGGTGGGACGTCCGTGGCTTCAAGTGCTTGGAGCAATTCTTCGATTGGGACGGAAAAATCTCGCAGGAACAGTACTTTGGTCCGGATGGCCAGGCACATATTGAGAAGAACCACTACCTCAATCGCGCGGGGAAGTCTTGCCTGTCGTGGCGCGTCTTCAATTATCAGGGGGGCAGTTGGGTCTTTACCGGAATGAACGAGTTAACGCGGTTCTTCTATGACGAATTAAACCGGCAGACGACACCCAACGTCTTTATTTGTGATCGAACCGTGGAGTGTGACTGGGGACTCTTCCATATGGAAACGCCGGCCTTTAAGGTCCTGCATCTTCATAACGACCACGTCAGCGACCCCAGCGACATGCTTCATTCACCGCTGAACAATAACTATACGAACGCCTTGAACAATTGGCATAAGTGGGATGCCGTCATCTCGGCAACGCCCGAGCAGACGCAAGACGTGGTCGATCGGTTTGGGGCGGCGATTCCGGCCTTTACCATTCCCGTGGGTTACGTTACGGACGCCGAGATTGCGGCCAAGCACCAGGCTTTCGACCAACGTCAGAAGAATCTGATCGTCCACGTGGCGCGGTTGGCACCGGAAAAGCAGCAGAACCATTCCATCGAGGCCTTTGCGCAGGTCCATCAACAATTTCCGGACGCGCGCCTGGAACTGTGGGGCTATGCGAATGGGGACATTGAAAAGAAATTCAAGCAGCAGGTCGTGGATGCTGGTCTGAGTGATGTGGTCAGCTTCAAGGGTTATACCCACGACATTGGGGCGGTCTATGACCGAGCGCAGATTGGCGTGTTGCCGAGTCGGGCCGAAGGATTCTCCTTGACGCTGCTGGAAGCCCAGTCACACGGCGTGCCAATGGTGGCAAATGACGTTAAGTACGGGCCCAGCGACATTATTCAGGATGGTCAGACGGGGATTTTGACCGAAAATGGACAGCCACAACAGCTGGCGGACGCTTTAATTCAGCTACTGGGTGACCGGCAGAAACTCCAGGATTTCAGCGAAGCCGCCTACGAGAATGCCAAGCGGTATTCCGAGGACGCGGTGTTCGACCAGTGGCGGCAGTTGCTGGATTATTTTGAAAATTTAATGACCATTACTGCCGCTGAATAGTGCGGTTGATCGCGAAAAAGTCGCCGAAGTTGATTTAGCTTGGGCGTTTTTTCAACAGGAGGAAGGTATGCATCGATCAGGAGAAATATGGATGGCTGTGATTCTGGGAATAATTTTGGTCGGCTACATCGGTTTCCGAATTATTTGGAGAATCGTTGGTGGACCTAATCGCAGATATTACCAGCGCACCAAAACCTATGCTAAAGGTACAGTTCAGCAGGGGCTGTACAATCAATCCGAGATTAAAGCACTTGTAAAGTTGGCGCATGGTGACCAGTATTGTGGGAATACGAGCTTAGATGAAGTGGCTAGTAAGCAAGTTTATCGTATGAGTGAGAAGAATATACCTAACGTTGTTGGTCCAGAGGGTGTTTTACATTTGTATAATGAATCGACCTTTATGACTTCTGCAATGGTTGAAGCCGCCGCCAAATATTGGAATTTGCTAGCGGGTGAGACGATCGTAGAAATTGTTGATCAGCATCGACTATGTGATGAGGTGATTCATGATGGAAAATCATCCCGGCGTGTGCTAGGGGGGCAGACGTATCATGGTCGAGGCCTGCTATTCTATCCAGATAATTGGCGCATTTCGCATCTGTCAAAGAAAGATCGGCACAATTGGCAAGAGGCCGTTCTAATTCATGAGATTGGTCACGGGTTGGGGATTCCTCATCTTGGGGGTGGTCCTTTCGGTAACAATGCCATTAATGATAAGCGTGCAACGGTTGAGTTTATGGGGCCGTGGTCGGTGGGATTAGAAAAATCTCCTCGACAGAATGAATTTGGCGTGCATAGTACGGCAGTTGACGGAGCGGCATTGGCGTTGGCTGGCTTAAGTTGGCAAACACCACGCAGACTGGCTAGTTGGGTATTAACGAATCCACAGGCTGTGGTGATTTACAATGATGGTCAAATTACCTCAACGATTTGATAGGGGGATAGCGTGGTGAAGATTGTAAAACGACTGGGGTTCTTAGCAGTACTGGCAGTAGTGGTAGTAGGCGTTTTTATGGGGATGACCCGCATGCATATTCTCATGTTTGGAAATTCACGATATTATCAACGGACGAAACCTTATAGCACCTCTGAAGGGTTAGTTAATCAAAAAATTTACCATAAAAACACCCTCCGGCGATTAACAGTGCTAACCCATGGTACGCAATATACAGGAAATACGGGATTGGATGAGGTGGCGACACATTATAAATACCACCAAGCAGGCAAAAACATTAGTAATTTCATGGGTAGTGATGGTGTGCTTCAGTTGTACAATGAATCTAAGATGATGACGACGCCAATGGTTCGAGACGCGGCTAGTTTTTGGAATCAAGTGGCTGGTCATCGTGTTGTTGAGGTGGTCAAAACTGCCCGTGCAAGTGATGAAGTGATTCATGATGGCAAGACTCAGGCCAAATATATTGGCGGCCAACATTATGATGGTACTGGAATGGAGTTTTTCCCGGCAAACTGGGTGTCGAAGGGGTTCACTGCAACGGAAGATCTAGATAATCGAGAAGCGGTTCTCATTCGCGAGATGGGGCATGCTTTGGGAATTCCCAATCTAGGTGGTGGAAAAGTTGGCGGTAACGCAGCGGCCAAGGGCTACATTACCACGGAAGTGATGGGGGTCTGGGAAACCGGCCCCAACGTCTTACCGGCTAATCGTAGGGGGATTAGAAGCAGTCGAATGGATGCGGCAGCTATTGCGTTGGCTGGAATCAGTTGGCAACGACCACGGAAATTGGGAGGGTCAATGCTAACGGGGCAAAAAGCGGTCCTCTATCATGATGGACGTGTGACGACAGTACAATCTAAAAATTAGTGGAAAAAGAGCAGAAAACCTGATGTATTTGGTAACAGGTTTTCTGCTCTTTTGCGGTGCTTGATGATTATCGATAACCGCAGTATTTTCAATTATCTTGTGGTTGTAGGTCATTAGTTGTATCGAAATCTTCAAACGTTGTGGGGACTGGTGTGTAGGGATGTAAATGATTAGTGGCAACGCGTTCATTTATCTGGTCAATGAAGGCTTCAATATCGATGTCTGGGGAAATTCCTTGAAAGTCACCAAATCCGAATTGCCACCATTTAAGTTCCAAAAGTTTGTCAATAGTTGCTTGCGGGAAACGGTACTTAAGGATGCGCGCGGGAACGCCGCCAACGATTGCGTAGGGGGGAACGTCCTTAGTGACCAATGCACCACCGGCAACCACGGCACCATCACCAACGGTTACACCCGTGGGAGCAAAGCGAACGTCTTGGCCAATCCAAACGTCATTGCCGATAATGATGGGCCCACCATTGGGTATGGAGTTGGGTACGTGATCAAAGGTGTGGCCAGTTTCGGCAAGATAATCATTGAAAGCACTGACATGCGTATCGTAGGTCAACATGGAGGTCGTGAACCGGTCAGTCGGGTGACTCCCTTGCATCCGGCTAACCTTGCTTGCAATGGAAGAGTAACGTCCAACGATCGAATTGACTGGAAGTGCACTGTTGGATGAGCTGAAAGCACCCATTGAAAAAAATTGTTGGCCTACTAGAAACATACTATAGGGTTCGATTTGTAAATTTAATGGTGTTCGAACCAGTGCGCCATTGGTGATGCGATGCGCTGTCCGCTTTCGTGCCAAAGTATAAATATGTCGCTTATCGAGGAGTGTTCCCAAAGCATTATTGAAAGTTAAAAGTCGATTGCGATGTGAATGGGTAGCAACTAAGTTATCTTGAAAAAAAGTGATGCCATTAATTGTAGTAGACATACTGCCAATCCCCCTTTGTCTAACTATTACTATAAACTATGAACTATTTGTTCGCAACCAATAATAATGTTGAGAGAAAACAATGAAACGTACGAAGCTAGCAGTGAAGGAGATACAGAGAAAACGCCGCTGTGGCATGAATTTCAGTTCAAGATAAGCTGTACATTTCGTGAAGATCAATCAGATACCTTCTATGCATCGAAATGATAATAGTAACATTTGTTTTAGAGTGAGGGGTGAACTCATTTAGACAAATCAAAAGCGAAAGCCTTTGAGAATAGTTGGTCGCAAGCTGATTTGAACGATCTAACAAGTAAATCAAACAATTATCTTTAAAACAAGGCAAAATGAATGGTTACACAACTAACGATATGTGGATGCTTAGCTGAAAGTAGATCGTAAAAATATTGAAATGTTTTTAGAAATTGAGTCATTATCCTTGAGATATTTAACGAAATATGGCTGGTAAATGGTGCAGGTAGACAGCTGATTCTAATCAAAATATAATTTTACAAGTAAAATAAAACAACTAACAGTGACGCCAATGTCATCGGTTACATATATAATGAAATTCGTGCCGATATTAATCGTACAAAACTGAATTGCTATAATCGTTGCTGTATAAGAGATAAACGAACTGATGAAATCAGTTTTTAAACTTTTCATAGCTTTTAAATGACTGCCAGCTATCAACTCTTGAATATTAAAATTTCATGCTAGTCTAAAAAGTTTTCCTCTCTTTTTGCCGTTTTCTCAGATAGACCACTAATAAATATTTCTTTAAAATAGTCTAATAATAAATTTTATGATAAACTAGCATCGTTGAGAAGTTGTTTACAGGAGATACGCTTTTGTATATGCAACTTTTTCTTGCGAAAATAAAAATGAATGGCCAAGCTCAACGGATGAAATTTGTAGAAGTGATGTTTTTGGGAGGCACTTTTACAATCAGAAATTTCACAGACAACTTAAGGAGGACGATTAAAAGTGAAGTTCATGCGGAATAAAGCTTTTAATGGCGACCCTAAATTGCGGTATAAGATGTACAAGGTAGGGAAGACTTGGGTTTTTGCTGCTTTGGCGTCGTTTTCGCTTTTAGGAGCTGGATCACTGACTGCAAGTGCGGATGAAACAAGTCAAAGTGATACCAGCAGTGACGTTGCAACGGTTTCGTCGGCGGCAAGCGTAGCAAGCTCAGCGGCTAATGAGGTCAAACTTAGTTCATCAAGTAGTAACGCATCAAGTGAAGGTTCAGTAAGCCCCGTGGCGGCTAGTAATAGCTCCTCTGCAGCGAGTTCCACGGCTGAAGAGGCAACGGTTGCTGCCAGTGATAGTTCAGAAGCAGTGTCGTCAAATGCGGATAACGAAAATTCTTCAACAAGTAATCTTACAACGAGCTCCGGTGCAGCAAAGTCTACAGCGGCATCAGTAGCAACGACAGCCGAAGCGACCAGTGCTTCCAGCACGGCCAACGATTCAGCTTCCGCTGCGGCTAGTCTGGCTACTTCGGCCAACGTTGACGTAACTTTAACCACCGAGGTAAGCGAGACCGTGGCCACCGTGGCTACAACTAGAAAATCTGTGGTCACACCAGTCGTTGAAAACGCTGACATTTCTGTTTCGACGGCGGATGATGACACGTCATCAGAAAATTCTGCCGCGGCTGTTGACCTAGCAACTGCTTCTTCCGCTGCAAGTGCGGCCAGTAGCTATGCGAAAGTTGTTGAAAGCCTGAACGCTGCGGATGTGACAGCAGCAAATAGCATGGCACAGAGCGCCTATCAGCAAGCTCAAGAGGCGTATGTTTTTGTTGAGCACTACAATAGTTTGGCCACAATGTATTCTCAGGCCTCCATTGATATTGCCGCCGGAAGTGCCGCCGGCGATGTTGGCGCTAATACAGTAGCATATGTGAATGCATTGTCTATGGCTAGTTCTTATTCAGGGGAATTAAGCTCTTATGCTTCGGTCGCCGTCTCAGCGGCAACTGCAGCACGTAACGCTGCAACGCAGCAAATTGTCAATTTAGTTAGTAGTGCCAACGTAGGGGTTTATTCGGCCGCAAGTATAGCGACAGATCTGGCATCTGCCGCCGCCACTGCCGCTAATAGTGCTTATACAGCAACCCAATACGATAAAAATAATGCAGAAACTTTGGCTGCCTATTCAGCGGCCAATAGTGCAGCTATTGCAGCGTCAAGCGTTGCTGCAACTTTGAGTGAAGCTGCGACTAAAGCCTCTCAAGCCTTAATGGTAGCAAGTAGTGCCGCTACGGCTGCGGCCACAGCAACCGATGATACGGAATACACGGCGGCTGTTGGTGCTTTATCAACTGCTAATAGTTTGGCTAGCGATGCGACTATTGATTTAGCCACGGCAACGGCTAATGCCAACACAGCAGCAGATAAGGCGGAGGAAGCTACTTCACTGGCGGTAGGTCATATTGCGAGTACGGCGGCTGTCTCAGCCACCACGGCAACGTCCTCAGCAACGGTAGCAAGTGATGCTGCCAATGAAGCTGCACAGTATCAAGGTGATCAATCGGTCGTATATGCCAGTACTGCTGCTAGTGCCGCAGCAACGGCAGCTTCTGCAGCCGCGGAAGCTGCTACGGCGGCAAGTAACGCGTTGAATGCGTCAAATGCGCAGGATGCCACTTCCTACGCTAAAGTAGCTTCCAGTGCCGCTCTCGTTGCCTCACAGGCAGCAGAAGAGGCGGAAACGGCTGCAACATTTGCCAAGGAATTTGATACGGATGTATCGGGCCAACAAACTGTCGTGGACGGTGGAACACTGGTAACGACCACTGACAAAAATACGCTATCTGTTGGCGATAGTTTAACTGTGACAACTACTATTTCTAATTTAACGAGTGGTATCTATTTGTATAGTTTGACGGGTACACAAACTTATACTTGGTATTATTCAACCGATGGCCAGACTTGGTCGCAATTTATGCAGACGACTGGAAAGAATACGACCACGACCAACTCGATGACGTTAAATACCGCTGGGACTTACTATTTTCAGGCAGTTGTGTCCGGGAAAAAGTCCTACCCACTTCAGATTGGCTCCACGCCATTCACGGCTTCTTCAAACGTTCTGACTGTTATTGTTACTGATGCAAACGGAAATTATACCGATCAATCGTCCAGCTCCGCCAGTTTAGCTGCTGGTTATGCTGATGCGGCAAATGCCGCAGCATCTGCTGCAAGTAGTGCTATTTCGAATGCTTACGAGGTTGCCAGCAATCTGGACGATGTCCCAGCAGCGGAATCTTACTTTACTATCGCCAAAAGTCAAGCGTCAACTGCTATGGAAAATGCTTCGTATGCAACCAGCGCAGCTCTCGCGGCTAGTACGGCTTATAGCAATGCCGCGGCTTATGAAACGAATAAGGATTACTCGGCCGCAAGTTCATATGCCTTGGAAGCCGCTTCAGCCGCGTCGACGGCTAGTTCATATAATGTGCTTGCTAGTACGGCAGCTAGTGCTGCACTAGATAATGTCAATACGGCACTTGAAAAAGCTAAAGCAACGGATTACTTGGCATCGAGTTATGCAACTTTGACCGCTAATACGGCCAGTGAAGCGGCTAGTCTAGCTGCAGTGGCTGGGTCACATGCTAATGATGCCACCAATGCTTACTCTTCGGCAGTAGACTTTAACTCTGGGGCAACTGAGTATTATGAGGCGGCTGTTTCTGCAGCTGCGGAAGCTCAATCTCAAGCTGAAATTGCATCGAGTGCGGCTTCAACTGCTGCTTCAGCTGCCGCCGAAGGTGATGCTGACACCGCACAAATGATGTACGATCAAGCGGTTACTAACTTAGCGTACACCAAAGATGCATTAGCAGTAGCATCGAGTGCAGCCAACTCGGTTACTAAGATTATTGTCGAGGCGCAGTATGACAACACGGCCGTATTAGCGTCATCGGCCAGTGCGGTCACTTCAGCTGCGGCATCGGAAGCCAGTGCGGCGTCATCCGTCGCTAATTCCTTGGCTTCAGCGATGAAGACCAATACTAGTTTGGGTTCATCATATGTTGCTGACGCTGCTTACTATGCACAGTCAGCGTTACTAGCTGCAGCATATGGTGATGAAGCTGCCGCTGCGGCTACGAGCTATATGACATTGGCCTCCTCAGCAGTGAGTGCGGGAAACTTTGTCGAGGCTAGTCAGTATGCCTCCTCAGCAGATGTTTCAATGGCGGATGCATCTTCGTATGCAGCAACCGCGGCATCAGCAGCAGCTTCATCAACCCTTGCGGCAAGTAACGCAGTAAACTATTCAAATGATTTGAGCACGTATCAAAGTAAGCCTTCTGGCAATGCCACATCAATTTGGGGGATTACGGTGAGCTCGGGTTACTCGCAACAGCCGGCTGCATTAACCACGACAGTTTCTGGGAGTACTATCACCTTGACAGCGACGTCTAAGGTTTCTGGGCTAGGGAATTTCCTATCGTCTGGAGCTTGGTATGTCCAAGTCAATGGTTCATGGATGACCGTGAAAAAGGCGGTATCTAACAATTATTTAAAATCGGCGTCTAGTAAGGATAAATCTGGTGGATTTATCACCACGACGACTATGTCTTCCACATTGACTGTTGAATTAAACGATGATTTTACGGGATCGTTGATATTCCAATTGGAATCCTCGTTTGGGCTCATTACAACTTTGAATAGTAACTTGGCCGAAGTGGTTGTTTATGATAGTGAAATCCCAGCGACTGGATTGGACATCGTTGGGGATGATTACGTCTTTACTAATGATGTCACGAACTATACAGCGACAACCAATCCAGCCAATGCAACTGGCAACGTGACTTGGACAAGTAGCAATACTGCCGTTGCGACGATTGATTCTTCAGGAACTTTGTCAGCTGTCCAAGATGCTAAGGGTACAACTGTTATTACGGCCACCATTACGAATTCAGATGGATCAGTTTATACGGCTAGTAAAACAGTCACAGTTGGTAGCGGATTGAATGATCAAACAGTTGATGCTGGAAGCGACTTAGAATGGTCACCAGCAATCGGCTCAGGCTCAGCTTCTGACTCAGCGACTTATCAGTGGTACTACGCAAGTACTGAGAACGGGGCGAAAACGGCGATTAGCGGTGCTACCAATGCTACGTTGAGCTTATCAGACATTAAGACTAATCAAGCCGGATATTACTTCCTGGCGATTACTTCCGATGGCTCTACGACTACGTTAGGAGCAGGCTTATTAACTGTTAATGGTGTAACGTCTGAAGACGCCGAATCGGCTGCCTCCGAAGCAGCTGAAGCTGCCGAGGTTGCTGGCGATTATGCCTCCATAGCGAGCTCGTACGCTAATGTTGCAGATCAATATGCTTTAAATAATTCAAGTGCGGCATCGTATGCTGAACAGGCAAATTCAGCTGCAGCAATGGCCTCAACAGCCGCCTCTGATGCGTCAGCTGCTGCCTCAACGGCTGCCGATAATTATAGTAATGCAAAGTCTGCCGAAGCGGCCGGTGATAATTCTGCCGCCAAGGAGTACGCGTCCCAAGCACAATCAGCAGCTTCAGCCGCAAAAGACGCTAAAGATAAAGCTGCTACTGCTGCAAATGATGCTCTAAGCTATGCAGAACTTGCAATTGCGGCTGAAGGGGATTCAGATTCCGACAGTGATTCGGATAGTGATTCTGACTCCGACAGTGATTCCGACTCCGACAGTGACTCAGATTCCGATAGTGATTCTGACTCAGACAGCGACTCAGATTCCGATAGTGACTCCGACTCGGACAGTGACTCGGATTCTGACAGTGATTCTGACTCTGACAGCGATTCTGACTCTGACAGTGATTCTGACTCTGACAGTGATTCTGATTCGGATAGCGACTCAGATTCTGACAGTGACTCGGACTCTGATAGCGACTCAGATTCTGACAGCGATTCTGACTCAGACAGTGATTCTGACAGTGATTCTGACTCAGACAGTGATTCAGATTCTGACAGTGACTCGGACTCTGATAGCGACTCCGATTCTGACAGCGATTCTGACTCAGACAGTGATTCAGATTCTGACAGTGATTCTGACTCCGACAGCGACTCTGATTCCGATAGTGATTCTGACTCGGATAGTGATTCCGATTCTGACAGTGATTCTGACTCTGACAGCGATTCAGACTCAGATAGTGATTCCGATTCTGACAGCGACTCCGATTCGGATAGCGACTCGGATTCTGACAGTGACTCGGATTCTGACAGTGATTCCGATTCTGATAGCGACTCTGACTCAGATAGCGATTCCGACAGTGATTCAGACTCCGACAGTGACTCCGATTCTGACAGCGATTCCGATTCTGACAGCGACTCTGATTCCGACAGTGACTCCGATAGTGATTCAGACTCGGACAGCGACTCTGAATCTGACAGTGATTCTGATTCCGACAGCGATTCTGACTCAGATAGTGATTCCGATTCTGACAGCGACTCTGATTCAGATAGCGACTCGGATTCTGACAGTGACTCCGACTCGGATAGTGATTCCGATTCTGACAGCGACTCGGATTCTGACAGTGACTCGGACTCAGACTCAGATAGCGATTCAGATTCCGACAGTGATTCCGATTCCGATAGCGATTCAGATTCCGACAGTGATTCCGATTCCGATAGCGATTCAGATTCCGACAGTGATTCCGATTCGGATAGCGACTCGGATTCTGACAGTGATTCAGACTCCGACAGTGATTCCGATTCCGATAGCGATTCAGATTCCGACAGTGATTCCGATTCGGATAGCGACTCGGATTCTGACAGTGACTCGGATTCTGACAGTGATTCCGATTCAGATAGCGACTCCGATTCGGATAGCGATTCCGATTCGGACAGTGACTCGGACTCCGATAGTGATTCCGATTCTGACAGCGACTCCGATAGTGATTCTGACTCCGACAGCGACTCCGATTCTGACAGTGATTCCGATTCTGACAGTGACTCCGACTCAGACAGCGACTCGGATTCTGACAGCGATTCTGACTCGGACAGTGACTCGGATTCCGATAGTGATTCTGACTCTGATTCTGACAGTGACTCCGACTCGGATAGTGATTCTGACTCTGACAGCGACTCAGATTCAGATAGTGACTCAGACTCAGATAGCGACTCGGATTCCGACAGCGATTCAGACTCGGATAGCGATTCAGATTCCGACAGTGATTCGGACTCAGACAGTGATTCGGACTCAGACAGTGATTCAGATTCGGATAGCGATTCAGATTCTGACAGTGATTCAGATTCCGATAGTGATTCTGACTCAGATAGCGATTCAGATTCTGACAGCGATTCTGACTCAGATAGCGATTCAGATTCTGACAGCGACTCTGATTCCGACAGTGACTCCGATAGTGATTCAGACTCGGACAGCGATTCTGACTCAGACAGTGATTCTGACTCAGATAGCGATTCTGACTCCGACAGTGATTCTGACTCTGATTCTGACAGTGACTCTGACTCAGACAGTGACTCAGATTCGGACAGTGACTCTGACTCAGACAGTGACTCAGATTCGGATAGCGACTCAGATTCTGACAGTGATTCCGATTCGGATAGCGATTCCGATTCGGACAGTGATTCCGATTCGGACAGCGACTCGGATTCTGACAGTGACTCTGACTCAGATAGCGATTCCGATTCCGACAGTGATTCAGACTCCGATAGTGATTCAGATTCGGACAGCGACTCCGACTCAGATAGCGACTCGGATTCTGACAGTGACTCGGACTCCGATAGTGACTCAGATTCGGACAGCGACTCGGATTCAGACAGTGACTCCGATAGTGATTCTGACTCGGATAGCGACTCCGATTCGGACAGCGATTCAGATTCGGACAGTGACTCTGACTCAGACAGCGACTCCGATTCGGACAGTGACTCAGACTCAGACAGCGACTCCGATTCCGATAGTGACTCAGACTCAGACAGCGACTCCGATTCGGACAGTGACTCTGACTCGGATAGCGATTCCGATTCGGACAGTGATTCGGACAGTGATTCGGACAGTGATTCGGACAGTGATTCAGATAGTGACTCCGACTCAGATAGCGACTCCGATTCTGATAGTGATTCTGACTCGGATAGCGACTCCGATTCGGACAGCGATTCCGATTCGGACAGTGACTCTGACTCAGACAGCGACTCCGATTCGGACAGTGACTCAGACTCAGACAGCGACTCCGATTCCGATAGTGACTCAGACTCAGACAGCGACTCCGATTCGGACAGTGACTCTGACTCGGATAGCGATTCCGATTCGGACAGTGATTCGGACAGTGATTCAGATAGTGACTCCGACTCAGATAGCGACTCCGATTCTGATAGTGATTCCGATTCGGACAGCGACTCTGACTCAGATAGCGACTCAGACTCAGACAGCGACTCAGATTCAGATAGTGACTCCGACTCAGACAGCGACTCCGATTCGGACAGTGATTCTGACTCGGACAGTGACTCGGATTCGGACAGCGATTCTGACTCGGACAGTGACTCGGATTCGGACAGTGACTCCGACTCGGATAGTGATTCTGACTCGGACAGCGACTCCGATTCTGACAGCGACTCGGATTCTGACAGTGATTCTGACTCTGACAGCGATTCAGATTCTGACAGTGACTCGGATTCGGACAGTGATTCAGATTCCGACAGTGACTCCGACTCCGATAGCGATTCAGATTCGGATAGTGACTCCGACTCCGATAGCGACTCCGATTCTGACAGCGATTCTGACTCTGACAGTGATTCTGATTCTGACAGTGATTCTGACTCGGATAGCGACTCGGATTCGGACAGTGACTCCGACTCGGATTCGGACAGTGACTCCGACTCCGATAGCGATTCAGATTCTGACAGCGATTCTGACTCCGATAGCGATTCAGATTCTGACAGCGACTCGGATTCAGATAGCGACTCGGATTCGGACAGTGACTCAGACTCGGATAGTGACTCGGATTCTGACAGTGATTCAGATTCTGACAGTGACTCCGACTCCGACAGTGATTCGGACTCAGATAGCGACTCGGATTCTGACAGTGACTCTGACAGTGACTCTGACAGTGATTCCGACTCTGACAGTGACTCTGACTCTGACAGTGATTCGGATAGCGACTCTGACTCAGATAGCGATTCTGACTCAGATAGCGACTCGGATTCGGATAGCGACTCCGAGTCTGATAGCGATTCAGATTCGGATAGTGACTCCGACTCAGATAGCGATTCAGATTCGGATAGTGACTCCGACTCAGATAGCGACTCGGATTCGGACAGCGATTCCGATTCAGACAGTGACTCCGACTCCGACAGCGATTCTGACTCCGACTCAGATAGCGATTCAGACTCCGACAGCGATTCTGATTCGGATAGCGACTCGGATTCGGACAGTGATTCGGACAGCGACTCGGATTCGGACAGTGACTCGGACTCAGATAGCGACTCGGATTCTGACAGTGATTCTGATTCGGACAGTGATTCGGACAGCGACTCGGATTCCGATAGTGATTCTGACTCAGATAGCGACTCGGATTCTGACAGTGACTCCGACTCGGATAGTGATTCCGACTCGGACAGCGACTCGGATTCGGACAGTGATTCTGACTCCGACAGTGATTCTGATTCAGATAGCGACTCGGATTCTGACAGTGACTCCGACTCTGACAGCGATTCCGATTCAGACAGTGACTCAGACTCCGATAGTGACTCAGACAGCGACTCTGACTCTGACAGCGATTCTGACTCAGATAGCGACTCGGATTCTGACAGTGATTCTGACTCTGACAGCGATTCTGACTCAGACAGCGACTCGGATTCCGACAGTGACTCCGATTCCGATAGTGACTCAGACTCCGACAGCGATTCCGATTCAGACAGTGACTCAGACTCGGATAGCGATTCCGATTCTGACAGTGATTCTGACTCAGATAGCGACTCAGATTCTGACAGTGATTCCGACTCCGATAGTGATTCCGATTCTGACAGTGATTCTGACTCAGATAGCGACTCCGATTCGGACAGTGATTCCGACAGTGATTCTGACTCTGACAGTGATTCCGATTCGGATAGCGACTCCGATTCGGACAGTGATTCAGATTCCGACAGTGACTCCGACTCAGATAGCGATTCAGATTCGGACAGTGACTCTGACTCGGACAGCGACTCGGATTCCGATAGTGACTCGGATAGCGACTCCGATTCGGACAGTGACTCCGATTCGGACAGTGACTCTGACTCAGATAGCGACTCTGACGGTGGTGATTCCGATTCCGACACCGATAGCGATTCTGATTCGAATGGCGGTTCTGATTCGGACAGTGATTCTGACTCGGATAGTGACTCAGATTCGGACGGCAATTCGGACTCTGACAGCGATTCTGATAGTGACTCGGAATCCGATAGTGAGCCAGACACTGATAGTGATTCCGACTCTGATGCTGGAACCGATTCCGACTCAGAAGATGATTTGAATTCTGATAGTAATACCAATGGTTCCGATTCTAATGACAGTAATGCTGGTGGAGCTGGAAGTGGTAGCACTGGCGATGATAGCAATTCAGGGACTACAAGTGGAAACACTGGTGGATTTGCTGATAATGAATTGAATTCGTCGACCTCTAACGGAACTGGTTCCGGATTCACCTCTTCGGGTGCAACTGCTACACCATTGAATCTAACAAATAGTGAAAATACTGCAGGCAACGTTCAACCAGCTACGACTGATTTGGCAGATGCCACGCCAGTTAGTGATTCTGCCTCAGAAGATAGTTCATCGGATAATGATGGAAAGGATAAGTCATCGACGGCTAAAACTTCTGGAGATGCTGATTCAATAACCGGTGATGCGGTAGATGGAAGCCAATCTAGTCACAAAGAAGATGGCGATCTGACACTTTGGGGTTCAATCTTAGCGGCAATTGCGGCAGTAACTGGTGGCTCATGGTGGTTCTTTGGTGGTAAGCGTCGGAAGAAAGATGATAATGATGACAATCTTTAAAGGTTGCAGATTTATTAATGCAACGTTAAATAGAACATCGCAGACTTGATGTTAAAGTGGGTTCCCTTTGGGTCAAACTGGGGGAACTCTTATACATAGAAACGAGTTAGCTGAACTAACTCCACTATGAAGAATATGGGATTGATTGCTAAAAATTGATAAGTTTGATTTAACGAAAATGGACGCATGGTAAATATTTGCGAATCATAATAAGCGTTATTTACTGTGTGGCAAAGCGATAGCTGAAGAACTCTTGACTTTCAAAACAACTATATAATGGCTTTTAGGAGGGGTGACAATGGTATTGCTTGCAAGCGTCTTTGCTTATAAATCCGTTCAAATGTTTCTCAGATTATCTATCTATATCGTACTGGGAATTGTTGTGCTGGTTGTCCGTCGACATAATAAAAAAAAGACCCGTAAGCGGATGGATCGGCAAACGGAGTATATGATGAAACATACCAGAAAAGATAAGAATGGAAAGTATCCGTGGGAAAACTAAGGAGAATTATGGTATGAACTATTTTGTGGGTGCTTATTTTAACAGTCAGCTGACGGGAATCGAGAAAGCGCAGGTTAATCGACTTAAATTATTTATGGAACAAGGATGGCCGGCAGAGTGCTTATATACAAAATACAATCCCAGAATTCATGAAAATGCGAAAAAATTTGGAATTCAGGGTAAATGCTTTACGCTGTATGATTATTTTCAGGAAGCTGTGGCGGACGATCAAGAACAACCCAAAGATTGGGTTCGTTTTTGGCAGGAAACCTGTCATTTTCGACTTGAGTTTGTTGATATTGCACCTGATATACGAGTATTTGATGAATGTGGCCGCTTTATTATGTACGCACATTTCACAGGTAAAGACTATCAGTGGCCAGTTTATATCAATTACTTTGATCGCGATCATCAGAAGGTACAACGAGATATTTATGACTCGCGAGGCTTTCTTAGTCAGTCGAAATTTTTGCGAGAGCAACAGCAAGTACAAAGCGAATTATTTTTTAACCGTCAAGGACAGATAAAGGTAGAAAAGACCTATCAAGAAATCAACGAGCGAACGACCCTCAAACGAATTATTCTCCGTAGTTATCAGCAACGTGACTATTTCTTTGATACCGAGGCAGAGCTACAAACCTTCTTTTTCAATAACCTGTTTGAAGCTGGTGATGTCTATTTCTGTGATAAGAATGGATACATTGGCCAAGCTTTGGCAGATACTGCCAGTGACATACCTGTGTGCGCAGTCTTTCACAGCACACATGCTAGAGAACAAGATGATGTCATACAATCTCCTTTAAAGAGTCCATATCGCGTACCGCTTGCGAAGCCTGAAAAATTCAGCCATTTCATTGTTTCTACGGAGCTTCAGAAGCAAGATTTATTAGCCCGATTCGATAAGCTACCAACAATTTCGGTGATTCCGGTTGGCTATGTTGGGCGGATTGGTGTAGATTTCAAGAAAAAGAAAGTGCATCGAATCATTGGCGTTGCGCGATTTTCTCCGGAGAAGCAGGTATTACATCAAATTCGAGTCATTGAGCGATTAGCTGCGGAATTTCCCGATATTGAACTACATTTGTTCGGCTTTGGTGGTCAATCGGAAGAGCAGAAATTGCGAGATTATGTAGAACAGCATAAGCTAAAGAATCACGTCTTCTTTCGGGGATTTGTCCCTAATCTAGCTGAAGAGTATGCTCAGGCATCCTTAGAAATGGTGACTAGCAAAGAAGAGGGCTTTTCGTTAACCACATTGGAAGCCTTAAGTCATGGTGTTCCAGTTGTTAGCTACAATATTAATTATGGGCCAACAGAAATGATTGAAGACAATATTAACGGCAATTTAGTGGAACGGGATAATCTAGACGAATTGTATCGGAAGGTTCGCGACTATTTGCGTGACCTGCAGCGGCAAAGCAAGTATATGGGAAATAGTGTGCGTATTGCAGAAAACTATTCTAAAGCGATTGTTGCTCGTAAATGGGGGGATTTGCTAGAGAAAATGGCCTATTAGGATGGACTGGCGAGTGAGAAAGTGGTGAATCACTTCTACGATATCGTTGCGGCAACTCGAAGATTGGCGGGTGTTCGCTCAGCACAAAGGGAGTCATGGCACGCTGGCCACGGCTCCCTTTAAGTCGGTCATTAAGAATTAATTCGGTTCTTGATAATTATAGGGATAAGACTTTCTTACCATAAAAAAGGTTGGTCCCCAATTGATCGGCAATCTGCTTAACCTCATTGGCCGTAACGCCGGCCGGAACCAACGTCAGTCCCACGGAATCCGTGAGGCGCTTGGTCATCGTCCAATCTTCCAGCCGGTCTTCATTGGCCAGACCGGTACTCAAGACGTGATCGAATCCCTGACCGGCCAGCCAGTCGATCGCCACACCGCGATCTTGCGGCCGAATCTGGTCGAAGGCGGTACTAAAGGTAAGGGTCATCCCACCGGCGGCCGCAATCAGGGGGCTCAGCGCCTCTTGGTCGAGCTGATGCTGCAGGGTCAGAGCACCAAAGATGGCGCCGTCTACCCCCAGCTGTTGTGCTTCTAGGAGATCGGCCTCCATCATCTTAATTTCAACGTCATCGTAGGGGCTGTGGCCGCCACGGGGGGCAATCACAACGTCCAAGGTGACCTGGTGCTCGTGGGCGTAACGGACGGCCTCGCCCATGACCCCCTTACTAATGGTGGTGCCACCAACTGCTAGGTTGTCAGCGAGGGCAACCCGCTTGGCACCAGCTTCCACCGCAGCAGGAAGTTGCGGGTAATTTTCTAATAACGGTTCGACTAACAGCAAAATCGTCAATCCTTTCTCAAGTTAGATAGTCGTCAATGAAGCTAACGGTATGGTACAATATACGCACGCTATCAACGGGAGTGAAGCTATTGAAAGCAGAGACGCATAAGTCACGTTCGTGGTTTTGGAACTGGGTGGTCAATAATCGGTTAGTTTCCATACTAACCATCACCCTTCTTATTTTACTCATTTTACTAGTCCTAAGTAAAGTCCCGTGGCTCGCGACGCCGCTGGTTTTAGTCTGGCAAATCGTGGGCTTACCGGTCATTTTGGCGGGGGTCGGTTATTATTTACTCAATCCACTGGTCGACCGGCTGGAGAAGCATCACGTGGGACGGACCTGGTCGATTCTCGGCCTGTTCATCATCGTGGCGCTACTGCTGGTCTGGGGGATTGGCAGCCTCATTCCAATGGTTCAGCGGCAACTGACGACGTTAATCGCCGAGTGGCCGCACTACTGGCAAGAGGTGACCCAGACGCTGTCCACCTGGCTACAGGACGACCGGTTGAGCGGCCTCAAGGATCAATTGGATCACTTTAACCAGCAGCTGGCCGAGCGCTCCTCTTCGGTTATTTCCAGCTTTGCGCAGAGTACGGTTAGCTCCGTGGGAAATATCGTGGGGCGCGTGGTGGCGATTGCGGTTGGGGTGGTGACGGCGCCGTTTATTCTCTTCTATCTGTTAAGAGATGGGCACCAACTGCCGGATTATTTGGCAAAAGTGTTGCCCGTTAAACACCGCGAGTCCGCCAAGCATCTCTTGGTCGAAATGAATCGCCAAGTCAGCAATTACGTCCGAGGACAACTCATCGTGGCCTTTATTGTAGCCATGCTCTTCTACGTGGGTTTTCTGATCATTGGCTTACGCTTTGCCCTGCTATTGGGAATTGTTGCGGGCGTCTTGAATCTGGTGCCGTACCTGGGTTCCTTCTTAGCCATGGTTCCCGCGGTGGTCGTGGCGGCCTTCATCTCGCCGTGGATGCTGGTGAAGGTCCTCATCGTTTTCATCGTGGAACAAACGCTGGAGGGCCGCTTCATTTCACCGCTGGTTCTAGGAAGTTCGTTAAAGATTCACCCGTTAACCATTATTTTTATTTTACTCATTTCCGGGAAAGCCTTTGGCGTCCTTGGCGTCGTCCTGGGGATTCCCGGATACGCCGTGATTCGCGTGATCGCTACCGAGAGTTTTCGCTGGTACCGCCAGTTTGTGGGGGGCTACGAGGAAAATGTCCCGCCTGTGACTGAACAAGGAGAAAAAACACCTGATGAAAAAGATTGATGAAGCGGCCGCTTTTCTAACGGCCCATGTAAACTTATTTCGCTGCCCCGTCTGCCTGGCGCCCTACGACCACGTCGACGGTCACAGCCTGGTCTGCCCCCACGGTCATAACGTGGACCTTTCCAAGAAGGGCACGCTGTACTTCATGCAGCGCGCGGTGGCAAGCGAATATGACAACGCCATGTTAGCGGCACGACGGCGGATGTTGCAAGCCGGATTGTTCGCCGGGATTACCGCCGAATTCGCCGCACAAATGCCCGCCAGCCCCCAGACGATTCTGGACGTGGGGTGTGGGGAAGGGACGCCACTGGCCGATGTGCTCCGGCAACGGGGCGATCGGGATACGGCTATTGGTTTTGACCTCTCCAAACCGGGCATCAACCTGGCCACGCAACTCGGCAGTCCGGCCTTCTTCTGCGTGGCCGATTTGGCCCAGATGCCGTTTAGCGACGATGCCTTTACTACGGTTCTAGACCTCTTCTCACCGTCCGCCTATAAGGAGTTTAATCGGGTGATTGCCCCCGGCGGTCGGTTGCTGAAGGTGATTCCTAACGCCGACTACCTGATTGAGCTGCGTCAGGCCATTTTCCCCGCGGGGAGTGCGCACGCTACCTACGATAACGGCAACGTGTTGGGCCTCTTCAAGCAACACTATCCCACGGCCACATCCCAGCGGATTCGCTACCAAGTTCCGGTACCCACGGAATTGTTCGCGGATCTCATGCTGATGACCCCCATGCACTGGGGGGCCGACGCCGATCAGCTGGCACAGGTCAAGGCCCATCCATTCGACCACATCACGGTCGATGTGACTTTGTTAAGCGCGCAAGTGAACTGAGTAAAACGTTAAAGAATCTTAGGCAGGGGACTTGCGAACCTGACAAAGCGGTGTTATATTTACCCATGAGAAATCGTTTGGCGGTCGATATCAGCTTAGTCTGTTAGCGGCTGACAAGTAGCACTTCACTAAAGTAGCTCCTCGCCGTGCCCACACCGAGGAACTGCTTTTTTTCGACTCTAAGTGACTGTGGTGACTGTCTGATTGCGGTGGCGGCGGGAGAAAAGCGGGCCTTGTCAAAAGCCTACCAGAATGGCTATAATGATGGAACAGAACGAATGTTTGATAGACAGAACGGAGAGAGATTATGACGAATCACATCGCGTTATTTGAACCACTATTTCCGGCCAACACGGGAAATATTGCCCGGACCTGTGCCGGCACGGACACCGTCTTGGACCTGATTAAGCCGCTGGGCTTCTCGGTTGACGATGCCCATTTGAAGCGAGCCGGGTTAGACTACTGGGACAAGGTGGACGTTCGGTACCACGAGAATTTACCGGCCTTTCTGGAATCAATTCCCGATCCGACCCAGCTGTATCTGGTTTCCAAGTTTGCCGACCAGGACTACACCGAACCCGATTACAGTCTGAACGACCACGACCATTACTTCTTATTCGGTAAGGAAACCACCGGTCTGCCGGAACCCTTCATGCGCAAGAACGCCGAGAAGTGTATTCGGATTCCCCAAGACGACCGGCACATTCGGGCGTTGAACCTGTCCAATTCGGCGGCCATCGTGATTTACGAAGTCTTAAGGCAACAACAATTTCCGAATCTCGAACGGGTTCATCAATACCCACACGATAAACTGAAATAATTTATATAACGAAAGGGGGCCGCTTCTTGGCTACGAAACGAAAGACGTCACGGCGTCGGCCAACGAAACGTAAACCGACTAAGCGGCGGACGACGAAAAAGCAGCCGTTTCCCTATACCAGTAACGTCATTGGCCTGGTGCTACTGGCCTTGGCCGCTTTGGGACTCTTTAATCTTGGCCTATTGGGGACGTTGTGGGCCAATTTAATTCGCCTCTTCATTGGGGATACTTATCAGTTTGGCTTGGTGCTAATCGGGGCAGTCGGGGCCGCGCTGGCGGTCACCGGTATGTTACCCCAGTTAGCCCGGCACTATTGGCTCGGCGGGGGCCTCATCTACGGGGGCTGGCTGCTGTGGATCACGGCGAACCACTTCATCGAGGTCGATCAGCACAGCCAATTTCTGGCGACAACCTGGCAGTCGGGCCTAGCTGATCTCTGGAGTGGCGGTCTGACCGCCCAACTTGGTGGCGGGGCAATTGGTGCCCTCGAACTGAGCATTGTGGCCTGGCTAATCGCGTTGGTCGGCGCCCAAGTAGCGGCCTGGCTCATCATGGTTGGCGGGGTCATCGTCTTCTTCCAGATTCCGCTTGCCGATATTCAGCGCTGGCTACAGGCCATCGCACAGGCGCTGCATCACGGCGTCAAGGCCAGCGGGGATGCACTGAAGCGGGGCAACGAAAAGGCCCAAGACTTACGGGCCAAACGTGCCGCGGCTAAGCCGAAACCAACGGCACAAGCGACCGTCACGCCGCAAGACCCGGATGACAAGGAGTTGCCGGAGCCCGTAGCCCAGGCGCATCCCGCCAGTGCCGAGCCGAGCTACCACATTACGGTGGCGGCTGACGAACATCCCGCGGCGCCTAGCAGTGCTGCGGCAACGCCCACCGAGGCCGACGAGCCCGATGAGGCCGGCCTGGTGAACAGCACACCGGTTGATCCGAACTATCAGCTTCCCACGGCGGAGCTACTGAAACAGGTTCCTCCGACCGATCAGACCGACGAAGTGAATGCGATTGATGCCAACACGAAGATTTTGAAGCAGACGCTCGATAGCTTTGGCGTCGACGCCGAGGTCAAAAACGTTAGCCTGGGTCCCTCAGTGACCGAGTACGAACTGCACCCGGCCATCGGGGTCAAGGTTTCTCGGATCGTCAATCTGGCCGATGACCTAGCGCTGGCTTTGGCCGCGAAGGGCATTCGGATTCAGGCACCGATTCCGGGGAAGTCGTTGATTGGGATTGAAGTGCCCAACAAAGAGGTTTCGACCGTGGCCTTTCGTGACGTGGTCGAAGCCCAGCCACCGCATCCCAACAAGCCGTTGCAGGTTCCCCTGGGTCGCAACGTGACCGGCCAAGTCGTCAGCATGGACTTGACCAAGATGCCGCATTTGCTGATTGCCGGGGCGACCGGGAGCGGGAAGTCCGTGGCAATCAACGGCATTATTACCAGTATTTTAATGAATGCGCGGCCGGATCAGGTGAAGCTCATGCTGATTGACCCCAAGAAGGTTGAATTGAGCGTGTACAACGGGATTCCCCACCTCCTCACGCCGGTGGTTTCCGAACCGAAGAAGGCGGCGCGGGCTCTGCACAAGGTGGTGGCGGAGATGGAACGGCGCTATGAACTGTTCTCGCAGTTCGGTCAACGGAAAATCTCCGGCTACAATGCGTTCGTGCAGAAGGCTAATGCCGAAGACGATCAGGCACGACCAACGTTGCCGTACATCGTCGTGGTCGTCGATGAATTGGCCGACTTGATGATGACGGTTTCCAGCGAAGTCGAAGACGCCATCATTCGGTTGGCTCAGATGGGTCGAGCGGCCGGGGTCCACATGATTCTGGCCACGCAACGGCCATCCGTGGACGTCATTACTGGCTTAATCAAGGCCAACGTGCCTTCCCGAATTGCCTTTGCCGTGTCGAGTGGAATTGACTCGCGAACCATTCTGGACACGAACGGGGCCGAAAAGCTACTGGGTCGCGGGGACATGCTCTACCAGCCCGTGGACGCCAATTCACCGGTGCGGGTCCAAGGGGCCTTCATTCCGGATGAAGACGTGGCCAACGTGGTTGATTTCATCAAGCAACAGCAGACCGCTGACTATGACGAAGACATGATGGTCAGCGACGAAGAGATTCAGCAAGAAGAGGCCGGCGACAGCGATGATGAGCTGTTTGACGATGCCTTGAAATTCGTCGTAGAGCAACAAAAGGCCAGCACGTCGCTGTTACAACGGCGATTCCGGATTGGCTACAACCGAGCGGCCCGGATCATGGACGACCTCGAGCAGCGCGGTTACATTGGACCACAGGAGGGCAGTAAGCCCCGCCAGGTCTACAAGCAACCGGACAGTTCGGCCGATCAACCGTCTACCTCGAATTAAGTGATTAAGTGACCTAACCAAGTCTCCCCCTTGCCGTCAAAATTGTTGGCCGGCATGGTTAACGGGCGTATCCTGTTAGCTAAACGGGGGAGGCTTTTTCGATGGTAGGGGAAATGGGAACCAGTTGGCTTAAAGCCATGGTTGAGCTCGTCATAATCGCGGGGGTACTGAGTTTGCCGTTATTTCGGGAACGCCGGCGTAAGCGCGTCACGCGCGAGCGGATTAATCAAAATATTCGCCGCTTGACGGCCGATCTGTTGGCCAATCCACAACGGGATGTTCAGTGGCACACGGATTATCAGAGCTTGCAGGTACTATTGCACGTGTATGCCTCGCTGACCACGCGTGAGGTCACGGCCGTGGTGGTGGAGACGGGGGATCAACTGCTCCAATTGGTCGAAAAGGCCGTCCCCAATCGCCAGGCCGTCGATCAACAGCTGGCGGCGTTGAGGCGTTGCCGGTAAGCGGGGATTAGGCTTAAACGTCAAAAACTAAGCAGAATAGAATAATCGCACCTTGAAATCGCGTGAGTTGATTTCAAGGTGCGATTTTTTTAGCAAGGACTACGGGGGATGAGCGGAAGCTGTTGTGCGAAACCGCTCTCATTAGTTAATTAACTGAATTGACTTATTGCCAGTGGAGCCCACGATTTGTGGCACGCCGGGAGGCCCACCACGCTATGTGGGTTTTATGCAAAAACGAGTGATGACGCGCGTCACTAAATTCAGATGCCGATGCCGGCCAGCAACCTTGTCCGAACTGGTCGCCTCACCGTTCGCCCCAGATGAGCTGGAACGCGGTGGGCAGGACGCCTCGAGCCTGGGAAGCGGTCTCGAGACTCGCCTTGAAACCGCCAAGAACCGGCGTTTCCAAGGCGCCATTATCTAACCGGCTCACGCCGCTCAGATAATCCCACGGCTGAGCTCATCTGGGGCTTCACTCCCGGCTACAAGGGTTGTTGTCCGCACCGATTGGCGATGGTAATCTACCAATTCTAATGGGTATTAACATATTATATGGGATAGTCACTACTCGCCAGAGCTCGCTGGGAGTGGAGATAGTTGTGGTGATATCATTAGCTGGCGGTTGGGATAGGTTACAGCATGGACACTTAGGAGCCGCACGAATTTTGCGTGGATTCCAGGCAAGTTGGAAGCCCATCCTTTGGCTACAGGTGGCTCCATAGTAGGCAGAACTGCTGGCCGGTACTAAGCAACCGGATTTTTGGGCAAAATAAAAGGCAAGTCCCCAGCCAGCTAATGCGCGAGACGACTTACCCTTTAGGCATGTTTAGTTCATGAATGCGGTAATGGCACCGAAAACAAGTGACCCAATCGTTGCGATGATCATAATCCAAACAAAAACGTTGAGAATCTTTTGAAATGTTGATTTCTTTTTCTTTTCCATACGTGAATAGCCACCTCTTTACGTCCCATTTTACTCAACTAGTTTACCGTGGCACCGGTCGAAATGCAACAGGTTCAGCCAACTTGTCAAGGAGATGTTACAAATCCCGGATTGCAAGTCCCTCCTGAAATCTCTATAATATAACGGAGACTAGCAGTGGGGGGAAGTAAAATGACGTTTTGGACCTCGCCGGGTGGGCAACTGGCGGTATTGGCGATTGGGTTCCTGATCATTCGGGGAGCCAAGCGCCTGTTGCGTCGGCATTGGCCGGCCTGGCTGAGTACGTGGGATCTCATGGCACCACTTTTTTTGATTTGCTCATTGGTCTTAATTCCGGCGGGGGCTGGACTGATTCTGCCCTGGCTGGTGATGGGCTGGATGCTGATTGGCGTGTTGGTCACGTTGATTCAGGCGGTTCGCAATCATGAGATTCTATATCCCACGTTCTTTAAGACTTTTTGGCGGCTGACCGACCTCTATTGGCTACTAGGATTCGTGAGCTGTTTCTTACTTGTAATTAGTTAGTTAATGCATAAATATTAATATTTTTGATTATTGAACCGGTTTTTGGGTGAAATATGAAGGGCTTCCAGCCGCGGTGAACAGATGTTCGCCGCGGCTTTTTTAAGCTTTGTGGGGAAATTTATAAAAATTCGGAAACGTTGTGGTAGAAAGTGGGGGCATGTGGTAAACTTGACAATAGTTACAAATAGGGGGTAATGGCCATGTTCATGGGCGAATTTGAACATTCAATTGATACCAAGGGCCGGCTCATTATTCCCGCGAAATTTCGGGAACAGCTTGGCGAACAATTTGTGGTGACCCGCGGCATGGATGGGTGTTTATTCGGTTATCCCATGTCCGAGTGGTCAGCCTTGCAAGAAAAATTGAAAGCCTTGCCAGTTAACCGTAAAGATGCCCGGGCTTTTGTCCGGTTCTTCTACTCCGCCGCGACGGAATGTGAACTGGATAAACAGGGTCGCATCAACTTACCCAAATCTTTGCAGGAACATGCCGCACTGACTAAACAATGTGTGATTGTAGGTGTGGCGAACCGCTTTGAAATTTGGAGTCAAGAACGGTGGGAACAATTTTCCACCGCCGCCGAAGAAGATTTCGACGATATTGCCGAAAATTTAATCGACTTCGGGATGTAGCTCAGGAGAGGAGAGTGTTCATGGAAGACTTTCATCATGTAACGGTTTTGTTAAATGAAGCAGTGGCGGGGTTAGCCATTAAGCCAACGGGCACCTACGTTGACTGCACTCTCGGTGGTGGCGGCCATAGCCAACACATTCTGGAGCAGTTAACCACGGGTCACCTGTATGCCTTTGACCAAGATCAGACCGCGATTACTTACAATCAAGAACATTTAAAAAAGTACGTTGAAGCCGGAAAGCTTACCTTTATCAAGCGTAACTTCCGTCAAATCAAAGAAGAACTCAATGCTCGGGGCATCACCGAGGTCGATGGGATTCTTTACGACCTTGGTGTTTCTTCGCCGCAATTTGACGAGGCCGACCGGGGCTTCAGCTACCAACACGACGCACCGTTAGATATGCGGATGGACCAAAGCGCCAAGCTCACCGCCTGGATCGTGGTCAACGAATGGGACTTTAACGACCTGCTGCGGATCTTCCACCGGTATGGCGAAGAGAAGTTTGCTAAGCCCATCGCCCGCGCCATCGAGCGGCACCGTGCCACGGCCCCCATCGACACCACGGGGCAATTGGTTGAAATCATCAAAGAGGGGATTCCCGCGGCCGCACGGCGGCACGGAGGGCATCCCGCTAAGAAAGTCTTTCAGGCCATCCGCATTGCCGTCAACGATGAATTGGGGGCCCTCGAGGATTCTCTGGAACAGGCGATTGGCTTGCTGGCCTTAAACGGTCGGGTGAGTGTGATTACTTTCCAATCTCTGGAAGATCGGTTAGTCAAAACCATGTTCCGGGAAAATTCTTCACTGCCGGAGTTGCCACACGGTATTCCGGTCATTCCGGACAATTTGCAACCCGATTACCAGCTGGTTAACCGCAAGCCGATTACACCATCGCCAGCAGAATTAGCGGCCAATCACCGGGCACATAGCGCGAAACTGCGAATTTTAGAAAAAGTTAAATAGTTAAACCAATCACTAAATATTGACATAGGAAGATGATCAATTATGGCGCAAAATAATTTAGCTGAAGCCGTTCCCCTAACACCGGAACCCCAACAACGCCCAAACATAGAACAACCGCAACGGCAAGCGCAGCCCCAGGTTCAACCGCAGGGCAATCCGAACAGCCACAAGTTACCGGTTTCTAAATTTGAAAAATGTTTGATGACCGTGTGCGGCCTAGTTTTAGCCGTGCTGATGGTCTGTGTCGTTTCCGCGAAAATTTCATTGAGCAATGCCCAGCACGAGCTACAAAGCGTCAATAGTGCTGTGACCACCTATACCAATCGCAATACCAATAAGCAACAACAAATAAATGAGTTGCAGAGTCGTAGTCGGCTTGATAAAATTGCTAAAAAGCAAGGTCTATCGCTCCAAAACGACCGTATAAGGAATGTTAACAAATAATGAAAGACCCAAATAAGCGACAAATGATGAATAAGCAACCCCGCAGGAACCGGAAGTACGTTGGCCAGTTTCTGTTTTTCCTTTTCATTGCGGTTTTTATCCTCATCGTTGGTCGCTTTTCGTATATCTCCATTGGTAAAAAGGTCCAAAACGTCAATCTGAGTGCGTCTGCCCAGAAGCTCTACACGGCCAACGAGACCTTGAAGGCCAAGCGGGGAACCATCTACGATGCCAACGGGCAGGCGATTGCCGAGGACACCAGTGTTTACTCCCTGTATGTCGTGCTCGACAAGCGGCAGAAGAGTGTGGATGGACAGAAACTGTATGCCACGAATAAGGAAAAGATTGCCACGGTGTTGGCGAAGTACCTGCCAATCAGTCGTAAGAAGGCCTTGAAGATTCTCAACCCTAGTTCGGGGCACCCGTTCCAGGTTGAATTTGGGACGGCCGGCCAGAATATCTCGTTGACCACCAAGCAGAAGATTCAAAACGAACATCTCAGCGGGGTCAATTTCATTCAGCAGGAATCCCGCCTCTATCCGAACGGGACGTTTGCCTCTCACCTGATTGGCCTAGCGCAGCCCAAGACCACCAGCAACGGCCAGACCACGCTAACCGGCTCGATGGGGATCGAACAGGCCTTCAACAAGCAACTGACCGGGACCAACGGCTCACAGAAGATTAAGAAGGACATGTACGGCTACCAGCTACCGGGCACCAAGCAGAAGTCGAAGAAGGCTAAGAACGGCGACAACGTGTACACCACGCTGGATACGCGCCTGCAGACGCTGCTGGAAACCGAAATGAGTAGTGTCCAGAGTCAGGTGAAGGCTAGTTCGATGAATGCGGTCTTGATGAACGCCAAGACGGGGGCCATTCTCGCCGCCACGCAACGGCCGACGTTTAACGCCACGACCAAGAAGGGCATTAACCAGATCTGGCGGGACACGTTGGTTCAGGACGCTTACGAACCCGGGTCCACCATGAAGATCTTTACGCTGGCTTCCTCGATTGATAGTGGCAACTACAATGGGAACGCCACCTATCAATCCGGAAAATACGCGATTGGCAACCAAACCGTGCCCGATTGGAACACCTCCGGGTGGGGAACGATTACCTATAACAAGGGGTTTGCGCTGTCCAGTAACGTTGCCATGGCCCACTTGGAACAACAGATGGGGGCCAAGACCTGGAAGAAGTATATCAACCGTTTCCGTTTCCTCAAGAGCACGAACTCCGGTCTGCCTGGTGAATTGAGCGGAAGCATTGCGTTCCAGCGCCCGATTGAACAAGCTGATACGGCGTTTGGCCAAGGAATTCAGGTCACGGTCTTCCAGATGCTGCAGGCATTGACGGCCGTCAGCAATGATGGGAAAATGATGAAGCCGTACGTGATTAGTAAGGTGACCGACCCGAACACCAATGAGACGGTTCAGAAATACTCGCCCAAGGTCATGGGCAACCCAATTTCTGCTAAAACGGCGAAATCCGTCCGAAAACATATGGAAGATGTCGTCTATAAGAGTTATGGTATTGGGAGTGACTACAAGATGAGTGGGCAACGTGTGGCCGTCAAGACTGGGACCGCCCAGGTTAGTAACGGGAAGGGGTATTTGTCGGGCGATGACAACTATCTCTACTCCGTAGCGGCCATGGTGCCGGCTAGCCATCCTAAGTACGTGATGTACATCACGATGAAGCAACCCCACCTCGGGAGTAAGACGGCAACGCAACTGCTGGCTTCGATCATGAAGCCGGTCATGGCCCGGGCCTTGCAAGAAGATACAGAGGCCAAGACTACCAAGGTGGCCAAGATGCCCGCCGTTACCGGTAAGTCGCTCACAGCAGCCACCAGCGCACTGACCAAGGCTGGCGCCACGGTCACCACGTTGGGGACGGGTCAGAAAGTCACCAAACAATCCGTCGCCGCCGGAACCACGCTGTATCAGAAGCAGCGCGTCTTCCTGAGTACGGGGGGCACCGTCGCACTGCCAAGTCTGACGGGCTGGTCGAAGGGTGATGTGGTAAAATTAGCTCAGATCGAGGGCTTAAAGCTCAACGTCATCGGTGACGGGTATGTCACGAAACAAAGTGTGAAGGCGGGCACCACCGTTGCCTCCGGCGCAACGTTAACGGTGACCCTGAAACAAAATAAATAAGAATGAGGATTGAGAAAGAGAAATGATGAATGTCGTTATACCCTTACTGGGTGGTTTTATAATTACCGTGGCGTTTATGCCAGCACTAATCCGCTACTTCAGAGCACGTCACGAAGGTCAGATGATTCGTGAAGAGGGGCCGACCTGGCACGAGAAAAAGTCGGGGACCCCGACGATGGGGGGCCTGCTTTACATCATTGCCATCGTCGTCATGACGCTGGTGACGAGCTTTGCGTTAGCGCCGCACCACATGCTCTCCACGACCTGGATTCTCTTGTTTATCCTGGTCCTTTACGGGGCGCTGGGGATGTGGGACGACAGTATCAAGCTGTTCCACCGTCAAAATGAGGGACTCAAGGCTTGGCAAAAATTGCTGGGCCAAATCGTGGGTGCCCTGATTCTATTCTGGGTTTACACGCACGAGCAGTTACCCATGGCTCTGCACGTTCCGGGGTTGGGCGACTGGCACATGAGCGGCTGGTACGCCGTCTTCATTATCCTGTGGTTGGTCGGCTTCTCGAATGCCGTGAATTTGACTGATGGGCTGGATGGCCTGGTCAGTGGGTTGGCTAGCATTGCCTTTACGGCTTACGGGATCGTGGCCTACCAACAACATCAAATTAATATTGCTATCTTTTGTTTTGCCGTAGTCGGCAGTCTTCTCGGTTTTCTCATCTTTAATCACAAGCCCGCAAAGATTTTCATGGGTGACACCGGTTCGCTGGCCCTCGGTGGGGCATTAGCAGCGGTTTCCATCCTGTTGCATCATGAACTATCGTTGCTGTGGATTGGATTAATCTTTGTGATTGAGACGGCGAGTGTGATGCTGCAAGTTGCCTCATTCAAGTTGACGGGCAAGCGAATTTTCCTGATGAGTCCGATTCACCACCACTTCGAAATGAAGGGTTGGAGTGAATGGAAGATTGACCTGACATTCTGGGGAATTGGCTTGGTAACCGCGTTGACGGGTGTGTGGACGATTCTTGCCAAGTAAGCACGGACGACTAATGGGCTAGCTTGCTCGTTAGAGTGGGGCTAGCCCTTTTTTAGTCAAGAGGTTATTGGAAACAAGGGACTTGGCTGACCGTCGCTACAAGATTAACCGATTATTGCAGATCAGGACTACTGGGTGGACGGCAAGGCGGTCAGTCCACGCGACGTTGCCCAAATCATCGAATTTTGGACGATGAGGGGCAGATTTAACCCAAAATCCTGACGAATATCGAAGATTTCTTGTAGATTTTGGCAGAATTAGTGAGATAACGCGGCTAACCTGATAAACTAGAGGTAGTGCCGAATTTAGGGAAATCAGTGGCGAAAGGTTCGGGTTTTCAACGTGGCACCATCGAAGCTGTCCCACTGTTATTTCGGAACAAGGTTGACCGGTAGTCCGGCCGACCGGTTAAAACAATTAAATCAAGTAACACTAAGAATGAATGGAGAGCGAACGGCATTATGAAGCAGATCACGACATATGCAGGGAAAAAGGTGCTGGTCTTAGGATTGGCTAAGAGCGGCACCAATGCAGCAAAATTATTAAAGCGTTTGGGGGCTACGGTCACCGTCAGTGATGTGCAACCATTGGCAGAAAATAAGGACGCCCAGGAATTGCAGGCGGCTGGCTTCAAGGTGATCTTGGGCAAGCAAACGCCAGATCTGTTAGATGCCGGCTACGACCTCATGGTAAAGAACCCCGGAATTCCGTACGATGTGCCTGTGGTTAAGCGCGCCTTGGAATTAAAGCTACCCATCATCACCGAAATGGAACTGACGAGTGAGGTGGCCGAGGCCGAGCTGGTCGCCGTCACCGGGAGTAACGGGAAGACCACGACGACCACGATGATTCAAAAGATGTTGGATCACGACCGGACTGCCGGCCACGCCGTTTACGCCGGTAACATTGGGGTCCCCGCTAGCAAGGTGGCCCAAGAAGTGACGGCCGACGACACGCTGGTGCTAGAAGTCTCCAGCTTCATGCTGGTCGGGACCACCGAGTTTCATCCCCACATTGCCGTGTTGACGAACATCTTCTCCAATCACTTGGACTATCACAAGACGCGGGCCAACTATGTGGCGGCTAAGATGAAGATTACCGCTAATCAAACGGCGGCGGACTATTTCGTGGTGAACTTCGACAATCCCGAGTGGCGTGAGTTGAGCCAACAATCTGCGGCTCAAGTCGTCCCGTTTTCCCGGTTGAACAAGACCCAGGATGGGGCCTACGAGGCCGATGGCGAGCTGTATTTCCGCGGCGAACGGATCATGGCCGCCAGCGACATCAAGGTACCTGGTGATCACAACGTGGAGAACGCCCTGGCCGCCATCGCGGTTGCCAAGATCAAGGGTGTCAGCACCGCGGCAATCGTCAGCGTCCTGAAGAGTTTCGGGGGCGTGCGTCACCGGACCCAGTACGTGCTGGAGGCCGAGGGTCGTCAATACTACAATGACTCCAAGGCGACCGACATGGAAGCCACCGAGATGGCCTTGAAGGGCTTCAAGGCGCCGGTGGTCTTACTGGCGGGTGGCCTGGATCGCGGGTACACCTTCGAGAAGCTTGTGCCTTCCTTGAAGGCCCACGTCAAGGCCATCGTGCTCTTTGGCCAGACGGCCGATCTGCTAGAAGACGCGGCTAAACAGGCGGGGATTACGACCATCAAGAAAGTCGAAAACGCCGAAGCCGGTGTGCCGGTGGCTTATCAACTGAGCGATCCCGGCGATATTATTCTCTTATCGCCAGCCAATGCCAGTTGGGATCAGTACCCGAACTTTGAGGTCCGCGGCGATCGGTTTATCAAAGCCGTGGAAGACCTCACGGGTAAGCAGGAGGAAAAGTAAATGCGACTAATCGTATCGGGTGGCGGTACCGGTGGGCATATTTACCCAGCACTGGCGCTGATCAAAGCTTTAAAGAAACGGGACCCCAACGCCGAGGTCCTCTACGTGGGGTCCGAACGGGGCCTGGAGAGTAGCATTGTGCCGGCCAAGGGCATTCCCTTTAAGTCGACGAAGATCCAAGGGTTTAAGCGTTCACTGTCTTTAGAGAACTTCAAGACCCTCTACCTCTTCCTCAAGAGCGTCCACGAAACCAAGAAGATGATTAAAGAATTCAAACCGGACGTGGTCGTGGGTACCGGGGGGTACGTCTCGGGTGCCGTGGTCTATGCGGCCAGTCGGTTGCACGTGCCAACGATGATTCACGAGCAAAACAGCGTGGTGGGGATTACCAACCGGTTCCTCAGCCGTTACGTGGATCGGATTGCCTACGTCTTCGATGCGGCGCTGGATCAATTGCCAGCCAGCAAGATGGTGAAGACCGGGAATCCCCGGGCCCAGGAAGCCGCCGAGGTGGTCAGCAACTTTAGCTGGCGCACCTACAACCTCAAGGATGATGTGCCAACCTTATTGATCTTTGGGGGCTCACAAGGGGCGCTCAAGATTAATTCGGCGACGGTGGCGGCCATTCCGGCGTTTAACCAGCGGGACTATCAAGTGGTCTTCGTCACCGGGCAGAAACGTTACGACGGCGTGATGGACCAACTCAAGGCCACCACGATTGGCGACAACGTGGTCATTAAGCCGTACATTCCCAACATGCCGGAGGTTCTGCCTAAGGTGGCGGCCATTGTGGGGCGTGCCGGGGCCACCAGCATCGCCGAAATTACGGCCGATGGGATTCCGTCCATCTTGATTCCCAGTCCCTATGTGACGGCGGATCATCAAACCAAGAATGCCCGGTCGTTGGCTAACGTGGGTGCGGCCGAAATCATCAAGGAGGCCGACCTGACCGGGGAGACCCTGGTGGCCAAGGCCGACCAACTGATGACCGACGATGATTTGCGGCAAGATATGGCGTCCGCCTCTAAACAACTAGGGGTACCGGATGCCGCGGACCGGGTCTTGGACGTGGTTCTTTCACTCAAGCGTGACTAGCGCGCTAATCCAGCAAGTGGGGGGTGTGCGGCTGTGAAGTTTCGTTTGAACCGCAACGACAAGAAGCAACAAGAAACGCTGACGCCGTGGGAAAGTTATCAGAAGAAAGCGGCGGCCCAGCGCAAGCAAGCCAGAGCACCGAAGTGGATTCACCAGGCCAAACGCATCGGGGACAAATTACCCCGATTAAAGCACCAACGGAACCGCAAGTTGGTCCGCCGGTTAGCCATACTGTTGACCAGCTTTGCGGTGGTGATTGGGGCCATGGTCTACTTGGTTTCCCCGCTCAGTCACTTGCAAACCGTGACGGTCCGAGGGGCCCACGCGTTGAGTGCGCGTCGCGTTCAGCGCGCCGTGCAGATTCAGCCGGGCGATTCAATCTTCAAGTTGTTGGGACACACTCAACGGCTGGAGCGCCAGGCGCCGCAACGGAATTCGCGGCTTAAGAAGGTCACGATTCACTTTAAACGGCCAAATCACGCCACGATTCAAGTCACCGAATACGCTACCGCGGGCTACGTGATGAAGCAAAATCGTTACTATGAAGTCTTAGAAAATGGTATTGTTAGTGGACAATCGGTTACCCAACCCAAAAGTGGGACGCCGGTGTATGGTAATTTCAAGAGTGCCCAACGGCTACACCGCATGATTCTGCAGTATGCCAAGCTGGATTCGGAGATTAAACGCAATATCAGTGAGATTCACGATGCCCCGAGCAAGGACAATCCTAACCGGGTGCATCTCTTCATGAACGACGGGAACGAAGTCTACGCAAGCATCTCCACGTTTGCCCAGAAAATGGCGTATTATCCGGGGATTGCGGCGAAGATGAAGCAAAAAGGTGTGGTCAATTTGGAAGTGGGGGCGTACTCGACCCCCTTTACAAAATAATTCATTTTGATTGCAACGGCGAAAAAGCGTCAATAAGGCTTTTTCAACCCCTAGTAAATGTGGTAAACTGAAAAATAATTAGGGGAAAAAGTGAATTCATGCAGTGTTGATATTAGATTAACTTAGGAGGTTCCTTTTTCTATGGATAATTCAGGGATGTACGTTGGTCTCGATATAGGAACCACCTCAATAAAAGTCATTGTTGCTGAGAATGTTAAAGGGCAGATGAACGTTATTGGTGTGGGAAACGAACGTTCGAATGGTGTCAGCCGCGGGGTCATCGTGGACATTGACAAGGCAGCTGAAGCGATTCAGCGCGCCGTTCGACAAGCCGAAGAGAAGGCCAGCATCGAAATTCACGATGTGATTGTGGGAATTCCCGCAAATATGTTAAAAATTGAACCGTGCAGCGGGATGATTGCCATTGACGATCAGTCCCGTGAAATCACGGGGCGTGACGTCCAGACGGTCGCCAACGCCGCCTTGATTCAAAGTCTGCCGCCAGAACGGGAAGTCGTGGACATTTTAGCCGACGAATTCGTGGTCGATGGATTTGACGGGATTAAGGATCCTCGCGGTATGGTGGGGGTTCGTCTTGAGATTCACGGGACGTTGTTCACCGGCCCCAAGACGATCATGCACAATACCCGCAAAGCCGTGGAACAGGCCGGTCTTAACCTGCGGGGAACAGTTATTAACCCGATGGCTCAAGGCATGATGGTGATGAACGATGGTGAACAAGACTTTGGAACCATCCTGGTGGATCTCGGCGGGGGCCAGTCGACGGCCGCTGTGATTCACGATCACCAATTAAAATACATTGATGTCGATCAGGAGGGTGGCCAGTTCATCACCAAGGATATCTCGGTGGTTCTGAACACCTCTCTGGACAGCGCGGAGAAGTTGAAGCGTGATTACGGTTACGCCGACTCAACCCAAGCGAGCGACGAAGATGAATTTCCTGTTGACGTGGTCGGTCAGAGTCAACCAACGCCAATTTCGGAAAAATACTTAGCTGAAATTATTGAAGCCAGACTCGACCAGATTTTCCAGCGGTTGCGGACCAACTTAGACAAAGTTCAAGCCTTAGAATTACCGGGGGGTATCGTGTTGACCGGTGGCGTGGCTGCGTTACCGGGCATCACCGACTTGGCAACGGATGAGTTTGGGACGAACGTCCGGGTTTACGTTCCGGATCAGATGGGGCTTCGGCACCCGTCCTTCACGCTGGCCCTGGCCTTAGTGAAATACTTTGGGGGACTGAGCGAGATTGATTTGCTCATCAAGAGTGCTTTGACGGGCTCCACCCAATTAGCCGATGAAACCGACGAGATTCGTTCCCGCGAGGCTGCCAAGGAGGCGGCCAATAACGCGGCTAACCAGTCATCGCCGGCGCCGAAGGCCAAACAACCAAAACAAAAGAAAAAGCGAACTGATGGGTTCCGGAAGTTCTTTAGCGACTTCTTCGACTAACGCGAGATGGAGGAATACACAAATATGGAATACTCACTAGATTCAGCGCAAAATCACGGCGCGAATATCAAAGTTATCGGTGTCGGTGGCGGGGGTAACAACGCCGTCAACCGGATGATCACCGAAGATGTTAAGGGTGTCGAATTTATCGTGGCGAACACCGATGTCCAGGCCCTCGAAGCTTCCAAGGCCGAAACCAAGATTCAACTTGGACCGAAGCTGACCAAGGGCCTCGGTGCCGGGGCCAACCCAGAAGTGGGGGCCAAGGCGGCCGAAGAAAGCGAAGAACAGATCACGGAAGCCCTAGACGGTGCCGACATGGTCTTTGTCACCGCTGGTATGGGCGGGGGTACCGGTAACGGTGCCGCACCTATCGTGGCTAAAATCGCCAAGGACAGTGGTGCCCTGACGGTGGGGGTTGTCACCCGGCCATTTAGTTTCGAAGGTCCTCGGCGTGCCCGGTTCGCCGCTGAAGGGGTGGCGGCCATGAAGGAAAGCGTCGATACGCTGATCGTCATCGCCAACAACCGCTTACTGGAAATTGTCGACAAGAAGACGCCAATGATGGAAGCCTTCCAAGAAGCCGACAACGTCCTGCGTCAAGGGGTTCAAGGGATTTCCGACTTGATCACGAGTCCCGGTTACGTCAACTTGGACTTCGCCGATGTCAAGACGGTGATGAAGGATCAAGGCGCGGCTTTGATGGGAATCGGTTCTGCCAACGGCGAAAACCGGACGGAAGATGCCACCAAGAAGGCCATTTCATCACCATTACTGGAAGTTTCCATCGATGGTGCCGAACAAGTCTTACTGAACATTACCGGTGGTCCGGACCTGTCCTTGTTTGAAGCTCAAGCCGCTTCACAAATCGTGTCCGATGCCGCTACCAGCGATGTCAACATCATCTTCGGGACGTCCATCGACGAAGAACTCGGCGACGAAGTCCGGGTTACCGTCATCGCTACCGGGATTGACAAGAAGAAGGAAGAACGCGAAGCTGCCCAACATAGCCGCGTTGCCCGGCGCGAAGCTAGCCAATCTAAGCAAGCGGATAACACGAACGCTCAGGCCCCTAAAGAGACCGACCAGGATCCCTTCGGCAACTGGGACATTCGCGAACCGGCGCACCGGCCAGAACCCAAGCCAAGTTCGTCCCGGGATGAATTTGCCGGGGTAGATAAGCCCGACTTTAACATTTTTAACCCAAGTTCGAACAACGATAATGCAGCTGATGATGGAAACAAGGGTGAAGACACGCCACCATTCTTTAAGCGGCGGCGGAAGTAACCTATTCCGGTAGTAATCGTTATGAGAGGAGTGGCCAACCATGGCGGAGAAGTTTAGTCTTAGCAAATTTTTCGGTGTGAACGATGATTATGACGAAGACTATCAGGAACCTGAATCAGCTCCGGTAGCGAAACCAACGCCAGCTACCCCTAATCGGCCGGTTGATAGTCGAAAGGTGGTTGCCATGCGCAATGCAAAACCCAATGCCAGTCACATTGCCATCTGTGAACCGCGAATCTATTCCGATGCCAAGTCGATTGCCAAGCAGTTGACCGGCGGCGATGCGGTGATTGTGAACTTTGCCAGAGTCGATGAGGCTCAGGCCCAACGCATCGTGGATTTCTTAAACGGGACCGCATTTGCGGTGGGTGGCGAGATCAAGCGGATTGGCGAACAGATCTTTCTGTGTACCCCGCATAACTTTGAAGTTAGCGGAGACGTCGCAGCTAATTTAGGAACGCAGTTTACGAAGTAAAGGAGCGACGCCTTGTTAACAATAGTGAATCTTATTTTCCAAGTCCTCAGTTGGGCGGTGAGCGCGTATATCCTGTTGATTGTGGTCTACGCGTTAATGAGTTGGTTGCCAGGGGCTTACCAGTCCAAGCTAGGCCAATTCATCGGTCGATTGGTGGAACCATTTCTGAGTTACTTTAATTTTATTTCGGTGGGACCCTTAGGTTTTGGCCCAGTCGTGGCCATCATCGTCCTATCGTTAGTGCAATACGGCTTACAATATTTGCAATACATTGTTTTAAGTTTGTTCGTTTGACAAGTCGAGGGGAGGTTTGAGACGTGGATGAGAACGTCATGCAACATTTCCGGCCCGATGAGGCATCCTTCATTGATGCCGTTGGTGGCTGGCTCCAACAGGTGGCCGATGAATATCGGCCCGTCCTCACGCATTTCTTGAACCCACGGCAGGTCTACATTGCCACCACATTGGCGCATCGGGCCGATGTGAAGGTTCAGTTTAGCGGGGGCCACCAGTTGGCGGAGATGCAACGGGCCCTGTTTTTTCCGGATTACTACGAACCCGCACCGCAGGATTTTGAGTTAACCCTGCTGCGGGTGGACTATCCGGTCAAATTCGCCACGCTCCATCACAGTCAGATCCTCGGAACCTTGCTGGGATCGGGGATTGAACGGGAAATCCTGGGTGATATCTTGACGGACGGTGAAGTGTGGCAGGTGGTGACGGAAGCGTCGATGGCGGATTACTTGACGGGGCAAGTCGATCACATCGGCCGAGTGAAGGCCCGACTGGTCGTCAGCGACTTCGATGCGTTGATTCAACCGATCGATGAGTGGGAGGCCGAATCGGCCACCCTGTCATCGTTGCGGCTGGACAACATCGTGGGGACCGGCTTTCATTTGTCCCGTCACCGCGCCAAGGAATTGATCGAGGGTAACCACGTCCGGGTGAACTGGACGGAAACGCTCAAACCGGATTACGAGCTCGACGTGGCCGACATCGTGTCGGTGCGCGGGTTCGGCCGGGTGCGGTTAGACGAAGTGGCTGGCCGGACGAAAAAGGAAAAAATTCGGGTCACCCTAGCGGTGTTGAAGAAATAGATGCGGAGGGAACACAATGGTACTAAGTCCATTAGACATTCATAATAAAGAGTTTGGCACGAAAATGCGCGGCTACAACGTTGATGAGGTCAATGACTTCTTAGATCAAGTGATTAAAGACTACCAAATCACGTTGAACCACAACAAGGAACTGGAAGAACAGTTGGATGCGGCGAACGGAAAACTCAAGTATTTCAACGACTTGAAGGACTCCTTGAACCAGTCCATCTTGGTTGCACAGGAAGCCGCCGATAAGGTGAAGGCCAATTCCCAAAAGGAATCCGAAATCATTATCAGAGAGGCGCAGAAGCAAAGCTCCGATATCGTTTCTGAGGCCACCAACAAGGGCAATCAGATCATGGACGAAGCCTCGAAGCGCGCCAAAAAGTTGGCGGTGGAAACCGACGACTTGAAGAAGAGCACGCGGGTCTTCCGCCAGCGACTTCAGGTCATGCTGGAAAGTCAATTGGAAGTGGTTAAGTCTAACGATTGGGACAGCCTGTTGAAGGAAGGTTCCATGTCGAGCTACGAAGAAATCAAGAAGGTCGTGGGTGACCGGCTTGACAACGACACGGCTCAAGGCGTAAACTCAGATGCATCGCAACCGGATGACGAGACAGCCGAGGCGGATGCCCCAGTTGAAGAATCACCGGTGACGGATACGAATGATGATAATGGTGAGACCGTTGTGATTTTCCCAGATAACGATCAACCGCATTTTGACCAAGACAAACAATAATTAACGACTGGCAGAGAAATCCGCCGACTAAAACAGAAGGTACTAGCGAGTTAGCGATGGTGGAAGGCTAACACCCGCTCTGTTTAGTTGGTATCATTCTCCAAGTTCCACGGCTGAACCAACAGTAAGCCGTGGCGACGACACCCCGATACGGTGTGTTGAGGGAAGACGGCAATGGCCGTTTTCCGAATTTGGGTGGTACCACGAACGATTTCGTCCCTTGCGGCGAGGTCGTTTTTTGTTTGCGACAGAATGGGAATAGCGCGCTGTCAGCTGGAAATCTGGTGAGACGGACCTGTCATGCCGAGAAGTTACTCGGTGATATGGGAACAGCAACGCGTCACTGGAAGGTGGCAGCGGAGGCCGGTTAGATCCAGTCCGGATTGACGGCTGGTCACCAGTGATTGACTTGAAACAACGCTTAAGCCGTGAGGGCGGTTTGCTAGATGCTCAGCCGTGTCGTTATGCTTAGCCGGCAGGGATTGTCTGCCGACTTAGCATAAGCCCGAGCTTGGAGACTCACGATTTAGGTGAGGCTTCAAGTCGTGGCCACGGCGTTCCAGCGTCTAGCAGATCACCTGGCAAGGCGAAGTGAACGACACAGTGGTTGACCGGTGAGCTGAGGCCAGAAGCGGCTTGAGCTCACCGGTTCACCAACCGTGAAGGCATTAATTTAAAGGAGGAAATGACGGTATGCGAGTGAAAGACACGTTGAACCTGGGTAAGACCAAGTTCAAGATGCGTGGCAATTTGCCAGTTAAAGAAGTCGAACGGCAAAAAGTCTGGGCTGAAAACAAGATTTATGAAGCCCGCCAAAAATTAAACGAGGGGAAGCCAACGTTTATTTTGCACGATGGCCCCCCATACGCTAACGGTCCGATCCACATGGGCCACGCGATGAACAAGATTTCTAAGGATATCATCGTTCGTTACAAGTCCATGAGTGGCTACCGGGCTCCTTACGTTCCTGGTTGGGATACGCATGGGTTACCCATCGAACAACAATTGACCAAGGCCGGTTACGACCGGAAGAAGATGTCCACCGCCGAATTCCGGGACCTCTGTCGGGAATACGCCCTGAAGCAAGTTAACTTGCAACGGGACGGCTTCAAGCGGCTCGGAATTTCCGCCGAATGGGACAATCCTTACCTGACGTTGAAGCCAGAATTCGAAGCCGCAGAAGTGCGGGTCTTCGGTGAAATGGCTAAGCGTGGCCTGATCTACAAGGGCAAGCGGCCGGTTTACTGGTCATGGTCTTCCGAATCCGCCATGGCGGAAGCCGAAGTGGAATACCACGATGTGACGTCCCCATCTGCCTTTTACGGTGAAAAGGTGGTCGACGGCAAGGGCGTCTTAGACGACGACACCTACCTGGTGGTCTGGACCACGACCCCGTGGACCATTCCGGGTTCGGAAGGGATTACCATTGATGCCGGCATCGAGTACGCGGTGGTACAACCCGCAGGCGAAGACCGTAAGTTCGTCTTGGCTAACGAATTAGTAGCCGAAAACGCGGAACGCTTTGGTTGGAAGGACGTCAAAATCTTGAAGACCGTGATGGGTCAAGATCTGGACAACATTATTGCCCAACACCCATTTATCGCCGACCGTAAGTTGGTGGTCATGTTAGGCGACTTCGTGACGACCGATTCCGGGACTGGGTTGGTCCACACCGCACCCGGTTTAGGGGAAGACGACTTTAACGTGGGTAAGCTGTACAACTTGCCCGTTATCGTTCCGGTTAACGACCAAGGGTACATGACGGCCGAAGCCGGTCCCGACTTCGACGGAGTCTTCTACGATGACGCCAACCAGATTGCGCTGGACAAGTTAAAGGCGGCCAATGCGCTGCTGAAGTACATGCCTTACGAACACAGTTACCCATTTGACTGGCGGACCAAGAAGCCGGTTATCTTCCGGGCAACGCCGCAATGGTTTGCTTCCGTGGATAAGATTCGTGATGAAATCTTGGGCACGCTGAAGGATGTTAAGTTCCAACCCGACTGGGGTCAACGGCGGTTGGCTAACATGATCAAGGACCGTGGCGACTGGGTCATCTCCCGTCAACGGGTCTGGGGTGTGCCGTTACCTATCTTCTACGGTGAAGATGGGGAAGCCATCATCACGCCGGAAACGGTGGACCATGTAGCCGATTTGTTCGGCAAGTACGGGTCTAACATCTGGTTCAAACGCGAAGCCAAGGACTTATTGCCAGAAGGCTTTACCAGCGAACATTCGCCTCACGGTGAGTTCACCAAGGAAACCGACATCATGGATGTCTGGTTCGACTCTGGCTCGTCTCACCAAGGCGTCCTGGCCGAACGCGACTACCTCGACTTCCCGGCCGACCTTTATCTGGAAGGCTCCGACCAGTACCGTGGGTGGTTCAACTCCAGTCTGATCACGAGTGTTGCCGCTACCGGCAAGGCGCCGTACAAGCAGGTCGTTTCCCAAGGGTTTACCCTGGATAAGGACGGACACAAGATGTCCAAGTCGCTGGGGAACACGATCGCACCGGACGAAATCATCAAGAAGATGGGGGCCGACATCGTTCGCCTCTGGGTCACTTCCGTTGATTCTTCCGCCGATGTGCGGGTCAGCACCGAAGCCTTCGTCAAGATTTCCGACAGCTACAAGAAGTTGCGGAACACCATGCGTTATCTGCTGGCGAACACCAGTGATTTCGATCCGAAGACGGATGCCGTAGCGACTGACCAGTTGACTGCCGTTGACCGGCACATGCTGTACAAGCTCAACGAATTCACCAAGAGCGTTGAGGCCCACTACGAAAACTTTGACTTCCTGAACATTTACAAGGAACTCATCAACTTCGTCGTGACCGACTTGTCCGCGTTCTACCTGGACTTTGCCAAGGACATCCTGTACATCGATGCCGCTGATAGCCACGCCCGGCGCTCCATGCAGACGGTCTTCTACCAGATTGCCGTTAGCTTGACCAAGTTGATTACGCCAATCCTGCCACACACGGCCGAAGAACTCTGGGGCTTCTTGAAGGAACCCGAAGACTTCGTTCAGTTGGCGGAAATGCCTAAGGTTCTGGACCTGGACGATGCCAATGAAGTCGAAGACAGCAGTGAAAAGTCTGCTTGGGATCACTTCATGAAGTTGCGGAGTCACGTCCTGAAGGCTCTGGAAGAAGCCCGCGATGCCAAGTTGATTGGGAAGGCCGCTGAAGCCCACCTCGACTTGTACATTGACGATCAGACCAAGACGTTACTGGATCAGCTGGATGTGAATGTTCAACAAATCCTGTTGGTTTCGGGTCTGGACTTCGCGCCGTTGGACCAAGCACCAGCCGATGCCCTGACCTTTGATCACGTTGCGGTGAAGGTGACGGCGGCTGCCGGTGAGGTCTGCGATCGTTGCCGGTTGACCAAGGAAGATGTCGGTAGCGATGCCGCTTACCCACACTTCTGTGCCCGTTGTGCTGCGATTGTTCGGGAGAACTTCCCGGAAACGGCAACGGAAGGTTTTGACGAAAAGTAAAGCTTAAACGTTAAGTTAAATTTAAATCAGAAAATGTCGTAAGGCTGGCCCGTTGAGGTCGTCTTGCGGCATTTTTGGGTTGGAGACGGGGGTTAGTCGCGCCGAGTGATGGAAAAAACGGGCTGGGGCGTTCCCGGCCGGACCACCGCGTTTCAGACCGGATTCGGCGAACGGCAAGGCGATCGGTGAAGACGACACTTCTGGTAGACGCCGGGGTTAAGCAACGGCGAGCCCCGGTGTTTGCGGTCTTCCGGCCAAGCGAGTATAATTTGGGCTATGTATGGGAGGGATACCATGTTAACCGGAAAAGTAAAAAGTTACAGTGAACAACGCGGTTTTGGATTTATCACCACGCCAGAAGGTGAAGATGTCTTTGTCTACTACACGGGCATTATTGGTGAAGGGGAAGGCTTTCGTAAGCTAGAACCCGGCCAGACCGTGCAATTCGTGATTGTCCAAGGGATTCGTGGGCCACAAGCAGCTAAAGTGACGCCCGTGGTCACGGGCAGCACGGAGGAGGTTTAGCATGGACTTAGAAGAACACGTTGAATCCACCGAAGAACTTTACGATGGTGTGATTGTAAAATTAGAACGGCAGAGCGTTCGACTCCCCAACGGCGACACCGCGACCAGAGAAATTGTCCGACACGCGGGCGCCGTGGGAATTTTGGCGCTGACTGACGATAATAAGATGATTTTGGAACGGCAGTGGCGCGCACCGATTGCCGCGGCAACCTTGGAGATTCCGGCCGGCAAATTGGATAGTCGGGATGCGGACAACGTTGAACACGCGGTGTTGCGGGAGCTTAACGAAGAAATTCGCTACCAACCGGGCCAGTTAAAACGGATTACTGGGTTTTATTCCAGTGTCGGTTTCTCCGACGAATACATGACGTTATTCTTGGCGACGGACTTGAAGCCGGTAACCACCAAACTCCCCCGGGACCGTGGCGAGAATTTAGAGCTACTGACGGTGACCAAACAGGAAGCCCAGGCCATGATTGAGAGCGGCGAGATTAACGACGCCAAGACGATTACGGCCATCTATTACTGGCTATTACAGAAGTAGGTGACAGCGATGAACGACGATTGGCAAGACCAAAATGAACCGCCCAAGACGAGAGCGGATTACCGCCGCGAGCAGGAGCAGGCCGAAAAAGACTTTCAGGAACGTGACCGCAAACGGGTGCAGGTCGAGAAGGAATATGCCCGTAAACACGGCAATCCTAAGGGCAACGAACCCACCGATGAATCGCCTATCGATCAACGGGTTAGTCCGGCCGAAGTGAAGCGGAAGCGACTGGGCCACCGCCTCAACTGGGCGATTTTTTGGTTAGTCGCCCTGATTATTATTGTTTATTTAATCTTGTTCTTTATGAACTAACGATGAAAAAACCGAAAGCGTTGCGTGGCGGCGCCAAGTGTGACGCCATTCACGACTAAGATGAAGGAGTACACCACATGACATTTGGAATTATCTGCGCCATGGAAGAAGAAATTAAGGAACTGCACGACGCCTTGCAAGACGCGAAAACTACGGACATTCACGGCCTCGAATTTTATCAAGGGACCATTAGTGGCCAGGCCGTTGTGCTGGTCCGTTCCGGTATTGGAAAAGTCGAAGCCGGGTTGACCACGGCCCTGCTGATTACGCAGTTTAACGTGGACCTCGTGATTAATTCCGGATCCGCCGGAGCGTTGGCACCAGATTTAAACATCGGCGACGTGGTTGTTTCCACCGAAACGGCCTATCACGATGCCGATGCCCGGGCCTTTGGCTACGAATACGGGCAATTACCCCAACAGCCAGCTCGGTTCGCCGCTTCCAAGGAATGGGGCGAAAAGATCGTGGCGGCCGCTGCGGATACCGGCCTCAAGACCAAGCTAGGGTTGATCGTGTCCGGCGACCAATTCCTCAACAGCCCCGAAACCATTAAGGCCATTATGGGCCATTTCCCAGATGCTTTGTCCGGTGAAATGGAAGGGGCCGCGGTCGGTCAAGTGGCTCACCAGTTTGACGTCCCTTACGTGGTCGTTCGGGCCATGTCCGATAACGCCGACAATGATTCCGGCGTTAACTTTGATGACTTTATTATTGACGCGGGACACCGTTCTGCGCAGATGTTATTAGCCCTGTTAGCCGCGCAAGACTAACTCGGCCGTTCAGGAGGTTTTACGAGTGAAAGAGATGCACATTGAGAATAGCAACGCCGTCAAGGAAATTTACCTCGACAACGCTGCCACGACGCCAATGGCCCCGGAGGTCTTGGCGGAAATGACCGATAAGATGGCCAACGTTTATGGGAATGCGTCCACGCTATACGGCTTGGGTCGCCAAGCCCATACGGTGATGGAAAATAGCCGCCAGGTCATTGCCAACAGTATCAACGCGGCCAGTGATGAAGAAATCATCTTTACCAGTGGCGGCAGTGAGGGCGACAACACCGCCATCACGCAAACGGCCCTGGCGCGGCAGTCTTTGGGTAAACACATCATCACCACCGAAATCGAGCACGAGGCCGTTTTGAAGCCACTCCATGCGTTGGAGGAACAGGGCTTTGAGGTGACCTATTTGCCGGTCGATGCGCACGGTCGGATTAGCCTCGATGACTTTAAGGCCGCGCTACGAGACGATACGATCCTCGTGACGATTATGATGGGGAACAACGAAGTGGGCAGTCGGATGCCGATCCACGAGATTGGCGAGATTCTCAAGGACCACCAGGCTTGGTTCCACACCGACGCCGTCCAGACGTATGGTCTGCTGGATATCGACGTGCAGCGCGACCACATCGACATGCTGTCGACGTCGGCCCACAAGATTAACGGCCCCAAGATGATCGGCTTCCTCTACAAGCGAGAGGGCGTCAACTTCCCGAGCCTGATCAAGGGGGGCGACCAGGAGGAAAAGCGCCGGGCCGGGACGGAAAACGTGCCCGCCATCGCCGGTTTTGCTAAGGCGGCGGAACTCCTGACGCCGGAAGTAAAGGCCGAGAAGCGGGTCCGTTTCCACGGCTTCAAGGAACAGGTCGTTCAGGGCCTAACCGCTAACGGCGTGGACTTTGAGGTCAACGGGTCGCTAGAGGGCGAGAACCTCGATCACGTCTTAAACATCTGGATTAAGGGGATTTCAACCTATGTGATGCAGACCAACTTGGATCTGGCGGGGATTGCCGTTTCCGGGGGCTCTGCCTGCACGGCCGGGTCAATCGAGCCGTCCCATGTGTTGACGGCGATGTTTGGCGAGAAGAGCCCGCGGATTGCGGAGTCGATTCGGCTTTCCTTTGGCCAACAGACCACTAGTGATGAGATTGACGCCTTCGTGACGGCGGTTTCGGCTATCGTGAAGCGCTTGAACAAACAACATAGTGAGGTGAAGTAACGTGTTATTCGAAAAGCAGATGCAAGTAGACGGTGACGCCGATGTTTACGAATTAAATCCCAACGTGAAACCCTATGCCTTGAAGGATGTGGGCTTCCAATTGTCTAACGCGGGCAACTACACGTTGGAACGGTCGGTGGACCCAACCTCGCCCTACAACCGCAATCAGATGTTGCGGGTCGTGGTGGCCAAGGATCTCAGCGGCTTTAAGATGTCCACGACGAATGCGTCCGGCAACCGCCGGGTCAACATTTTCAAGGGCGCCCATGCCGAGGGAAATGTGGAACAATACCACTTTATCCTGCAGAACTTGATTGACCGCGAAATCATTCAAAAGAAAGCTTAACGCCGATAAAGACCGTTTCTTGCCAACTGTGGTGGGGAGCGGTTTTTAGTTACTAGCTAAAAGGCAAAAGAAAAATTAACGCGTTGATTCCCGGAACGATGGTGTTCTGTCCATTAAAATTGGTGAAATCAGGGCCTGCGCCTGCCAGGGGTTCCGCCTGCTATGGGGGCCACCTTCAGCCTGAGAAACGGGCTTCCGGTTCGCTTGGAAGCCTTGCCAAGCCCGCAAGTCTCCCAAGTCACCCTACGCTGTATGCTGAGAAAGGCCCTCAGCTAACACCGTCGACACAGCTGGCTCCACCCCTGGCGATCTCCGGCAAGGTAGTGCTAGCCATCAACAGTAAGGTTTATCGGCAAATCAGTCGTTATGTCGAGTTAAGCCGCTGGTTGCTGGCCAGCACTCTCACAGCCGTGAGTGAGCCAAATATGGGTTCAGCCGTGGGAGTTCCCTTAGTGGCACGGTTCATGCCGCTTAGGGAACTGGCGTCTTTGAGACGTGGGCTGTCGGCTCAAAGCGAGGCCGAGACCGCTTCTCAGGCTCGGTCCGGTCCGCCCACTGCGATCCAACTCATATTTGACGAACGGTAAGGCGACCACTTTCCACTATGTTGCGGTTTCAACCGAAAGAAAAGGCGATCCGCCTCGTAAAATGGGCGAAGTGCCCCGTGTTTTCTGAAAGGAAACGCCAGGCTTGCAAATCAGCGGCAAAATAGGTAAACTAGGCAATACTGGATTTATGCGACCTTCAAATCGTAGATTCTCCAGAATCTGAATGAAATGATGGTGATACCATGCAGGACAACAGCCAAACGCGAGTTGTCGTTGGTATGAGTGGCGGGGTCGATTCCTCCGTTGTCGCTTTGCGGTTAAAGCAGCAGGGCTATGACGTGATCGGCGTCTTCATGAAGAATTGGGACGATACGGACGAGAACGGGGTTTGTACCGCTACCGAAGACTACAAGGACGTAGCCAAGGTTGCCTCAGAGATTGGCATTCCTTACTACTCCGTCAACTTTGAAAAGGAGTACTGGGACCGCGTGTTCACGTACTTCTTGGATGAGTACAAGAAGGGCCGGACGCCGAACCCTGACGTGATTTGCAACAAGGAAATCAAGTTCAAGGCGTTCCTCGACTACGCTTTAGAGTTAGGGGCAGACTACATCGCTACCGGCCACTATGCGCAGTTGACGCGTGACGAGAACGGCAACGCTCACTTGATGCGGGCCGTGGACCAGAACAAGGACCAGACCTACTTCTTGAGCCAGTTATCCAAGGATCAGTTGGACCGCGTGATGTTCCCAATCGGCGACCTGGTTAAGCCCCAGGTTCGTGAGATTGCGAAGAACGCTGGCCTGGCAACGGCCGACAAGAAGGATTCCATGGGGATCTGCTTTATCGGTGAAAAGGGCCATTTCAAGGACTTCTTGAATACCTACCTGCCAGCCAAGCCCGGCAAGATGATGACCGTTGATGGTGAGATCAAGGGCGATCACGCCGGCTTGATGTACTACACGATTGGTCAGCGCCGCGGCTTAGGCATCGGTGGTGACGGTGAGGACAACGAGCCCTGGTTTGTGATTGGTAAGGACCTGACCAAGAATATCCTCTACGTGGGGAAGGGTTACCACAACCCACACCTCTACGCGACCCATCTGTCCGCTTCCGATATTCACTGGGTCAACACGATTGATCGCGGCAGTGACTTCCACTGCACGGCGAAGTTCCGTTACCGGCAGAAGGATACCGGCGTGACCGTTCACTTGAGTGACGACGGTCAGCAGGTCACCGTTGAGTTTGATGATCCCGCCCGGGCAATTACGCCGGGGCAGGCCGTCGTCTTCTACAATGGCGACGAGTGCCTGGGGAGTGCCATTATCGACGCTGCCTACAACAAGGACCGTGAGTTACAGCTGATTTAGGCTACATTCGATATTCGGGTGGTCCCTGAATCATGAAAATAGCTAACTGATAACCCGTCGACGAGTTGACCTCGTTGGCGGGTTTTGTTATTTTTTCAAGTTAGCTTCTTTGAAAAGTCGGCGAAAACTGGCATAATAAGGTGATGTGACTATCGCGCGATTGGACGGGTAATGCTGACCAATCAGTGAATAGTGAAGTTGAACGATTATAAGCAGAGATTAGGGAAAGGTAGGCACCGAGCTTTGAAATTATACTTTGTACGCCATGGCAAGACGCAGTGGAATTTGGAGGGCCGGTTCCAGGGGGCTGGCGGCGATTCTGAGCTCCTAACCGAAAGCTATCGGCAAATGGTTCAGGTCGGTCGTTTCTTACGGCACACACGCTTTCAGCACGCTTATTCGAGTCCGATTCGGCGGGCTAGGATTACGGCGCAACACGTCATCAAGGAACTTCACCAGCACGTGCCATTGACGCTGATGAGTCGGTTGGAAGAGTTTCACCTAGGTCAGCTGGAGGGGATGGCCTTCGATGACGTGAAAGCGCAATTTCCAGCTGAATTGGATGCCTTTCGTAACCATCCCGACCAGTATACGACCACGCGTATCGGGGGCGAGACCTTTCAGGAAGTTATTGACCGCATGACGCCGGGCATTCAGACGATTGTAGCAGCCAATCCCCAGCCTCAGGCCAACGTCCTGGTGGTGAGCCACGGGGCGGCTTTGAACGCCGAGATCAATGCGCTGCTGGGTACGCCGCTTCCGGATTTACGGAAACGTGGTGGGCTGCGGAATACCAGCATCACGGTCCTAGAGACTACGGATGGCGGCCAGCACTTTGAGCTGCGTGACTGGAACGATACCAGCTTCTTAACGGCTGCGGCCACACCGACCGATACGATTTAGAAATTGAGGTGTTCATAAAAAAATGACGGAACAACAAGCAACGGGACGCGACCAAGATAAGCAACGTTCCGAACAAATGGTTCACGAATTGGTTCAACACATTAATAGCCATCCCGGCGATGCCGATGCGTACTACGAACTGGCCACGGTTCTCGTGGACTTGAATTCCTTTGCACAGGCGGAGGAATTACTGATGAAGGCGCTGGGACTGTTTGCCGAACAGCCGGCCACCGTGGAAAAACTCCACTATGGCTTGGGCAACGTCTACTATGCGGCGCAGGACTACCCTAAGGCGATTGCCCAGTTCGACCAATTGGGTGCCCAGTTGAAGGGCGCCGGTTACCTGATGATGGCGCAAAGCTATATGGCTAGCGGCGATCACAAGCGGGCTCTGGCCTTTGGACTGACCGCGCTAGGGAGTGCACCCCACGACGTCGCTACGCTGCAGGTGGTGGCCGAGAATTTACTGGCGGTGGGCAACATGGAACAGGCCGCCCAGTACTACGACCAAGTCTTACAGTTGGACGCCGACAACGGGCGGGCCAACTTTGACCGCGGAATCGTGGCGATGGTTCAGGGCGAAAACTACGGCCCGTATTTCGATGCCGCCAAGCGGTTGGACCCCACTTACTTTGACAAGGGCCAGAAGAAGTTGGCCGATATCGAACGGTTCATCCAGACGCAGAAGGGCCAAGGGGCCGATCAGAAATAATAGAGAGGAGACAAGCAGATGGCATCCGAATCACTAGACTTATTCGCAACGGATCAGGGCGACCAGGCCGATTACGTGGTGGGCACCGTCAGTGCGGTCTTCTTTGCGAGCCAGGACAGTTTTTACAAGGTGATGTTGATTAAGGTCTCCGAGACCAGCCTAGATTGGCACGAAGACGAGATTGTCGTGACCGGAAACTTCGCCGATGTGAAGGACGACGTGACGTACCGCTTTACCGGAAAAAAGGTCGACCATCCCAAGTATGGCGTGCAATTTCAGGCGGACAACTATCAAAATGAGACACCGACCTCGCGGAGTGGCGTGATTGCCTACCTGAGTGGGGATGACTTCCCTGGCTTGGGGAAGAAGACGGCCACTAAGATTGTCGATCAATTGGGGACCAACGCGATTGAGAAGATTTTAGACGACAGCGCGGTCCTCACACCCCTGGGGTTGTCGGCGAAGGTCACCGCCACGTTGGTGAGTCAGCTCCAGACCAACAACGGCATGGAGCAGATCATCATCGGCCTTAACGGCTATGGCTTCGGGAGTACGCTCGCGGCGGCCATTTACAACCGCTACGAAGCCAAGACGCTCGACGTGATTCACGACAATCCCTATCGACTCGCCGAAGACATCGCCGGGGTCAGCTTTAAGCGCGCCGACCAGATTGCCACGCAACTGGGTTACGCGGCGGATCGCCCGGAGCGCTTGCAGGCGGGGTTGCTTCAAACGTTGACGGACCTTTCCGTGGCCAATGGCGACACCTACACCACCGCCAAGCCACTACTGGCCAATACGCTCAGCCTGCTGGAAAATGCCCGCAATGTACGGCTGAATCCCCAGGATCTGGCCGACCAGTTGCTCGAATTGGCCAAGCAACAGAAGGTCGTGGGCGATGACCAGCGAATCTACCTGAAGACGTTATATGATGCCGAATGGCAGATTGCCGAACACCTTCAGCGACTCCTCCAGGGGGGCGAAGACGACCAGAAATTCAGCGATGACGCCATCGCCAAGCAATTGCGAATCGTGGAAAAGCAGGCGGACATCGTTTACGATGAGTCGCAGACCACGGCCCTAACCGCCGCGGCCAAGGCCAAGGTGATGCTACTGACCGGGGGACCCGGTACCGGGAAGACCACGATTATTCGTGGGTTGGTCAACCTGTACGCACGGTTACACGAGGTGTCGCTCGACATTAATGAATATAAGGAGCGGCCGTTCCCCGTGCTCTTGGCCGCCCCAACTGGTCGTGCCGCCAAGCGGATGAGTGAATCGACCGGGTTACCGGCCAGCACGATTCACCGATTGTTGGGCTTGACGGGTAGAGAAGACGACCTGGATGCTGCGACCACCAAGGACCTCGAGGGGGGCCTGCTGATCATCGACGAGACGTCCATGGTCGACGTTTACCTGATGAAGGCTTTGCTCAAGGCGGTGCCGGTGGGCATGCAGGTCATCTTAGTGGGGGATAAGGATCAGCTCCCTTCCGTGGGACCCGGACAGGTGTTTCACGACCTGTTGGCCAGCGACCAGCTCCAAAAGATTCAGCTAGATACCATCTATCGGCAGGGGGATGGGTCCTCCATCATTCCGCTGGCTCACGCCATCAAGAATGGGCAGTTGCCGGCAGATTTTACGCAGAATCAGCCGGACCGGTCGTTTATCCCGTGCCACGCTAATCAGGTCGAAAACGTGATCGATCAGATTGTCGCCAAGGCCCACGCCAAGGGGTTTACCGCCAGTGACATTCAGGTGCTGGCGCCCATGTACCGTGGTTCGGCAGGCATCGACCGGCTCAACGTGGTCTTGCAAGACATCCTGAATCCCCGCAAGTCCGAGCGCACCAAGGAAGTGGAATTTCGAAATCAGAAATTCCGGATTGGCGATAAGGTCCTCCACCTGGTGAATAGCCCGGAAAATAACGTCTTTAACGGCGACATCGGGACCATCACGGGGATTGACCTCGCCAACGCCAAGAACAGTAAGATTAAGGCCGATCAGTTGACGATTGCCTTTGAGCAGACCGAGGTCACGTACTCTCGAAACGACTGGAATCGCCTGACGCTGGCCTACTGCATGTCGATTCACAAGTCGCAGGGGTCGGAATTTAAAATGGTGATTCTGCCCATGGTTGGGCAATACAACCGGATGCTGCAGCGAAATCTGCTGTATACGGCGGTCACCCGGGCGGCGGATATGCTGATTTTGCTGGGGGAACCCAACGCCTTTGCCGCTTGCGTGACGAATCTGTCGGTTAACCGGCACACCACGCTGACGATGCGGATTCAGGGCGTCTTGGCCCCGGACCAGCAGCCACAACCCGCGGCCGCGGAGACCGCTACGCCAACTTCCGAAGCGCAGCCGGTTAAAGATGAGAAAACGATGGCGGCCACGTCGGACGCGACGCAAACGCCTTCATCCACCGCCACCGCGCCGGATGAACCGGCCAATTATCGCTTAACACCGGCGTTGGTGCTCGGTCGTAAGATTGACCCGATGATTGGCATGCAGGGGATTACGCCCGCGCAATTCATGGCAACAAACTAAAAGTGCGGCGTGAATCGTTGCGTTTCCAGCCAAAGATTGCGATAATGTAAACAGTAAATTAAGTCTTGTGCGGATTATCTCGGATTGCTGATAATGGCGGTTCCAATGGATGGGACACTAGCGGTAATCCGCCGCACCTTTAAAACTATAAATGAACTTGGGGAAACCCACTGGGAGGCTGTTATGGCAGAACATGTCGAAGCTGGCAGAATGAAAGTTTTTGCACTGAATTCAAACCGGCCACTCGCGGAAAAGATTGCAAAGGCGGCTGGCGTTGAGCTGGGTAAAGCCACGATCAAACACTTTAGCGATGGTGAAATTCAGATTAGTATCGATGAAAGTATTCGTGGGGACCAACTATTCATCATTCAATCGGTCTCGGACCCCGTCAACACAAACCTGATGGAGTTGTTGATCATGGTGGATGCCGCACGGCGGGCCAGCGCTGAGAAGATCAACGTGGTCATTCCGTACTACGGGTACTCACGGGCGGACCGGAAAGCCCGCTCACGGGAACCCATTACGGCTAAGCTAATTGCCTCGTTGCTCCAGATGGACGGGGTCAACCGGGTCATCGCGTTGGACCTGCACGCGGCCCAGCTACAAGGATTCTTTGACATTCCAGTGGATCACTTACAAAGTGACCGCCTGCTGGCGAGTTACTTTGTCGACAATCCGGAGATGACGGACGATAACTTCGTCGTCGTTGCGCCGGACCACGCGGGTGTCAGCCGGGCACGGCGATTAGCCGAATTGCTCGGGGCACCGATCGCGATTATTGACAATCGTGACGATACCGAGAATACCGCGCATCCAGATGCCGTGATTGGGGATGTGAAGGGTAAACGCGCCATCTTGGTCGATGACATCATTGACACGGCGTTGCGGATTACCGTCTCGGCTCGGGCATTGAAGGCCGCTGGGGCTGCGGACGTTTACGCCTGTGCGACCCATGCCGTCCTATCCGGTCAAGCCACGTCCCGGATCGAAGACTCACCATTGGAAAAAGTGGTCTTCACCGATTCGATTCAGTTGCCAGATGACAAGAAGAGTGATAAGTTTGTCGTACTGTCGGTCGGCGACTTGTTCGGTAAGGCGATGGATTTAATTTATCATCAGGAGCCGGTGGATTCCCTGTTTCACAAGGCATTAAAGCAGCATAAGCAGTAAACGACGAGGGCCGTCACGCTGGTGATGGTTCTTGTTTTGTGTCAGGCTGAATCGGCAAAGGGGGCAATTGCCTACCGACGTTTTCGTCGGGGCAGGCCGGCCGATCGGCGAGAAATTGAGATTAAGGAGCGAGTAGTTTGAGAGGAAAACATTTCGGAATTTTACTGGGCGTCACAGCATTAATCGTGGGTGGACTCGCTGCTTGCGGGAAATCGGCAACGTCCAGTCAATCGGGGAAGTTGGCGGCAGATCAAGAGGTCAAGCTATCCACGAAGTCCGAGGTCACGACCTTGGACGTTTCCAAGGCGGCGGACTCAACGAGTTTGACGCAGTTGTACCATACGCAAGAGGGATTGTATCGTTTAGGTAAAAATGAGAAGCTCATCAACGCCATGGCCACGAAGACCACAGTCAGCAATGGCGGGAAGACCTATGTCTTTAATCTTCGCCACGACAATCGGTGGAACGATGGCAAGACGGTCACGGCTAAGGACTACGTTTACTCCTGGCAACGGACCGTTAATCCCAAGACGGCCGCGGAATATGCTTATCTGATGGCCGGAATCAAGAACTATAACCAGGTCCAAAATGGCCAACTGGCGCCTAGCCAATTGGGCGTCAAGGCTCTGGGTAAGTACAAGCTGGAAGTCACGTTGAGTAAGCCCGTTGCCTACTTCAAGCTTTTACTGGCTTTCCCAACCTTCTTCCCTCAGGAACAAAGCGTCGTGGACAAGTACGGGAAGAGCTATGGTCATTCCAGCGAAAAGACGGCTTATGATGGGCCATTCGTGATGACCAAGTGGCAAGGAACCGATCAGAACTGGCAACTGGTGAAGAACACCAAGTTCTGGGATAAAAAGAAGATTACGCTGAAGAAGCTGAACTTCCAGGTTGTGGCCGATCCGTCGACCGGCTTGAACCTCTATCAACAAAAGAAGTTGGACGCTACGACTCTTGATGGGACGCAGGTGGCTAACCTCAAGAACAACAAGGACATGAAGACCTTTGTTGGCGGATCAACCTACTACATGCAGATGAATCAGAAGAAGATTAAGGCGTTGCGTAATCTGAAGGTCCGTCAAGCCTTGTCCATGGCCATTAACAAGCAACAGTTGGCCAAGAATGTCCTGCGGGATGGTTCCAAAGCACCGTTAGGCTTCGTGTCTCAGAACCTGACGCAAAACCCGAAGACCAAGGCGGACTTTGCCAAGGATGCCTACGTCAAGAGTGGGGTTACCTACGACTTGAAGCAGGCTAAGCAATTGATGAAGGCCGGTTTGAAGGCCAGCGGTACCAAGGAATTGAACCTGACGCTGATGGCCGATGATACTAGCGTGACCAAGACGGTAGCCCAGGATATTCAGGCCAACCTGGAAAAGTTGCCCAACGTGAAGGTGACGCTGAACACGCTACCTTACAAGACGCGGTTAAGCCGGTCGAACAGCGGCAACTTTGACCTGGTTCTGTCGAACTGGGGCGCAGACTTTGCCGATCCGATCAACTTCTTATCGTTGATGAGTACCGGTAACACCAACAACAATGGTGGCTTCTCCGACGCGAAATACGATAACTACTTGAAGCGTTCCGAGAACCAAGACGCCAACAAGCCAACTGCTCGGTACAATGACCTGGTTAACGCCGAGAAGCGGCTGATGGCCCAACAAGGGGTTATTCCGTTGTATCAACCCGCCACGGTTGAAATGTGGAATTCCAAGGTCACGGGTTACGTCTGGAACCCAGCCGGCATGAGCCGTGGGTACCAGTGGATGCGTGTTGAACAGTAAACGATGATTGAGAAGGTCCGTTAGGGTTGACTGAAAAAGTCGACTTTAGCGGGCCTTTTTTTTCGGGAAAAAGTGAAAATCAATCGCGCTATCGTGAAAATAAGCCTGACTGGGACGAACAGAAAAAAACGGCTGAAAATCCCGGGTGATCGCCCCTGTAAATAATCGTGAATATGGGGCAATTAATATTCACAATTGAAATTATGTATGAAACATGTTATACCTAGAGTAGTCACTATGAAAGCGAATACATAATTTTGACAAGTCTAATGAAAGTAGGAGGTCAACACCATGCAATTTGAAGACTTACTTACGGAACAGAGAAATCACCGGTCGACACATATTGACCGCGAATCGACGTTGGAGATGGTTGGGACGATTAATCGTGAAGACCATCGGGTAGCGCGCGCCGTGCAAAAGCAATTGCCGCAGATTGCGGCCGCCATTGACGCCGCCTATCCGAAATTCGATCGGGGCGGTCGGCTCATTTACGTTGGCGCCGGGACTTCCGGACGGCTGGGCGTGATTGACGCGACCGAACTACAACCAACGTACGGCTTGACTGAGCAACAGACGTTTGGCCTGATCGCCGGGGGCAACGAGGCGCTGACCCACACGTTACCTTCCGTGGAAGACTCGCCGGAATTGGCACAGGATGATTTAGCGGCGGTTCAGCTCACGGAAAATGATATCGTGGTGGCCAGTGCCGCCTCGGGTCAAACCGCCTATACGGTGGCGGCGTTGAAGTTCGCCCAGGAACACGGTGCCACGGGGATTGGCTTTTCCTGCATCGAGGATAGTCCCTTAGCCCAGCTGGCCGACTTTCCGATTACGCCGGTCGTGGGTCCCGAAGTCATCACGGGGGCGACGCTACTGAAGGCCGGAACCGCCGAAAAGATGGTGCTGAACATGCTGTCCACCGGGATCATGGTGAAGTCGGGGAAGGTTTACCAGAACCTGATGATTAACGTGGTACCGACCAACGGCAAAACCTTTGAGCGGGCCAAGAAGATTATCGCCGAGGCGACCCAAACCTCAACGTTGGCGGCGGAACGGGCACTCGACCGGGCCGGCAATAACGTGCCGTTAGCGATTGTCCTGATTGAAACCAAGGGGACGATTGCGGAGGCCAAGAAGTTGTTGGATGCCACGGGTGGTCACGTCTCGCAAGCCGTTAAGCTGAGTGACGATGTACAACACGCTTAACGCAAAGCTTGACTGGTCCACACCAATTCCTTTATACTCGTAGGTAGGCATAAAGGGAAGGAATGTGGCAAATGTATTTAGCAGACGAACATCGTTATGAAAAAATTCCAGTGCGGCGTGCCGGAAATACTGGTTTTCAATTACCAGCAATTTCCTTTGGGATGTGGCATAAGTACGGGGAACACGCCAACTATGGCGATACCCGCGACATTATCTTAAAGGCGTTTGACGCCGGTATTTTCAGCTTTGACCTGGCCGCTAACTACGGTCCGGGTTCCTACGAAGCGGAACGCCTCTTTGGCGAAGTGTTGGAACGGGAATTAAAGCCGTACCGTGATGAGTTGGTCATCAGTAGTAAGGCCGGCTTCCACATGTGGCCCGGACCATACGGCCAGATGAGTTCACGCAAGGCCCTGATGGCTTCGCTGGACCGTTCATTAAAGTGCATGGGGTTGGACTATGTGGATATCTTCTACAGTCACCGTTATGATGCCGAAACCTCGCCGGAAGAAACGGCCGTGGCTTTGGATGACATGGTCCGACAAGGCAAGACCCTCTACGTGGGGATTTCGAACTACACGGCACCTCAGGCCGAAGCGATGATCAAGATCTTTAGAGATTTGCACACGCCATTCGTGGTGGACCAAGTGTCCTACAACATGTTGAATCAGACGGCCAATGACGATGGCTTATTCGACATGTTAAAGAAGAATAATGCGGGGGCCATTGCCTATGGGCCACTGTGTGAAGGCTTGTTGACCGACAAGTATCTGGATGGGATTCCGGAAGACGTTGACATTCACTGGTCTAGTGAATTCATCCTGGATGCCGGTCGCGATAAGATGCTGAAGAAGCTGCAGGGCTTGAATAAGATTGCCCACAGCCGCGGTCAGAAGCTGTCGCACATGGCGTTGGCTTGGTTACTGCACAATCCCGTAATTACCAGTGTGATTACCGGTGCTTCCAAACCTGAACATTTATATGAAAACGTTAAGGCCGTTCAGAACTTGGAATTCGATGACGAAGAGTTACAAGCGATTGATCGGATTTTAAAGGCTTAGGACGACTGGAGACTAGCAACGTGAGAATCGACGCTGTTAGTCTTTTTTTCGTGAGATGAGGTGGACCGTGTCGCGGTAGGTTCGCGTTGAATCACCAATTTTGGCTGGGATCGGATTGGCGGGTTTTGAATTCAGCCACCTCAGCCAAGTGGGAGGTCTGATGAGCTAACGATCGCTTGGCAGCGGTCGACTGGCTCAACTCATTCCTGGCAAGTCGGCCGGCCCGAACCATTTGGCCCTACCGCGTTAAGTCTTGCTGTTGGCTAGCAATAACGAATGTCCCGATGGAATATAACAAAAATTGTTCAGCAACTGGCAGCAAGGATAGGGTATAATTAACGCAGGAGTTCTGGTAGCCGACGAATTTCGCGGCGCCTACCGGAACTGAGTAGAGATTTTAAAAGATTGGTGTGGAGGGTGCTATGACACGAAAAGTAACGATTCGAGACCTGGCCGAAGCTGCCGGCGTCTCAGTCACCACAGTTTCGCAGATTTTGAATGGGAAGGGCGAACGCTTCAGCATGGATACGCGGGCCCGCGTGCATCAGCTCCAAGAAGAAATGGGCTACGTGCCGGATTTCAACGCGCGGAACCTGATTATGCGGTCGGCCCAGACAATCGGGGTAATTGTGCCGAACCTGGGTAACCCCTTCTTCAGTATGTTCATCAAGGGGGTTCAGGCGACCAGTCGTGAGCGGCACTTTATTCCGTTGATCTTTGGCGCGAACTACGATGAGGATCTGGAGGGTTACTATTTGCAGGAGCTCATCAAGCGGGCCGTGGATGGCTTAATCATCGCTAGCTCCTCAATTACTGTGGAAGCTATCGACAATATTTTAAAGAAAAATGGGATTCCCTACCTGCTGATTGACCAAAACGGCGGGCCCAGTCTGGATAGCGTACGCATCAACGATCAACGTGGTGGACAACTGGCCGCGGAACACCTGCTGTCGTTGGGGCACCGAAAGATCGCGGTCATTTTACCCGAAGATCCCACGGATAACTTGGTGGTCCGCCTAGAAGGCTTCAAGCATTATCTGGCGCAGACCGGGGTCACGATACCGGAGGAGGCCTTCATCATTTCACCGATGACCAAGTTGGGTGGCTATCAGGCGACCGAAGCCGTGCTGAAGCGAGAACCCACGGCGGTCTTTGCCGTCAACGATGAGATGGCGTTGGGCCTCATTCGTGGGCTCCATGAGCGGGGCGTTCGCGTGCCGGAAGACATTTCTGTGCTGGGGTACGATGACATCGACCTAGACGATTACGTGGTGCCGAAGCTCAGTACGGTTCACCAGCCCGTGGTCACCATGGGCGAGCAGGCCACCACGCTACTGATTAATCGGATTCAGAAACGCCAATTGGCGCCCCAAACGGTGGAATTGCCGGTGGAATTGCGGCAACGGGAGAGCACAGCTGCAATTCGTAAATAAACCGACAAATTTTTAAAAACAACTGAAAAAAATTTCAAGTTTTACTTGTAAGCCTTTTCGAAACATGATACGCTAGTAGTAATCTGAAACGGGTTACCGGGCGTGTCGGTAATACGTAAAACGTTTTACGAACGGATAAATGGTTAAGGAGTGGAAGTTAATTATGGCAAACAAAGTAACTGTTCTTGGAAGTCTCAACGTGGATACAACCTTACGGGTTCCTCGGATGCCGCTACCGGGCGAAACGCTGTCAACTGAAAACAAGAGTAGTGCCGCCGGTGGAAAGGGTGCCAACCAAGCCGTTGCCGCTGCTCGTGCCGGTGCCGAAACGCGGTTCATCGGTAAGGTCGGTAACGACGACGCAGGTCGTTTCATGGTTGAATCACTGCAAGAAGACAAGATTGATACGAGTGCCATCGTCACCGACAAGACGGTCGGAACCGGTTCTGCCTTCATTCTCTTGGATGAAGCCGGCCAGAACAGTATCTTGGTCTACGGGGGCTCGAACCAACAGATTAAGGCGGATGAGGTCACTGCGGTCGAAGATGAGATTGCCAAGGCTGACTTCCTGATTACCCAATTTGAAACGCCACAAGCCGCCGCTCTGGCCGCCTTTACGGTTGCTAAGAAGCACGGTGTGACAACGATCTTGAACCCCGCACCAGCCGCTAAGATTGATCCAGCCATCTTAAAGGTGACGGACTTAGTGGTCCCTAACGAAACGGAAAGTGCCGTTTTGACCGGGATTGAAGTCACTGACCGGGCCTCCATGGACGCCAATGCCGCTAAATTCCGCGAAATGGGCGTCAAGAACCTGATCATCACCGTGGGGAGTAAGGGGGCTTACTACGCAACGGCAAAGGAATCTGGCTTCGTTCCCGCATTCAAGGTCAAGGCTGTGGATACGACCGCTGCCGGTGACACTTTCATTGGGGCATTGAGCTCACAATTAAAGGGCGATCTGAGCAACATTGAATCGGCGTTAACCTTCGCACAACGGGCTAGTTCCTTGACGGTTCAGGGCTTAGGGGCCATGCCATCCATTCCAACTTACGATGAAATCGTGGCGGCTAGCAAAAAGTAAGCTTTTCTGAAATAAATTGGTCTAAAGCAAATTTTTCCGGATATTTTCCGAAAAAATTTGCTTTTTTTTGCACCTTTTTGACAACCGGTTGCAACATCATCTAATCGGTATATTTGGCTATGCAGACAATTTGATAGCATAAATGCCGGTAGAATAACTTATTACAGAATGGTTGCATTATTTTAGTTAGATTGGTATAGTTAGAAAAGTCAAGGAGATGCCGTTGACGATATCGATTAAATCAGCGTGTGCATGTGCCAATCAAAACTAGCGACGGCAAGTGGTCCAGTCGCTCAAAGTGAGGTTATTTACCAATGTTGAATGAACAAGTTGTTAAAAAAGCAGATTTTGATGAAATTGATACGCAAGCCGTTACGGCGGTGCGGATGCTCAGTATGGATATGATTTCGCGAGCGCGTTCCGGACATCCGGGCTTGCCGCTGGGCGTTTCACCAATGGCCTATGTCCTATTCTCCCGCCACTTGCGGGTGGATCCATCCTTCCCGCAATGGTTTAACCGTGACCGCTTCGTCCTTTCCGCCGGTCACGGCTCGGCGATGCTCTACAGCCTGCTTCACCTGAGCGGGTTCGCCCTAAGCAAGTCGGACCTGATGAATTTCCGGCAAATCGGTAGTAAGACGCCCGGTCATCCGGAATACGGCGTGACGCCGGGCGTGGATGCCACGACCGGTCCGCTGGGTCAAGGTATTGGGATGGCCGTGGGGATGGCCATGGCCGAGATGCACCTGGGTGCGACCTATAACCGGGGAACCTTCAACGTGGTGGACCACTATACTTACGCGATTTGTGGGGATGGGGATCTGATGGAAGGGGTGGCTGCCGAATCAGCCAGCCTGGCCGGTCAGTTAAAATTAAATAAATTAATCGTGCTCTACGATTCAAATGATATCTCGCTGGATGGCCCCCTGAGCAACGCCTGCCACGATGACGTTGCCGCGCGGTTCGAGAGTTATGGCTGGAACTACCTGCGGGTGGCGGACGGCAACGACCTCACCGCGATTGACGAGGCGATTAATGCCGCCAAGAACAGCCAAACCGGACCGACCCTGATTGAGGTCAAGACGGTGATTGGTGCCGGGAGCCCCCATCAAGGGACCAACAAGGTTCATGGGGCGCCGCTCAATGACGAGGACCTTGCCGCCACCCGTGACTTCTACCGGTGGGACAACGACCCATTCACGGTTCCGGCAGAGGTGCGTTCGCGGTTCCAAAACACGGTGAAGTCACGCGGCTGGGCGAGCCATCAAGAGTGGTCGAACCTCGTGACGCGTTACTCCGATGCCGAACCGGAATTAGCCGCCCAATTTGCCCAGGGCATCAGTCAAACGCTACCGGCCGATTATCAGGCTAGTTTGCCGACCTACTACAAGAAGGATGCGTTGGCTTCCCGGGCCAGTGGCCATGAGATCTTACAGCGGTTGAGCGCGGCTTGCCCCAACCTCTGGGGGGGATCGGCGGATCTATTCAGCTCGAACAAGACGGCCGTGACAGATGAGGACCGGTTCAGTCGGGATAACCCAACCGGAAAGAACTTATGGTTCGGCGTTCGGGAATTCGCCGAAGCCGCGGCGATGAACGGGATTGCCCTTCACGGGGGTACCCGGGTCTACGGCTCAACCTTCTTCGTCTTCTCCGATTACATGAAGCCGGCGATTCGGTTGGCCGCGCTACAAAAACTGCCGGTCATCTACGTCTTCACGCATGACTCATTGGCAGTCGGGGAGGATGGCCCAACCCACGAACCCGTCGAACAATTAGCGGCGTTGCGTTCCATTCCGGGCTTGACCGTTTTCCGGCCGGCCGATGGGAATGAAACAGTGGCGGCCTGGGAACAGGCCATTGCAGCCACGGATCACCCAACGGCCATCGTCCTGACGCGGCAGGGGCTACCAACCTTACCTAAGGCGGCCGCGAAGGTTCGTAGCGGCGTTAAACGAGGGGGCTACGTGGTCACCGAAGCGCAACACGAGGCCGAGGGAATTCTGATGGCATCCGGTTCAGAAGTGAAATTAGCCGTGGATGCTCAACAGCGGTTGGCCGAGATTGGCCACGATGTTCGGGTGGTTTCGATGCCAAGCTTCGAAAAATTCAACGCACAATCTGCCGACTACCAAGAAAGCGTCCTGCCTAAGCACTTACGGCGACGGGTCGCGGTCGAAATGGCCAGTGGGGCAAGCTGGTACCGGTACGTGGGTCTAGACGGTATTGCGCTCACTCAGGAACAATTTGGGGCGAGTGGCAACGGTGCAACCGTGGTTGAAATGGCCGGTTTCACGCCGGAGCACGTGGTTCAAGCCTACCTGGATCTACTGTAGGTTGAAATTGTTTCTACTATAATGTAATCGTCCTTCAGCCACGCTAGGCTTCCGCAACTAGCGTGGCTTTTATGACATCTGCGGCAGGGTTGTCTGAGCTGGCCGCCTTGCCGTTCGCCGCAACGATTGCCTGCGGCTGTCGGGGATTCTGCCTGCTGTGGGGACCGCCTGCAGCCAAGGGGCGGGCTTCCGGCTCGCTTGGAAGCCTCGAAAATCACGAGTCTTCCAAGTCGGCCCACGGTCTAAGCTGGCCCAGGACGCCAGCTAACACCGTTGTCACGGCTGGCACCATCCCCGACCTCCTCCAGCGTGGTGGTCGTCAGCGGTTGTTCAAGCCGTCACGGTTCGGTAGCTAGCACGAAGGGTTGGTTGCCGCGCTTAATTGCGGGTATCATCAGTGGAGCCGAGAGTGAAGCCCAAGATGAGCTCAGCCGCGGGATTATCTGAACGGCGTGAGCCGGTTAGATAATGGCGACTTAGAAACGCCGGTCTTTGGCGGTTCAAAGCGAGGAGAAAGACCGCCCTTCAGGCTTTCTCCGTCCTGCCCGCCGCGTTCCAGCTCATCTTGGGCGAACGGCAAGGGGGTCAAGGACCACCGAGTTGCCCGAAAAAACAGGTTCTAGCGGCGAAGAAATGCAGAACAATCTAGTAAGTTGACCGAATTATTGGTAAGATTGGGGTAAAGAAACTGGAGGCGGTTTTCATGGAGATTCGACGGATTAAGGTTCCCACGGCATTAGTGTGGTCCGCACCGACGGCAGCCACAAAGACTGATCAAACGTACTTGAAGGATGGCGATTTAACGGCCTGGTTGGCAGCGCTTCAACCGACAGATCGACAACGTTTAGCCGACAACAACGGGATTGTAACGGAGGCACTCTTCAACGACCGGGTCGTGTTAGACCGGCAGGATGGCGACTGGGCGCACGTCTTCGTGACGCGTCAGGCTAATCGGAACGAGCGCCGGGGCTACCCGGGCTGGATTCCATTGCGTCACTTGACCACGAGCGATGCCGAACTAGAATATCCGACGACCACGGTCCGATTGGTTCAACCAACCACGACACTGTTGGACGCGAGCCAGCAGCCCGTGTTGGATCTGCCGATGGGGACCATTCTGACCACCACCAGCCAAGACGCCGATTGGATTCAAGTGGTGACGCCCTTGGGTGCCGGCCAGATTCCCGCCGCAGCCGCTAAGTTGAGCGTCAACGGGGCGGATGACGGCGACCGAATCTTGGCCCTGGGTCGGCAGTTTATCGGGACCCCTTATCTCTGGGGCGGCCTGACACCTGCGGGCTTTGACTGTTCGGGCTTCGTGTACGCTCTGCACCGTGCCTTGGGAATTCCGGTTCCCCGGGATGCCCAGGATCAATTCGCCAATGGCTATCCGGTTGCGCCCGAAGAGCTGACGGCGGGGGACCTGGTCTTCTTTGCTACCGAACACGGCACGGGGGACATTCACCACGTGGGCCTCTACGCCGGTGCTGGGCAGATTCTCCACGCGCCTAAGCCGGGTGGTCAGGTCGAGGAAAGCAGCATGGCAAAGTCCGCCTTTGCCCCAGAATACGCCGGCGCACGGCGCTTCTGGCAATAAGGAACAAGTCTGAAGAATTCTCTAAGGTCACGTTGAATTTCGCCCGCTAAGATTTCGTCGTGCTATACTATTTTCACGGGAGAAGTTAAATTCAAGTGAAAAGAGAGTGCACACAATGAAATTAAAGCGAATGATCTTGAGCTTAGCCGCGGCCGCTCTGGTCGTGGGAATTGGTGGCAGTGTGATTGGGCATGCCGATACCACGGCTACCGATACCAGCGAGACCAGTAGTTCCGCTACCAGTGGGAGCACGGTTCAAACGAAGGCGTTGTCTAAGGCCTATGTGGTCTATGGTGCTGGTCTGGCCAGTGAGGACAAAGATAGCGTGGCGTCCGCACTGGGCGTTAAATCTAACTACACCACGCTGACGGCGACGGGGAGCGATTACGCCAAGTACTTGAACTCCGCGGGGACGACCGATGCCAGTATGATTAGTTCGGTGGCATTGGCGCCGGCCGATCCGGGGACTGGCGTGAAGGTGAACATCGCCGATTACAACGGGAGCAATAATATTACGGAAGTCACCTCGCAACAATACGCGATGGTCGCAACCATGGCGGGGGTCAAGGACGTGATTATCACGGTGACGGCCGATAAGTCCGTTTCCGGAGAGTCTGCGCTGACCGGGGTGTACAAGGCCTTGGCCGCCGATGGGCTGACGCTGAATTCGGAAAACACGCAAGCCGCCAATGGCGTGTTGGATGCGACCCAACCAGCGATTGATAATAATAGTAGTGATAAGAAATATCCGGGTAAATTGATGTCGGCGGTCGGCTCCGTATCCTCGGACTTGGCTAAGCAGCGGCAGAATGGCGATGACTTGGCTACCAAGGCCGATATCGAAGCCATGCTGCAGAAGGCTTTGGCCAAGCAAGGGATTGACGGCAAGACCAGCCAAACCCAGATTACCAACATTGCGGTGGCCCTGAGCAAGGTGCAACAGGCGCCGGTATCGACCAGCAAGAGCTACGTCACCAACGTCACCAATGTCGCCAGCAATTTGGCCAATAGTATTGGTAACAAAATGGCGAATGTGAAAGACTTTGCCAACAGTGCCGATGCGAAAAAAGCTGAAAACTTCCTCGTTCAAATCTGGCATAAGGTTGTGGCTTTCTTCCAAGGCCTCTTCAACTAAAACCAGTCAGAACGGGCGGATTACTAACTAACGGGAGAGTTTCTCCCATTTTTTTGTGTCGAAATTTTTAATTTCACAAAGTCGCCGCCATTTGCAACGATTGTAACCTACAGAAAGCGCTGTCAGGCCCAACTTGTATTCTGCAATTACTGGTGATTACACAATCGGTTGGCGGCCTCAAGCAAACGTGTGAGGGACGAAATCAGTCACTTTTGAACGTCTGTTTGGATATATCTGACGATAAAATACTGATTTAACGGTGACTCTCGGCGATCACTAGTCGGATGATGGCTAAAACGAGAACGTGTGTTTAACCTTAAAAATCCGTTATGATTTCCTTAATATTTCACAAGAAACGGGGAAAACGTGTGGTAATATTAATTTGTGATTCGTATTTACTATGAACGACCGAAAGTGAACCGCTGCTCAGCGGGGACTTTTCGTTCACTTGCGTTTGAAAAAAGTCATAAAAGGACGTGTTGTTGAAAATGAGTACAGGACAACGTAAAACAAAAGCATTGGTCGGCGTTGTGGGGGCCATGGGTGCCTTGGCAGCCGGCGCAACCATCACCGCCAATGCCGACAGTATTCAAGTCAAGCAGGGCGACACCGTTTGGGAACTTTCACAAAAACTCGGGGTCTCGATTGACGACCTCGAAGCGCAAAACTCGATTGACAGTAAGACTGATTTAATTTTTGTTGGGCAAAAGTTACAGGTTCGTTCTGCCAAGACCACCCAGACGTACACGGTGAAGTCCGGCGATACGCTGTGGGATCTGGCCCAGCAGTACCACGTTTCCGTGGCCCAATTGCAAAAGGCCAATAGCATGACCGGCGATGTCTTGAGTGTGGGCCAGAAGCTGACGATTCCGCGGGGGAGCACGGTGGCAAAGGCCACGACGCCAACGACCGGGACCACCAGCAGTGCCACGCGGCAATCCACGCAAAAAGCGAATGCCGTTCAGGCTCAAATCGTGGCCCAACAGCAAGCCGCAGCCACCCAGCAGCAACAGAAGCAAAGGGCGGCCGCTACCAGCTCACAGTCATCGTCAACGACCCAACAGTCCGCGGCCACGACGTCTACTTCACAGAGCAGTAGTAGCGCTGCCACGAGTAGCGTGACGAAGCAGCATACGAATGCCATGACGCGGTCATCCCGTGCCGATGTGGCATCGTCAGCCGCTACCAGCAGTGTTTCGAGCAGCAGTACCACCTCGTCGAGTGCTAATACGACGAGTAACGCGACTCGTTCGACCTCAAGTTCGACGACTAGTGCCAGTCAAACTACGCAACCACAACGCCGGACCCGTTCGGCCGTTAGTTCCAGTGCGTCGGCGCAATCCAGCACCAGTCAGTCCAGCTCGCAATCCGTAGCCCAGTCCGCACCTAGTGCCACGACCACCAGCTCCCAGAGCAGTCAAGCTCAGACGGGGAGTCAGAACGCTACGGCTACGACTCGGACCAAGCGGATCAAGACCACCACGCAGTCTGCCGTTAAGAAGCAGGCGGCTCAAGCGGCAGCTAAGACCAGCAGTAGCAGTTCAACCAGTTCTAGTTCTTCCGCAACGGTGGCCACGAGTAGCAGTACCAAGAAGACGACCAGTACGGCCGGCCTCACCAGTGGTTCCGTGACCGGATTGGCTTTAAAATTGGCTTCGGCCAACATTCCATACGTCTGGGGCGGGTCCTCACTGAGCGGGATGGACTGTTCCGGTCTGGTCGCTTACGTTTACAAGAACGCGATGGGCGTCAGCTTGCCACATAACACGGTGGCCCAAGAAGCTTACGTTTCGACGCATTCGGTAGGTTCGGCTAAACCCGGCGATATCCTCTTCTGGGGGTCGAAGGGTGCCACTTACCATGATGCCATCTACTTAGGGAATAACCAATTTGTTGATGCGCCAACGCCTGGGCAAAACGTTCAGGTTCACCAGATCAGCAAGTACTTCATGCCTTCCTTTGCCGGGACGGTCAAGTAATCGGTTGCAGGCGAAAAGTTTATGAAATTCGTTGAAAAAGTTTAAGATAATCGTTAACAAATCCGTTAGCAAGTGGTATGATTCCTTTTAGTCGTTTAAGAAAACGGGAATCAAAACTATTTTTGTTAAAGGAGTTGTGTAGTGATGAGTAATCGGGTAGAGATTCTGGAAGAGTATCGGCAGGCTAATTCACAGCTAGCCACGTTGAAAGAAAAGGAATCCGCAACTGTTCAAAGTACTGATGAAACCGTACGGATTGAACCGCGGTATGGTGAGGAAATGAACTACCTCAGTAATAAGTGCGCTCAGCTAGACATGATTCTGGAAGCAATGGCTGCTTCGGAAGATTAAGATAATTAGCACGGTGACGTTGGTCGCCGTCGAGCTCTCCGGTCAGATGACGCGGGGAGCTTTTTTAGATCTCCGGCGTCAGATTGAAAATGAAAATTAGTTATCGCCTATGGTACAGCAGAATATCTGAAATTAAAGGGAGATGTTGCCAATCCCTCTATCCGGTTCTGGTCGCCTTACCGTTCGCCAAATTTGGTCTGGAACGCGGTGGGGAGGACGGGAAAAGCCAAAGGGCTGTCTTTTCCCTCGCTTTGAGCCGACAACTCACGTCTCAAAGTCGCCATTTTCCAGAAAAATCATCTGGAAAATCCCACGGCTGAGACCAGATTTGATTCACTCACGGCTACCTGGGGTTTCAAGCAATGATTGTGGTTGAAGGCTATCGTCCCAGCACTGTTTATGCGCGTTTTACGGTTTTTGACCTGTCTTAACCGGAGTCAGCCGGAGATGGAGGTAGCCGTGACAGCGGTGTTAGCTGAGTATCAGCTTACAGCGCCGGAATCTCTGGCAGACGCAGGTGGTCGGTAGCGGCTAATTTGATGGGGGTCAAGGCTTACTTAGCTGGGAATTAGACACTAGCTTAGGCATTTTCAAAAATTGCGGCTTCAAAAACAGCGTAACGGCAAGAAAACTTGTCGTTACGCTGTTTTTAATGAAACCATTTTCAGAAAAGTGCGGTTATCTACTAAATCGTGACGTCGAACCAGAACGGATACCGTTTGAGTCCCACGTAGACGTCGAAGAAGCGCCCGCCCATCTCCTCGCCGTCTAATTGGCCGTATTCGATGGACGGAACGGTCAGGTGGATATTTGATGCCTGATAGTAGTGAACGGCCTTAGACGTCAAATGACGCTTGAATACGAGGCGTAGGGCCAGCCACATCAACTTGAAAAAGTTAGGCTTCTCAATGACCACCAGGTGTAACTGATGGTCCTCAATCGTTGCGTTGGGCACAATCCCCACGCCACCGCCGAAGTAGGGGTGGTTGGTGGTCGTCACGAGAAAGGCATTGGGGTAGATGTCACGTTGATTGCCCACGTGGACGGTCAGCGTGAACCCCGTTTGGTTGTAATACACGTCCAGCGCAGATGCCAGGTAGGACAGTTTCCCCATGTGGTGCTTGTTTAGCCACACCTTGGCCTTGGATTGGTTGGCCTGCGAGATAATCGCGGCATCGAAGCCGATCCCCAGGTTGTTGGTAAAGACGCCGCGTTCCTGTTTGATGGTTTCGTCGTAGCTCCCAATATCGTAGGTCGTGGCGTGGGTACACTGGATGACCTGTTTCAGCGCGTCCTGCCACTTGAGGGCCATTCCGGCACCCCTGGCGAAGTCGTTGCCGGAACCAATCGGCAGGTAGGCGACCGGAATCGGATAGGTTCGGGGGTGTTTGGTGAGGCCGTTGATGGCTTCATGCAAGGTCCCATCGCCACCGACAGCGAGGACGACCCAATTTTGATGGGGGGCGTCCGGTAATTGTTTGGCAAATTGCTCGCTTAAAAGAATCGCATGGTTGGCGTATTCTGAAATGGCGAGCTCGTAGTCGACGTGGGCGTCATCGAGCTGTTGCTTGATTTCCGGCCACAAGACCTTGGCACGGCCACTCCCCGCGTGCTCGTTTAAGATGATATAGAACTGGACACTCACCATACTTCTCCTCTCAATTATTAATCCTCACTATTATAAACGAAATCGGTGAAACTGCCTAGTGATTCTAGCGGAACTTTCCGGAGTCCTAAAATTTGGCGTTCGTTTCGTCAGTTGAAGGGGGATTCAAGCCCAGCAAAAAAGGGATGTCTCGGGGGACATCCCTTCAAGCATAAGCTTACTTGGTCATAATAAACATCGGTAAAATCATCGGGTGACGTTCCGTCTTCGCAAAGAGGAAGTTCTGGAGATCATCGATGACCGCGTTCCGAATTGAAGCCTCGGTGGCCTTCGGATTACGCATCGCACGCCGAATCGTCTGGAACACGCGCCGGCGGCCTTCGTTGAGAAGTTCACCGGATTCACGCATGTAGACGAAGCCACGAGAGAGCAGGTCGGGGCCGGCCTTGATCTCTTGGTTCTTGAGATCGATGGTAGCGACCACGACGACCAAGCCTTCTTCGGAGAGCAGTTGCCGGTCGCGTAAGACCACGTTGCCAATGTCTCCGATGCCGGAACCGTCGATGTAAACATCGCCAGCGGTAAAGTGACCGGCAACCCGTGCGGAGTCCTGCGTTAGCGCCAGCACATCCCCATTTTGCAGGATGAAACTATGGTCTAACGGCACGCCACACTGCTCGGCCAACTCGGTATGAATCTTTAACATCCGGTATTCCCCGTGAATCGGCATGAAGAATTTCGGTTGCATCAGCCGCAGCATCAGCTTTTGTTCTTCTTGACCACCGTGACCGGAGGTGTGAATATTATTGACCTTACCGTGAATAACGTTGGCGCCGGCTTCTTCCAGCTCGTTGATGACCCGGTTCACGGAAATCGTGTTGCCGGGGATCGGGTTACTGGAGAAGACGACGGTGTCACCGGGTTGAATGGCAATCTGCCGGTGGGTTCCGTTGGCAATCCGTGAGAGGGCCGCCATGGGTTCACCCTGCGATCCGGTACAAAGAATCATGACCTTTTCGGCAGGGAGAGACCGGATGGTGTTGGCATCCACTAACGCCTCGTCAGGGATGTTCAGGTAACCCAGTTCGCGACCATTGACGATGGCAGCTTCCATGGAACGACCAAAGACAGCGATCTTCCGACCGTGAGCCAACGCGACTTCGCAAGCGGTCTCGATACGCGAGATGTTGGAAGCGAACGTGGCAAAGATGACCCGGCCTTCGACTTGGTCGAAAATCTTACGGATGGATTTGCCCACCCATTTTTCGGATTTCGTCCAGATCGGCCGTTCGGCGTTGGTACTATCTGACATCAGACAGAGCACGCCTTCAGCGCCCAGCTTGGCCATCTTTTGAAGATCAGGCGGCTGGTTGGTGACTGGTGTTAAGTCGAACTTATAGTCCCCGGTTTCCACAATCGTCCCAACCGGTGTGTGAACGGCGATTCCCAACGTATCGGGAATGGAGTGGGTCGTCCGGAAGAAGGTGACACTCATCTTACGGAATTTAAGCACAGTATCATCGTCAATTGCGTGTAATTCAGTCGATTTAAGTAATCCGTGTTCTTCAAGCTTGTTCTTAATCAATGCTAAGGCCAGCGGACCAGCATACACTGGGACGTTGAGGGCCTTCAATAAATACGGGATACCGCCGATATGGTCTTCGTGGCCGTGGGTAATCACTAGCGCCTTGATCTTGGCTTGGTTTTCAACGAGGTATTGGTAATCGGGGATGACATAGTCGATCCCTAATAATTCGTCTTCGGGAAACTTAATGCCGGCATCGATCAGGATGATTTCATCCTGGAACTGAATGCCGTACGTGTTCTTCCCGATTTCACCAAGTCCACCCACGCCAAAGATAGCGGTCTCGTTATTTTTGACGTTTAACTTGTTCATTCATTGAACTCCGTTAACTTGTAATTCGGATTCTGTTGCTCGTAAGCGAGCGTATTCCCTTCAATCGCTTCGATGAATTCGATATTGTGTTCCGTGTGTTCTTCTACTTGGGCCCGAGCTTCAACTTCGGTGTCCGCTTCCAAGTAAAGAGAATGGGTATCCTCGCGCTTAGGATTCCGCTTTTTATCGTTTTGGTAATAAACTTTATAAATCACTGACAAAACTCCTTTAACAAAATAATTTAACTCGTCAGTGTACCGGCGAGTCATTGGTCCATCCGAACTGCGGGTTGCTTACACAACAATTAGCACAATTTTAGCATAGTTTCAGGCGATTGTATAGAATTACCACTGGACGATAAAACATGCTATGATTAAGCTAACGCAAAGTGAACGGAGGAGACGCCATGGCATTAATAGTAGAGATCATCATTGGGATTATCATTGCCATTGTGATTTATGAAATGATTCACCGCACTATTGTCCAACGGGCCACGCGAATCGTTCGCCGATCTGCCCAGGATGAGACGGATGTGGCGGTCAAGGCGGCCCTCCAACGGCTGGTGAACGAAGACGTGTTGACCGAGCCGGAATGTCAGATTGAGGCGGCCGAAACGGTGGCCGACGTCTGGGGCCGGGGCGTCATGTCGTTTGAGTACAGTTTTCCCGCCGGCATGGATACGGAGCGCCGTTTACCGGAGTTGGAACGGGCCTTCAACCAAGCCTTGGCCAGCTTTAGTGCCGACCACGAGATTAAGTCGGTGGTTCAGGGGTCGGCCTTCGTGGTCAGTGACATCTGGGTCTACACGGGCGAACTCCATCTCGACGTAGCTTATCTGATGAATGAATCGACCGTGGAATATTTAAAAGATTTGAAAAAGTTAGACGATCCCGTGGTTAAGTAAGTAACCGAACTGAAAAGGGCCGCGTCACTTTCGCAGAAATTTGTGAAAGCGGCGCGGTCCTTTTGCAACGAATTACTCAATCATGATGGTATCTTCGGCCCGGCTGAACGGCTGGTCCTTGTCGATGTGGTCGTAGAACAACGTCCCGTGTAAGTGGTCGATCTCGTGTTGGCACACGATCGCGGGGTAGTTCTTCAGGCGAATCTGATGCTTTTCACCGTTGACGTCGAAATAACGCAGGGTGATCCGGTCGTGACGGGGCACGAAGCCCGGCACGTCCTTGTCCACGGAGAGGCAGCCCTCACCCTCGGTCAAGGCCCCCAACTGAACGGATTCGGAGACGATGACGGGGTTGATGATGACGTCGGTGAACGGTGACTTCCCGTTTTCTTCTGCCGGTGGCACCAGGACAGAGGCCATCTTCTTGGAGACGCCGACTTGGGGAGCGGCCAGGCCAACGCCGGCCCGCAGCCCATACTTCTTACATTGCTCAGGGTCTTGGGAGACCACTAAGTATTCCATTAAGTCCTTAGCGAGTTGTTGATCCTCTGCTGATAAGGGGAACGTGACTTCAGCCGCTTCCTTACGCAGTACGGGATCGCCATCTCTGACAATATCTTTCATGAGAAACAAGCGCATTACCTCCGCATTTAATTCATAATTACCACTTATTTTAACATATCACGCCGACAAAATGAAATGAAAGAAAACGGTTTCCATACATTAAAAATAGCGAAAGCTGAGAATCACAAGCATCGTCAAAGATTTTGCAGCAAACCTTTATTTCCGTTAATGAAAGGGCTTGCAACGGTTGTGAAAAAATGGTACTTTAGGGGTGTAGTCAGGAAACGCAACGTTAACTCACTCTTGTTAACAATTTCATATCAAGTGAAAGGAAAGTGTTACTTATGGCTAATGGAAGCAAACAGATTGTAGACTTTGCCAAAATCAAAGCTACGATGGCCGACCCATATAAGCACCCGGTGCAAGTCATTGACCGGGAAGGGAAGGTTGTTGATCCAGACACGTTGGCAAAATATTCAGATGACCAACTTGTTGACTTCATGAAGAAAATGGTTTGGGAGCGTACGTTACACGAACAAACAATGAACTTCTCCCGTCAGGGTCGCCTCGGATTCTATGCTCCAACTGCCGGTGAGGAAGCCAGTGAAATGGGAAGTGTCACAGCATTTAAAGAAAATGACTTCCTGTTACCTGCTTACCGTGATTTACCACAAATGATTCAACACGGTACAACTGTTGCAAAAGGTTTCTTATGGTCTAAGGGTCATGTTCAAGGCAATCAACATGAAAACCCGAACATGCTCTTCCCACAAATTATTATCGGTGCCCAATACGTTGAAACTGCCGGCGTTGCTTTGGGGATTAAGAAGAACGGCGACGAAGACCGCGTTGCCTTCGTCTACACCGGTGATGGTGGGACGTCACAAGGGGACTGGTATGAAGGGGTTAACTTCACCAGTGCCTTCCAAGCACCAGCCGTATTCTTCGTTCAAAACAATGGTTGGGCGATTTCCGTACCACGTAAGAAGCAAACCGGTGCCGAAACCTTAGCACAAAAGGCGGTTGCCATGGGGGTTCCTTCCGTTCAAGTTGACGGGATGGACATCGTGGCCGTTCACGAAGTTTCTAAAGCTGCCCGTGAATTTGCCGCTGCTGGCAATGGTCCAGTGGTAATTGAAACCTTAACTTACCGTTATGGTGCCCACTCTTCAGCCGGGGATGATCCATCGCGTTACCGGACGAAGGAAGAAGAAAAGCCTTGGTTCGATGCCGACCCATTGATTCGGATGCGGAAAGTCTTAACGGACAAGGGTCTGTGGTCACAAGATCAAGAAGACAAATTAGTCGACGAATACAAAGACGAATTTAAGGAAGCAATGAAGGAAGCGGAAGCAGCCCCAGCACAAAAGGTTTCCGACTTCCTGAAGTGGACTTACAATGTTCCTACTCCAGCGGTTAAGAAGCAAATTGCAGAATTCGAAGCAAAGGAGTCGAAGTAATCATGGCTAAAATGACGTATATTAAAGCGATCACTTCTGGTCTGGATCAAGTCTTAAACGATGATCCCAAGACTTTGATCTTCGGTGAAGATGTTGGTAAAAACGGTGGTGTCTTCCGGACCACGGTTGGTCTGCAAGACAAGTATGGTGAAGACCGGGTCTTCGATACCCCATTGGCTGAATCCGGAATCTTAGGTTTGGCAATCGGGTTATCCTTAACCGGTTGGCGGCCAATTCCAGAAATCCAATTCATGGGATTCACGTTCGAAGCCATGGATGGGATTGTTGGCCAGTTAGCCCGGGATCACTACCGGTTCGGTGGTCAAAAGAACTTCCCAGTTACGGTACGGACGCCATTTGGTGGGGGGACTCATACCGCCGAAATGCACGCGGATAACTTGGAAAACTACTTTACCAGTACCCCTGGCCTGCGGGTGGTTACCCCAGCTAATCCATACGATGCGAAGGGCTTAATCATCTCCGCAGTCGAAAGCGATGATCCGGTGCTGTTCATGGAAAACTTGAAGCTCTACCGGTCAATGAAGGATGAAGTTCCTGATGAAAAGTACACGGTTCCCCTAGATTCTGCTAAGGTTGTACGCGAAGGGACCGATATTACCATCGTGGCTTACAGTGCAGAAGTCAACGAATCCTTGACGGCCGCCGATGCCTTGGCTAAGGATGGTATTTCCGCCGAAGTCATTGACTTGCGGTCACTGTCACCAATTGACACGGACACCATCTTTGCTTCGATCGACAAGACCCACAAGGTGGTTGTCGTCCAAGAAGCACAACGGATGGCCGGTGTTGGTGCCGTCGTGGCTTCGGATATTGCCGAAGAAAAGATCATGTCCTTGGACGCCCCAATCGGTCGGGTCGCTGCGCCAGATAGCGTTTACCCATTCGCCCAAGCCGAAAATGATTGGATTCCAAATGCCGATGACATTGAAGCCAAGGTCCGTGAAATCGCGAACTATTAAAATGTAACCGCTCTACTTAATTAAAAGATAAAACTCGATGTGGGAACATTCTGCATTAAATGAAAGAAAGGAAGTTTTCCCATGGCTTATACGTTCAAACTCCCTGAGCTCGGTGAAGGAATGGCTGAAGGTGAAATTTCTTCATGGCTCGTGAAAGAAGGAGACGCCGTTAAGGAAGACGACACGTTAGTCGAAATCCAAAACGATAAGTCTGTTTCGGAATTACCATCACCCGTCGATGGTACGATTTCAAAAATTGTCGCACAGGAGGGGGATACCGTTGAAATCGGTGATCCATTGATCGTCATTGATGACGGTTCAGATACCCCACCTGACTTAGGCAAGGGTGGCGATGCAGCGCCTGCCGAAGAAGCAGCTCCAGCACCAGCCGCAGAACCCGCAGCCGCTGCGCCAGCGCCAGCTGCTGCCCCAACCGGTGTGCCGGCCGCCGCTGATCCGAATAAGTTAGTAATGGCCATGCCATCCGTTCGGCAATACGCCCGGGACAAGGGTGTTGATATTACCCAGGTTGCCCCAACCGGGAACCACGGCCAAGTTTTGAAGGCCGATATTGATAACTTCAACGGCGCCGCTGCCCCAGCACCAGCCGCCGCAGCCGCTCCTGCTGCGCCAGCTGCCGCTAAGGCCACGGGCCAAGCAATCAAGCCTTGGAACGCCGACCGGCCAGAACTGGAAACGCGTGAACCAATGTCCCCAATGCGGAAGATTATTGCCAAGAGCATGCGGACTTCCAAGGATATTGCGCCACACGTTACCTCATTTGACGAAGTTGAAGTTTCAGCCTTGATGGCTAACCGGAAGAAGTACAAGCAAGCCGCTGCCGACAAGGGCATTCACTTGACCTTCTTGCCGTACATCGTTAAGGCCTTGGTTGCCGTGATGAAGGACTTCCCAGAACTGAACGCCTCCATCGACGACACCACCCAAGAGATTGTGACGAAGCACTACTACAACATTGGGATTGCGACGAACACGGACCACGGTCTGTACGTACCAAACATCAAGAACGCGGACTCCAAGGGAATGTTTGAAATCGCTAAGGAAATTAGTGAAAACACCCAAGCCGCTTACGATAACAAGTTGTCACCAGCATCCATGGCCGGTGGTTCTATCACCATCAGTAACGTTGGGTCCATTGGTGGCGGCTGGTTCACGCCAGTTATTAACCAACCTGAAGTTGCGATTCTGGGGGTTGGCCGGATTGAAAAGGCACCTTACGTCAACGAAGATGGCGACATCGTGGTTGGTCGGATGCTGAAGCTTTCCATGAGTTACGATCACCGTTTAATCGACGGAGCCTTAGCTCAAAATATCTTAAACGAAATGAAAGCATTGCTTCACGATCCAGAAATGCTCTTAATGGAAGGATGACAGAAATATGGCAGATGTTGAAAAAAAGGATACCGTCATCATTGGTGCCGGCCCCGGCGGCTACGTTGCTGCGATTCGGGCTTCTGAATTAGGCCAAAAGGTTACGTTGGTTGAAAAATCTGATACGCTGGGCGGTGTCTGCCTGAACGTTGGTTGTGTTCCTTCCAAAGCGTTAATCCAAGCGGGTCACCGGTTAGAACAAGCCAAGGATGGTTCCACTTACGGGATTTCGACGAGTTCGGCTGAGATCGACTTCAAGAAGACCCAAGACTGGAAGCAAAAGAAGGTTGTTGACCGGATGACCAGTGGGGTTAAGATGCTGATGAAGAAGCATCACGTTGACGTGGTCAATGGTGAAGCGGTCTTCTTGAGCGATACCCAACTGCGGGTTATGCCAACTGGTGAAAAGCAATTCATGTCGACGGATACGGGCCAAACCTTCGAATACAATAACATTATTATTTCGACGGGGAGCCATCCAATCGAAATTCCTGGATTCAAGTTTGAAGGCCGGGTCATTGACTCGACCGGTGGGCTCAACTTGCCAGAAATTCCTAAAGAATTCGTCGTCATCGGTGGTGGTTACGTGGGAACCGAATTAGCGGGCGCATACGCTAGTCTGGGTGCACACGTCACGATCATTGAAGGAACGCCATCCATCCTGCCTAACTTTGAAAAGGATATGGTCTCCGTTGTACTGAAGAACTTGAAGAAGAAGGGCGTTGACGTCATTACCAGCGCCATGGCTAAGAGTTCGAAGCAAGATGACAACAGTGTCGATGTCACTTATTCTGTAGATGGCAAGGAAACCACGATCAAGGCGGATTACTGCATGGTCACGGTTGGCCGGAAGCCAAATACGGATGACTTGGGCTTGGAATACACCAAGGTTAAGTTAAACGACCATGGTCAAATCGAAGTCGATAACCAAGGTCGGACGGCTTCAGAACACATCTGGGCCGTGGGTGACGTGGTTCCTGGCGCTGCACTGGCTCACAAGGCCTTTGCCGAAGCCAAGACGGCCGCTGGTGCCATTGCCGGTAAGAAGACTGCCAACGATTGGTTGAGTGTGCCGGCCGTATGTTTCGCCGACCCTGAACTGGCAACGGTGGGTTACACCCAAGCCGAAGCCAAGGACAAGGGCATCAAGGTAAAGACCGCGAAATTCCCATTTGCCGGGAATGCTCGGGCCGTTTCCTTGGACGCACCTGAAGGCTTTGTTCGCTTCGTTTACACGGACGATGACAACAAGAACATCGTCGGTGCTCAAGCGGTTGGTCCCGAAGTCAGCACGATGACGGGTGAATTATCCTTAATCGTGAATGGCGGCTTGAACGTCGAGGATGTGGCGTTGACCATTCACCCACACCCGACGTTAAACGAACCAATCCAAGAAGCTGCGGACATTGCCTTAGGGTTCCCAACCCACGTCTAAAGCGACTTGTGACAACTCTACGATTTCGAAGAAAGGCGACTCCCATAGCGGGAGCGCCTTTTTTCGTGGGATGGGGGAGTTCTAACTTGCTATCCGGCGGGGTTCACTTATAATGGGACTATGTGGTTATTTTTGACGGAAATGAGCCGGGGCTTCATCTGAAAGGGTGAGGCTGCGGCCTTAAATCGGCGGCCAGACGGCGTGAGTTCAACGTATTCGCGGTTGGTGGTCGCGGTCAGTTACCCATCGTTTTGGTAAAAGGAGGGTCACCCATGAAACCAATGTTAGTGATTCAGGGAAATTTTGATCAGGCCAGTCAGTTGCTCCATCAGCTGCTGGTGACGGATTTACCGCTCGACTGTGTGGTGATGCCCAACACCACGGACGATACGCCGCGCTACCAACCCCTGGTGGTTGCCAGTGCCCTGTGTCCGCGCCTGACGATTCGGGTGGGGACCGCCGCGGATTACGGTCAGGCCACCTGGCTGATGGTGCTGGACCGCGCGACAAGTGATACGCCGGTCGCCAACTTGGTGGCGGATTTACGTTTACTGATGAAACGGATTGTGGAGAATGACTTTAACGGCCAGTTGATCTTTTCCGGAGCGCACGATGAACTGCTGACGTACTTTGCGTGGAAATTCTCCGGGTTGCCGGCTAGTCAAATCTGGGGGCTGGGGACCTACCCGCTGACGCGCTTGCTGACGTATCGGTTGGCCGAACGGCTGGGTGTGGGGGCCGCCGTGATTCAGGCGACGGTGGTCGGTACGGCGCAGACCCCCATTGTGGCCTGGAGTCGCACCTACGTGGGCCCGGCACCGTTACTCATGTATTTAGCGAATGCGGACGCCGACTTCGATGCCGATGATCTGGGCAAGATGAGCACCTGGCTGACGCGGGAGGCCGCCGAGCAGCAAGGCACCTTGCGCGACTTGGCCATTATTCGCCTGCTCCAGGCGACTCTGTCCGATCAGCCGGTTATCGCGGCGGTGACCAACATTCATGAGGAAGAGCCAGCCTTTGCCGCCGCCTCACCGGTACTGGTGGGGGCCAAGGGAATTCGGCATTTAACCAACCTGGTCTTATCTGAAGACGAACAACAGGACTACGCCGCGCAGATGGCGGCGATTCGTGAGCAGATTGCCACGATTGAAGCACAACAAACGGAGGGAAAATAACACGTGACCCAGTCATCAAGTAATTATGAATATCCGCTGCAGGCCGATTGGTCGACCGCAGACATCGTAGCCGTGACCACGCTGTATCAGCGCGTGGAGGACGCCTACGAACTGAATCAAGGCGTGACGGCCGAGGCATTACTGGCCGCCTATCGGGAATTTCAAAAGGTGGTCCCCCAGAAGTTCGAGGAAAAACAATTAGGGCGTGAATTTGAACAGGTCTCCGGCTACAGCATCTACCGGACCGTCAAGCAGGCCCGCGAACAGGGTGGCCGAATTAGGATGAAAGGGGATCGTTAAATTTATGACAGAAGATTGGCAACAGACCGCGCGCGACGTCTCGGCATTACTCCGTGAGGGGCGACGTCAGGTGATTGCGAAGATGGCCGGACCGATGACGGTGGATGAGAAAACCAGCCGTAAGGACTTAGTCACTAATATTGATAAGAGTAATGAACAATTCTTAATCGAAGGCATTCGACAAATGGACCCTCAGGCGAAAGTTTTAGGCGAAGAGGGCTTTGGCGATCAGCTGACTAGCCTGGACGGCCGCGTCTGGATCGTGGACCCCATCGATGGGACCATGAACTTTGTGAAGCAGCACGATAACTTTGCCATGATGATTGGGATCTATCAGGATGGCGTGGGACAATTGGGCTTCATCTATGACGTGATGAATGACGTCTTGTATGCCGGCGGGCCCGCGATTAATGGGGTCTGGGCCAACGATCGCCCCCTCAGTGCGCCGGCCAACATTGCCCTGGCGGACGGCCTGATTGGGGCCAGTGCGCCTCTGGTTGTCCACGACATCGCCCACATGCAGAAGATTGTGCACGATAGCGCAGGCATGCGGATTTACGGGAGTGCCGGAATTGAAATGATTAACGTGCTCCTCGGCAAGACGCTGGGCTATATTTCTTATTTGAAGCCTTGGGACATTGCTGCGGGCCAAGTTATGCTAAACTTTTTGGGCGTTCGGGTCTCAACCATTGACGGCCAGCCGCTCAATATGCTATCATCTAACCTTGTACTAGTAGCGACGGAAAAAGCGCAACGTGATATTCTCCAAATTGAAGAAGATGACGTCTCACTGTGACACGGTCACAGTTTTTTTATGCGGCCGGTCGGTACAGATGGACTTTATTAATCAATCACGCTACAATAAGCGTACTTACCGACGACGTAAGCATGCCGTGATCCATCTAATTCAACAAGCACGAAAGGAAGAAATACACTTGAAATTCAGAGATGATATCCGTAACATTGCCATCATTGCCCACGTTGACCACGGGAAAACGACCCTGGTTAACGAAATGCTTAAACAATCCGATACGTTAGACGAACATACGTCCATTGGCGACCGCGCCATGGATACTAACGCTATCGAAAAGGAACGGGGAATTACGATCCTGTCCAAGAACACTGCTGTGCGTTACGGCGACAAGCAAATCAACATCTTGGATACCCCAGGACATGCTGATTTCGGTGGTGAAGTTGAACGGATCATGCGCATGGTTGACGGCGTTTTGCTGGTTGTCGATGCCTACGAAGGCACGATGCCCCAAACCCGTTTCGTTTTGAAGAAGGCCCTGGATCAACACTTGACCCCAATCGTGGTCATCAACAAGGTTGACCGTGAAGGCGCCCGTCCTTCCGAAGTCGTTGATGAAGTCTTAGACCTCTTCATCGAATTAGGTGCCGACGAAGACCAACTGGACTTCCCAGTGGTTTACGCCTCAGCTATGAACGGGACGTCTAGCTACGACCCAGAATTAGACACGCAAGAACACACGATGAAGCCAGTCTTTGACACCATCGTTAAGCACATTCCAGCCCCAATCGACAACACGGACGAACCTTTACAGTTCCAAGTTGCAATGTTGGACTACAACGACTTCGTGGGTCGGATCGGGATTGGCCGAATCTTCCGTGGGAAGGTTAAGGTTGGCGATAACGTTACCGTTATGAAGTTGGACGGCTCCAAGCAAAACTTCCGGGTGACCAAGTTATTCGGTTACTTCGGTCTGAAGCGTTTGGAAATCAAGGAAGCCCAAGCTGGTGACTTGATTGCCGTTTCCGGGATGGATGAAATCAACGTTGGTGAAACGGTGGTTGCGCCTGACACGTTGGAACCACTTCCAATCTTACGGATTGACGAACCAACGCTGCAAATGACTTTCCGGACCAACGACTCACCATTTGCTGGTCGCGAAGGGAAGTTCGTGACGTCTCGTCAATTGGAAGAACGTTTGAAGCGTGAACTTCATACCGACGTTTCCTTACGGGTTGACGACACCGATAACCCTGGTGCCTGGATCGTTTCCGGTCGTGGTGAACTTCACTTGTCCATCCTGATCGAAACGATGCGGCGTGAAGGCTACGAATTACAAGCTTCTCGTCCAGAAGTTATCTACAGAACGATCGATAACGTTCGTTGCGAACCATTCGAATCCGTTCAGATCGATACGCCTGACGAATACACCGGTTCGATCATCGATACCTTGTCACAACGCAAGGGTGAAATGAAGAACATGGAAGCCGTTGGGAACGGTCAAACGCGTTTGACTTTCTTGGCCCCATCACGTGGATTGATCGGTTACTCAACCGAATTCTTATCCTTAACGCGTGGTTACGGGATCATGAACCACACCTTCTCCAAGTACCTGCCAGTTATCAAGAACTGGAACCCTGGTCGTCACAACGGGACCCTAGTTTCCATCAACTCTGGTAAGGTTACGACGTACGCTATCATGGCCGTTCAAGACCGTGGGACCATCTTCACTGAAGCTGGGACCGAAGTGTACGAAGGGATGATCATCGGCCAAAACAGCCGGGACAACGATATCTCCGTTAACATCACCCGTGGCCGGAACCAAACCAACGTCCGGGCCGCTGGTTCTGAAGATATTGCCAAGGTTAAGACCCCACTTAAGATGTCTCTGGAAGAATCACTGGAATTCATCAACGAAGATGAATACTGTGAAATCACCCCAGAACACGTTCGTCTGCGGAAGCAAATTCTGAACACCAGCGAACGGGAAAAGGCTGCCAAGAAGCGGAAGACCGCTGCACGGAAGTAATTTCTAAACTTTAATTTAAATTTGAACCGGCAGGGACTGCGTTAGCGTGGTTACTGCCGGTTTTTGCGTCTCGCCAGATGCGGGATGTCTGGGCCTGGCGGGAACCGCCAGCGGTAGAGGTTTAGTATAAACTTAAGCAGAAGCTATGCTATAATATAAACATTCGATTACCGTTTACGGACGGTAGACTTGGAGCGAGTGAATCGTATGCGAAAGTTAAAATATTTAGACTACTGGCTATTTGTGCCATATATTGTTTTGAGCCTGTTTGGGATCGTCATGGTGTACTCCGCCAGTGCCGATATTGGGGCTCAAAATGGGGGAAGTCCCGGCAGTTACTTACTGAAACAGACAATGTTTGTCGTCTTGGGCCTGGCCATTTACACCTTCATGGTTCTAATGAATCTGAATAAATTACGCGACAAGCGGTTGCTTAAATATGCCAGTATTCTGGCGGTCTGCTCGTTGCTGTTTCTCTTGGTGATTGGCAAGACCATCAACGGGGCGGCCGGTTGGATTCGGCTGGGCCCAATCAGCATTCAACCCGCGGAATTCGTGAAATTTTACCTGATTATTTGGTTGGCCCACATCATCGACCGGCGCCAGGACGCCATTGCCCTTGAAGGGTGGTGGGCCGTCATGCTACGGCCGGTGCTCATCAGTGCCGGGCTGATCATCCTCATTTTGATTCAACCCGACTTAGGGGGGGCGGCCATCAACGCCGGCATCGTCTTCGTTATGCTCCTGTCCAGTGGCTTTAACTGGCGGCGGGCCATCGTTTATTTTCTGGGGATGCTACTGCTCGTGGTGGGCATCGTCTTTCCACTGGCGATTAAGGTCTCCGAGATGGGGTTTGCCAAGAATGTTTACCAACTGCAACGGGTCGTGGCCTTTGTCGATCCGTTCAAGCATTCGCAGGGGGTCGGCCAACAGCTGGTCAATTCCTACTATGCCCTGAGTAACGGGGGTATTCTAGGGGTCGGCTGGGGCAATAGTATCCAGAAGACGGGGTACTTGCCGGAGCCCAACACCGACTTTATCATGGCCATTTTGGCCGAAGAACTCGGACTGATTACCGCGCTAGGCGTCATTGCCCTGCTATTTCTCATCATCACCCGCACGGTGTTGGTGGGGATTCGGAGCAATTCCGGTTATCATACGCTGATTTGTTACGGGGCGGCCACCTATTTAACGGTTCAAACCCTCTTCAACTTGGGTGGGGTCTTGGGCCTGTTGCCCATTACGGGGGTCACGTTCCCCTTCATTAGTTACGGGGGGTCCAGTACCTGGACGCTCGCCCTGGTAATGGGCGTCGTCATGAATATTAGCGCGCGGCAGAAGCGGTACCGCGCGACACATTAAGCGAGGAGGTCCTAACGATGGCATTTGAAATTCAACCACGGCAGAGTCTGATTGTGTATACGTACAGCCTGAAACAAACCCGGCAATTGAAGCGTTACGGGACGGTGATGTACGTCTCCAAGAAGATGCGCTACGTGGTGTTATACGTTGATCGGGCGGATGTGGCCTCATTGACGGAACAATTGAATCATTTACGATTTGTGAAACGGGTCGTGGCGTCCCAACGGCCGGAAATTAACGAAACTTTTAACGGAGTCGCGGAAGACATGGCGGCGGCAAAGGAAGATGACGAATGAGAATTGTAGCAGGTGATTTTGGTGGCCGCCGGCTAAAGGCGGTACCGGGCATGGCCACGCGGCCGACCACGGACAAGGTGAAGGAAGCCTTGTTCAACATTATTGGTCCGTACTTCGATGGCGGGCGCAGTCTGGACTTGTTCGCCGGGTCCGGTGGCCTGAGCATTGAGGCCGTTTCCAGAGGGGTCGCTCAGGCGGTTCTGATCGACAAGCAGTACGCGGCCATCAAGACGATTAAGGATAACGTGGCGGTGACCAAGGCGCCCGAACGCTTTGAAATTTTAAAACGCGACGCCAACCGGGCCATCAAGGAACTCGCCGCCCGGGGTGACCAATTCAATTTGGTCTTCTTTGATCCGCCCTATGCCCTACAAAAGATTGCCGAGCAGATGGCGACGCTTCGGGAACTTCGGTTGCTGGCGCCAGGCGCACGCATCATTTGTGAGACGGATCAAAACGCCCAATTGCCGGACGATCTCCCGGGTTTTGACCTGGTCGAGCGCCGCGATTACGGCATTACGGAGCTGACCATCTATGCGTTAGGAAGTGATCGCTCATGACCATTGCCGTTTTTCCAGGGAGCTTCGATCCGCTAACCAACGGTCATCTGGACCTGATTCAGCGGGCCAGCCGGATGTTTGACCAGTTGGTGGTGGCGGTCGGGCAAAACACGTCTAAACGGGGAGTCTTCACGGCCAGCGAGCGCGTGGCCTTTATCGAGGACGGAACCCGCGATCTGCCCAACGTTTCCGTCCGGGTGGAAACGGGATTGACCGTTGACTTTATGCGGTCGATTCACGCCACGGTTTTAGTCCGGGGCCTACGCAACAGCACGGACTTTGAATTTGAGCAGGGCATTGCCGGGATGAACCGGACGCTCGACCCCAACATTGACACGATTTGTCTGATGGCTGCGCCCAAGTATCAGTACGTGTCCTCGAGTCTGTTGAAGGAAGTCGCGCAGTTTGGGGGCGACCTGACAGCGCTGGTGCCGCCCGCCGTGGCCCAGGGGTTGCGTGAGCGATTGGAGCGTGAATAGGCCATGTGGAAGTTAACCCGCAAACAGTGGTGGCAGGTCATCGGGACGGCGATTGCGGCGTTGGCCGTGCTGGCCTTTTTCTTCCTGCCACTGCCCAAGTACATCGAGGGGCCCGGTGAAGCGGACAACTTAAAGACGTTCGTCAAGATGCCCGGCCATCCGGACAAATACGCCGGAAAGTACATGATTACGTCGGTCGCCTTGGCGCAAGCGCGGCCGGCAACCTACCTGTATGCCAAGCTGAATTCATACTATAGTATCGAAAGCGTGGCCGACGTTACGGGTGGCCAAAGCAATGCCACCTACGATAAGGTTCAGGATTTTTATATGCAGAGTGCCATTAATGAATCCATTTATACGGCCTATCAGGCGGCTCATCGGTCGGTGACCCGCAAGTACCTCGGCATTTATGTGCTCAGTGTCGATGCCAAATCGCCGTTTGCCCAGCAACTGAAGGTGGGCGACACGGTGACGCGTGTGAACGGCCACCATTTTAATTCGATGGTGGGCTACCAGCAGTACATTCAGCGTCAAAAGGTGGGGGCCAAGGCGACGATTACTTACCGCCACAACGGTAAGACTCGTACGGCCACGGAAAAGTTGATGCGTTTGCCCACCAAGAAGGCGGGGATCGGCATTACCCTGACCGATAACGTCAAGGTGAATGCCCGGCCGAAAGTTAGCGTGGACGCCGGCAACATTGGCGGTCCGTCCGGTGGGTTAATGTTTAGCCTGCAGATCTATACGCAACTCACGGGGCAGAATCTCCGTCATGGCAAGAAGATTGCCGGGACAGGGACCATTGATGCGAATGGTGACGTCGGCGAGATTGGCGGCATCGATAAGAAGATTATTGCGGCCAAACGTGCCGGGGCGACGGTGTTCTTTGCGCCTTACGTCAAGCCCAGCAAGCTCTTGTTGAAGTACGAGGAGCACCATCAAACCAATTATCAGTTGGCCAAGGCTACCGCGAAGAAGTATGCGCCGAACATGAAGGTGGTTCCGGTCAAGTCCTTCGATGACGCGGTTCATTACCTGAAGACGCATTAAAGGTAATCAGGCGGGCGTTTCGGTGATTTAAATTTGTTAGACGAAAGTTTGGGCGTTTTTTGAGTCCAAACTTTTTTGGCGATTTCAAAAAATTTTCGGCACCTATCCCGGAGTTAAGTCTAAAGGGGGTAGGAGCAATGCAACAGATTAGTGAATGGTGGTTGGGCTTGACCCGGCAGCGGCAACTTATGGTGGGTGGTGGACTGGCCTTGTTGGTCGGAATTGGTCTGCTGGGGTGGTGGCTGAGTCGTCCGGCGCCCGCGGCTTTACCGGCCACGGTGCCGGTGACCCAGACCTCGGCCAGTCACGTGGCCAGTAGTCGCCCGGCCGTGGGCGCGAGCGGTGCCAGTCAGGTTAGCAGTCACGATACCCACGTTTTTGTAGACGTTCAGGGGGCCGTGGCCCATCCGGGGCTGTATCAGTTCACGCCTGAGATGCGGGTGGCCGATGCCATCAAGGCCGCAGGGGGACTGACGGCCAAGGCCGATCGGCAACAGGTGAACCTAGCCAGTCGCTTGACCGACCAGCAACAGTTGACGATTCCCCAAAAGGGCGAACACGCCACCTCCGCAGCGGCCAGCGCGACCGCACCATCGACGGCGAAGCCTGCTGGTGCCGGGAGCACATCGGCTAAGGATGGCGCCACGGCGGTGGTCAACCTCAATACGGCCACCGTCAGCGACCTGACGCAATTGACCGGAATTGGCGAAAAGAAGGCCCAGAAAATTGTGGATTATCGTACGGCTCACGGGTCCTTTCAGACGGTGAAGGACTTGGCACAGGTCCCGGGTTTTGGCGAAAAAACGGTGGCCAACCTTCAGGATCAGCTGACGACATAGTCCTGGAAAAGGGCGGGCAACCGACCATAAAAAGGGTGTCGTTAAATTTTACTAGCGGGTGTAAGCTAGTAGGCGTGGGTACCATTGCGTCATCAATCTAAACGTGAAATGGAGAGGTAACGATGCAACGAGAACGAATTCCTTGGGATCAATACTTTATGCTTCAGGCGTTGGTGATTTCGACCCGCAGTACCTGTAACCGGCTATCGGTCGGGGCGACTTTGGTGCGGGATAAGCGAATCATTGCGGCCGGCTATAACGGCTCGGTGTCGGGCGATGCCCACTGCCTAGACGAGGGGTGCTACCTGGTCGATGGGCACTGCGTCCGGACCATCCACGCCGAGATGAACGCGATTTTACAGTGTGCGAAGTTTGGCGAGGCCACGGACGGCGCGGAGATTTACGTGACGGATTTCCCGTGCCTACAGTGCACCAAGATGCTGTTACAAGCCGGGATTCGGAAGATTACCTACATGCGAAATTACCATAACGACCCTTACGCGCAGAAACTCATTGCGTTAAAGCACGTTGCCTTGAAACAGGTAACTGTAGATCCGGCGTTGTTGTCGCAGCTGTCCTTTGACCAACCCAAGCACGATTAGTGGCGAATCACTGGCTATTCGTCAGCCTGCCCGTGGCCGCCTTTAGCGTCGTTTTAGGCGGTCATCCGGTAGCGGGCGCGGGACTATTGGCATTGGCCTTAGCCCGGGTGATCACGCTTCGGCATCGGCTCACGCTATGGCTAACGCTGGTCACCCTGGTCGGTATTGGCGGTTATTTGGTTTGGCAACAGTACGCCGTTAGTCGCCGGCAGATTTCGCCCTTTCAGACGAGTGATGTGGCGCTAACGGTGCGTTTTCAGCCGGATGCCCTGAGCTTTCGTGGTGCGGGTTATACGCTGATTGCGCGAAACCAGGCCAATGGCGAAAACGTCCTCTTGCGGGGCTGGGCCTCTTCGGCGGCGGAGTTGCGGCGACTCAAAGAAATCCAGTACCCGCAGTCTTGGCAAATCAGCGGCCAGCAGTCCGGTATTTTACCGGCCACGAATTTTAGCCAATTCGATGCGGCGAAGTACTGGGCCCATCGTGGCGTGACTAAGACGGTTAAGGTCGTCTCCGTAACACGGCGAGCCCGTGCGGCGCGGTCCTTGTTGACGTACTATGGGGACTGGTGGCATCACTGGCGCGCCCGGTTAATTCGTTACTGCGACCATCTGCCGGGGGCCTTGCGGGTCTACGCGTTGGGCCTGCTTCCCGGGAGTCGAGCCGTGGAGGCGGCGCAGGAACTTCAGGGGATGAAGACGCTAGGACTCCTGCACTTATTTTCCATCTCCGGGTTACATGTGGCCCTGCTACTGACGGCGGTTGAGTGGGTCTGTGTGCACTTACGCCTGCAGAAAGAACACTGGGAATGGGGACTCTTGCTCGGGTTGCCGGGGTACCTCATTTTGGCCGGTGGGGGTAGCGGGGTGCTCCGAGCCTGTCTGATGCGGGGCATCCAGCTGGGTGGTCATAAACTCCGCCTCAAGGTGACCGGTCTGGACGCTTGGGCGGGGGCCTTGTTGGTCGGTCTGATCGTGAATCCAGGTTTGCTGTTCGAGTTGGGCAGTCAGCTCAGTTACGGCTTATCGTTGGGCCTCGTCGTGCTGGCCCGCGAGTCGCCCGGCTGGCGGCAGATTGGCCTCACACTGCTGGGGCTACCCAGTCTGCTCAGCGGCATCTTTCAGTGGCATGTGTTGACTGTCGTGGCGAACGTTGTCTTGGTGCCGCTGTTTCCGCTCGTGATGCTCCCGGCGACGTTGCTGGGGGTGGTCAGCTTCGCCTGGGTGCCGGTTGTCAGTGAGTGGTGCGCCCAGCTCTTGGGGCTATTGGATAGCGGTCTGGCTCGAATGGCCGATCTGCCGGGGAATGTCAGCTTTGGTAAGCCCTGGTGGTGGGTCTGTTGGCTGTGGTTGGCCGGTAGCTGGTGGCTGTTCAGCCGGCCACCCCGACGGCGTAAGCGCTGGCTGGTGGGCTTGCTGGCGAGTTATGGCGTGGTCTATGGGCTGATTCACTTGCCGCTTCAGGGCGAGGTGACCTACTTTGACGTGGGGCAGGGCGATAGCATTCTCTTACGGTCACCGTTCAATCGCCGCATTGCCATGATTGATACGGGCGGACGCCTGGCCTTTCCCCAGCCCAAGTGGGTGCCCAAGACGCCCGAGACCTACGGCGCCACCTTTACCAATCTCAATTACCTGCGAAGTCTGGGCATCGACCACATTGACGACCTGTACCTGACGCATCACGATGCCGACCATATCGGTGATCTGCCGGCGTTTCTGGCGGCCTTGCGAGTCAAGCGTCTCTTGGTGCCCGCGGGGATGGAACGTGAACCGGGCTGGCAACGACTCTTACGGACGATCCGGTCCGCCACGGTGATTCAGCCGATTAAGATTGGCAGTGCAGTGCCCTTGACAGTGCGGCATCCCTACGAGGCGGCCCCTGCGGAAAATGCCAATTCATTGGCCTTGCAAGGGGACTTTGGCGGCCTTAATTTTCTTTTCATGGGCGACTTGGACCAGGCGGGCGAACAAAAAATCTTGGCGGATCACCCACAGCTCCGAACGGACGTGTTAAAATTAGGACACCACGGCAGTAAGACGGCCAGCGCACCGGCGTTTATTCGTCAATTACAGCCGCGCTGGGCGGTGATCTCGGCCGGGCGGCATAACCGCTACGGCCACCCGAACGAAGAGACCTTGGCCACGCTGCAAGCGGCACAGGTGCCGGCCGTCAGTACCCAGACCAGTGGGATGATCCGTTACGTTTATACGGGGACTCACGGTAGCTGGCAGACTAAATTAAAAGGGGAATAAAGCGTGACGATTAATGAACTTTTAAAAACACTGGCCACGGGCGGTCAGCTCGCACCAGTTTATTTAATTATGGGCCAGGCGGACTACCTGCAGCGCCGGCTTAAGACGGCCTTTAAGGCGACCGTCCCGGCCGAAGAACAGACCATGAATTATGCCAGTTACGATATGGATACGGTCCCCCTAGCGGTCGCGTTGGACGATGCCATGGCGACCCCGTTCTTCGGGGAACGCCGGGTGGTCTGTATCGACAACCCCCAGTTTTTAACCGGGGAGACCAAGAAACAGAAGGTCGACCACGATATCGGGAGTCTACAGACCTACCTGGGCGCCCCCATGCCCAGCACGGTGCTGGTCTTCTTCGCGCCGTATGAGAAGCTAGACGGGCGCAAGAAGGTTTCCAAGCAGTTGAAGAAGGTGGCCACGACCATTGATATTGGCAACTTCTCCGAACGCGACGTCCGTCAGTTTGTGACGGCTCAGTTAAAAGACGACGGGTACACCATGGCGCCGGCCGCGCTGAATGAATTGATTCAGCGAACCGACGCCGACCTCACGTTAATGATGGCAGAACTCCCCAAACTGGAATTGTTTGCCTATCCGCAAAAGGCCATTCAGCCCGATGCGGTGACGGGACTGGTGGCTCAGACGTTGACCCAAAACGTCTTTGACCTAGTCAATCAGGTGTTGGCCAAGGATACGGCTAAGGCAGTTACCTTGTACCGGGAGTTGCTGCTGGCCAAGGAGGAACCGTTGAAAATCAACGCCATCTTACAGGGACAGTTCCGGCTCCTGATTCAGACCAAGGTGTTGGCCAAGCAGGGGTATAGTCAGGGGAAACTGGCCAGTCTGCTGAAGGTTCACCCGTACCGGATTAAGCTGGCGTTGCAGTCACAACGCCGATTCCGGTTGACCGATCTGAACCAGGCCTATCTGGGATTATTCCGCGTGGAGCGTCAAATGAAGTCCACGTCCATGGAACCGGAAATGTTATTTTCATTATTTATGACGCAGTTCGCCGGTGGGCAAACCGCTTAAAGCGCACAAAAAAGGGGGTCGACCAGAATTGGTCGACCCCCTGAATTGCATCATCTAATCTGATTGATTAATTGATTACTTAGCTAAACGTGCAGCCATCCGTGACTTGTCACGGGAAGCCTTGTTCTTCTTGATCAAGCCCTTGGAAGCGGCGCGGTCAACAGCAGCACTAGCTAAACGGAATAATTCTTCCGCGTTGTCGGCACCGGCCGTCTTAGCTTGTTCAAAACGCTTAACGGCAGTCCGCATCGTGCTTAATTGTGCTGAGTTACGTTCGTTGGCCTTAACGTTGGTCTTGGCACGTTCGATTGCTGATTTGATAATTGGCATGAAAATTTCACCTCCGAATGAGAATTCCTGTACCGGAAATCTTAATTTCAACGTATGTAATTATACAGAACCCACCGACCGAATGCAATACTTTCCCGCGATAAATGTAAAGCAATTTTACTTGATAGGTCATGGTGAAGAAAAACTTGCTATTTTTCCCAGAGTTCAGTATGATAGGTAACTGTGCAAAAGCACAAACCCTTAACTTAGTTGGCTCGACCACCACCGTCGACTTACTCAGTTTAGGGCAATTATATGAAGGGTGGTACATTTACCATGGCTATTAGTCCAGAAAAGAAGAACGAAATCATCAAGCAATACGCACGTCACGAAGGCGACACGGGTTCTACTGAAGTCCAAGTTGCTGTTTTGACCGCTGATATCAACGAAATCAACGTGCACATGCAAAATCACCGTAAGGATTTCCATTCCCAACGTGGTTTGATGAAGAAGATCGGTCACCGTCGTAACCTGTTGGCTTACTTACGGAAGACTGACGTTCAACGTTACCGTGAATTAATCAAGAGCTTAGGCTTGCGTCGTTAATTCGCCGCACCTGTGAGTCCATTTCCTATCGAGGAGATGGACTTTTTTTGCGTGGTGTACCTTCGTAGTTCAGTAATTGCCTAAAGTATGGTAAACTTGAGAAAGTTTAATCATGGACGAATCTAGGTCACGATACCTATAAGAAAAGACTGATCGGTCAAGATCAGTGATTAACTTAAAACTAGTAAAGATACTTGAGGTGAACTTATGAGTGCGAAGATAAAGATTGTACCGTTCGGCGGTGTCCGCGAGAACGGAAAGAACATGTACGCCGTGGACGTTAACGGTAGTATTTATATTTTAGATTGTGGATTGAAGTACCCCGAGAACGAATTGTTGGGGATTGATGTGGTGATTCCGGATTGGAGTTACCTGCGCGAGAATAAGGATCGGATTGTGGCGGTCTTCTTGACCCACGGCCACGCCGATGCGATTGGCGCCCTGCCTTATTTCCTGAGTGAATTCAACGTCCCAGTCTTCGGGTCCGAAATGACGATTGCGTTGGCTAAATTAAACGTGGCCGACGAACCTAAGGTCAAAAACTACGATGATTTCCACGTGGTTGACGAGAAGACCGAGATTGACTTCGGAGACGTCGTCGTTTCCTTCTTCTCCACGACCCACTCGATCCCAGAATCTCTGGGGATCGATCTGAAAACGGACGAGGGCCAGATTGTCTACACCGGGGACTTTAAATTCGATCAAACGGCGCAACCTGGTTACCAGACCGACTATGCGCGGTTAGGCGCCATTGGTCAGGCCGGTGTACTGGCACTGTTGAGCGATTCCGCCAACGCCGAGAATCCCAACATGAACGCCTCCGAACAAGAGATTGCCGAATCCATCGAGGAGACGTTTAACTACCGCGAGGGTCGGGTCGTCGTGGCCTGTGTGGCCTCTAACATTTTACGGATTCAACAGGTCTTCGATGCCGCCGAAAAGACGGGACGGAAGGTCTGCCTGACCGGTCAAGATCTGGAAAAAATTGTTAACACGGCGATGAAGTTAGGCAAGTTGTCCTTTGACGATGACTTGCTGGTTACGCCGGAACAATTGGCCGACCTGAAGCCCGCCGAAACGGTCATCTTACAGACCGGGAAGATGGGTGAACCCATCAAGTCCATTCAACGGATGGCTAACAAGCAAGAAAAAACGCTTAACATTCAAGAGGGCGACCTGGTCTACATCACCACGACCCCATCGCATGCCATGGATACCACGGTGGCGCAGACGCGGGACATGGTGTACCGGGCCGGTGGCGAGGTTAAGGCCATTTCCGATGAGATGAACTCCTCGGGACACGCCTACAAGCGCGATCTCCAACTGATGCTAAACCTGTTGAAGCCAACCTATCTGGTGCCGATTCAGGGTGAATATCGGTTGCTAAACGCCCACGCAAATGCCGCCATGGAACTGGGCATGCCCGCCGACCATATCTTTATCCTGGCCAAGGGAGATGTGCTGACCTACGCCAAGGGAACCATGAGCCTGGGCGAAGGTATCGACGTTAGTGACACCATGATCGATGGGATTGGTGTTGGCGACATTGGCAACATTGTCTTGCGGGATCGGAAGGTCTTAGCCGACGATGGGATCTTCATCGCGGTGGTCACCATCGATCGTAAGAAGAAACAGATTGTGGCCGAACCCAAGATTACCTCGCGTGGTTTCGTCTACGTCAAGGCTAATAAGGATCTGATGCAGGAGAGTGGTCAGATTATCCGCAAGGCCGTCCAGAACAATTTGGACAACAAGGAGTTTGACTGGGGCCATTTGAAACAGGACGTGCGCGAACACCTGAGCCACTATCTGTTTGAACAAACCCACAGACGGCCCGTGATTTTGCCGGTCATCATGGAAGTGAACCAGCACCATCGACGGACGAGCAGTAAGGACAAGTCCGCGGGAAAGGCGCCAGCCAAGGGAGCCAGGACCGCGCCTAAGTCCAAGTCTAAGGCTAAAGGGTCGGCGAAACCCAAGGCCAAGGCAGCCACGACTAAGGCCAAGGATGGGCAAGCAACCAAGCCCCGGCACAACCGGAAGCGGCGGCCCAGAGCGAAGAAACCAGCCCCAGTAGCCGATAAGAAAGATTAATAGAAGCGGACCGAGACCAGTTTTGGCGTCGGTCCGTTTTGGTTCCTAAAAATAAGGAAGAGGAGGGAACGCCATGGGAGAATTTTCCAGTCCGGCCGCCAGAGAACAAGCCGTTGAGAAGGCCCACCAGGCCTTTTCGGCGGAGGAGTGGTCCACGGCTGCCGATCTGTTCGAGAAGCTCTACAACGACCAGCAAACGGCCGAATTCAACCGTTATTTGGTGGCGAGTCTCTACCACGATGAAAAGTATCTGGCCGCCGAGCAATTTGCGGCGGAACAGGACGCGGTTTATTTGGCAACGACCGAGACGTTTCAATTGCGCCTGGACGTGGCGTTAAAAAATCAGCAATTCATCTTTGCCCGGGAGTTCTGTGCCTTGCCGGCGGCCGAAGCGTGGCGTGCGGCGGGGCTCACCCAGATTACCGCGGCGGAGGACGCCTCGCGCCAGACATTGGCGGAAACGCAACGGGTCTTGGCCAAGCAATTCTACCATCTGGGTGATGGGTCCTTTACGGAACAACGCCAACGCCTGGAGCGGGCGCGGCAGCTGCCCTTGCGCGAGTTCATGAAGGGCGTCCAGTACCTGTTGGTCGATCCGTTCTTACATCCGCTGATGCGGGCCACCTTACTCGAAGAGCTCCTGCGGCTGCGGACCACGCAGACCGTTCAGGTGCACTGGCTCGATGACCAGACCTATCCGGTGGATACCGGTCAGCTACAACCGGTCGGGGCGAGTCGGGCCGCCCAAACCATGCAACGCTATCTACATGAAAATTTAGCCCAGCAAGATCCGATGCTTATGGCTAACATTTCCCAAACAATTACGTTACAATTAATGATGTTGTACCCGTTTATTGACAAAATCATTAAGAATCCGGTCGCTTGGATTCAAATCGCGGCGCAACAATCGGTGACAGATCAGGCCAGTGACGCAGAATTAGAAGAAATTAATGTGTGGCAACACCGCTTAAATCGCTTCATGGCGGCTTTATTTGGTTCAATTGACGATGAAAATCATGAAAAACCGTAAATTCGGCAAGATTTTAGTTTACAAATAATTCTACAGCATATATACTGGTCAAGGATTCTTTTTTGGGAGGGTTCCAGCTTTCCCTTTCTGAAAAGAAGTAGTATAATTTTACGCAAAGGGTGATTAATTTTCGTCAGAAATGCGATTATCCTTGCGATAAAATACAGGAGGGTTTCATTAATGGCTGAAAAAGAACATTATGAAAGAACTAAACCCCATGTAAATATTGGTACTATTGGCCATATTGACCATGGGAAAACGACGTTAACTGCTGCAATCACTAAGGTACTTGCTGACAAAGGTTTAGCAAAGGCCGAAGATTACGCTGATATCGATGCTGCTCCAGAAGAACGTGAACGTGGTATCACGATCAACACCGCCCACGTTGAATACGAAACTGAAAAGCGTCACTATGCGCATATCGATGCCCCAGGACACGCTGACTACATCAAGAACATGATCACTGGTGCTGCCCAAATGGACGGTGCTATCTTGGTTGTTGCCGCTACTGATGGCCCTATGCCACAAACGCGTGAACACATTTTACTTGCTCGCCAAGTTGGTGTTAACTACATCGTTGTCTTCTTAAACAAGACCGACTTAGTTGACGATGACGAATTGGTTGACTTAGTTGAAATGGAAGTTCGTGAGCTGTTGTCTGAATACGATTACCCTGGTGACGATATTCCTGTTGTTCGTGGTTCTGCCTTGAAGGCTCTTGAAGGCGACGAAGAACAAACTAAGGTTATCCTTCACTTGATGGACATCGTTGATGACTACATCCCAACGCCAGAACGTGAAAACGACAAGCCATTCTTAATGCCTGTTGAAGATGTCTTCACGATCACTGGTCGTGGGACTGTTGCTTCTGGTCGTATCGACCGTGGGACTGTTAAAGTCGGTGACGAAGTTGAAATCGTTGGTTTACATGACGACGTATTGAAGACGACGGTTACCGGTCTTGAAATGTTCCGTAAGACGTTGGACCTTGGTGAAGCCGGGGATAACGTTGGTGCCTTACTTCGTGGGATCAACCGTGACCAAGTTGTTCGTGGACAAGTTCTGGCTCAACCAGGCTCGATCCAAACGCACGAAAAGTTCAAGGGTGAAGTTTACATCTTGAGCAAAGAAGAAGGTGGCCGTCATACGCCATTCTTCTCAAACTACCGTCCACAATTCTACTTCCACACCACTGATATCACTGGTGTTATCGAATTGCCAGATGGCGTTGAAATGGTTATGCCTGGTGACAACGTGACGTTCACTGTTGAACTGATCCAACCAGCTGCCATTGAAAAGGGTACTAAGTTTACTGTTCGTGAAGGTGGCCACACTGTTGGTGCCGGTACCGTTACGGAAATCGACGACTAATTAAAGTTCTTTAATTAGCGTACCTAGAAGAAAGGACTGAAAAGGTTAACTTTTCGGTCCTTTTTTCGTACCTTAATTGTGAGGGTCCTTAAGTGACTGATTGGTGAAGCCCCACGACTGATGGTTCCTGAGTATCTGGTGCTGAAATCTGCGGCAAAGCACAACTGGTTCCGCTTAAAACGGATACCCAAGCCATCCCAATCAGGGTGATTAGGGTATCAGCTATCATGTTCGTCGACTAATGGCCTAGGCACGTTGATGAAAATAAAGCGGTAGCGGTTTACTTTTCGGCGGAATTTAACGGAAAACTTCAAGGAAAGCCGCGTCATTCACGGCATTTCGACAAAAATCATTTTACAATTCGGAGAGCATAAGGTACACTTATACAGTATGCAATTGATAGAATTGTAAATAGTAATATCTTTCATTTCGGAGGGAAAATAATGGCTGCAAAATGGGAAAAAAAGGGCTCTAATCAAGGCGAATTAACCTTTGAAATTGCTCCTGATATGATCAAAGATGGTCTGGACAAGGCCTTCAAGCGTACCAAGAAGAACTTAGCTGTACCTGGTTTCCGTAAGGGTCGGGTACCTCGTCAAATCTTCGACCAAATGTACGGTGAAGAAGCATTGTACCAAGATGCTTTGAACATCGTTTTACCAGATGCTTACGAACAAGCTATCAAGGACGCTGGTATCGAACCAGTCGACCAACCTCAAGTGGATGTTGAATCCATGGACAAAGGTAAGGCTTGGGTGCTGAAGGCCGTTGTGACGGTTAAGCCAGACGTTAAGCTGGGCGACTACAAGGGTCTTAGCGTAACGAAGCAAAACACGCGGGTTTACCAAAAGGACATCGACGCCGAATTAGAAAAGCAACGTCAACAACAAGCTGAATTAGTGCTTAAGGAAGACGAAGCCGCTGCTAAGGGCGACACGGTTGTGATTGACTTCGACGGTTACGTTGATGGCAAGCAATTTGACGGTGGTAAGGCCGACAACTACTCCCTGGAATTGGGCTCTAACTCCTTCATCCCTGGCTTCGAAGACCAATTAGTTGGTCACAAGGCCGGCGAAAACGTTGACGTTAAGGTCACTTTCCCTAAGGATTACCAAGCCGAAGACTTACGTGACAAGGAAGCCACTTTCAAGGTTACCATCCACGAAGTTAAGGAAAAGCAATTACCAGAATTGGACGATGAATTCGCTAAGGACGTCGACGAAGAAGTTGACAGCTTAGAAGAATTACAAGCCAAGACGAAGGACAACCTGAAGGAACAAAAGACCAAGGCTGCCCACGATGCCATTGAAGACGAAGCTATCAGCGAAGCCGTTGACAACGCTGAAATCGCCGACATCCCAGAAGCTATGCTGAAGGATGACATCAACCGTCAAATGGACCAATATCTGGCTAACATGCAACAACAAGGTATCGAACCTAAGATGTACTTCCAATTGACCGGTACGACCGAAGACGACTTGCGGAAGCAATTCACTGACGGTGCCGAAAAGCGGGTTAAGACGAACTTGGTTCTCGAAGCCGTTGTTGCTGCTGAAAAGATCGAACCTTCAGAAGACGAAATTGCTGCTGAAGTGAAGGACTTAGCTGGTCAATACGGCATGGAAGAAAGTGCTGTTCGCAGTGCCCTTTCCGATGACATGTTGAAGCATGACATTGCTATCAAGAGCGCCGTTGACTTGATTGCTGATTCTGCAAAGCAAGACAAGAAGAAAGACGCCGAAGACAAGGACTAGTTCATTGTTAAGGTGCTTGACCGGGACGACAGTCGCTGTTGTTCCGGTTTTTCTTTAGAATCGGGTTTTGACCGTGCGAGGCAAATTGATTCTCTCGTACGCTTATCTGTGGTATAGTACACGATTGATAGGGAAAACCTGGTTAGTTCGACAGGTTTACTGACCAAAATGAATTTTTTAATGAGTTAGGCTTAAGCCTGGAGAGAAAGGGTGAAGTTTATTGTTTGAAAACACCGAAACAAATGGCCCAGTCACGTGTTCCTTCTGTGGAAAATCACAGGATCAAGTGAAGAAGATCGTTGCTGGCCCAGGTGTTTACATCTGTAATGAATGTATTGACCTCTGCAAGGAGATTATTGATGAAGAATTCAGCCAAGACAGCGCACAAGAAACCTTAGAAGTGCCAACGCCGGCTGAAATCGTCAACACGCTCGACCAGTACGTGATCGGTCAGAGTGAAGCCAAGCGGACCTTGTCCGTGGCCGTTTATAACCACTATAAGCGGGTCAATGAAATGGCACAAGCAGACGATGATGGTCCCGAACTGCAAAAGAGTAACATTGCGGTGATTGGGCCGACTGGTTCTGGGAAGACCTACCTGGCGCAAAGTCTGGCCAAGATCTTAAACGTGCCGTTTGCGATTGCCGATGCCACGACCTTGACTGAAGCTGGTTATGTGGGTGAAGATGTCGAAAACATCCTACTGAAGCTCTTACAAAACGCCGATTACGATGTTGATCGGGCGGAAAAAGGGATTATCTACATTGATGAAATCGACAAGATCGCCAAGAAGTCCGAAAATGTTTCCATTACGCGTGACGTTTCCGGTGAAGGGGTTCAACAAGCTCTCTTGAAGATCTTGGAAGGGACCATTGCCAACGTGCCGCCTCAGGGAGGCCGTAAGCACCCGCAACAAGAATTCATTCAGATTGATACCACGAACATCCTGTTCATCGTTGGTGGGGCCTTTGATGGCATTGACGGCATTGTGAAGCGGCGCCTGGGTGACCAAACGATTGGCTTCGGTGCCGACACCAAGGAACAGAATGTCCTGGCTTCCGGCGATAGCTTGATGCAACACGTGATTCCTGAAGACCTACTCCAATTCGGGCTGATTCCAGAATTTATCGGACGGCTGCCAATCTTGACGGCGCTCGAGAAGCTGGATGAAAACGATCTGGTGCGGATCTTAACGGAACCAAAGAATGCATTGGTTAAGCAATACGAGAAGCTCTTGTCACTCGATGATGTTCAGCTGGAATTCCAGCCGGCCGCCTTACGTGAAATGGCGAAGTTAGCCATTGCGCGGAATACCGGTGCACGGGGATTGCGGTCCATCATTGAAGATGTCATGCGTGACATCATGTTCGACCTGCCAAGTCGTGATGACGTGGCCAAGGTTGTGATTACGGCGAAGACCGTGACCGACCATGCCGAACCCGAAGTGATCTTAAAGGACCAAAAAGCTTCATAATTGCCACACAGTGTGGCGTGGCGACTAGTCGTGATGACTGGTCGCTTTTTTTATGGTCTGTGAAGGCGGCCGTGGCGGGCGTTAACCGCTTTATTGTCGATGGAGGCTTTGAGAAAGTCCCCCAGTCGCGTGACGTTCTGTGTTAAAATGATGAAAGATATTTGGAGAGGATGGCATTAACCAATGGAAGTCAATCACGTGGAATTAGTCATGAGTGCGGTTGACCCCGCACAGTACCCAACGACGGGGTACCCAGAAATTGCGTTAGTTGGTCGGTCGAATGTGGGGAAGTCCTCGCTGACCAACGTTTTAATCAACCGGCGGTCATACGCACGGACATCTAGTCAACCCGGTAAGACGCAGACGTTGAACTTTTACAACGTTGAAGACCAGCTTTACTTCGTCGATGTCCCGGGCTACGGTTACGCCAAGGTTTCCAAGACGGAACGGGAGAAATGGGGGCAGATGATCGAGACCTACCTGACCCAACGCGATCAGCTCAAGGGGGTCGTTTCCTTGGTCGATGCGCGGCACGCCCCCACCGAAGACGACGTTCAGATGTACCAGTATTTAGCGTACTTCAACCTGCCAACGCTGATTGTCGCCACCAAGAGCGATAAGATTGCGCGGGGCAAATGGAATCAGGCGGTCAGTCAGATCAAGAAGTCCATGGATCTGCCGAACACCGACAATATTATTATGTTCTCAGCACCCAAGAAGATCGGTAAGGATGCCGTCTGGAACTGGATCGAACAACAAGCCTTTGGGGGGAAATAACATGGAATTTAATGATTATCAAAAAGCTGCGAACCGGACACTTTACGGCAACGAACAGGTCTTGACCAATTGTGCGCTGGGCCTGGCCGGTGAATCGGGGCAGGTCGTTGATCTGGTTAAGAACTACACCTTCCACGGCCAGGACCTGGACCACGAGGCGATCGTGAAGGAAATGGGCGACGTGCTCTGGTATCTCAGTCAGATTGCCCAGTGGGCCGACATTGACTTTGATGAGGTGGCTCAAGATAACATTAAACGCTTAAACGAACGGTATCCGCACGGCTTTCAACCGGAACGGTAGTCGGGACACGCCGGTTTAGGCAAACGAGATAACGTGAAAAAGGACCCACGGCAAACTTACCGTGAGTCCTTTCCGTTTATGACGTTAGTCCTGACTGTGATCCTGTTCGTGTTTTGATTTATCAGATTTGATCAAGCCTTTAGCACGCTTGTTATCCTTGTGGGCATCGGCACGCTTCAAAAACTTGTCGCGCTTCACGTCCGTCGGGTCCATCTCAGCAAATTTACCGAACATGGAGTCAAGGTCATCCTGGCGTTTTACTTTAAGAGCCATTCAAGCCACCTCCTTGTCTTTAGCAGTATCATAGCAGAATTACCGGGGTTTGTCATTTATCGGGGCAAGACTTGGCAAAAATCGAAGAAAATCCGAGTGGCAGGTGCGTCATCGGCCACCGGAAAGCACCGGTAGACCGGGGTAAATTGCTTGCACCAAACAGATATTCGGCTTATACTTTATTAGCTAATTCGAGAAATGAACGGGAGGTTAGGCCCTTGGCATCGGAATACTTGGAACACAAACTGGCGTTATTGCCGGGCCTTCCCGGCTGTTATCTCATGAAGAACATTAACAGCCAGATTATTTATGTGGGGAAGGCTAAGAACCTGAAGAACCGGGTGCGTTCCTACTTCAAGAGTAGTCACACCGGGAAGACGGCGCAGTTGGTCAGCGAGATCGTTGACTTTGAAACCATCATTACATCAACGGATAAGGAGGCCTTTCTCCTCGAAATCACGTTGATTCAAAAGCACCAACCCTACTTTAATATCAAGCTTAAGCGGGGAACGGGATATCCCTACATCAAGATTACCCACGAGCGGGACCCGCAATTGCTATTGGTGAATGACGTGAAGAAGGATGGGGCTTACTACTTTGGCCCATATCCCAACGTTTATGCGGCCGAAGAGACGATTCACTTCTTACAGAAGGTCTATCCGCTCCGGCGGTGTACCGGTTATCAGGGGCGGCCGTGCTTGTACTATCACATGGGTCAGTGCCTAGGCGCCTGCTTCAAGGAGGTTCCCGAGGCCGAATACGACGAACAGATTAGAAAGATCAAGTCCTTTCTCAACGGCAACGTGGGCCACGCGGAAAAGGAGCTGACCGATCAGATGACCGCGGCGGCCGCCGACATGGCCTACGAACGGGCCGCCGACCTCCGCGATCAGATTCGTTATATCGAAGCCACGGTCGAAAAGCAGAAGATCATTTCCAATGACAGCACCCCCCGTGACATCTTTAACTTTTACCTGGATAAGGGGTGGTTGTCGATTCAGGTCTTCTTTATTCGCCAGGCACGGCTGATGAAACGCGAGAAGCGCCTCTTTCCTATCGTCAGCACGGCCGAGGAAGAACTCGCCAGCTTCATCGTGCAATTTTATCAGCGGAAGAATACCGTCCTGCCACGGGAAATTCTGGTGCCGGCCAGCATCGACGGCGAGACGATCGAGTCGATCCTCCACGTGCCCGTTAGAACGCCGCAGCGGGGGACCAAGCGCGACCTGCTCAACATGGCCGGTAAGAACGCCCGACTGGTCTTAGAAGAGAAGTTTCGGCTACTGGAGCTCGATGAGGGCAAGACCACGGGGGCGATGAAGGAAATCACCGATGCCCTGGGGATTGCGCCGGGGCATAAGATTGAGGCTTTTGACCACTCCCACATTCAAGGGGCCGACCTGGTCTCTGCGATGGTGGTCTTTGTGGACGGGCAGCCCAATAAGAAGCTGTATCGGAAGTATAAGCTCCGAACGGTGGACCACGCCGACGAAACGGCCAGCACGCTGGAAGTCATTCGGCGGCGCTACGGGCGCTTGCTCAAGGAACACGCGCAGATGCCGGACCTCATCTTGATGGATGGGGGCGACATTCAGATGAACGCCGTCAAGGAAGTGTTGGCCGATGAATTCGACCTGCACATTCCGGTGGCCGGGATGGTGAAAAATGACCACCATAAGACGGCCGACCTGTTGTTCGGGCCCGACGACCACCACGTGCATTTGGACCCCAAGAGTCAGGGCTTCTACCTGGTTCAGCGGATTCAAGACGAGGTTCACCGGTTCGCGATTACCTTCCACCGGCAGGTTCACACCAAGCACTCGCTGAGTTCGCGGTTGGACCGAATTCCCGGTGTGGGGCCGAAGACGCGGAATAAATTACTGCGGAAGTTCGGTTCCACCAAGAAGATTGGCGAGGCCAGCGTGGATGATTTACGCGACCTGGGGATTAGTAAAACGGTTGCGCAGACGATTCGACTGACCCTGCAGGCCGAGACCGCGGAGATTAAAAATCCGCGAACGCCAACCAAACTTTGACGTGGCGGCCGTTTGCCGGTATACTGGCTAGCAGGATACTTACGAAGAAGGCAGCACGGGCTGGCTTAGAAAACGAGGAATAAAATTATGTTTGTAGATCAAGTTAAAATTAACGTTAAGGCCGGTAAGGGTGGCGACGGAATGGTTGCCTTCCGCCGGGAAAAATTTGTGCCCAACGGGGGTCCAGCCGGCGGTGACGGTGGCCGCGGGGGAAACATCGTGTTTGCCGTGGATGAAGGCTTGCGGACGCTGATGGACTTCCGGTACCAACGCAAGTTCAAGGCCAAAAATGGCGGTAACGGTGCGATTAAGTCGATGACCGGTCGTGGCGCCACGGACACCATCATTAGCGTGCCCCAAGGTACTACGATTTATAATGACGAGACCGGTGCGGTGATTGCCGACCTAGTGGCCAGTGACGACTCCGCCGTCGTAGCCAAGGGTGGCCGCGGTGGCCGGGGCAACATTCACTTTGCATCGCCAAAGAACCCCGCGCCGGAAATCGCCGAAAACGGGGAGCCGGGGCAGGAATTCGAGATTCGTTTGGAATTAAAGGTCTTGGCCGATGTGGGTCTGGTTGGTTTCCCATCCGTGGGAAAGTCCACGCTGTTGTCCACGGTCACAAGCGCCAAGCCGAAGATTGCCGAATACCACTTTACCACGTTAGTGCCTAACCTGGGGATGGTCCGGTTACCCGATGGTCGCGACTTCGTGATGGCTGACTTACCCGGACTGATTGAAGGCGCCGCTAACGGGGTGGGGCTGGGCTTCCAGTTCCTGCGCCACGTGGAACGGACGCGGGTCATCTTACACTTAATCGACATGAGCGGTCTGGAAGGCCGCGATCCGTACGATGACTTTGAAAAGATTAACGAAGAACTCAAGATGTACGATCCGGATATTTTGAAGCGGCCGCAAATCGTGGTGGCCAACAAGATGGATATGCCGGATTCTGCCGACAATTTGGCGAAGTTCAAGGAAGACTTGAAACAAGATCAACTGTTGGCAACGGCACCCGAGGTCTATGCCGTCTCCGCCTTGACGCACGACGGCTTAACGCCACTCCTGCAACGGACGGCGGACATCTTGGCCGCTACGCCGAAGTTCCCGGTTAAGCAAGAAGAAGTGGTCGAAAAGGCCGAATACGACTTCAAGCCGGAACCCGACTTCGAAGTGACGCAGGATGCCGATGGCACTTGGGTCTTGACCGGCGACAAGCTGTTGAAGCTCTTCCGGATGACCGACATCAACCACGATGAAAGCCTGTTACGGTTCACGCGGCAGATGCGGGGGATGGGCGTTGACAGTAGCCTTCGAGACCACGGCGCCAAGAACGGTGATTTGGTTAAGATTGACGACTTCACCTTCGAGTACATGGCCTAATCATCAAGCATAACGCGATAGAAAAACCGTGAGCGCCTTGGATTCAGATCCAACGTGCTCACGGTTTCATTTTGGCTAAGTTTTTTGAATTTAAATCGGTTAGGCCGGGTACCAGCGCCCACCGCGTTTCAACGCATCTCTAGCGAACGGTAAGGCGGCCAGACCGGGCTAGTGAAGCCCGGTCGCGAGTCACAACGTCAGTTTGAGCCAAGACGTTGGCTTGACCACTTGTTTCTTGTCGGCGAAGGCCCCCGCGAATTTAATCTTGACGGTCTTCATCGTCGGCTGGGTCTTCTCACTAGCCAACCCCGTGGCGAAGGTGGCGAGCTTGCCCTTGGCCGGAATAGTCTTTCCGGCGCTGGCGTCACTCAGCTGGTTGGCCGCGTTGAGTTGGTGCTGACGACTGAGGCGAATGGCCTGAATCCCATCGGTAGCGAGATCCCGCTTACCTTGGTTATAAATGGTGAACTTAACCTGGAGGGTGTAGTACGGGCTCTTAATCTGAGCTAAATTCAACGCCTGGGCCGCCATGCGTTTGGCTGCCGCGGTCTTGGCGGTATTCTTGATCAGCCGTACCGTGGTGACCTTGTAGGTGAGCTGACCGGACTTGATAGTCGTCTTAGGATGACTAACCTTGGCCAGCGTCAACTGGGTACCGACCTTATCAAACGTATACTGGCCGGAACGCCTGAGATTTCCGGATTTGACGTACTGGCGACTCTTGGTTTGCGCCGCCTTAGGACGGTAGGTCTGGGCCTCCTCTTTCTTCGCGGACGAGGAAGCCGTGACAGCCGCGTCCGGTTCCTTTGCGCTGTAGCTACTGGACTGGCGACTGCTACTCTCCTTGAAGCTGGCGGTGCTTTGATGGCCGTTTGACTGGCAACCGGTTAAGCCTAGCGTGAGCACGGCCAGGCCCACGAGTAGGGATGCCTTGAGATTGTGCATGGTAAAACTCCTTTCAACCGAATAAAATTTGGTGGGGCACCAGGCGATAGCCGTAGAGCCGTTGCGGGGGTTCCTGAGCGATAAACAGGCTGATCTGCTGGTCAACCTGCTGCGTGCGGGTCCGCAACTGGTCTAAGGTTAAGGGCCGGCCTGGTCCCGTGACGAGGTGAAGCTGTTGGTGCTGGGTTTGTAGGTCCACCACTGGCACACGCTGGCCGTCATGCTCCCAGTAAAGGCGCAGGGCGGGGTGCAGGTCGATGGTCGAGAGGTTAAAGTCAATGAGCCGCATGCGGTATTTCCCCCAATCACAAGCTTACCTTAATTATACCGAATTTTGAATCAGAACCCTAGTCACAATCACGTTTACAGTCGGGGAGGCAGTTTTGAGAGTTGCGATTTCGGCCAAAATCCCCTAAAATAGTGGACGGACTTTAATTATAGAATAGGAACGAAAAAAATATGGAAATTCAATTTTTAGGGACGGGCGCCGGGTCACCCGGAAAGTTTCGGAATGTGACCAGTACGGCGTTGCGCTTACTCGATGAGCGTAATTCAGTGTGGCTGTTCGACGTGGGCGAAGCCACCCAGCATCAAATTCTGCGGACCACGTTAAAGCCGCGGAAGATTGATAAAATCTTTATTACCCACCTGCACGGGGACCACATCTTTGGCCTGCCAGGATTGCTCAGTAGTCGCTCGTTTCAGGGCGGTAACGAACCCCTGACCATCTATGGGCCCAAGGGCATTCGCGACTTCGTAGAGGTCAGTATGCGCGTCTCAGAGACCAAGCTATCTTACCGGATTCACTACCGTGAGTTGTCGGCGGATGGCCTGATCTTTGAGGACGATAAGTTCCGGGTCTACGCTCAGCACCTGGACCATCGCATCGAATGCTTTGGCTACCGCGTGGTGGAAAAGGACCATCCGGGTGAATTGATGGTCGCTAAGCTTCGCGAGGCCCAGATTCCCTCTGGCCCCGTCTATGGAGAATTAAAGGCCGGCAAGACGGTCACCTTACCCGATGGTCGGACCGTCAATGGCCAGGACTTCTTGGGGCCGAGCCAGCCGGGCCGAATCGTGGCCTTTCTGGGCGATACTCGGCAGACGCCGAATGCGGCGCGGTTGACCCAGGACGCGGATGTTTTGGTTCACGAGAGCACCTTTGCCAAGGGTGAAAGCAAGTTGGCGCGTTCCTACTACCATTCAACCAATATTCAGGCGGCGGAATTGGCCAAGCGAACCCACGTGAAGCTACTGCTGCTAAACCACATCTCGGCCCGCTACACGGGGAAGATGGCGCTGGAGTTACAACACCAAGCTCGAGAAGTCTTCAAGAACACGCGCGTGGTGAAGGATTTCGATGAAATTAACGTGCCGTTTCGTAAGATTAAACAGGAGGAGACCCAACAATGAAAAATCAATGGCGAATCGTCTTAACTATTCTCTTAGTGATTATCGTGGCAATCTTTGCCATCTTAAACGTGGAAAGTGTCCCGGTTTCCTTTGGTTTTACGACGGTTCACTGGCCCTTGATTCTGATTCTATTGGTCTCCATCCTGATTGGCGCAGTGTTGATGATTCTCTTCTCGACGATTACGGTCTTTCAGCATAACCGGGCTTACAAGGAGCTGGAACAGACCAGCCAAGACCGGATTACTGCGCTACAGAAGGATAATGACCGGTTGACCAAGCGCCTGCAGAACTCCAAGAGTAAGCAGGTCACGGGGCAACAGGAACAACAACTTCAAGACTTAGAACGTGAAAATGCGGCGTTGAAGGCGCGATTGGCTAATCAATCGACCGACACCGCGAAGTAAGTAACTGAAGGACAGAACCGATAGAGAGGAGCGGTGCCAGTGACACCGCTCTTCTCCCGTTTAGAAAGGATGATTTGCTGGTGATTGCCGCACAATACCAATGGGACATTAAAAACGTTGATCAGCCATCAACCGAGGCGCAGCAGCTGGCGCAACAGGCGGAGATTTCGCCGATTGTTGCCCAAATCTTGTGGAATCGGGGCTATCAGACGCCGACTGCCGTCCACGACTTTCTCAATCCCGGCCCGGAACAGCTCCATGACCCGCTACTCTTGCACGATATGCAAAAGGGCGTTGACCGGATTGAGGACGCGATTGGCAACGACCAACAGATTACGATCTACGGGGACTACGATGCCGACGGGGTAACCAGCACCGCCATTCTGTACGAGACCCTTAATGAAATGGGCGCCAAGGTCAACTATTATATCCCGAATCGGTTCACCGATGGGTATGGTCCCAATGTCGCGGCCTTTAAGAAACTCATTGCCGCGGGGACCCAGCTGTTCGTGACGGTGGATAACGGGGTCGCCGGCAACGACGCCATCGCGGCCGCCAATGAGGCGGGCATCGACGTCGTGGTCACCGACCACCACGAGTTGCCCGCGGAATTACCTGCGGCCTACGCGATCATTCATCCGCGTTACCAGGGAGCCGAGTATCCCTTCGGTGGCCTGTCCGGTGCCGGGGTCGCCTTCAAGGTGGCGCAGGCCTTAAGAGAAGAGATTCCCCAGGATGTTTTGGACCTGGCCGCCATCGGGACGGTGGCCGATTTGGTTCCGTTAATCGATGAAAACCGCGTGCTAGTCTACTTTGGCTTACAACTGCTCAAGCAGGACGAGCGACCGGGCTTACAGGCCCTGATGAGCGGGGCCGGGATTAAACCCGACGAATTGACCGAACAGTCGATTGGCTTCGGGATTGCCCCCCGGTTGAACGCTCTGGGTCGTCTGGAGGATGCGGCGCCGGCGGTCGAGTTACTGACGACGCCGGATTTCGCCGTGGCCAAGGACTTGGCTCAGCAAACGGAGTCGCAGAACCGTCACCGGCAGGAACTGGTCCAACAGATTAGTCAATCGGCGTTGGCTCAGGCCGAGGACGCCGACCACCGCGATCGCGCCGCCCTGATTATCAGCGGTCACGATTGGCACGAAGGCGTGCTCGGCATTGTCGCCAGTAAAGTGGTGGAGACCACGGGTAAGCCGGCGTTGGTTCTGAATGTCAATGCGGACGGCCGGGCCAAGGGGTCGGGTCGTAGCGTGGACGCCTTTAATCTGTTTGCGGCCTTAGACCCGCACAGAGACCTGATGACGGCCTTTGGGGGCCATCACATGGCCGTGGGCCTAACCGTGCCCAGCGCGCAGTTAGGGGCGTTAGCGGACGCCTTGGATCAGGAGGCGGCCAACCAACATTTGACGGAGAGCGGACCGACCGCGGTTTCGGTGGCGGCGGCCCTGGACGTGGCGGCGGTAACGCCCGACTTGTATCAGGACTTGGCCCAGTTGGCCCCGTTTGGGACGGACAATAGCCAGCCATTGTTTGCCTTCGAATCGGCCAGTTTGACGCAGGTCAAGGCGATCGGTAAGGACGGGTCCCACCTAAAGTTCCGCTTGCAGGAGGGCGACCACCAACTGAATGCCATCCAATTCGGTGCCGGACGCTACGTGGATGCGTTGACGGCGGCCCCGGATGATGCGGCGGTCTTAGGGGCCATCGAGGATAACGTCTGGCAGGGGCGGCATTCCCTGCAGTTGATGGTCAAGGATTTAAAGTTAACCGAGAATCCGATTCAGGATCAGCGGACGACGCAGCTCCATCAGGCCATGTTTGCCCAAGCCGGGACCTACGTGTTCTTCCATCAAAATGTGTTCCGCCAGTTGGCTAACCAACTGCCAGAGTCCGCCACGCCGGTCCTGTTTGACGGGAGTGCGGTGGCCCAGTTGCCGGCCGGATCGACCGTGTTTGTGGTCGATTGTCCCGATGCCACGGCGGACTTAACCACCGTCTTGCGGCAGCTACAACCGGCTAAAGTGACCGTTTATCTCTATAAGAAAGAAAGTCTTTCGCAATTAGGGATGCCAACTCGCGCGCAATATGCTAAACTATTTAAGTTCGTTGCAACGCATCGACAAGTAGATGTGGGGCACCAGCTGACGCAACTTGCAACTTTCCTACAGATTCCGCGGACCCAGTTAATCTTCATGATTCAGGTCTTCTTCGAATGTGGCTTCGTCACCATCGACCATGGGCTGATGGATGGCGTGGCGCATCCGGCACACAAGGATCTGACGACTGCCCCGAGTTACCAGCTTCGACAACAGCAGATGCAGACGGAGACGGAACTCCTGGCCTGCTCGACTGCGGCGTTAACGAAGCGTCTCGCCCCATTGATATAAAATAAAGGAGCTACTCTATTATGGCAACTGATTTTACGAAATATATTGCTTCCGTTCCGGATTACCCAGAAAAGGGCATCATGTTCCGGGATATCTCCCCATTAATGGCGGACGGTGAAGCCTTCCACGCCGCAACCGATGAAATTGTCGCTTACGCTAAGGGCAAGGGTGTTGAAATGGTGGTTGGTCCCGAGGCCCGCGGCTTTATCGTGGGTTGCCCGGTGGCCTACCAGATGGGTATCGGCTTTGCGCCGGCCCGTAAGGAAGGGAAACTGCCCCGGCCAACGGTCAAGGCATCCTACGACTTGGAATACGGCACTTCGGCGCTGTACCTGCACAAGGACGCCATCAAGCCGGGCCAAAAAGTCTTGGTTACCGATGACTTGCTGGCCACCGGTGGAACCATTGGCGCCACGATTCAATTAGTCGAAGATCTCGGCGGTATCGTGGTTGGTACGGCCTTCCTGATCGAATTGAAGGACTTGCATGGTCGCGACAAGCTGAAGGGCTACGATGTCTTTAGCTTGATGACTTACTAATAATCGATAAAAAAGACGCGCTCAACCGAAACTGGTTGAACGCGTCTTTTGCGTACGGAACTAAAGATTGGAAGATAGAGATTGACTATAACGACTATCATCGCGCAACTTATGACGCTAATCCTAGTCGTTTACAATTTTGTAGTGAAAAGCGTCCGCCATAGCAGGTGGAATCCCTGGCAGGCGCAGGCTCCTTGGTTTCACCAATTTTAGTGAGCAGAGCACCGTTGTTACGGGAATCAGCGCGTTAATTCTACTTCCAACCTCTAATTAAAATAGCGTTAGTTGGCAATCATGCCGCGGTGCTGGACGATCATGCCGGTGACGGTGAGGGCCGTGGCGAAGGCGGCCAGTAGCCAGATGACCGGAACCCAGGAGTGACTGAACTGCTGGAGATACCCGAAGAGAATCGGGCCCACCGCCGCTAGTAGGTAGCCGGCCGATTGGGCCATGCCGGAAATGGCGGCCGTCTGGTACGGATTGGTGGTCTTTTCGGTAAAGAACATGATGGCCAGGTTGAAGGCTACCCCGGACCCCAGCCCGGTGACCAGGCAGACCACCGTGAGAAAAGGAACGGATTGGGTGTCGATTAGCCACGTCAGCGGGGCCGCCACGTAGCCGAGTGCCATGATTCCCAGCAACCAGCTGACCCCGTGGCGCTTGTTAAAGAGTAACGGCACCATGAAGGACAGCGGTAGACCACTGATTTGAAGTAAGGTCAGTAGGTTACTGGACGTGATGGTGGAAACGCCGTGGACGGCCAGAATCGACGGCAACCAGGTGATGATGGCGTAATAGACCAGCGATTGGAGACCAAAGAAGAGCGTAATTAGCCAGCCCAGGGGTTGGTGCCAGACGCTTTGGTAATGGGGGATGTGGGACCGTTGTTCGGCGGTCAGTGGCGTCTGACGCTGCGAGCGGACGTTGGGCAACCACGCAAAAATGGCGATGATGCTGATGAGGCCGAGGTAGGCTTGCGTGGCGGCGAGGCTGGTCCGCGAGATGAGAATCCCGGAGACGGCCGTCCCGATGGCCCCAATCAGTAACATGGAGAGCGTGTAGAGGCTGGTGCCCAGGCGAATCTTATAGGGCATGTGCTCCTTGATAAGGGCCGGCACCAGGACGTTTCCGCTGTCGATCCCGATCCCGACGAGAAAGGTCCCGAAGAGTAGCGCCGCTAGTGTGGGGATGATTCGGAGATAGGTCCCGGCGATGAGCAGCAAGAAGAGAGCAAAGACGGTACGGGCATTGCCCCAGCGCTGGGCGAGTTTGACGATAATCGGCGAGAAGATGGCGAAGGTCACCAACGGAATTGAGGTGATGAGTCCCGCCATTGAGCTCGGCAGATTAAGTGTCTTTTCAATGCTCGGTAACAGGGGTGGAATGATGGTGATGGGCAGGCGGAGATTGGCCGCAATGAGCATCATACCAATTAAGAACCACCGCGATTGTGTTTGTTTCAAAATAAAAATCCTCCTAAAAAATCCATGATTTCATTATAGCCCGGCACCGGGACGGGTAAAAGGGGAACAGGAACTTTTCATGAAAAAACGCTCGAATTTTGATCTATTTTCTGAAAAGGCAAAATCAGTGCTGAACGCAAAAAAACAGAGAGGGGAGGACCTCTCTGAAAGCTTCAGTGACAACTTAAGGTTGGACGGATTATTCGGTGACGGCGACGTCGTTTACGACCACGACATTGGGCGCGGCGTGCTGGACCACATAGTTCGTGGTGGATCCCACGATCATCCGGGAGAAGGCGTTGGTCCCCGTCTTGCCCATCACGACTAAATCAATCGCGGCATCGGCGGCGTTGGCGACATCGACAATCACTTGCTTGGGTGCGCCCTCACGAACAATCAGGGAAGCTTCCAAGCCGGCGTCTTCGACGGTTTCCTTCGCTTGCTGGAGAATCTCTTGACTGGATTGCCGCAGCCCCTGAATCACGGCTGCATAGCCACCACCGAGTCCTTGCGGAGAGAACTGGGTGATGTCAATCACATTCAGTAAGACCAGCTTGGCCTGCCAATCCTTGGCCAGGTCAATGGCGGACTTGAGCGCCTCGTTAGCGTTGCTGGAACCATCGAGTGGAACGAGTAAGCGTTGGTACATGGGGGTTACCTCCTTTATGCTTGACGTGGGCAGCAGACAAGATGACTCATTTTTGAAGATGGGTTAAGTGCCATTACTTCCAGTTAACTAATGAACTAGATTAGTTAATGGTTATACTATAACTTAAAAGAGATTGTTTGGCAAGTAAAATGCCTAAAAATAAAACGACTTCGTGGTGAAGTCGTTTAAAAAGGCGATAAATTAGTGGATTATTGGTTCTTTTTAGCGATGAAATAACTGTAGAGAGCGATGCCGAGGGCAATGACGGCAAGAACGATGGCGATAAGCTTGACCATACACGACTTCCTTTCTGCTGGTTAACGACTAACTTTAGTATAAGGAAGAGGGCCGGTCGAATGCAAGTCGCTGGTGATGACGGAAAATTAACGGTCGCGTATTCAGTTAATAAATGTCGCTTAATTTGTCGAGCCATGGTATCGTTCAAGGTAAGGGCTGGTCGGTTGGGTCAACTGAATTAAAGGAGGCGGACCATGTTTTCTGCAGAGCCGGGTGCCATGGCTATGATTGAGGCGAGTATGGAAAAATATAGCCGTCATTTTGAGCAAGAGTTTCCATTGTATGTGTACTTACGGGTGACGCAAAATGAAAAATATAATTTTTCAATTGAGGGGGCCTTACGTCTAGCGGCCGTCATTGACCGCGCGATTGCGGAGAATGTTGCGGTATATGTCCCAGAGGGTTATCACGATCGGTTGTACTAGGTGGGCTAGCGCTGGTGTACGGAATATTGGGGACAAAAAACCAGCACTTCAAATGGCCTTTGAAAGTGCTGGTTTTATCGATTAATTAGATTAAGGAGAGTACAGGATTTGAAGTGTTCTCTATAAACGTTGATATAGCGGCCTTTAACGCGGCTTTTTTGAAAAAGTGCACCAAAAATGCACCAGTATTTAATTGATTTTAGTCAAGGCTGTGAGCGTTCTATCGTCTTCGATACTTTGGTCAGCCTCTAGAAGATGGGCATAGATGTTTCTCGTAATCGCGGTATTTTTATGGCCTAAACGTTTTGAGATGTACTCCATTTTCACACCTGAGTAAAGTAGATAATTAGCGTGGGTATGCCGTAGACCATGAAAACTGATTCGCTTAATGCCTAATTCTTTGTGATACTTTTTTAGAAGTGAATCGCAAGCACCAGGACTTGGAATACGACCACGTTGGTTCATGAAGACAAGGTGATCGGGATTATCCAATTGAGCTGCCATTTGGAGACTATGAAGCTGTTTCAAGTGATTTAGAAGTTTGTCAGTTACTGAAATCGTGCGGATGCTAGATACAGTCTTAGTTCGTTTGAACTTCTGACCGTAGACGTAATCCCACGATTTATTAACTCGAATTGTTTTCTTATTCCAGTCAACATCGGACCAAGTAAGAGCCGAAACTTCCGCAACACGCATGCCCGTCAATAAGCCGGTGTAAATCATAGACTTACTCGTTGAGCTGAGTTTGATGTTCGTATTGACTTCAGTCGCCAACTTTTTCATATCATCTAGTTCAAGATATTTGAGCTGAGTAGACTTACCAGCGTGGCCGCCAAGTTCTACATGAAAACAAAAATCGGACTTAATGAGGCCATCAGCAACCGCATCAATAACCGCGGCGTGAATATGTCCATGCAATTTTTCAACTGAAGCTTTGCTGTGGTAGGGTTCGTCCCCATTTAAATGACGGCTGGCACGCTGTGTTTCGTCTCCATGAACAAAGTCGTTAATGAATTGTTGATAGCGCAAACGGGTCATTTCACTTAACTTGACGTGGGGGAGCAGGGTCTCAATTTGTTTGTGAGTGTAGCGATACTCTTGTTCAGTAATACGTGCTAACTTTCCAATCTTGTAGGTGTTCAACCATTCTTGATAATAGTCCTCAAAAAGTATAGTTGGATCTGCCTTTCCAATAGATTTGTCAAACTTAGACTGTTCCAGTCTGTTGGCCCATTGTTCAGCTTCTTTTTTTCGTGAAAAGCCGTTCTTATTTTTGAAATGGCGTTTACCTACCATAAAGGTGATATCATCAGCGTTAGCAAGATGTACGTACGGTCAACTGGTTCGACGGCCTTTAAAAGTGACGCAGGCTGGGTGACTGGTAAGAAAACGTGGGTCAATAATTACTACTATGTAGATCGTGATATTAAGCAAATCAAGACGCTTAAGGTGGTCAGCACGTATAAAGATGCTGACTTAAAGACTAAAGTAGGTACTGCTAAGCCTGGTGTTTACACAGTGGCTAAAGTGGTCAAGCGTGGTAATGGCTACTGGAGTTTTAAATTAAAATCTGGTCTGTATATCTCAATTCGAAAAGACCTAACCAAGAAACTGAAGTAAAGTAAATCCCCGTACTGGTTGCAATGACTGGTACGGGGATTTTTTTATTTAGGGGACTATTGTATAATTACTCAAATGAAAGGTTGTTGCCTAATGGATGAAAACAAGCAAATATTTTTAGACTATTTAAAGCAAATATACGATCAAGCAAATGAACATTTGCGGGAGCAGGAACATAAGAGGGACCAGGTAGTTACATTTTATGCGGTTTTACTTAGTTTTGTAATTACTGCAAATCATACTATTCAAGTAAACTTTGGTGGACCTATAATGATGATGCTATTAGATTTGGCCCTATGCATTATCGGAGCAACGGTATGTATTGCAATTGCCAGTTTGCGCGGTTGGCATACGCAATACTTGGATGCAATTTATGTAATTAATTATGCGATGGCTCATCAAGAGCACTATGCAAGTGTAGATGATTTAAAGAACAGAATTCAAGAGATGTTAGTAAATAATCAGAATTCAGCGGATGGACCAACCAAGGAAACAGAGCCCCCACTAGTTAAAGTTGGAAAATGGGTTACGCATACCGTGACATATACCGAAGATAGTATGTTTTATGGGGTCTGGATTTTCTCCATGGTTCCATTGATTATGATTGAGCACAGTATTTATGAGTTGGTTAAATCGAAAAATAACCAGATTGGATTGTTAATTATTTTGATGTTGGTCTTTGTACTGATATTTATATTTTATTTTCGATATATGCACCGATTACTAAACAAAAGAGTTAAGAAAGCAAATTCTTGGAAAACTTGGATACTTGATTTTGATTATTATAGCAATGGAAAAAAGAATTTCAGCTACTATGATGTCAATATTAATCATGGAATTCTATCTCTAAAACAGAATACTGCCGGTGTAGTGACTGTCCCAACTGTAGGTAATCAGTATTTGATGATTAAAATTAAAAGATCTGACGGTCGTTTCAATTGGGAGTTTCCACGAGGGTTTGTTGAACCAAAAGAAATGGATGGTGGTGTGATTGACTATTTAGCAGCAGCCAAAAGAGAACTTAACGAAGAATTAGGAGTGGCTTCAGTCAATGTAATAAAAGCAACTGATTTAGGGGAGGTAGAACCGGACTCTGGATTGATTACAAGTTCAATACATGTAATAAGCATTGATATTTCTGAGTTAAAAGAAGTTAAGTTGCAGTCATCGGAAAAGATAGTTGCGTACAGGTTAATGGATATAGCGGATGTTTTAGCGGAAGTCAAAAAGGGAATGATTATTGATGGATTTACATTAAGTGCGATTACACTTAGTCAGAATAGAAAATAAAAGACTCTGTACCTGGTCTTAATTGAGCAGTACATTTTTTGCGCAGACTTTGCGCGATAGTGGTACAAATGTTGATATATCAACGTTTTGAAATCCTGTACTCAGCCCACTGCGCAAAATGCTCAATTCAGACGACGCCTAACCCTATACGTATCAATCGATTCTACGCGCAAAATATGCGCAAAATGGTTTGTTTTTCTTACCTTTTCTAGCCCGTTCTAAAAAATAAGAACCCTGACAAACGTTGATTTGCCGGAGTTCTTATTTTTACTTACCGTTCTCTACTGCTCTAATAAGGAGAGTACAGGATTTGAACCTGCGCGCCGGTATTAGCCGGTTCGCCGGATTTCGAGTCCGGTGCATTACCACTCTGCCAACTCTCCAAGTCACTACTTAGTATATTTTACCAATAATGACCATAAATGCAAGGGGATTTTCAAAAATTTGGTTGGGCGAGGACCGCCGGATCGAACGGGTCAATCCAGGCCGGGTCCGCCGCGTGGAGTTCCAGGGGTGAAATATTGGTACTATCCAGCTTAGCGGCTAAGACTTGCTTATCTTCTTGCCGAGCCGTCGCAATCTCCCAGTCGGTCCATTCCGATTGCCAGGTCTCACGACTGATAATCACCAAGATGCGTTGTGAACGTTTGATTTCCCGCCGGAGTCGGCGCTTAATTCCGGCCGCCCGGGCGCCTAAGAACTTTTCGGGCAACCGTTGCTCGTGGAAACTAATGGTGGGAAATTCCCAGTGCTGATCGGCCCATTCGAGGAGCTGCACCTGGAACGAGTGGGCTAAAGGATCGGCTGATTGATAGCTGATAAATAAATCGCTCATGTGGCAAACTCCCTTTCTGATTATCACTAGTGTAGTCCGCTAAGAAGACAAAGCCATGACAAAAATGTTTATTTCTTATGAATACTATATAACAGAACTAATTCATAGGTCAATCGAGTTGGCCATTAATGGGGTGATTCAACTAGCTCTAGTTTAGGCCTTACTGGGCCCGAGGGGCGTGTGGATCGCCGCTAAACGGGGACTTCGTAAACGTGCGCCGATTAATTAATTCATCAAAAAAGCCTGACAGCGGGTAGTTGTCAGGCCGATTTATTAAGATGTCAATTTATTTAGCGCCAACTTTTTCCTTCGCGGCGACCTTTTGATGAGCGGCCACGGCTAATTCGGGGAACCAGATGGCAATCTCATGGTGGGCGTTCTCCCGGCTATCGGCCGTGTGGACGATGTTCCGTAAAATACCATCGGGATATTCGTGGGCGTAATCGCCCCGGATGGTCCCAGGCTGGGCATCGTTGGGCCGCGTCTTACCGGCCAGGTTGTGGACGGCCTTGACCACATCGGTCCCGGTCACGATGATAGCGACCAGTGGGCCTTCCTGCATGTAGGTCTGGATTTCGTTGAAGTAGGGCTTATCGACCTGCTCCCTGTAATGGCGTTTCAATTGGTCGGTTGTCGCGTTGACCACCTTGAGGGCTGTGATTTGGTAGCGCTTACTTTCAAGCCGTGAAATAATTTCACCGATATGTCCTTCCGCAACACCATCCGGTTTAACTAATACTAAAGTTTTTTCTGAATTCGCCATGGTAGAGAACCTCCTTGAGTTTTTAAAGCGTCCAAGTTATAGCGGGTATAACGAGTTGTTAATTCAAATTGTAGACTAACCTTTCCGCAACGTCAATCGAATTATGAATATTTTGTTAGCGTTTTCATTATTTTGTTTTTAAGCATGAAAAAAGTCCGAGACGGGCTCGGACTTTAACGCTTTATTCGGGGTCGCCCATGATCATCCAGAGGATTAGGTAGGCAATCAACCCAGGGAACATCGGGGTGATGGCAAGTAGGACAAAGATGACGCGCGCAATATTAGAATTCCAGTCGAAGTGCTCGGCGATGCCGCCGATGACCCCGGCGAACATGCGGTCGGTGGCTGAGCGGTGGATACTTTTCATGAGAACATCCTCCCTTGCAGATTAGGATTGAAAATCAATTTTGTTAAAGAAATCGACGTGGATGTCGTCATCCGTGATTTCTAGCTTGGTGATGCTACCGTTGATGGTGGCCACGCCCTCATCGAGTTCCGGGGCGTAGCGGTCGATGATGGACCGGATCGTCATGCCGTGGGAGACGACGAGCACCTGGTCACCATCCTTAGAATTGGCCCGGAGCTTGTCGAAGCCGCGGTCGAGACGTTCCCAAAACATGGCGTTGTTTTCGGCTTCACCGTACAGGTCGGCCTGGTGAATCAAGTCACGGGCCTTCTCCAATCCGTAAGTGCCGAGCACCTTGGATTCGGAGGTCAGCCCCACCTGTGCCCCCACGAATTGCCACATCTGATTCAGGTCATTGCCTTCGAAATAACCATGGCACTGTTCCCGGAATTCCGGGTACTGGTAGGTCACAATGTTCATGTTATCCGGATTTTCCTTCAGCGCGATGTGTGCCGTCTCAATGGCCCGGCCAGAATCACTACTGTAGGCCGCGACAAAGGGAATCCGACTGAGTTGTTGCCCGGCGCGCTTAGCATCAGCCCGACCCTTCGCGGTGAGGGGGGAATCAATCCAGCCCTGCACCTTATTATAGTGGTTCAACATGGTTTGACCGTGACGCACAAAATATGCCGTAATCTTCTTCATTTTACCGAGGCCTCCATTGATCAAGTAAGTGTTTACAAGTTTAGTATATCAAGCTTATCAAGGGAACGCGAAGATTTTGCCGCTAAATTCAAAAAAGGTCATATGTTCGCTGGAATCCAAACAATAACCATGCTAAGGTAAAGGTTAATTAGGAGATGGTGCGTAATGAATACTGAGAGCAGTTATCGTTATTCGGGAGAACATGCCCTGGACTTGGCCCAATTAGCAACGCGCGTGGAGAAGGGGCCCAATCAGGCCGTCATCAACAGTGCGTTGGCGGCCAACGTGGCGACGTTGAGTGATTTACAGGCCCGGTTGTATTCGCAAAAGAAGCACGGGATCATTGTGATTCTGCAGGGGATGGACACCGCCGGCAAGGACGGTCTGATTCGACACGTCTTTAGTGGCCTGAACCCGTCCGGAACCAGCGTGGTCAGTTTTAAACAGCCCACGCACTTGCAGTTGGACCATGACTTTCTTTGGCGGATCAATCAGGCGTTGCCGTCTCGCGGGGAGATTCGGATCTTTAACCGCTCGCAGTACGAGGACGTGCTGATTAGCCACGTCCATCCGGAGATGTTAACCACCCAGAATTTGCCGGGGGTGGACGCGGTGGAAGACGTGGACGATAAATTCTGGAATCACCGGTATCACGACTTGCGAAATTACGAAAAATACCTGCGACACCAAGGTTTCGAGGTCATCAAATTCTTCTTACACCTGTCCAAGGACGAGCAGACCCATCGCTTCGAACGCCGGATCGAGGTGCCTAGCAAGAACTGGAAGTTCGCGCCCAGCGACATGCAGGAGCGGGCATTCTGGGATGACTATCAAGAGGCTTACACCCGCATGCTGGAGAAGACCGCGACGCCGAAGAGTCCGTGGTACCTGATTCCGGCCGATGACAAGGGCGTTGCCCGACTGACCGTTTCGAATATTCTAATCGATCGCTTGCAAGCCTTGCACCCGGAATATCCGAAGGTTAGTGCGGATACCAAGCGGAAGTTGCGTGAGGTGCTCCAACAGCTGAAAGATCATAAATTATAGGGCAATTGGTAGATGCAAAAAGCTATCTATCGGCAATTAGGACGGGGTTTCATATCCGTAAATTGTAACATACAACTATCGAATGAAACGTGATTTTGGCCACCGCTTGACTCGAATCACGAGACTTTCGATAGTTTTTTGATGCTACTGATTGTTAAGAGTTCGTTAGGGATTGGTGGTGACGGCCACTGGACGCCAAATTGTGCAGTACAATCGTTACAGTACATTACGCGTTGATCCACTAATGGTGATGGGGGTCAAACACCGTCACGGTCACGCAATCTTTTAGGAGGTCTCAATAGATGAGCATCAGTGTTGGTATTGATAAAATCGGTTTCTACACGCCAGGACTCTACTTGGACATGGCCGAGTTGGCAACCGCCCGGGGCGAGGACCCTAATAAGTATTTAATCGGGATTGGCCAGTCGCAGCAGGCGGTGATTCCCCCAACGCAGGATGTCGTGACCATGGCCGCCAACGCCGCCAGTCAGATTCTCACGCCCGAGGTCAAAGATGACGTAGCCATGGTTCTGTTTGGCACGGAGTCCGGTATCGATAACTCGAAGGCCACGGCCGTGTATCTGGCTCATCTGCTGGACCTATCCAGTCACACCCGCGCCGTTGAACTTAAACAGGCCTGCTACGGGGCCACGGCTGGTCTGCAATTGGCCGCCGATTACGTGCGGGTCCATCCCGCGGCCAAGGTCTTGGTCATTGGGGCCGATATCGCCCGCTATGGCCTGCGGACGGCCGGTGAGGTCACGCAGGGTGGCGGTGCTGTGGCGATGCTGGTGGCCGCGAACCCCCAGATTTTGGCGTTGGAGCCCGTCAGCAGCTACCACACCGCGGATGTCATGGATTTCTGGCGTCCTGTTTACCGGACGGAAGCCTTGGTCGACGGCAAATATTCCACGAATGTCTACCTCGACTTCTTTAAAACCGTGTGGACCGACTACCAGCAACAAACGCAGCGAACGATTGCCGACTTTGATGCGTTTGCCTTCCACCTGCCGTTCACCAAGATGGGCCGTAAGGGCTTGCGCCAAATCCTGCCGGAGGCCGCTGCCGACCAGCAAGCCACACTCAAGGCGGCCTTCGAGGCCAGTCAGGAGGACAACCGCCACGTGGGGAACCTCTATACGGGTTCGCTGTACCTGAGCTTCCTGTCGCTGTTGCGGCACGGCCAGCTGACGGCGGGCAATCGGATTGGTTTCTTCAGTTACGGGTCCGGGGCCGAGGGCGAATTCTTCAGTGGTCTGCTTCAACCGGACTTCCGCCAAGGCTTCGATGACGCGGCCTTAACACAACTGTTGGCGCAACGCCAACGGGTAAGCGTGGCCGAATACGAGGCGATTTATCGCCGGCAACTCAGTAACGATGGGCGTGATGTTCGGCTCGCCGTGGGTGACGATGACGCGCCGTACTACTTGGCCGGCCGTCAGAATCAGCAGCGCCAGTATCGGCACCGTTAAAAGTAAAATTTGATCAGAAAAAACGCGCCCGGAAAACTTTTCCGAGGCGCGTTTTGTTAGCACCATAGCCGTTATTCGAATTGGTTTTTAATGACATAGCCGTCCTTGAAGACCAGCACCGGCGACTGCTGACCGACGCGCACCTCCAGGCGATAGCCCTTGCCCAGCGATTTTTCCAAAGAGCCGCTGGTTTTAGTGAAGTTCTCCACGAAGCGGGGCCATTTGGCTTGCTTGGCGAGACTTGGCTTCTTGGTGAGAGCCGCAATCGTCTGCTTGAGGTCGCTGTTGGTGACGGTTAGCGTATAGGTCTTGCTGGCGGCGTCAAAGGTGACGTCCCCCAGCTTGGTCAGGGCCTTAGCCAACTGTTGCTGCACGCTTTTCTCGTTGTCCGCCTGCGTGACACCGCTAGAACTCGCGGAGAAGGCCTGTCCGGACGGCGAACTAATCTGGGACTGTTTTTTGGCCGTGTGCGTGGCTGGTGCTGTCGACTGATGCGACCAGTACGGCAATTTCCAGATGGCAAAAACCGTTCCCAGCAGTGCCACCGCCAGCAGTAGGCTGACGCCGACCTTTGAGCCCCCGTTTTGAATGACCGTCAGCAGTGAGAAACCCGCAATTATCGTAATTAACCCACCCATGATTGCAAATCCAAGAATCATCATTTTACTTGCCCCCAATGTGAAGTGCTCTCAGTATAGCATGAAACAATTCGCTCGTGAAAGGGCTACCGCGAACCGTCGCTCAAATTCGAATAATATTAACAGATTTATTAAATTAGGCGGCCTTAACGTTTTATAACCGAATATTAATTAAAATGTTGTCGCTAAAAGTTAATGTTTCCGGTATAATAAGAACCATATTTGAGAGAAATGAGGAGATTAGTGTGACCAATGTTTATTTAGCAGGACCCTTCTTCGATGATGAACAGATTTCGCGGATTGAACGGGTGGAACAGGCCTTAGCCGCTAACCCCCCGCGTGAACAGCTTCTTTAGCCCACGGAAGAATGAAATCCCGGGGTTAACCATGGGGACCCCCGAGTGGGCCACGCAAACCTTCCAAATGGACGTCAACCAGATCGATCAGGCCGATGTTGTGGTGGGGATGGTTGACTTTGTCGATGACCAGGTGGATTCCGGCACCGCCTTTGAGATTGGCTATGCCTTCCACAGCAAGAAGCCGGTGGTCATCTTACATGAAAAGGACACGACCCTGAATCTCATGATTGCCGAGGGCCTTCACGCTTACGTGCGCGAAGCCGAGGCCTTGGCCGCCTACGACTTTTCGACGCTGCCAGAGAGCCACTACCATGGTGATGTCATCTAGAACTAAAAGAAGTGCGATCGGGCTAGCCAAGCGGCTGGTGACGATCGCACTTTTAGGTTTGTGGCGAAACGAAAGGCGCTAGGACCCGTTAGCCTAGCGCCTTAATTGACCATTTTAGTGAACGTCGTCGCGGAAGAGACCGACGACCTTACCTAAGATGCTGACATTGTTGAGAATGATGGGCGCCATCGTGTCGTTTTCCGGTTGGAGGCGGAAGTGGTCGGCCTCCTTGAAGAAGCGTTTGCACGTGGCTTCGTTATCCTCGGTCATGGCGATCACGATATCGCCATTGTCGGCGTTCTGTTGCCGGCGGACAATGACCTGGTCACCGTTGAGAATCCCAATGTTAATCATACTTTCCCCGCGGATAGTCAACATGAAGAGTTGATCGTCGTCCCGTTCAAACTCGGGTGGAACTGGGAAGTAATCCGTGGCTTCCTGCACGGCTAGGATGGGTTCCCCGGCGGTAACGGTCCCGAGAACGGGGATTCGCGTCTGTTGTTCGTGAACACCCAATTCCTCCAGACCAGCCGGCGTGACTTCCAGTGCCCGTGGCTTGGTGGGGTCCTTGGTCAACAGGCCCTTTTTTTCCAGGCGGGCGATGTGGCCGTGTACCGTAGAGGTCGAGGACAGGGAGACGGCTTCGCCAATTTCACGGACGGTCGGCGGATACCCTTTTTCATTTACCCGTTCCCAAATGAAGCGCAGGACGGCTAACTGTTTACTTTCAGAAGCTTTACTCATTTTTGCCACCTCGTTCGTCATTCGTAGTATAGTTTAATCACAGTGTAGCATACGTTCGCCACGTTTTCAAACAGATGTTCGGTTAAACGAGTTGAAATCTGAAATTAACCCTGATATGATAGGGCATGTCTTGAAACAACCGGATAAATTCTCCGCGCGATTCAATGGAGAACCTCGCGCACAATGGCGATGGGGTGACGACAGGCCCGGTCGCTTACCGATCGAGCGTTAAAAAATTAATTAAAGGAGGGCTGTTCATGGCGGAAGAAACGATGGACACCTTATTGGTACGGATCAACGAATTGGCACACAAGGCCAAGACGAGTGAGGGCTTAACTGCTGAAGAAACGGCTGAACGGGCCACGCTAAGGCAGAAGTACCTCAAGTTATTCCGGGCCAGCTTCAAGAGCCAGGTCGAAATGATGCAGGTTTACGACAAAAACGGCAAGGAAGTCACACCGGAAAAGGTCCGTAATATTCAGCGCAAAAAGGGTTTACGCGACAATTAATTCAGGGAGCGGGTCTTTTTACCGGATTCGCTCTTTTATTTTGCGTTAAGTTTGTGTAAAATTGTAAAATGAATGACTGCAAAAAAGGAGGGGAATACCTTGTCAACTTGGATTTGGATCATTATCGTCATCGTTGTCGGCCTGGGCTGTGCTGCCGGGGGCTTCTTCGGTGCCCGTAAGTACATGGAAAACTACCTGAAAGACAATCCGCCAATTAACGAAGACCAATTGCGTGCCATGATGTTGCAGATGGGGCAAAAGCCATCACAACGGAAGTTACATCAAATGATGAATGCGATGCAACAAAACGCGCACAACAAAAAATAGGTCTGGTTTTACTGACGACTCGCTTCCGGTTTTCCTGGGGGCGAGTTTTTTTGTTTGCATTTTACGGGATTTTCTGTAGAATTGGAAGGTCTGTTACTTTTTTAATCATATTTTAATTTAAGGAGGGATGTTCGTGAGTATTTTTCGTAAATTAGCCTGGTACTTTCGGTTGGAATGGCGAACCTACCTGGTCGGCGTCATTGGGCTACTCTTGACGGCCATCATCGCAATTATTCCGCCGCGGATCATCGGAAACATGGTCGACGGCATTCACGGGCAAACCATGACGGGGCGCCTGCTGGTCATCGACCTGGCCTTCGTCACCCTGGCCGCGCTGGGGCAATACGCCACCCGGTACCTTTGGCGAAATGCCATCTGGGGTGGGGCGGCCCACCTGGAACAGCTCCTGCGAAATCGCCTGTTCAATCACTTCATGGTGATGGACCGGGAATTCTATCAGCATTACCGAACCGGGGATCTCATGGCCCACGCCACCAACGACTTGGAAGCCGTGCAACGGGTGGCCGGCGGGGGGATTCTCCAGTTCGCCGATGCCATCATCACGGGGGGCACGACGCTGATTGCGATGATGACGCTGATTGACTGGCGCTTGACGCTGATCGCCATCATTCCGTTTCCATTTCTCGCCGTCATTTCGTGGTTCTTGGGTCAACGGATTCACCGGGCCTTCGGGGCGTCTCAGGCGGCCTTCTCGCGGCTCAACAACAAGGCCCAGGAAAGCATTAGCGGCATCAAGGTCATCAAGGCGTTGGGTCAAGAGGCCGATGACGTGGCGGACTTCGATCAGCAGGTTGATCAGACCATTAAGATTAACCGACGCGTCAACCGGCTAGACTCGCTCTTTGATCCGGCCATCACGCTGGTGATTTCATTTTCTTACGTGGCGACCATCGTCTTGGGTGGGCTTTTCGTCACCCACAACGTCATCACGATTGGCAATCTGGTTTCCTTCATTAGCTATTTGGCCATGATGGTCTGGCCGATGTTTGCCGTGGGGATGCTCTTTAACACCATGGAACGGGGTAATGCCAGTTACGACCGGGTCATGGAGCTTCTGAACCAGAAGACCCACATTATTGATCGGGTCAATGGGTTAAAGACGCGGCCAACCGGGACCCTGAGCTATCACGTTAAACGGTTCGACTATCCCGATGATGCTGGGGCCAGCCTGCAACAGATTGACTTCGATCTGCAGGCAGGGAAGACGCTGGGCATTGTCGGCCGGGTCGGTGCCGGTAAATCGACGATCATGAAGCTGATTCTTCGGGAATTCGACGCCTACGATGGCGAGATTCGCTTCGGCGGCCACCCTATCAAGGACTACGCGCTGGACAGCTACCTACCGGCGATTGGCTACGTCCCGCAGGAGAGTTTCCTTTTCTCCTCCAATATTTTTGAAAACATTCGTTTCGCTAAACCCGACGCCACGCAGGCAGAGGTTGAGGCGGCGGCCGCCAAGAGCGACCTGGCCGGCCAGATTGCGCAATTGCCGGACGGCTACGACACTCAGGTGGGTGAAGAAGGCATTTCACTATCCGGGGGGCAACGCCAACGGATGGCGATTGCCCGGGCCCTCCTGATTAATCCGGAGCTGCTCATCTTGGACGACGCGTTATCCGCGGTGGATGCCGAGACCGAGGCCGAGATTCTAGAGAACCTCAAGGCCGAACGGGCAAATAAGACCACCATCATTTCCGCGCATCGACTGAGCTCGGTCATGGGCGCCGATGAAATTCTGGTGCTCGACCAAGGAAAGGTTGTCGAACGCGGGACCCACGCTGAGTTGATGGCGGCTCACGGCTGGTATCAACGCATGTTCAATCAGCAACAACTCGAGACGCAAGTGAAGGGAGGCGTTCGTGATGGCGGATAAACATGAATCGGCTTGGGCCCATAGTATGACGACCAGAGAACAGTGGACGGTCATCAAGCGCCTGCTAAAATTTGCGGCGCCGTATAAATGGTTCTTTATTGGATCAATTATCTTGTCGGCATTGATTAGCGGGGTCAACGTGTTCCTACCTTGGCTGTTGCAGATGTACATGGACCGTTATCTGCGGGCGGGCAACGCCACGGTGGTCATCATGTGGCTGTTTGCCGGGCTCTATTTCTTTGGCATGGTGATGCGTGCGCTGATGCAGTTCTGGCAGAACTATACCAGTACGATGGGCGCCGAGTACATGCTGGAAAATGTCCGCCGCAAACTCTTTAGCCAACTCCATGGCAAGGGGATGCGCTACTTCGATCAGACGCCGGGCGGGTCCATCCTGTCGCGGCTGATGAACGACACTATGACCTTTTCCAACTTCTGGGCGCTACTGAACACCCTAATTCTGGCCATCTTCGCGGTCGTGTCATCGTTTCTGGCCATGATCTTTACCGACGTGACGGTCGCGCTGTGGACGCTAGTCTTGGTGCCATTTCTAGGCGTCACCATCTGGTACTATCAACGCTACAGTTCCAAGGTCTACCGCCGGATGCGTGAACGCCTCAGTGAGTTGAACACGAAGCTGGCCGAGGCAATCACCGGGATCAGTGTGATTCAGGAATTCCGGCAAGAGCGCCGTACTGCCGCTAACTTCGAAACGACCAACCAGGCCTACTACGATACGCGTAAGGCCATGATTCGGACCAACTCGTTACTGCTGAGTCCCATCATTAATCTGTTCTACGCACTAGGGACGGTCATTGTCCTGAGCATCTTTGGGATGCGGGGGCTCCACGAAGTCGTGGCGGCCGGGGTGATTTATGCTTTTATTACCTACCTCAACAACTTCTACAGTCCCATGAGTAACATGATGGATAGCCTGAGTGACTTCCAGAACGGGATGGTTGCCGGGTCCCGGGTCCTGCGTGTGGTCGATGACCAAACGCTGGCCCCGGCCCAACACCCGGTCGCTGACGCCAAGATTACGCGCGGAAAGGTTGAATTCCGCCACGTGACCTTCGCCTACGACCAGGAACATCCGGTCTTAAAGGACGTGTCCTTCGTGGCCGAACCCGGCCAAACCGTGGCCTTAGTCGGACAAACAGGGTCCGGGAAGACCTCGACGATTAACGTCCTCATGCGCTTCTACGAATTCCAATCCGGTGAGGTGCTCATCGATGACCGCGACATTCGCGAGTATCCGGCCGCGGAGTTGCGGTCGAAGATGGGACTGGTTCTTCAGGAACCCCAACTCTTCTACGGCGACATTCAGACCAACATTCGGATGTTTGACAACAGTATTTCCGATGCTCAGGTTGAGCGCGCGGCGCACTTCGTCCAGGCCGACGACTTCATTGACCAGTTGCCCGAGGGCTACGCCACGCCCGTGTTGGAACGGGGGACGGAGTACTCGGCCGGCCAACGCCAGCTCATCACCTTCGCTCGAACGGTGGTGACCGATCCGAAGATTCTGATTCTGGATGAGGCCACGGCTAACGTGGATACCGAAACGGAAACGATGATTCAGAACGGTCTGTCGCGGATTCAGGAAAACCGCACCACGATTGCGATTACCCACCGGTTATCCACCATTCAAAATGCCGATCTGATTCTGGTGCTAAACCACGGCAAGATTGTGGAACGCGGCACCAACGACGACTTGATGCAAAAGCGGGGGTACTACTACGACATGATTCAGCTGCAAAATGCGGCCCACGTGGCGGAGTAGTCAGGCCATTTAGGCCCGCTACTTATTACTAAATGTATTTTTGCCCAAATTTGTTGCACGACTAGCGATAAAACTTTTGAACAATTGCGTGCCCACCCACTGATTAGGGGGCAACAGTAAACTAAAAGACCGTTTCAGCCCACACCGGTTGTGAGTTGAAACGGTCTTTAATTTTAGTCTTGTTTTTCTTTTTCCTTTTCTTTTTCACCCGTCACATCGACGTATTCGAAGTTGGGGTTAATCTGCTTGTCCAGGGCGTTGAAGGCCGCTTGCATCTGCTGTTCGATGTCGGCCTGCCCGGCTTCGTCCAACTTTAATTTGCGGTCGATGGTGATGGGGTCACCGAAGGCCACCGTGACGCGCTTCCTGGAGAACAGGCGCTTAAACGTCAACGGTCCCTGATAGACGGCGGGCACCAGTGGCACCTTGGCCATCTTGGCAATGACGGCCGCGCCCCCCTTGAGTTCCTGCGAATGCCGGGAACCGGAAGGAAACATGATGAGTGAGAGCTCGCCTTTGCGTAGAATCCGGACCGGTGTTTTGATGGCGGAAGGCCCAGGATGTTCCCGATTTACCGAAAAACCATTGACATGGTAGAGCAGCCATCGGAAAATGGAGTTTTGGAACAGCTCTTCTTTGGCCATAAAACTAAACTTTCGGGGACTGGCCGCTAACGCAAAGTAGACGGGGTCAAACCAGGTTCGGTGGGGACCAACGAGGACGTAGGGCCCATCGGGTAATTTTTCACGGTTGAGGTATTTGGCCTTACCGTTTACGATAAATAGGATGACGCGGATAACGTTCCGCAGAAACGAATAAAACATAGGTTGTGCTCCTCTCGCAGTGAATCTAATGCATCTAGTATGCAAAAAAACGACCGGGGTTGCAAGTAATCTTAACGAAAAATGAAAGAAGGTGGGGCGCGTGACGACCCCAGAATTAAAGCCGGGCGAACGAATTGACCAGCTTTACAGTCAAGATATTCAAATTATTCAAAGTCCCGAGGTCTTCGCTTTTTCCCTAGACGCCGTGTTGCTGGCGGACTTCGCCAAGCTCCCGGCCCGGTCGGCCAGTCAGACCGTGGACCTGTGTGCGGGAAACGGCGCGGTGGGACTCTTCATGAGTGCCAAGACCCGTGGCAAAATCGCCGAGGTGGAGATTCAGCCACGATTGGCCGACATGGCCCGGCGTAGCGTGGCTCTCAATCAATTAGGCAACCGGATGACCGTGTACGAGGGCGACCTGGCCCAGGTCAACCAGTGGATTCCCAAGGACTCGGTGGATGTGGTGACCTGCAATCCGCCGTATTTCGCGGATCTTCCGGCCAGTCAGAAGAATCCCAACCAGTACCTCGCCATCGCGCGGCATGAGATTACCACGGACCTGGCGACCGTGGTGGCCACCACGAGTGGGTTGCTCAAGATGAACGGGAAGGCCTACTTCGTCCACCGGCCCGACCGCTTACTCCAATTGCTGGAGCTTATGGCGACCCATCGTCTGGCGCCCAAGCGCATCCGGCTGGTTCATCCCAAGCCCGGCAAGGAGGCCAACATGGTGCTGGTGGAGGCCATCAAGGACGGCAAGCCCGGTGGCCTGCGTTTCCTGGCCCCTTTAATGGTCTATGATCAACGGGGCGACTACACCCCAGAAGTGAAGGCGTTACTGTATGGCACCGACTAAAAAGTATTATTTCTACGTCCTCCTGTGTGCGGACCAGTCACTGTACGGCGGCTTTACCACCGACGTTGCCAAACGGTTTGCCACCCATCTTGCCGGTAAGGGCGCGAAATACACCAAGGTGCACCGACCGCTAAAGGTGTTATTTAGCCAGGAATTCACGAGTAAACACGATGCGCTGCATGCCGAATGGGCGTTCAAACACCAGACCCGTCAAAAGAAACTTCAGTTTTTAAAACAGCAGGGAATTTCCTTGGAAAAGTAGGCGTTTTCCCCCTGAAATAATAGGGACTATGGTACACTTGTGGCGGGTAGTAAATCCTGTTTTTCAGACAAGCGAAGGAGGAACTTATTATGAAAATTATTGCTTACGGTATCCGGGATGACGAACGACCTTACTTAGAAGAATGGTCCCAAGCACAGGGCATTGAAGTCAAGGCCGTGGCCGATCTGTTAGATGACACCACGGTTGATCTGGCCAAGGGCTACGATGGGGCAGTGGTTTATCAACAAAAACCGTATACGGCAGCGGTTCTCGATAAGTTAGCGGCTAACGGCGTCACCAATCTGTCCCTGCGAAACGTGGGGGTGGACAACGTGGATGCCGACGCCGTGAAGCGAAATGGCTTCAAGGTGACCAACGTGCCGGCTTATTCCCCAGAAGCCATCGCCGAATTTACGGTGACTCAGCTGATGCGGCTGTTGCGGCGGACGCCAACCTTTGACCGCAAACAAGCCAACGGCGACTTGCGGTGGGCCCCAGACATTGCCGACGAACTCAATTCGATGACGGTCGGGGTTGTGGCGACCGGCCGAATTGGTCGCGCGGCCATGAAGATCTATCAGGGCTTCGGGGCCAAGGTGATTGCCTACGATGTCTTCCACAATCCGGAATTGGAAAAGCAGGGTATCTACGTGGATACCTTGGATGACCTGTACGCCCAGGCCGATGTGATTTCCCTCCATGCACCGGCAACCAAGGACAACACCCACATGTTAAATGACGAGAGCTTCGCCAAGATGAAGGATGGCGTGTGGATCTTGAACCCGGCGCGGGGGGCCTTGATCGATACGGACGCCTTGATTCGGGCGCTCGACAGCGGCAAGGTTGCCGGAGCCGCCCTGGACGTTTACGAAGACGAAGTGGGTATCTTCAACGCCGACTTCGGTAGTTTTGACGCTATTCCAGACGAACGGCTGAAGAACCTGATGAAACGTGAGAACGTGTTGGTTAGTCCGCACATCGCCTTCTACACGCGGACGGCCGTGAAGAACATGGTGCAATTCGCGTTGAACAACAACAAACAATTGATTGAAACCGGCAAGGCAGAAAACGAAGTCGCTTTCTAGCTTAGCCCAGCGTATAGCAAAAGGGCCTGAGTAAGTTCTCAGGCCCTTTTGCTATCGTCATGTCGTCTTACGAACAGGCGACGGTGAGGGCTAACAGGAGATCCTGTAGCTCGAAGGGATCCGTCACGGTTTGATCGGGAATCCACTGACGATCGGGAATTTCTAAGTTGCGATGATTGAACCAAAAGGCGTGCCAGCCCGCTTGTTTGGCGGCCTTGACATCCATACTGTAATTATCGCCAACGTAGGCCACTTCACTGGCCCGCAGATTAAGTTTGCGGTTCATGAGCGTGAAGATCTGGGGATCCGGTTTAGCCAGGCCCGCTTCCTCCGAGGTGATGATGGCTTCCCTAGTCATCCATCGATGCATCTGGAGTTGCATGACCTTGGCCAACTGCGTATCCGTGTGGCCGTTCGTGATGATTCCTAGCTGGTACTGCTCGCTGAGTTGATCGAGCGCAGTTTCCAGTCCGGGAAACAATTTAATTTGGCGGAGCCCAGCCGTATAAGCCCGTTGGAAATCCAACGCCGCCGCGGTGTCCACGGCGGGTAAGTGCTGGGCAAGCAGTGCGGTGTTCAATCGCTTAACGGCCATTTCCTGATGCGACCACCGACCACTGGCAACGTGGGCATAGGCCTCGGCGCTTTGCTGGCGGTAAGTCTGGAAGGTCAAATTCAGATCAAACGCTTGCGGTAAATTTAAAATTGGCGCAAGTGCGGCCTCGAAGGGCGCTTTTTGATCGTAGAGCGTGTCATCGACATCGAAGACGACCGCTTTAATCATAATCGTTTCCTCCTCAGTTATGCCTAAGCAGTTTACCATAACCAGAAATAAAAGCAACGGGCGTTTGATGATTTGACTGGTTAAGTAGGTTGGCTACCCGAGCTAAAGGGCTGGCTGAGCAAACAATAAATCAATCCGTCAGACGTCCGTAGTGATCGACACCTCGTTGGAAGGGCCGCGGCCGCGATTAAACGGGGATTCGTCTCGCTGTTGAATGCGCAATCGGCGGCGGATTGCGGAAATTCTGGCAGAATCACAAGTTTTCCTTGTGTTAGGGCCCGGAGTTTTGTATAATAACTTTCGGTGCGTATGCGCCAATTCACACCTCGCGTGATGATTCGAGGGGTGCTCGCTTGCGAGTTCTCGGGTCAATTGATCGTGGGGGAGGAAATCAAAAACTATTTGGAGGCATTTTATCATGGCTGTTATTTCAATGAAACAACTGCTCGAAGCCGGTGTCCACTTTGGTCACCAAACCCGTCGTTGGAACCCTAAGATGAAGCAATACATCTTTACGGAACGTAACGGTATCTACATCATCGACTTACAAAAGACGGTGAAGTTGATTGACGCTGCTTACAACTACATGAAGGACGAAGCCGCTAAGGGCGCCGTTGTTCTGTTCGTTGGGACTAAGAAGCAAGCGCAAGATTCTATCGAAGAAGAAGCTACCCGTGCTGGTCAATTCTACGTTAACCACCGTTGGTTAGGTGGAACTTTGACCAACTGGGAAACCATCCAAACTCGGATCAAGCGTCTTAAAGATTTGAAGAAGATGGCAACCGACGGTACTTTTGATGTTCTTCCTAAGAAGGAAGTTTCCTTACTGAAGAAGTCTCAAGACAAGTTGGAACGGTTCTTAGGCGGTATCGAAGATATGCCTAAGTTGCCTGACGTGATGTTCATCGTTGACCCTCGCAAGGAACAAATCGCTGTTCACGAAGCACAAAAGTTGAACATTCCGATCGTTGCTATGGTTGATACGAACACCGACCCAGACGAAATTGACGTGGTTATCCCATCTAACGATGACGCTATCCGTGCCGTTCGTCTGATCACTTCCAAGATGGCTGACGCTATCGTTGAAGGCCGTCAGGGTGAAGACCAAGTTGACGAAAAGACTTTCGAAGGCAAGAAGTCAGCTGACAAGAAGGGCGACAAGCCTGCTTCTGACAACTCGATGGAAGACATCGTTAACGCCGTTGAAGGCGACAACAAGTAATTAAATGCAAGGTGTCAGTTTTGACACTTTCCAAATATAAGATTTAAAGCACCTTGGGCTGGCTTAATGTTTAGGACCGATAATGGCCTGAGATTGAGTCAGTCTTTTTTGCGGAAATAGATGCATTAATAAAAGGAGGCCATTACACATGGCAAGCAAAATCACTGCGGCACAAGTTAAAGAATTACGGGACAAAACCCAAGTTGGGATGATGGATGCTAAGAAGGCCTTAGTTGCTTCCGAAGGCGACATGGACAAGGCAATCGACTTCTTGCGTGAAAAGGGAATCGCTAAGGCCAAGAAGAAGAGCGGCAACGTTGCGGCTAACGGTTTGGCGCGCGTGAAGGTTAGCGGCAACACCGCTGCCATCATCGAAGTCAACTCCGAAACCGACTTCGTGGCAACGAACGACACGTTCAACGCCTTGGTTGACAAGGTTGCTGATACGATTGCTGCCCAACAACCAGCCGACTTGGATGCCGCTTTGGCATTGAAAGCCGCCGATGGCGAAACGTTAAACGATGCCATCGTTAAGACCACGCAAGTTACCAGCGAAAACGTTCAATTACGTCGTTTTGCCGTGGTTAAGAAGACGGATAGCCAAACCTTTGGTGCATACTTACACCAAGGTGGCCAAATCGCCGCTGTCGTGGTCTTAGACGGTGCCGATGAAGCCACTGCCAAGGACGTGGCGATGCACGTTGCCGCAATCAACCCAGAATTCGTTTCCAAGGACGATATTCCAGCCGACCGTTTGGCCCACGAACGTGAAGTCCTGAAGCAAGAAGCCTTGAACGAAGGCAAGCCTGAAAAGATCGTTGAAAAGATGGTCGAAGGCCGTCTGCACAAGTTCTTATCCGAAATCAGCTTAGCCGACCAACCATTCGTTAAGGATGGCGACCAAACGGTTAGCCAATTCGTGGCTAGCAAGGGTGGCAAGTTAGTTAACTTTGTCCGTTACGAAGTCGGCGAAGGTATCGAAAAGCCGAAGAGTGACTTGGCCAAGGAAGTTAACGACCAAATCAACGGCTAATTTCAAAAAAAGCGTAGATTCCGGTGGGAGGCTACGCTTTTTTGTTAGATTTTTAAGTGAAATTCGGTAATTCATGAGCGGTGACTATCACTAGCCCCGGGAATATGATAAAATTATTGTCAGAATACAATAGGAGGAAACACAATGGCGGACGTAAAGTATAAACGGATTATGCTCAAGCTGAGTGGCGAGGCTTTGGCCGGCGACAAGGGTTTTGGGATTAATCCGCCGGTGATTAAAACCGTAGCGGAAGAGGTTAAGAGTGTCTATCAGTTAGGCATTCAAATCGCTATTGTGGTTGGCGGCGGTAACATGTGGCGTGGCGTGTCTGGTGAACAAATGGGCATGGAACGGGCACAAGCCGACTATATCGGCATGTTAGCCACCATCATGAACGCGTTAGCCTTGCAAGATAACTTAGAGTCAATTGGGGTCCCAACGCGGGTTCAGACTTCTATTGAGATGCGGCAGATTGCCGAACCGTATATTCGGCGCAAGGCCATTCGGCACCTGGAAAAGGAACGCGTGGTAATCTTTGCTGGGGGAACGGGTAGCCCGTACTTCTCCACGGATACCACCGCTGCTTTGCGGGCGGCCGAAATCAATGCCGATGCGATCTTAATGGCCAAGAACGGTGTCGATGGGATTTATTCCGCCGATCCAAACAAGGATCCGGACGCCGTTAAGTTTGACCAGTTGACGCAGTTGGACATCATCAACAAGGGCTTACACGTCATGGATACCACGGCTAGTTCACTTTCGATGGATAATGATATCCCGTTTGTCGTCTTCAATCTCAATAAGAGTGGCAACATTCGCAAGGTCGTTGAGGGCGAGAACATCGGGACCACAGTTAGGGGAAAATAGATATGGCAGATCAGATAATTACAGATGCACAGAGTCGGATGAAAAAAGCCGAGGACGCGTTGAAGCGTGAATTGGGAACGATTCGTGCCGGCCGCGCCAACGCAAGTATTTTAAACCGGGTCATGGTGGAATACTATGGTGCCCAGACGCCACTGAACCAAGTGGCCTCAATCACGATTCCGGAACCACGGGTCTTGATGGTGACGCCTTACGACAAGTCCGCCCTCGAAGATATCGAAAAGGGTATCCTCGAATCTGACGTGGGCATTACGCCCGCCAATGACGGGACGGCCATTCGGTTAGTGATTCCACAACTGACCGAGGAACGGCGTAAGGAAATTGCCAAGCAAGTGAAGGCCACTGCGGAACAAGGCAAGGTGGCTATTCGTAACGTCCGGCGTGATGCGATGGATAGCGTTAAGAAGGGCCACAAGAATGGGGACTACACCGATGACGACCTGCACAATTTGGAAGACCAAGTGCAGAAGGTCACGGACAAGGCCATCAAGGGCGTCGATGCCATTGCGGCAGATAAGGAAAAAGAAGTCTTAACGGACTAATCCAACTGAGTAAGGAGCGCTTTAAAATGGCAGAAGATAACCAAAATAATCAAGATAACATTGAAATCACCCCAGGTACCGAACAATTTGGCAAGATGGTTTTCCGCTTAAACAACCCGGTTAATGCCGAAAACATCTCCGTGTTGAACTATAACGGGGCCGAATTGGAACAGATTCAAGACGGCGTATACGCCCAACCCGCTTTCGTGAGCGATGATTTCAACCTGTTCTTCGTGGTCACCCAATTGATTGGGGACGACTGGATCGTGGCCTTCTCCAAGGCAACGATTGAAAACGGCAACGAAATTACCGATCTTTCCGATCCATTGCCAACTGGTGAAGGCCTCAACCTCTTAGGCCAAGTCAGTGCCGACGATGCCAACAATCTCCTGAGCTACTTCGGGACGTTGGTGGATGCCAAGCGTGGCGAATGGCGGTTAATCGAGTAATTCGGTTAAAATTTAAAGAATTTTCTCAATTTGGGGGTCGGGATAGTTTCCCGGCCTTTTTTTTGTTATGATGAGAGGTTGTAGAGATAAACTGACTGATGGGTTTCCCGATTTGGTGACGTAAGTCGAGGTGATCATCAGCGATAAACGGATGTCAGAATCAACGGAGGTGCGCAGTGTTTTCATTTTTAAATAAAGATCAAGCCACGGGCGAGGTCACGGAGCGCCAGTTAGACGAGCAGAATATCCCCGCGCACATTGCCATTATTATGGATGGGAATGGCCGGTGGGCCCAGCAGCGGCACTTGCCACGGATTGCGGGTCACAAGCAGGGCATGAATACCGTTAAGACGGTGGCCAAAGCGGCCAGTCATCTGGGGGTCAAGGTTCTGACCCTCTACGCCTTTTCCACGGAGAACTGGAAGCGACCCTCGAGTGAGGTGAACTACCTGATGAAGTTGCCCGTTGACTTTTTTGGGACGTTTGTGCCCGATTTAGTGAAGAATAATATTCGCGTTAAGGTGATGGGGTACACGGACCAATTGCCAGCGGCGACCAAAAAGGCCGTGCGCGATGCCATTGCGGCTACCGCCGAGTGTACCGGGATGGTCCTGAACTTTGCCCTGAACTACGGCGGGCGTGCCGAACTGGTAACCGCGACCCAACAGCTAGCCGAACGCGTCCGGACGGGTCAGTTGGCCGCTGATGAGATTACGGCCGAGATGCTAGGTCGGCAACTGATGACCGGAGACCTGGGAGATTTGGCCGACCCCGATCTCCTGATTCGGACCAGCGGTGAGGAACGACTCTCGAACTTTATGCTCTGGCAGGTCGCCTACAGTGAGTTCGTGTTCATGACGGAACATTGGCCAGACTTCGACCAGACCACGCTAGAACGGGCAATTTACACGTACCAGCAGCGTCACCGGCGCTTTGGCGGGCTGACGCCGACACCTGATCAAAAATAAGGAAATCGAGGAATTTATGACATGAAACAACGGGTTATCACGGCGGTTGTCGCCTTAATTATTTTTATCCCCATCATCGTTGCGGGGCACATCTGGATCGACATTGCCGCCTTTGCATTAGGGTTAGTGGCCTTATCAGAAGTTTTAATTATGCGCAAGAAATTATTAGTGAGTCCGGAAGCCATCATCTCTGGGTTGGGTATTCTCTTGGTGATTGCGCCACAGAGCTGGTGGGTGGATTTACCCCACTTCCTAGACCCTTGGTACATCGTCTACCTATTCGTGCTCTTATTACTACTGCGGACGGTCGTGTCCAAGAACCGTTTTTCATTTGACGATGCCGGGATGATTACCCTGAGCATGCTGTACATTGGGATTGGCTTTCACTTCTTCATTGCGGCCAGAGCCGTGAGCCTGGTGGCCTTGCTGTACGCGTTGTTCATCGTGTGGACCACGGACTCCGGCGCCTACATGATTGGTCGGAAGTTGGGGAAACACAAGCTAGCCCCCCACATCAGTCCAAACAAGACGTGGGAAGGGTCCATCGGCGGCTCGCTGGTGGCCACGATTGTCGGCAGTGTCTTCTGGTACTTCTTCCCCATCGGCCATTACAGTCTGATCGTCATGGTCGTCTTGACGCTGATTTTCTCAATCGTCGGGCAATTCGGTGACTTGGTCGAATCCGCGTTGAAGCGGTACTACGGGGTGAAGGATTCCGGTAAGATTCTGCCCGGGCACGGTGGTATCTTGGACCGGTTCGATAGTTTATTGTTAGTACTGCCAGTTATTCATTTGTTTGGGCTGATTTAACCTCGGCTGTTCGCTTGCGCCATCTAGGGTGGTTAGGGTATGCTAGACAGCAGTGAAAAATAGATAAATCAAGACGAACAGTAGAAGGGACGACAGCTGTGATTACCACGATTATTACGTTTATTATCGTCTTTGGGATTCTGGTCATTGTCCACGAGTTTGGTCATTTTTATTTCGCTAAACGCGGTGGAATTCTGGTGCGGGAATTTTCCATTGGCATGGGCCCCAAGCTGTTTTATCGGCGGGGGAAAGACGGCACCACCTATACCGTTCGGCTATTGCCGGTCGGCGGCTACGTCCGCATGGCGGGAGCCGAAGATGATGAAGATGAGATTAAGCCGGGGACGCCGGTCAGTCTCTACCTCGGTAAGGATGATCAGGTTGAGCGCATTAACGCCAGCAAGAAGTCAACGCTGTTTAACGGGATTCCGGTAGAGATTACCGGTTCCGACCTGGAGGAAGAACTCTGGATCGAAGGCTACGAAAACGGCGACGAATCCGAGGTCAAACGCTATCCCGTGGCCCACGACGCCACGATTATCGAAACGGACGGCACGGAGCTTCAGATTGCGCCTAAAGACGTGCAATTTCAGGCGGCGTCGCTCGGGCGGCGGTTGATGACCAACTTTGCCGGTCCGATGAACAACATCATCTTGGCCATCGTGACCTTCATGCTGATGTCGTTCGTTCAGGGTGGCGTGGCCATGGGCACCAACCAGGTTCAGGTCGCCAGTTCACCGGTGTCGGTTGCCAAAAAGGCCGGCATTCAGACCAACGATAAGATTTTATCGGTAAACGGTCAGCCAACCAAGGACTGGACGGCGTTGAGTACGGCCATTCAGCCGCGGGCGAACAAGGCCACTAAGGTGGTTATTCAGCGCGGTAAGACCCAAAAGACGCTGACCCTGACGCCCAAAGGCCAGACCTCGAACGGCAAGACGGTGGGGATGATTGGGATTACCCAGGCCCAGAACAAGCACATTGGGCCTATCTTATTGTCCGGGTTTACCCAGACGTGGACCATGACCAAGGCCTTATTCGGGGCGCTCTGGAGTATGGTTTCCGGGCACTTTAGCCTAAACGACTTGGGCGGGCCGGTGGCCATCTTTGCCACGACGTCGCAGGCCACGCAATTTGGTCTGGTCGGCGTCCTGAACTTCCTGGCCTTCCTCTCAATTAACTTGGCAATTGTCAATTTACTGCCAATTCCAGCCTTAGATGGTGGTAAAATATTATTGAACTTTATTGAGGCGATTCGGCGCAAGCCCCTTTCCGAGAACGTGGAAGCGGGGATCACGCTGGTGGGTGTCGGCTTCTTGGTAATCTTGATGCTCCTGGTTACCTGGAACGATATCGAACGCTACTTTATTCACTAGTAAAATAGGGATGTAACGAGAAGGGAATATTTGACTATGAAACAATCGAAATTACTCATTCCGACGCTTAAGGAAGTACCCAATGATGCGGAGGCCCTGAGTCATCAAATGATGCTGCGGGCGGGCTATATTCGCCAGGTCACGGCGGGCGTTTACGCTTACCTGCCACTGGCCTACCGGGTGCTGGAAAACATCGAAAAGATCATCCGGGAAGAAATGGCGAAGATTGACGCCGTGGAAACCCTGATGCCGGCCATCTTACCGGCTTCTCTGTGGGAAGAATCCGGTCGTTACGAAACGTATGGCCCCAACTTATTTAAGCTCAAGAACCGCCACGACAGTGACTTCATCTTGGGCCCCACCCATGAAGAAACCTTCACGATGCTGGTACGGGACGCCATCAAGTCGTACAAGCGCTTGCCGCTGGTCATGTACCAAATCCAGCCCAAGTATCGGGATGAAGATCGGCCCCGCTATGGTCTTTTGCGAGGACGGGAATTCATCATGGAGGATGGCTACTCCTTTACCATCAACGATGAAGACCTCGACCGGATCTACAATCAAATGGAACAGGCTTACGAAAACATCTTTGATCGCGTGGGCTTGAACTACCGGACTATCGTTGGTGACGGTGGTGCCATGGGTGGGAAGGATTCCAAGGAATTCTCCGCCATTGCGCCAGTGGGTGAAGACACGATTGTTTATTCCGATTCCTCCGATTATGCGGCCAACTTGGAAATGGCGCGGAGCCTCTTCATCAGTAAGAAGTCGCACGCCCAACCCGAAGAGCTACAAAAGATTGCGACGCCGGGTGCTAAGACGATTGACGAAGTCGCCGAATTTCTGGATGTCAAGCCATCGACCTTGGTCAAGAGTATGTTGTACGTGGCGAAGTACGTGGACGCCGATGACCAACCCGTCATGGTCTTGGTTCGCGGTGATCACGAGGTCAACGAAACCAAGCTCAAGAATTACTTGAACGCGGACTTCTTAGATCCCGCTACGCCGGACCAGGCTCGGGAATACTTAGGCGCTAACTTTGGCTCCCTGGGTCCCGTGGGGGTTGGTGAAGACGTGAAGATCCTGGCCGACCAGTACGTGGGTGATATGGTCAACGTGACCGTGGGTGCCGACGAAGATGGTCACCACTATATCAACGCCAACGCGGGCCGTGACTTTAGAGTCGACGACTACGCGGACTTCCGGGAAGTTCAACCGGGGGACTTGTCGCCAGACGGTTCCGGTGTGCTGAAGTTCACCAAGGGAATTGAAATTGGTCACATCTTTAAGCTGGGTACCCGGTACTCCGATGCTTTGGGCGCAACCGTGCTCGATGAGGGTGGCCGTCAAAAGCCCGTTGTCATGGGGTCCTACGGAATTGGTGTGAGTCGGTTGTTGTCGGCCATTGCCGAACAACAGGCCGACGAGAACGGTCTGGTATGGCCACGGAACATCGCGCCATTTGACATTCACCTGGTTCCGGTCAACTTGAAGAAAGAAGACCAAGCCAACTTAACCGATGAACTGGAAGAACAGTTGACGGCTAAGGGTTACCGCGTCTTGACGGACGACCGGAAAGAACGGACCGGCGTCAAGTTTGCCGATTCCGATCTGATGGGGATTCCGGTCCGCATCACCATCGGGAAGAAGGCCGGTGAAGGTATCGTTGAAATTAAGATCAGAAAGACTGGTGAAACGGTCGAAGTTATTAAGGACGAAGTCGCAAGCACTGTGGAAATTCTCTTTAAAGACATCGACTAGCTTACCGAAAAGACCAGCTAGCTGCTGGTCTTTTTAGTCTTTTAACTTAGGAATGGCTGGCGGGATTGGCTGCCCGGCCGTTTGCCAACTATGAGCTGGAACGCTGGCATCTGCCAAGACGAGGCTGATGGTTACTGCTCTACGTGACGAGAGCCCAAAATGAGCGGGAAGCCCCCTCGCGTTAGCGTCGCTAGTCTGCGGTGGTTAATGTCGAAGATTCCGCTCAGCCAGCTTAAAACCATTTAAACTGCAAATAGAGTCAAACAGTGTGAAAGGAGTTCGCTTGTGGACGAAGATCGCCATGCATTATTTGAAAAATTATTACAACAACTAGATTTGTCTGGAGCGGCGGATCGGCCGTATTTCCAGACCGCGACCATTGACCGGTTGACCGTTCACGAACAGTCACGGCGCTGGCATTTTTACCTGAAGCTGCCGAGCATCTTGCCATTTACGGCCTTCGTGGAATTTCATAACCACCTTCAGATTGCCTTTCGGGAGATTGCGACGGTCGAAGCCTCTATCGAGGTGGACCAACCGGCGTTGACCGATCGCCTGCTGGGGGACTACTGGGAATGGGTCGTTAAGAACAGCGGCCTGACCAGCAATCTGGTACAGGAACTCTGCCAGTCCCAGGTGCCGCAGATGGACCCGGATGGCCGAGTCCTCCTGTACGCGCAAAACGAGGTCGTCAAGAACTTCCTAGCCAGCCAAGCGCTGGGCCCCATTGAGGATACCTATCGTCGGGCGGGTTTCCCGAAATTCAACATTCACGTAATGGTCGATGAGTCCAAGTCGCAGGCCAAGATCGACGAGTTCAAGGCCCGCCAAGAAAAGACCGATGCCCAGCTGGCCCAACAGGCCGCCGCAGCCATCGAGAAGGCCAATCAGAAACGCGCCAGTCAGAACAACGGTGAGGTTCAGGCCGCCAGTGGCCCCACCCAGATTGGGAAGGCCATCAAGGGCGACCAACCGACGATGCGGATGGTCGATATCACTCAAGAAGAACGGTCGGTCATCGTTGAAGGCTACATTTTCGACAAGGAAGTTCGGAAGTTGCGGTCCGGTCGGCAACTGTTAACGATTAAGATTACCGACTACACATCCTCCATCGTGGTGAAGAAGTTCTCCCGCGGTGCCGAGGACGAGGCCCAATTTGCCGGTGTCGAAGAGGGCAGCTGGGTGAAGGTTCGTGGGAGCGTCCAGGAAGATAGCTTCATGCGTGACCTGGCCCTAAACGCCTACGACATCAACGAGGTTAAACACGCCAGTCGCCAGGACACTGCGCCCGCCGACGAGAAACGGGTGGAACTCCACTTGCACACCACGATGAGTCAGATGGACGCCACCAATCCGATTGGTGATTACGTCAGTCAGGCGAAGAAGTGGGGGATGCCCGCTCTGGCGATTACGGATCACGCCGACGTCCAAGGCTTCCCCGCCGCGTTCAATGCCGGGGCTAAAGCCGGCATTAAGATGCTCTACGGGGTCGAAGCGAACCTCGTGGACGATGGGGTACCGATTGGCTACAACAGCGCTCACGTTCCGTTAGACGGTGCCACGTACGTCGTCTTTGACGTGGAAACCACCGGCTTGTCCGCCATTTACGATAAGGTGATTGAACTGTCGGCGGTCAAGATGGAACACAAGAACGTGGTCGATCAGTTCGAAGAATTCATCGATCCCGGCTTTCCGCTGTCCGAACAGACCACGAACCTGACCAGTATCACCGACGATATGGTGGCCGGGTCCAAGTCCGAAGAAGAGGTCTTCAAGCTATTCCGGGAATTCTGCGGGGATGCCATTATCGTGGGACATAACGTGACCTTCGATGTGGGCTTCATGAATACCGGTTACAAGCGCCACGGCATGCCGGAAATCAGCAATCCCATCATCGATACTCTGACGTTGGCTCGCTTCCTATACCCGACGCTCAAGAGCTATCGGTTGAATACGCTGGCTAAACGCTTCCACGTCAGTCTGGAGCACCATCACCGGGCCGTCTACGATGCCGAGTCTACCGGTCACCTGAACTACCTGTTCTTAAAGGATGCCGAGGACCGCTACGATATCCAGTATCACGACCAGCTCAATGACCACATGACCGACAACGACGCGTATAAACACGCGCGGCCCAGCCATGCGATTTTGTTGGCGAAGACGCAGGAGGGCTTGAAGAACATGTTCAAGCTGGTCTCAGCGTCGAACGTAGACTACTTCTACCGCGTACCCCGGGTCCCACGCAGCGTGCTCGATCACTACCGCGAGGGTATTATCGTGGGGTCGGCCTGCTCGTCCGGTGAAGTCTTCACCGCGATGATGCAAAAAGGCCAGGTGGAGGCTGCGGCGAAGGCTAAGTATTACGATTACTTGGAGGTTCAACCCAAGGCGGCCTACCAACCCCTGATTGATTCGGGCTTGATTGCCGATGAGTCTAACCTGGAAGAAATCGTGGGCAATATGGTCCAACTCGGCCATGACCTGAACAAACCGGTCGTGGCGACCGGGGACGTTCACTACCTGAATCCGGAAGACTACATTTACCGCAAGATTCTGATTCACTCGCAGGGGGGCGCCAACCCGCTGAACCGGCAGGAACTACCGGATGCACACTTCCTAACGACCAATGAAATGTTGGCCGACTTTGCCTATCTGGGTGAGGACACGGCTAAGGAGATTGTCGTCACCAACACGCAGAAGATTGCTAATGAGATTGACGAGGTTCATCCGTTGAAGGACAAGCTGTATACGCCGCGCATGGAAGGGGCCGAGGATGAAATTCGGCAACGGACCCTGGATACGGCGCACGCCTGGTATGGCGATCCCTTGCCGGAGCTGGTGCAACACCGAGTAGACCGCGAACTCAAGTCGATTATCGGCAACGGGTTCTCCGTGATTTATTTGATCGCCCAACGGCTGGTAGCCAAGTCCAACAAGGATGGTTACTTGGTTGGGTCCCGGGGGTCCGTTGGCTCCAGTGTGGTCGCCACGTTCACCGGAATTACGGAAGTCAACCCGTTACCACCGCACTATCGTTGCCCGAACTGCCAGTATTCTCACTTCTACACCAAGGGGGAATACAGCTCGGGATACGATTTGCCCGAAAAGAAGTGCCCGAAGTGTGGTACTTTAATGATCGGCGACGGCCATAACATTCCGTTCGAAACGTTCTTGGGATTCAGGGGAAACAAGGTCCCCGATATTGATTTGAACTTCTCCGGGGACTACCAACCCATCGCCCATAACTACACCAAGGTCTTGTTCGGCGAGAAGAACGTGTACCGGGCCGGAACCATCGGTACGGTGGCGGATAAGACGGCTTACGGTTACGTGAAGGCCTACGAACGCGATACGGAACAGACGTTTAGGGGCGCGGAGATTGACCGACTAGCCAAGGGCGCGACCGGGGTCAAACGGACCACTGGCCAACATCCCGCGGGAATTATTGTTGTGCCGGACTACATGGACATTTACGACTTTACGCCGATCCAGTACCCGGCCGATGACCAGAACGCGGCTTGGCAGACGACCCACTTTGATTTCCATTCGATTCATGATAATATTTTGAAAATTGATATCCTGGGCCACGATGACCCGACCATGATCCGGACCCTCCAAGACCTGTCTGGGGTGGATCCGCAGACGATTCCGATGGATGATCCGGGCGTCATGGCGTTGTTCTCCGGTACGGATTCGCTGGGCGTCACGCCGGAGCAGATTCAGTCGAAGACCGGGACGCTGGGTGTGCCTGAATTCGGGACGCGCTTTGTCCGGGGGATGCTAGAAGAAACTCACCCGAAAAACTATTCACAACTGCTCCAAATTTCCGGTCTGTCTCACGGGACCGACGTGTGGTTGGGTAACGCCGAGGAGTTAATCAAGGCGGGGACCGCCACCATCGCCAACGTGATTGGGTGTCGGGATAACATCATGACCGACTTGATCAACTTCGGCTTAGATTCCGAAACGTCCTTCCAGGTCATGGAACACGTGCGGAAGGGCCGAGGAATTCCCGACGAATGGCAAGAAAAAATGAAGCAAACGGACTGCCCGGACTGGTACATTGATTCTTGCTTAAAGATCAAGTACATGTTCCCTCGGGCCCACGCCGCGGCTTACGTGCTGATGGCGCTGCGGGTGGCCTATTTCAAGGTTTACTTCCCAATTATTTACTACGCCGCATACTTCTCCGTGCGGGCCGACGACTTCGATGTCGTGGCCATGGCCCAGGGGAAAACGGCGGTGAAGGCGGCCATGAAGGCCATCAATGACCAGGGGATGGATGCCTCGGCGAAGGATAAGAACCTGTTGACAGTGCTTGAACTGGCCAATGAAATGTTGGAACGGGGCTACGAATTTAAGATGATTGACCTGGAGAAGTCCGATGCGGCCGACTGGATTATCGAGGGGAATACCTTGATTGCACCATTTAAGGCGGCTCCCGGGCTCGGGTTGAACGTGGCCAAGCAGATTGTGGCGGCCCGTAACGACCGACCATTCATCTCGAAAGAAGACCTCGCTAAGCGGGGGAAGGTTTCCAAGACGTTGATTGATTTCATGACGGAAAACGGCGTGCTCGATGGCTTACCGGATGAGAACCAATTGAGCTTGTTCGACGACATGATGTAGATTATGACTGTTTTCTTGGTCAGACAACTTGGGATGGTGCTGGCCGCCTCCCGTTCGCCCAATATGAGCTGGAACGTGGTGGGCAGGACGTCCTGAGCCTGAGAAGCGGTCTCAGAAATCGCTTGGAACCACCAAAAGTCGCCATTATCTAATTGGCTACGCCAGTCAGATAATCCCACGGCTGAGCTCATACTGGGCTTCACTCTCGGCTCCGATCGGGATGATCTGCGTCAGTCGAAACGCGTTTCGTGGCATCAGTTGAGATAACCAACAGCTGTAGCATCGTTGGTTCTAATTTTGACCGCTCACATCAGTTGAGAGCCCAGCGTAGTTGACTGGCGAGGGTGACCATCAAAATGAGTTGGTCATAGCTGATCCAGCCGTGGGTGCGTCAAATTTGGCCCCAGTCGTGGGTAGCGCAAGCCCGAGAATTTTGTTATGCCGATTTAGAAAGCTCATTAGGACAGCTTAAACGCTGTGCTAATGGGCTTTTTGGGGTTGGTTAGCTGACCGACAAGACCGGCCGCTAGGGATCGACGCTTAACCCGCAGTTAACCGGATTAATCGGCCGGTAAGCGCTTACAAAACAACCGAACTATGGTACAATGATGGTGAGGAATCAAAGAACCATGAAACCAGTAATAAACTCTAACGAAAGCGGGTGTTCACCATGCTCCAGCGGTTTGCACGGTTACCAGATGGATGGCTTTTTCTGGCAGGCTATTGTTTGATTGGTTTAGGTTATGTGTTATGTGGTTTGGTGGCAACTGTTGCGGCCGCACCGTTCCTCGCGGTTGTGATTGGTTACTTCCTGATTGCATTTATTCTGACGGTGATGAAGGCGATTAGCTTAAAGGAAATGGCTTTGAATCGACTGAATCTATTGGTTTTTGAATTCATTACGATTGCGGGATTTATTTTGCTACTGTTCACTTGCGAGCAGTAGTCGGCACAATGGTTGCAATCCCGCGTGAACTGTAGTAAAGTAGGCTTTGTAGTTAAACTCGTTTTTTAAATGAGTGAGCAGTCCATGCTCACTCTTTTTAATGGAAAAAATGTAGGAGGCGGAATTCTTTGAGTACAGTCGTCGAGACCGTGACGGCCCTGGCCCAGCCAATTGTGGCGCATCATCAGTTTGAATTAGTTGACGTTGAATTTGTCAAGGAAGGTAAGAGCTGGTACCTACGGGTCTACATTGATAAGCCCGGGGGCATTAATATTGAAGAATGTGCGATGGTGAGTGATGAGTTGTCTGAGAAGCTAGACGCTATCGATCCGGACCCCATTCCCCAAGCCTACTTTCTGGAAGTTTCTTCACCCGGTGCCGAACGCCCGCTGAAGAAGCCGGAAGATTTCGAGCGGGCCGTGGGTGATTACATCCATGTGTCGCTTTACCAAAAGATTGGCCAAAGCAAGGTTTATGAAGGCACGTTAGAAGAGCTACGTGACGATTCACTGGACTTAACCGTTAATTTAAAGGGGCGTATCAAGACGTTGACCATTCCACGTGACGCGATTGCCCAAGCCCGGTTAGCCATCAAGTTCTAACTAAATAAGGAGCGAAACACAACATGAGTAAAGAATTATTAGGTGCCCTTGACGTCCTGGAGACGGAGAAGGGTATCCAGAAATCAGTCGTCATTGACGCCTTGGAAGCGGCCTTGGTTTCGGCTTACAAGCGAAACTACGACCAAGCCCAAAACGTCGAGGTTCAATTCGACCAGAAGAAGGGTGACATCCACGTCTATGCCGTTAAGAAGGTCGTGGACCAGGTCTACGATTCACGGCTGGAAGTTAGCCTAGACGAAGCCTTAACCATCAGTAAGGGCTACGAAATTGGCGATGACATCAAGTTTGAGGTGACGCCCAAGAACTTTGGTCGGATCGCGGCGCAGACGGCCAAGCAGGTCATCTTACAGCGGGTACGGGAAGCTGAACGGAACATCATCTACGATCAATACAGCCAGTATGAAAATGAAATCATCACCGGTGAAGTTGAACGTCAAGATTCCCGCTTCGTTTACGTCAGCTTAGGCAAGGTTGAGGCTGTCATGGGCCGTCAAGACCAGATGCCTAACGAAACGTACCGGATTCACGATAAGATTAAGGTTTACGTGACCCGCGTGGAAAATGCCACTAAAGGCCCCCAAGTCTTCGTTAGCCGGACGCACGCTGACTTATTGAAGCGGTTGTTCGAACAAGAAGTGCCTGAAATCTTTGACGGAACCGTTGAAATCATGGCAATTGCCCGTGAAGCCGGTGACCGCGCCAAGGTGGCCGTTCGCTCCAATAACCCCGATATCGACCCCGTGGGAACCAGTGTGGGTCCTCGTGGCCAACGGGTTCAGACCATCGTGAATGAACTGGGCGGCGAAAATATGGATATCGTGGAATGGACGGACGACGAAGCGAAGTTTATCGCTAACGCCCTAAACCCCGCCGAAGTGTTGGACGTCATCTTTGACCCGAACAACGAACGGGCTTGCCAAGTCATCGTGCCGGACTATCAATTATCCCTGGCCATTGGGAAGCGGGGCCAAAACGCCCGTTTAGCCGCTAAGTTGACCGGTTATAAGATTGATATTAAATCAGAATCCGAAGCTTCTGCTATAATGGAAGCTGACCAGGCAGCCGATGACCAGCCAGCGACGGACGAAGACGTTCCTGCCGCTTCAGACGAAACGCCTGAGGCTTCCGCAGACACGCCGGACGTTTCCACTGACGATGATGCCACGGCAGCCCCAGCGGACGTCGATGAGACGAGTGACGCTGCGACTGACGATTCATCGGCTGAGTAAGACCACATCTAAGGAGGTTTGGTCCCATGAAACAACGAAAGATCCCCATGCGTAAGGATATTGTCACTGGGGAAATGGCACCGAAGAAACAATTGGTTCGGGTCGTCCGTAACCAGGACCAAGAGGTTAGTGTCGATCCTACCGGTAAGCAATCCGGCCGTGGTGCCTACATCGCTTTGGATGTGGACATTGCCAAGCGGGCCAAGAAGGAACGGACCTTCGATCACGTCTTTGGCGTTAAGATTGATGATTCATTCTACGATGACCTGATTGCCTACGTGGATCATCAACAAGCACGGCGGGAATTATTCGACAATGACTAATCTCGAGCGCGCTTTACAACTTTTAGGATTGGTTCGGCGAGCAGGCAAGCTGGTCACCGGCGAATCCTTCGTCATGGCAGCGGTCCGCGATGGTTCCGCTAAGCTGGTGTTACTCGCAAACGATGCGGGCAAGACCAGTCAGAAACAATTTCGCGACAAGACCACCAGCTATGACGTTCCGTTAAACGAGGACTTTACGAAGGACCAGTTGAGCACGGCCATTGGGTCGGCGCGCACGGTCCTTGCAATCACCGATCCGGGTTTCGTCCGGAAGTTACAACAATTACTTGCTAAGTAGCCGCCTGACGTTCTCGTGATCGGCAGAATACAAAGGAGTGTGAAGATATGGGGAAAAAGCGAATTTATGAACTCGCCAAAGAAATTAATGTCTCCAGTAAACAGATCATTGCGAAAGCCGAAGCAAAGGGCTTTCCGGTGAAAAACCACATGTCAACGCTCGGCGAGAACGAAGAACGTCAGCTCCGCGAAGCATTTAGCAACCGACCGGCCGGCAAGCCTAAGCAGGCTAAGCCAGCCAAGCAACCGGCGATGCAAGCAGCACGGCCGGCTAGTCAAAAGAGTGATCACCCGAAGACCAGTCATAAACCAGCGGCCAGCAATGGTAACCGGCCGACCGGTCAAGCGGGAAATCACGCAAACAACGGTGGCAACCGCGCTAATCATGGCGGCAATCACCAAACGACAAACCAGCACGCGACCGGCAACGGTGGCAATCGGAATCAACAACGGAACACCCGTAACGATAATAAAAATAAAAATGGCCAGTCCGGAAATCAACACAGCACGCAACATAATTCCGGGACCGGCAGATTTGGTGGAAGCTTGAATAATAATACAAATAACAGTAACGGCCGGCGCGGTAGCAACGGCAATAGTCGTGGGGGCCGGAATAACCGGAACAACCGCAACAATCGCCGCCGTAATAATAACAACAATCGCTACAAGAAGAACCAACGGATCAAGGACACCAATCAACACAAGGGTGCGCCAGAACGGAAGAACAAGGCTTTACCAGATGTTTTAGTCTATACGGACGGGATGAACGCCCAAGACTTGGCCAAAATTTTACACCGTTCCTCAGCCGAAATCGTGAAGAAGCTCTTCATGTTGGGCGTCATGGTCAACCAGAACCAGTCATTGGATAAAGATACCATTGAAATCTTAGCCGATGACTACGGCATCCAAGCCCAAGAAAAGGTTCAAGTTGACGTTTCGGATATTGATAAGTTCTTCGATGCCGAGATGGCCAACACGGACCATCAAGAAACCCGGGCTCCAGTCGTGACCATCATGGGCCACGTTGACCACGGGAAGACGACGTTGTTGGACCACTTGCGGCATTCACACATTACCGAGGGTGAAGCCGGGGGGATTACGCAGGCCATTGGTGCCTACCAAGTCCACTACAACGACAAGTCCATCACCTTTCTGGATACGCCAGGACACGCGGCCTTCACCGAAATGCGGGCGCGTGGTGCCGAAATCACCGACATTACGGTCTTAGTTGTGGCCGCTGATGATGGGGTCATGCCACAAACCATCGAAGCCATTCACCATGCCAAGGCCGCCGGGACGCCAATCATCGTGGCCGTCAACAAGATCGATAAGCCGGGTGCCAACCCGAACCACGTCATGGAACAATTGACGGAATATGAATTGATTCCTGAAGACTGGGGTGGCGACACCATCTTCGTTGAAATCTCAGCGAAGTTTGGCAAAAACATCGATGAACTGCTCGACATGATCTTACTGCAGGCCGAAGTGCTGGAATTAAAGGCTAACCCAGAACAAAATGGGGCCGGTTCCGTCATCGAAGCACGGTTGGATCAAGGTCGCGGTTCCGTAGCCACCCTGTTGGTTCAACAAGGGACCCTACACGTTGGGGACCCAATCGTGGTTGGCAATACCTTTGGTAAGGTGCGGACCATGACCAACGAACGTGGGCGTCGCATCAAAGACGCTAAGCCATCAACGCCAGTGGAAATCACCGGTTTAAACGATGTGCCAGAAGCCGGGGACCGGTTCGTGGTCTTTGACGATGAAAAGACGGCGCGGGCCGCTGGTGAAGAACGGGCCAAGGAAGCCTTGGTTCAGGAACGGAAGAACACCAGCCACGTGACGTTGGACAACCTCTTCGATTCCCTCAAGGAAGGCGAAATGAAGGAAGTTGACGTCATCATCAAGGCGGACGTTCAAGGTTCCGTTGAAGCCTTAGCCGGCAGTCTCAAGAAGATTGACGTTTCCGGTGTGCGGGTTAACATTATTCACTCCGCTGTTGGGGCCATTAACGAAAGTGATGTCACCTTAGCCGAAGCTTCCGATGCCATTATCATCGGATTCAACGTACGGCCAACGCCACAAGCACGGGCCCAAGCCGACAGTGACAAGGTTGATATTCGACTCCACAACGTCATCTACAACGCCATCGATGAAATCGAAACGGCGATGAAGGGGATGTTGGAACCAACCTACGAAGAACAAGTGACGGGCCAAGTTGAAGTTAAGGACATTTTCCACGCTTCCAAGGTCGGCACGATTGTCGGTGGGATGGTCACGGAAGGTTACATTACCGCGGACGCCGATGTTCGGTTGATTCGGGATGGCGTGGTCATCTACGAAGGCAAGCTGGGCAGTCTGAAGCGTTTCAAGGACGACGTCAAGCAAGTTAAGATGGGTTATGAATTAGGATTAACTATCGAGAACTATAACGACATCAAGGTAGACGACGTGATCGAAGCCTACGTGATGAAGGAAGTTCCCGTTAAATAAAAATCGGAGGCAAACGTCATGGCACAATATCGAGTTGGCCGGTTGGAACAAGAAATCCAGCGGGAAGTTACGGATATTCTCCTAAAACGTGTCCGCGATCCACGGGTCGAGGGCGTCACCGTTACCGGCGTGGAAGTCACAGGTGACTTGCAGCAGGCAACGATTTACTACAGTATTTTATCGGACAAGGCTTCTTCTGTGGAAAAGACACAGCAGGGCCTGAAGAAAGCTACGGGACTGATTCGGTCTGAATTGGGGTCACGCTTGAGCATCTACAAGACGCCCGAGTTAACCTTTGAGCAGGACCAGTCTGTGCGTTACGGTAGCCGGATCGATGAACTGCTAAACGATCTCCATCACCAGGAGTAATCTCCGCGTGAACGAGATGGAGGCGTTGGTCCAAACGGATCAACGCCTCTTTTTAGGTTCCACCGGGGGTGATTGCCTGGCCGTACGCCAAAACTATCGCCTGCGGCTGCCAGAAATTCCGCCTGCTGTGGGGACCGGCAAAAGCCTGATGAAGCGGTCTTTTGCCTCGACTTGGAGCCGAAGAACGCGTCTCCAAGTGCGTCCGGTGAAGTAACCAGTAACCTGACTCAAGACGCCAGCTAACTTCACACCCACGGCTGGCTCCATTCCTGGCCTCCTCCGGCGATGCAGTTTGAATAAACACTGTTTTTCGGTGTATCCGTTAATTTGAGTGTAAACTAACATTGCTGGTCGATTGTAATAGAGCCGTGAGTGAGCTAAATTTGGGCTTAGTCGGGGCATTTCCGACTGATGATTTACCAGTCAGGAATGGGCGTCTTGGTGACACCGAACTCTGGTGGCACCAAGTGAGGAGCGAAACCGTTTCTCAGGCTCTCTCCGGTCCGTCCCCAGCGTTTCAGCCCAGCCGCAGGCGAATGGCCAGGCAACGCCAATTGCCCCCCAATGATATTTTTGAACAGAAAGCAAAGCAACATCCAGAAACGGAGGAAGCATGACATGGACGGGATTATTCCGCTTTATAAAGAACGGGGCCTCACCAGCTTTGACTGCGTGGCGAAGCTTCGGGGCATCCTGCACACCAAAAAGGTCGGACACAGTGGCACGTTAGATCCCGGTGTCGATGGGGTTCTACCCATCTGTATTGGAAGTGCCACGAAGGTCGTGCCTTACCTGATGGCCTCGGGTAAGGTTTACAAGGGGACCGTCACGTTGGGATTGGCCACGACCACGGAGGACTTGGACGGCGACGTGATTGACCGGCAGCCTTTGACAGCGCCGTTCGATCGCGCTAAACTGCTTCAAGCGGCCGCGGCACTGACCGGTACCATTCAACAGACGCCGCCCATGTACTCGGCGGTCAAGGTGAAGGGGCGCAAGCTTTACGAGTACGCTAGAGCCGGCGAGACGGTGGAACGCCCCACCCGGACGATTACCGTGAAGTCCTTTGACCTCGTCGACGAGGGCCAGTTCGATGCCGAACAGGGAACCCAGACGATTGCGTTTGAGATCGCCTGCTCCAAGGGGACCTACGTGCGGACACTGGCGGTCGATCTGGGTCGGCAGCTCGGTGTCCCCGCGGTGATGGCCTCCCTGACGCGGTTAAGGAGTGGTGGTTTCACACTGGACCAGACGGTGACGTTAGCCCAAGTGGAAGCCGCCATGGCCGCCGACGACCTGACCCCGATTCTGCGGCCGATCGACTATGCCTTGCGGGATTACCCTCACGTGGCGTTGTCCGAACGACTCTGGGGTCTCGTCAGAAATGGCGTGTTCCTGGACGAAGAACAAGTCGGCAGTACGGCTCCGGTCGTGGCCCTGACTTATCAGGATCAAACAAAGTGTCTGTACCAGTATTTACCCGAAAAAAAGCAATATAAGCCGCTCAAGATGTTTGCGGTGAATTAAGATTTGAGAAAGAGGCGTCTTGTCATGGAAGTTATTCGAATACATCACCCCCTGGATGCGCGACAGATTCCCGATGATCCGGTCGTTTTGGCCATGGGATTCTTTGACGGTGTCCACCGGGGGCATCAGGCGGTCATCAGACGGGCTAAGGCGCTCGCTACGGCCAAGCATGTGAAGCTAGCGGTATTGACCTACGATCATCATCCGGCGCTGGTTTACCGGCCGCTAGAGGGCGATGACCGAAAATACTTGAGCACGCCGGACCGAAAGCTCCAGCAGCTGGACCGACTGGGCGTGGATCGCGTCTTTCTCGTGAGCTACACCGGAGATTTTTCGGCCCAAACGCCCCAGGAGTTCGTGGATAACTACCTCGTGGCGTTTCACACGGTTGCGGCCGTGGCGGGTTTTGACCACACCTATGGCAAGAAAGACGTGGCCACGATGGACCGGCTCCCGGCGTACGCGCAGGGCCGTTTTGACGTGGAGACCGTCGCCAAGGAAGCCAGCGACCAGGAGAAGATTAGTTCCACACGGATTCGTCAGGCCATGAAAGCCGGCGATGTGGATACGGCCAATAATCTGTTGGGCTACCTGTACCGGTCGACTGGCGTGGTGGTTCACGGGGAAGCTCGCGGGCGGACGATTGGCTTTCCAACCGCTAACGTCTTAACGCCGGAGAACGAATGGATTCCGGGTATTGGCGTCTACACGGCCCGGCTCAAGGTCGGGGCCATTTGGTATCCCGGCATGATTTCGGTGGGCCGCAATGACACGTTTGGCGACAATCGCCCGATTACGGTGGAGATGAACCTCCTAGACTATCAGGGCAACCTCTACGGTGAAAACGTCGAGGTCGAGTGGCACCACCGGCTACGGGGGCAAGTCAAGTTCGATTCCGCCCAGGGTCTCATCGACCAATTGAAACAAGACGAAGTGGCCACCCGGGAGTATTTCTCGCAGGTTGCGGCCGACTGATCTCGCGCACAAACACGGGTAGTCGTGAATGACTACCGGCGTTCGTCAGAGATTCCGGTCATCTCCAAATTAACGACAAAAGCCCGGCAGTGTCCGGGCTTTTTGCCGTGGCCGGGCACAACGCTCGGTTTGGGAAGATAATTGCAAGTCCCCCAATATTTGGTATGCTGGGGACTGGTTAGGCTGATCACCGACGAAAAGCCTAGAGACACGGTAAATCGGTTACAATTTGGCAAATTAGCACTTAATTGCAGAGATTGCTAATTTTTCTACCAGATTTCTTGACTTCAAAACCCGGTTTTGCTACATTATATATGTGTCTTAGCACTTGATTAGTTTGAGTGCTAAAAAAGGGGTGATTGTGATGCTTTCAGAAAGACAAATGATGATTCTGCGAGCCGTTGTCCGTGACTTCACCAATACCGGTGTTCCGGTGGGGTCTAAGGCATTAGCCAAGCAGTTACCCATCCACGTAAGCTCAGCGACAATTCGTAACGAGATGGCAGCCTTGGAGGAACAGGGTCTGATTAAGAAGACCCATTCCTCTTCCGGCCGGATTCCTTCGGTCGAAGGCTACCGGTATTACGTTGATCATCTGGTGAAGCCCGATCCACTACGGCCGAACGATATCGATGTGATTCAGTCCTCATTGGGCGGCGATTTTCACAAGATTGACGAAATCATTTCACAATCCGCGACGATCCTGTCCAACTTGACGAGTTACACGGCGTTTACGCTCAAGCCGGAGTTGAAGGATAGCCGACTCAGTGGGTTCCGCTTGGTGCCACTGGGTAAGCGGCAGATTATGGCGATTCTCGTGACCGATAGCGGGGACGTTGAGAATCAGACCTTTGACGTGGCGGGTGATGTCGATGGCGAACAGCTAGAGGCTGTGGTGCGCTTGATTAATGACCAACTCGTGGGGTTGACTTTACCGGAAGTCTTAAAGAAGTTGCAGGCCGAGATTCCCGCGCAGATTGCCAATTATCTTCAGAGTCCACAGGGATTCTTGGATATCTTCGGCGATGTGCTGACACGGGCCGCTCAGGAGCGGTTCTACGTTGGCGGGCGACTCAACCTCCTGAACTTCTCCCAGGATAGTGATGTTGATTCACTGAAGTCACTGTATTCATTGATCGATAAGACCGATGATATTGCCAGTGTTTTGGGGCAACCCAGTGATAAGATTTCGGTGCGGATCGGAAATGAAATGACCAACGATGCGCTGCGGAACTTCAGTTTAATCACGGCAACCTATGACGTTGACCAGCACGGTCAGGGCATGATTGCCATTCTAGGACCCACGCGGATGCCATATTCTCGGATGCTCGGCATTGTCGGCGCGTTTCGTGAAGAGCTCGCGAAAAAACTATTAGATTATTACCGGTTTTATGACGAGTAAAGAAAGGGAGGGTTTTTATCGTGGCTGACAAGCAACAAGCGTCTACCGATGACCAAACTGCGGCAAAGGCCGCCACGACCAAGCCAGATTCAAAGACTGAACCGGCTAAGGAAGCAGCACCAAAGAAACCAAAATTTGCTAAGAAGGTTGCCACTGCTGCTGAAGTCGATGCACTCAAGAGCAAAGCCAGTGACTTTGAAGATAAGTATCTTCGTGCGGAGGCGGAAGTCCAAAACATGCAGGCGCGTTTCCAAAAGGAACAAGCCACACTTATCAAGTACGATGGCCAGCAACTGGCGAAGGACGTGCTCCCCGTCATTGACAACCTGGAGCGCGCTCTGGCGGTCGAAGCAACGGACGAGACGGGGCAACAACTGAAGAAGGGTGTCCAGATGACCTACGATCACTTGGAAGATGCCTTGAAGCGTAACCACGTCACGGAGATTGAAGCCATTGGGAAGACTTTTGACCCAACGTTGCATCAAGCCGTTCAATCGGTTCCTGTTGAAGAGGGCCAAACCACTGAAACGGTGGTCAAGGTTCTCCAGAAGGGCTACCAATTGAAGGACCGGGTTCTGCGGCCAGCGATGGTTGTCGTAGCACAATAAATCAAATAAAAAACTAATAAAGAGGGAATTTTTGATGGCAAGTAACAAAATTATCGGAATTGACTTAGGGACGACCAACTCAGCCGTTGCCGTTCTTGAAGGTAGTACCCCGAAGATTATTGCGAACAAGGAAGGCGCTCGGACGACGCCATCCGTTGTCGCTTTTAAAGATGGTGAAACACAAGTCGGTGAAGTGGCCAAGCGTCAAGCAATCACCAACCCTAACACCATTTCATCCATCAAGAGTCACATGGGTGAAGCCGGCTACAAGGTCACGGTTGATGGCAAGGATTACACGCCACAACAAATCTCAGCGATGATCTTACAACACTTGAAGTCTTTCGCCGAAGACTACATTGGTGATACGGTTGAAAAGGCCGTTATCACGGTGCCAGCTTACTTCAACGACGCGCAACGTCAAGCAACGAAGGATGCTGGTAAGATTGCCGGGTTGAACGTTGAACGGATCATCAACGAACCAACGGCCGCTGCTTTGGCTTACGGTTTGGACAAGCAAGACAAAGATGAAAAGATCATGGTTTACGACCTTGGTGGTGGGACCTTTGATGTTTCCGTCTTGGATTTAGGTGATGGTGTCTTTGACGTTCTGTCAACTAATGGTGATACTCACTTAGGTGGGGATGACTTCGATAAGAAGATCATGGACTGGTTAATCGCCGACTTCAAGCAAGAAAATGGTGTGGACTTATCCAAGGATAAGATGGCCTTACAACGGTTGAAGGACGCTGCCGAAAAGGCCAAGAAGGACCTTTCTGGTGTGACTGAAGCCCAAATCAGCTTGCCATTTATTTCCGCTGGTGAAAACGGCCCCTTGCACTTGGAAAAGTCATTGAGCCGGGCTAAGTTCAACGAATTGACCGCTGACTTGGTTGAAAAGACGCGGATTCCTGTTGAAAATGCGTTGAAGGATGCCGACTTAAAGGCTGGCGACATCGACGTTGTCATCTTAAACGGTGGTTCAACGCGGATTCCAGCCGTTCAAGAAGCCGTTGAAAAGTGGACGGGTAAGGAATCCAACCACTCAATCAACCCTGACGAAGCCGTTGCTTTAGGTGCCGCCGTTCAAGGTGGGGTTATCACCGGTGACGTGAAGGACGTTGTGCTGTTGGATGTGACCCCATTGTCCTTAGGGATTGAAACCATGGGTGGCGTGTTCACGAAGTTAATCGACCGGAACACCACGATTCCAACCAGCAAGTCCCAAGTCTTCTCAACCGCTGCGGATAACCAACCAGCCGTTGATATTCACGTCTTACAAGGTGAACGGCCAATGGCTGCCGACAACAAGACGTTGGGTAACTTCCAACTCGCTGACATCCCAGCCGCACCTCGTGGGGTTCCTCAAATCCAAGTCACCTTCGATATCGATAAGAACGGGATCGTTAACGTTTCCGCTAAGGATATGGGTACGAACAAGGAACAAAAGATTACCATCAAGAGTTCCGGTGGTCTGTCCGACGAAGAAATCGACAAGATGATGAAGGAAGCCAAGGAAAACGAAGCTGCCGACAAGAAGCGTAAGGAAGAAGTCGACACCAAGAACGAAGTCGACCAATTACTCTTCCAGACGGATAAGACGTTGAAAGACGTTAAGGGCAAGGTTTCCGACGATGAAATCAAGAAGGCCGAAGATGCTCGTGATGCCTTAAAGAAGGCTCAAGAAGCCAACAACTTGGATGACATGAAGACCAAGAAGGATGATCTGACCAAGATTATCCAAGACTTGTCTGTCAAGTTATACCAACAAGCCCAACAAGCTCAAGGTGGCGCTGATGGTGCTGCTGGCCAAGCCGCTGGTGCCGATGGTGCCAAGGCTGATGGCAAAGATGGTGACACCGTTGACGGTGACTTCCATGAAGTCCACGATGACGATGACAAGGATAAGAAGTAAACGGTCGTTGTCTCGTTGCAAGGAGTAAGGCAAAAAGTCAGAGTCCGTGGGGCTTTGGCTTTTTGTTTCGAGTATGCTATTCTTACTAGTAGCGAAAAATTTCGGAATGGATTGGGAGGAAAACGATGGCGCAATCGGACTTATATGGCGTATTAGGTGTCTCCAAGGATGCCAGCCAAGAAGAAATTAAGAAGGCCTACCGGAAATTATCTAAGAAGTATCATCCAGATTTGAACAAGGCCCCCGACGCGGCGGACAAGTTCAAAGAGGTTCAGGATGCCTATGACGTCTTAGGTGATAAGGATAAACGGGCTAATTACGACCAATACGGTTCAGCCGATGGTCCCCAAGGCTTTGGTGGCTTTGGCGGCGGTAGTGCTGGTGCCGGTGGCGGCTTCGGCGGTTTTGGTGGCGGCGGTGGTTTCGACGACATCTTTAACCAATTCTTTGGCGGCGGTGGCGCACAACGTAATCCTAACGCCCCACGCCCGGGCCGTGATTTACAGTACCAGATGACCCTCAAATTTGAAGAGGCCATCTTTGGCAAGAAGACCAAGATCAAGTACACTCGCGAGGCGCAATGCCATACGTGTGGTGGGAACGGTGCTAAGCCGGGGACGTCACCCGTCACCTGTCACCAATGTGGCGGTTCGGGTTATGTGACGACCGAAACCAACACACCGTTGGGTCGGATGCGGAGTCAACAACCTTGCCCCGTCTGCCACGGTACTGGTCAGGAAATCAAGGAAAAGTGCCCAACTTGTGGCGGTTCTGGCCACGAGGAAGAACAGCACGAAGTTGAAGTCACGATCCCAGCTGGGGTTGATGACGGTCAACAAATGCGGCTCCAGGGTCAGGGTGAAGCCGGTCAAAATGGCGGTGGCTATGGCGACCTCTTCATCATCTTCCAAGTCACGCCAAGCAAAGACTTCCGGCGTGATGGGACTGAGATTTACTTTGATCAACCGATTTCATTCGTCCAAGCTTCTCTGGGGGATGATGTGACGGTCAAGACCGTTCACGGGGACGTCAAACTAAAGATTCCTGCCGGGACGCAGGGCGGCACCACCTTCCGCTTACGCGGTAAGGGGGCGCCACGGCTTCGCGGCAACGGTAACGGTGACGAGCACGTGACGGTCAAGGTCATGACGCCGAAGAACCTGAATAAGGGTCAACGGGACGCGCTCAGAGACTTCGCCAAGGCCAGCGGTGAAAGTGTTACAGGTTCTGGCAAAGGTAACTTATTTAACAAAATGCGTGATAAATTCAACGAAAATTAGCTTGCGGGCCGAAGTGCTCTAAGTGCTAATCTATCAAGGCTGCCGACGAGTTCGGCGGCCTTTTTTGATGGGCCGAATCAATAACGAAAATTATGAAAACAAAAGAAAGCCTTAAGGTTGAGTAAGGTTAATTGCAATCAGCTTTTGCCAATGATACTCTCAGAACATAAGGAGCGCAGGGTAACTGCGGAACTCCTCACCACGCATCGTGGATTCGTCGGGGAAATGACACGGTGCGTGGTTGCGAACGGAAGCTGGTTTGGGGGACGAATCGACCAGCAAACTTGGGGGTGAATTTCATGAGAGCAAAGTGGCTGGCGATCTGGCATCAACCAGTAGTGGCCTTTATTGGGTGGACGTTATTCTACTTTGTGATTTTGATGATTTTGGTTTACTTGTATGGTTATAGTGGGTTGAACAACTCGACGTTTATTTACAACGAGTTCTAGCTGCGGGGTCAGCTAACCACTAACCACGGATTTTTTGGGGGGGATATAGAATGATAGAAAACATGATCACGGCGATCGATCGGTTTGCGACGCGCGAACCGGATCGAATTGCGTATGATGATCTTGGGCACACGAACACGTACGGAGACCTGAAACAACGCTCGGATGCTTTGGCCGCCCATTTGGATGCCATGCAATTACCAGCACATGCGCCCATCTTAGTTTATGGGGGCCAAACGTTTAATATGATGGCGACCTTCTTAGGGATTGTCAAAAGCGGCCACGCTTACGTTCCGATAGATACGCATTCACCATTAGAGCGGATTACAACGATTAATGAAATTGCGCAGCCCGCCGCGGCTATTGCGGTCAGCGCGCTGCCCACAACCTTAGGTGCTACACCGGTGGTGACGCCGGACAATTTGCAGACCATCTTCGCGGGTCCCGCCGTGGATTACCAGGCGGATCATGCCGTGAGTGGGGATGAGAACTATTACATCATCTTCACGTCCGGAACGACTGGTAAACCGAAGGGCGTTCAAATTTCACACAAAAACTTATTAAGCTACGTCAACTGGATGCTCAGTGCAGACTTTGTATTGCCAACGCAACCACGGACGTTATCACAAGCACCGTATTCGTTTGATCTGTCGGTCATGGATTGGGGGCCCACGCTAGCCAGTGGTGGCACGTTGGTGGCCCTGCCGAAGACGGTCACGGATAATTTCAAACAACTCTTTGAGACGTTACCGCAGATGGACCTGGATGTCTGGGTGTCAACGCCGTCCTTTATGGACATTTGCTTGTTGGAGCCCACTTTTGATGCCGCACATTATCCACGATTGAGCCGGTTCCTGTTCTGTGGCGAGGAGTTAACGCATGCCACGGCCCAGACGCTGCACAGTCGGTTCCCGGATGCCCGGATCTTTAACACCTACGGGCCGACGGAGACCACGGTAGCGGTGACTCAGGTGGAAATTACCGCCGATACGCTGGCCAATTACCCACGGCTGCCGATTGGTTACGCCAAGGGTGACACCGAAATCAGTGTGGTCGATGACCAGCTGAAGCCGGTACCAGCTGGAACCGAGGGCGAAATTCTGATTAGTGGGCCCTCAATGTCGAAGGGGTACCTGAACAATCCGGAGAAGACGGCTAAGGCGTTCGTCACGGTTGACGGCAAGACGGTCTATCGCTCCGGGGACCTGGGTGTGATGCAGGCCGATGGTTTGATTATGTACCGGGGCCGGACCGACTTTCAGATTAAGCTCCACGGCTATCGGATCGAATTGGAAGAGGTGAACCACTACCTGTCCCAAGAAGACCACATTCAGGTCGGCGTGGCGGTGCCACGTTACGACCGGAACCACAAGGTCAGTCAACTGATTGCTTGGGTGGTTCCTAGCGAACACAACTTTGCCAGTGAATTAGACCTTACCAAGGCGATCAAGGATAATTTACAGGGTGGCGACATGATGGAATACATGATTCCACAGCGCTTTGTGTACAAGGACAGCCTACCGATGACCCCCAACGGCAAGGTCGATATCAAATCAATTATTGCTGAGGTCAATCACTAATGTTGACATTTGAACCGTACGGCAACCCAACGTATTTCGCCTTGTTGGGGGTGGCGTTACTGCCACTGATGATTGGTCTTCTGTACGGTAAACGGTCACGCCTTTACGAAACGTTAATTTCAATCTTCTTTCTGGTCTTAACCTTTGGCGGTGCCAAATGGACCCAAGGGGTGGCCTTGATAATTTACATTTTGTACGAGGTGGGCTTGACTTGGGGGTATGCCGTTTACCGAAGGAATCACAATTCGGGGCCGTTCTTTTACTTGATGGTCATCTTGGCGATTGCGCCACTGACGATTGTCAAGGTGACGCCGGCCGTGGAAAACGGTCAGGCTTCACTGATTGGTTTTCTGGGGATTAGCTATCTGACTTTCAGAGCCGTGCAGACGATTATGGAGACCAGGGATGGGGCCATCAAGAACTACAACGTGATGACGTTCCTGCAATTCATGCTCTTCTTCCCAACCATCTCGTCCGGGCCAATTGACCGGTATCGCCGGTTTGAGGCGGACTATCGGTCGGTACCGGATCGGGATAAGTACCTGGGGATGTTGCAAAAGGGGATTCGTTACCTGTTCGTTGGCTTCATGTACAAGTTTATTCTGGCCTACTACTTCGGAACGATTTTGATGCCGAAGTTGCAGCTGATGGCGATGCACTCTCGGGGCGGCTTCTTGGATATCTCCTGGCCACTGGTCGGGTACATGTACTGCTACAGTGCCGACCTGTTCTTTGACTTTGCGGGGTACAGTTTGTTCGCCGTGGGGACGTCCTATATCATGGGGATCGCCACGCCGATGAACTTCAAGCAACCGTGGCGTTCTCCGAACATCAAGGACTTCTGGAATCGGTGGCACATTACGCTGTCCTTCTGGTTCCGAGACTTCATTTACATGCGTCTGGTCTTCTGGTTCATGAAGCATAAGGTCTTCAAGAAACCGACGACCACGGCGAATGTGACCTACGTGATTAACATGTTAGTCATGGGGTTCTGGCACGGGGTCACGTGGTATTACATTACCTACGGCCTCTTCCACGGGGTGGCCTTGATGGTCAACGATATGTGGTTGCGCTACAAGAAGAAGCATCGTCAGAGCGTGCCGCACAATCATTTCACTCAGATCTTTGCCATCTTTTTGACGGGCAACTTGGTCTGCTTTAGCTTCCTAATCTTTTCGGGGATTTTGGATAAAATTTGGTTTTAACTAATTTAAAAGGGTTTATTTCATCGAGGGGGAAATAAAAATGGATATCAAAGAAACGGTTTTAAACATTTTAAACGACTTAACGGGTAGCGATGTTAGCGGGGCAATGGATGAAAATCTGTTCGATAGCGGCATCATGGACTCCATGGCGTCCGTCCAATTATTGCTGTCGCTGCAAAGCGAACTGGGTGTGAATGTGCCCGTTTCCGAATTTGAGCGGTCAGAGTGGGACACGCCCAACAAGATTATTGCGAAAGTTGAAAGCCTGGCCTAGCCAATGGCAAAGCGATTACTACGGATCTTTGGTCCGTTAATTCTCGCGGCGATTCTAGTTTTTGCGGTGCTCGCTTCACCGGTGACTTTCGGGTTTAAGCACATTAGTGCCACTCGCGAGCGCCAGGCGGCGGTGTCACTGTCACCCAACGTTTTACGCGGTAAGCACATTAAGGAAGCGGCGCTGAGCAACGGGTACGTCCCGTTCTTCGGGTCCTCGGAATGGTCACGGATTGATCCGATGCATCCGTCCGTTCTGGCCCAGAAGTATCATCGGGATTACCGGCCGTTTCTCTTAGGTGCCCGGGGAACGCAGTCGTTAACGCAATTCTTCGTGATGCAGAATATTCAAGGGGAGTTACGGAATAAGAAAGCGGTCTTCTTTGTTTCACCGCAGTGGTTCGTGAAAAACGGGACGCGGAAGGATGCCTTTGGTTTCTACTATTCTCAATTGCAGACGACCGAATGGCTATCCCATTACCGCCACGATGCGATTGACCAGTACGCGGCTAAGCGGCTCTTACAGATGCCGGCGGCCAAGTCCGATCATTTCATCTATGCGGCCTTACAACGGGTGGCGGCTGGTAAATCATTGACGGATTATCAACGGTTCTACCTGCAAACGCGGAAGAACATGTTGACCCAAGAGGATCAGTTCTTCTCCGGCATTAATTTACCATCGCGGAACTTGAGTCGAGTTGACCGGCAAGCCAAGAAGTTACCCACTCATTACTCCTATTCGGCGCTGGATCAACTCGGTGGTCGGCTCGGGAAAAAGGCAACGAGCAATAACCGATTCCAGATTAGTGATAAGTTCTATAACCAGGGATTGAAGCAAGAGATTAAGTCGGGGAATCTGAAAGGGTTCCAGAAGAATCTCTCGTACCTCAAGTCACCCGAATATAGTGACTTCCAGCTCGTGTTGGATCAGTTTGCTCGTCTGAATACCAACGTCATCTTTATCATTCCACCGATTAACCAACGGTGGCAGAAGTATACCGGCCTGTCCGCTACGATGTTGAAGCAGTTCGACCAGAAGATTCATTATCAACTGCAGTCGCAAGGCTTTAATAACATTGTGGACCTGTCAGACAAGGGGAACGTGCCGTACTTTATGACCGACACGATTCATCCCGGCTGGCGGGGCTGGCTGGCCATTGATCGGCGGGTGGACCCCTTCTTAACTCAGAAGCAGGCGCAACCGCACTACAAGATTAATGATAAATTCTATGAGAAGCAATGGCAGCAGTTAGGGCCTAATCAGTTGCAACAGTACGAAAACGAGACGAAATAGTTCAGGAGGTCCGGGTGAATGCCCGGACCTTTTGTCATGGCGGCGTTATCGCAAAAATTTACGACGCCGGCCTTCCTTTTGGTTTGTGCTTACCGCTGATGGTTGGTATAATTGTCTGGACATGGTGTTTAAGAAAGTAGGAAATCAACATGGATCTTGAGAAATTAAAAAACCATCAAAAATACATCCGTAACTTTTCCATCGTGGCCCACATCGACCACGGAAAATCAACGATTGCGGACCGAATCTTGGAGCTTACGGATACCATCTCCAAGCGCGATATGCAAGATCAAGTGTTGGATAGCATGGATCTTGAACGCGAACGTGGAATTACGATTAAGTTAAACGCGGTTGAATTGACGTATCACGCCAAGGACGGCCACGACTATGAGTTTCACCTGATTGATACCCCGGGTCACGTGGACTTCTCTTATGAGGTCTCACGGAGTCTGGCGGCCTGTGAGGGTGCGGTGTTGGTCGTTGACGCCGCCCAGGGGGTCGAGGCGCAGACCTTGGCCAACGTTTATTTGGCGCTGGACGATGACTTGGAAATCGTGCCGGTCGTCAATAAGATTGATTTACCGGCGGCCGATCCGGATAAGGTCAAGCAAGAGATTGAAGACGTGATTGGTCTGGATGCTTCCGATGCCGTTTTGGCTAGTGCCAAGCAAGGCGTGGGGATTCCGGAATTGTTGGAACAGATCGTTCACAAGGTGCCGGCACCAACTGGAAAGCTGGATGCGCCGTTGAAGGCCTTGGTCTTTGACTCCGTTTACGATGATTATCGTGGCGTGGTCATGAGCGTGCGACTCTTCGAGGGGACCGTTCAACCGGGCGATAAGATTCTCCTGATGAATAGCGGCAGTGAATACGAAGTCACCGAGGTGGGGGTGAACTCACCGAAGCCGATTTCGCGTGATTACCTGATTGCCGGGGATGTGGGATACATCACGGCCAGCATCAAGGATATCGCGGATACCCGGGTGGGTGATACCGTCACTAACGCCGAGATGCCCGCGGAGAAGGCATTACCGGGCTATCGGGAAATGAATCCGATGGTCTACGCCGGGTTGTACCCCACGGATAACGCCAAGCTGAATGACTTGCGTGAAGCCCTGGAGAAGCTCAAGTTAAACGATGCCGCGTTGGAATTCGAACCCGAAGCCTCGCAGGCGTTGGGCTTTGGGTTCCGGTGTGGGTTCCTGGGGATGCTCCACATGGATGTTATTCAGGAACGACTGGAACGGGAATTCAATCTGGATTTGATTACCACGGCGCCATCCGTGACGTATCACGCGTACTTGACGGACGGGACGATGAAGACGGTGGAGAACCCGGCCGAGATGCCGGAAGCTTCCGCGATCAAACGAATCGAGGAACCGATCGTAAAGGCGACGATTATGGCGCCTAACGACTACGTGGGCGCGGTCATGGAGCTGTGCCAACATCGGCGGGGCCAGTTCCTGACGATGGAATATCTGGATGATTACCGCGTGAATATTATCTATAACATGCCATTGTCGGAAATTATTTTCGATTTCTTTGATAAATTGAAGTCCAGTACCCGCGGTTACGCGTCGTTGGATTACGAACGTAACGGGTACCAGGAGGCCGATCTGGTGAAGATTGATATCCTGTTGAATGGGGATAAGGTCGACGCGCTGAGCTTTATTGCGCACCGGACGTTCGCCGCGCAACGCGGTCGTGAGATTGCCTCACGGTTGAAGGGTATCATTCCGCGGCAAAACTTCGAAATCCCAGTCCAAGCCGCAATCGGCGCCAAGATCATTGCCAGAACTACGATCAAGGCCTACCGGAAGGACGTGACCGCCAAGCTCTACGGTGGTGACCGTACCCGGCGGATGAAACTGTTGGAGAAGCAAAAAGTTGGGAAGAAACGCATGAAGGCTGTGGGGAAGGTGGATATCCCACAGGAGGCGTTCATGGCCGTTTTGAAGACTGATGAGGATGAAACGAAGTAGTGAAACGTTGATATAGCAACGTTTGCGCCACATATTGGGCAGCTTCAATGCCTAATGTGTGGCGCTTTTTGCACTTTTTCCACGTAAATAGTGGGTTGTGGGAAGAAATTGAGTAAGCACCAAATAACCGGCCATATTGAATTGTAGTAAAAAGATAAGGCCTTTGAGGACAGACCTTATCTTCCATAAAAAACCTCACCAATTTATTTGATGAGGTAATCATATCGTGTTGTGGCCACCAATCATAGACGGTCAGTTATTAGGTGCTTACTCTTTTTTACACAAAAATAGTGTCGAGGGATTTCTCCATCAACACCAAATATCATAGAACCAAAATTAGTCTGAGGAGCCTTATGCGGTAGAATAGCTCCCTTTTTTGTACATAAGAATATCTTTTTATTGCTAAGTGTGTATTCAATGTGTATAATGTGACTATCGATAATAAAGAGGTGAGTAGTATGCCGATGAAGCCACGACAGATGGTTAAACTGTTGAAGGAACATGGCTTTATCGAGAAATCGCAGAATGGATCATCGCATTTAAAACTCTATAACATCCAAAGCAATGTTACTGTCATGGTACCGATTCATGCTAAGGAACTTGGGAAAGGGTTGGAGCGCGCGATTTTGAGAGAAGCAAATATAGAGAAACCATAGCGTTCCTTTATTGCGGCCAAAATGAGTGATCGTTTTGGTATACTCTCAAGTACTAACTTAATTTTTTCTATCTACAGTATGAAACTGACAAAAAACACAAAGGAGATCGACTCTATGAAGAAGGATATGGTAATTTACCCTGCTATTTTTAGCGAAGATGGGGACTATATTTTTGTTCGAGTCCCTGACCTAAAAGGCGGGTTTACGCAAGGAAACGATACCTTGGACGCTGTTGCTATGGCTGAAGATCTGATTGGTAACTTATTGGAAGATCAATCGGATTATCCTAAACCATCTGATCCGAAAGATATTAAACTAGAAAATGGAGAATATTTGGTTTATATTTCCGTTGACTTAGCGGAATTTCGTATTAAGTATTCACGAACCGTTCGCAAAAATGTGACTATCCCAGAATATTTAAATGTAATTGCTAAGGAACGGAAAATTAATGTTTCCCAGGTATTAACTGAGGCGTTAAGAACAAAACTAGAAGTATAATTTCGAGCATACAACGTCCTTCGGGGCGTTTTTATTTTGTTCACACTTAGGAAGTGGCCAACATTACTCAGATGAGAAACACTAAATTCGGCCCTGTCAGCATGTATGGTGTTAGTCGGTACTTGGCTTTTGCTGAAAATAAAGTAAAAACCTTGGGTAGCTGATTTGTATTTTCTTCAAACTTGTATGATTGAATCTATTATCTTTCAATAACTACTCGATTTATATGAACTTATCCCGTACTATTTAAAGTAGGATACGCACTACTACGGTTGTTCATAGTAGTAAAATTTCATGAAATAGAGATCTTTTCCATGATTCAATTAAAACTTCAAGGTGGTAATCATTCAAATCTGAGCTAAATAAATAGGGAATAGTTCCCTTTACGTAACAGTTAAAAATATAGTAAGGCTATGGACGAGTAGACACCAAACGCATTATTTAGCTTGCCGTTTAAAAGTAAATAAGGAAAATGGAACGTACATTTGATATATGTACTGTATTATGCTAAAATACACTTCGTTGACGTGGCTGTGAATTTTAAATTTGGTCGAGTAAATTTGGGGAATAGTCACTCTTGATTTTTAAAAGTAAATTCAGTTTCCAAGGGCGCAAACAGCGCTTCTACCGCTTGTCCCTTTTTCTTGAAAGCCACAAATAATTCAGTTACTTCTTCAGGAGAATAGGTGTAATTCGAACGGTCCGAGAGATTGGTTAGCAAGCGCAGGGTATGAACAACACGGCTCATTCTCTTTTCGGCTAATCGGCGGAAACGTTCGTGAGCAACGCGTGATTCCGGGTTGGTGGTTGATTGATTAGTGAAGGTAAAACTATCAGGCATTTCGTTGTAACGGGTAGGGCCAGTCTCTTGAAAATATTTCTGAGAGGCTTTGCCTAGTTCTTGATAGGTGTTAAATAGCTCAGTGATATCCTCAATGGTATAAACATATTGAGGGGCACTCAAATTAGCGATGAGGTTCATCACCTGAAAAATTCGGGTCATCCTACCTGCGCCTAAACGCCGGAACTTCTGGTTTCGTGATTCCATATGACACCTCCATAAAGACTATTGTAAAGATGCTTTGGTAGCCGGTCAACGTTCGGAGGTCGAACTTCCAATTTTAGGTAGTCTTATGGTAAAAAATTAGTCGAACCTGTATTCGACGAAAGCTGAAATAGCAGGATGAGACGAGGAAAAAACGTCGAGTTAGGCTACAGGTTCATCATCAGTTCAAAAAGGATATCGACAGTCTTGCAATTAAATCTTGTGAATGGCATGTGAGTATTAGTGGTGGGCTCGAAAAAAAACCTGTGAGGACCCAGCCGTTACTATGAACGTTTATTTTTCGCGATTAATATCATAGATGCTGTCTGTACGGTAAAGTGCTATACTGAGCATTGCCAAAGGTGGTAACAATTGCGATTAAAATCATTGCGTCAGGGAGAATGGATAAAGTGGCGATTTATATAGCACTCGATGACTTACACGGGAAATTAGAGACTTTAGACCAACTGGCAAAGGTTCAGGCCAAGTATCGTAGCGCGACGACCGTGTTTATAGGCGACTACATAGATACGTCTACCGACAACCTGGGATTCGCCTTAATTGACCGAATACGGCACATGCAAGCAGCCAATCCGGCACATACCGTGGTGTTGATGGGAAATCACGAGCAGGCGGCCCTGGATTTCTTTCGTAATAGCTATCGGGATGCTTGACTTAGTTTTGACGGTGCGAATACCTTGATGTTGGTGTTGGCGCTGGTAGTCCGGATTTACTAGGGAATATCGGTGTTTTTGACAGTGAAACCGGCCTACTGATTGATAAGTTTGAAGATGATTAGGCGCAGTCGACTAACGATTCGGTTGCAGGCTTGCCGTTCGCTACAGGTCGAAACGTCAATCGATTTGTGATTTATATGGAAGGGATGATCCTATTCGAGAGGTGATAGTACTGTCGGATGTACATGGCCAAATGTTGGTCTTTCCCAAGTTAGCTGAAATCTGGGCACGTCATCCCCAGGCTTCGGTGGTCTTTCTCGGAGATTATCAAGATTCTTTTCACCACCATACAGGTTTTGCGGTGGCCCAGAAAATTTTTGACATGCAGCGTGCAGACCCCACGCACGTCTTCGTTATCCAGGGGAATCATGATGCCGCTGCTTGGGAAAGTCTAACGGGAAAGAATGAATTTTGGTTAGATGGCATGGGTGAGGATGTCATTGCTGAAGCAGTCTTGACCACGGGGGAAACGGCAAAGAATATTGACGATGCTTTTCAGATCGTTAAACAATTCTATGCCGAGTTGATCGCATGGATGGGCGCCTTACCACTAACTTTGAAGATGGGTAAGTTGTTGTTTGTCCACGCGGGGTTAGACCTGACGCTTACCGATCCAATAGCCGACACGCCGCGGCATGAAAAATATTGGCTACGAGAACCCTACTGGTACGGCCCTATCTACCCGAACTATGCGCATAACTGGCTAGATTATGCAATTATCAGTGGGCATACGCCAACCTCCCTGATTACGGGGATTTACGACGCTCCCAAGTCGAAGTCAACGTTGCGTAATCGGACGGTAAGTCCCAGTGGCGTTCTGACGATTCAGTATGCGGGTGAGCAACCACGCTACTTTGTTGATGGCGGCAACCACAGTGGTCCTGCCGGGAAGATTGGAAATATTGCCGTATTTGATGCTGACAGTGGTCGATTAATTGAAGCATTTGAAGATAAATAATCGTATTGCGAGAAAATAGTTATTAGAGATGGGAGATGGGGGTCACGTTTAAATTTATTCGTCGTTTGTGGGCTGATCACGCTGAACGCAGGTTTGAGCGAAAGTATGAGGGGGTTATGCGACCGGTCAACGTTGCCAAGAAGCATTTACGGGAGGAATTATGGGTGGTGGATACACCGTTCCAACAGAAATGGCGTCAAGAAGATTCAACGGGCAGTTTCGGAAGTCATGGACCGGAGATAGGGGATATTATTTGGGTCATGAGTGAATTTTCCGACAGCGGGCTGTATTTTCCCCTTTGGAATAGTCGCTCACGTAAAGACCACCATCAAGAACACGCGCATTCGTTTGATGAAGTCCTGAAGTTTTTGGCCGATGATCCGGCAGGGTTTAGCGTTGATGAATTTAAGAGCTTCTACTCTGAACAAGAACTCGAATTCCTTGCCGCTGTTAAACGGCGGTATGCGGAGCTTGATCGAGAAGATAGATTGAAGTTGAAGAAATAATGCTTGAGGTGAGCGGAAGGAGAGCAATCAGGTGATGGCGTACTTAGGTGAGCGATTAACGGGTAGTACGAAAAAGATTTATGCCTACGTTGGTCTCCCAGGTGCGGAAGACTGGCTTTATCATCAGGAGGGCTTGGAGCCCTATGTCGTCTCGGAGCAGCGTATTCGCTTGGCCGCAGGAAATCCGCGCGTCTTGCTTCGCAACGGGAGACTGATTAAGACCGTCAATGCTAGTTCTGTAGCTTTATCCAAGAGAGTCTTGGATCGCTTGGTTCGCCAACGTTTAGATAATCAGGAGCCGTTCGTATTAGCCATAAACTTCTTGTCCAAGGAAGCCTTACGGTGGTTTCGAAAGGTCAAGGCGGCTGCCTGGGGATATGAGGTGATCGTCGTTAAGGCGATGGATAATCCTGGCGGTCTAGGAGAAGGGTATGACGATGAATCCGTGGACCGATTGCCCAAGTACACTCGGCGCTACGAAAACGTTGACTGGTCCGGGTTCGGTCGCGTTATCACTCCCCACGAGATGCTTGACGAATTGGTGAAGCCATTGCGCTTCGAAACGCTTCATTCGCCTAAGAAACTCGTGGTATTTAGCGACGTCCACGGGGATTCCCGTCATTTGAACGAGCAATTGGCGAGGCTAGGTCCTGATACGATGGTGGCCTTCTTAGGAGATGCCATTGACCGCGGTCCAGATCCTGCCGGTGTGATTAGAGCTTTAATTGCGCATAATGATGGCTTGAACCTGTTGGGAAATCATGAACATCGCTTATTGGCTTGGTATCAGGAGCATCGAGAAAATTCTGCCGCATTAAAGGAATTTACAGAGAAAACGTTGCCACAATTAGAGACAGCAGGAATTACCGAAAGGGAGGTTCAAACTTTAATTGCTGGAATGGGGACCTATTTAGCGATTAATTTTGCCGGGAAAAAGTTACTGCTGAGTCATGCCGGCTTGGAACCGGTGCAAGTGGCTCAGTGGCTTCAACCGAAGCATTTAACGGCAGGCATTGCCCTGACGGCGACCAATACCTTTATTCATGGACTGAGTGACGGCCAGCGCTCGGTCTATACGCGAGATATTGATCGGGTGTGGGCGGATTCGACTGAAATGGCCGGTATTATCGCAATCCATGGGCATCGGAATCAGTTCAATCGGGACGTGACGGCTAACCATAGCCTAAGCTTTAATCTGACTGATGGGGATGGCGCGACGTTTCGCTACCTCATCTTAAATGCGGCTAGCCATGAGTATGAGTTACACATTAAGTCTCGTGATGGGCTGTGGGAGGATGTTAAGCGAGGGAATTTCTAGGTGGCGTGTCACAGCACTAATTTGGTAGAAATTCGAACGGCGTCGCGCTTTCACTGGCGTATGACGATTCTTGGGTGATGAATTAAGAATTGAAAGTGTTAGGTTAACCCGAGCTTGCGCATGAAAATAAAAGCGCGAGATTTCTAAAGCGTCCCCTGTGGGCGTTTTTATTTTTTCCCAGTAATTGCTCGCTGGGAGGGGACTTATTGCGGATAGGGCCGAATTATTTAAATGGAAATATAATTTTTTTATTTGTATCGTGTATTTCTAATATTTTATCCGGATTGTGCGCGTGAAAATAAGATGGAGAGGTCGTCTAAATCCCGTGGCCATTAGGGATTTGAGAGATTATATAAAATTGTTTATAGTATTGCCTAATTTGTTGGCTCATGCTATGCTTTGTTTGACCATAAGTGCAGGGCGGTTTTTGTAAACTATTTCTATTGGGAGAAGTGGATGCAATGCGGGTGAGAGAAAGGCCACAATCGATTAGGTGTGGGGGTTTAACAAGTGCGGCCGTAATAGCCTTGACGTTGATTAGTGTCAGTGGGCAAACGGCGCGGGCGGATACTGTTCCAGCCGAGGATCGTGCGCGGCAATCAAGTGTTATTTCTAATGGTGAAAGGCAAGCGAAGCCGGATGGGGTGCCAGATGAAGAGAAAACGTCGATACCCCCAAAGCATACTGATAATGCTGACAATAATGAGATTAATAACAACGATTCCCATGATGCTAATGGCCGTCAAGTTGTTGACGGGGATGAAGGCACAACGCCAGAACCCTCGGGCCAGTCGACTTTGGAAGACGGCGATGATCAGCGGGAGATAAAGGATGGTAACCACGGTGATGAGCACTCGGGTAGTTTGAGCGTCCCTGATGATAGTGGTTCAGGCGATACGACGGTTACAATTGCCAGGCGTGTTAGACCTGAGTCGGTAGCGGCGGGGGAAAAGCCTATGCCGACCGCACGAATCGATGCCGAAACCATTGACCAGTGGATGCCTAATAAAAGGTTGCAGCAGGCGGTTTTAAGAAATCTAAATGAGTTAAGTAGTGGTCGGCAGTGGAAAAAAGTTGCGGATATTTCCAAGGACGACATGCTATTGCTCACAAGCTTTAGCAATAATGACACCTATATTGATGGTGAAACTGAGTATTCGTTGAAGGGGCTGGAGTACGCAACCAATCTAACGGAAATTCGGCTTAATAATGGTGTAAATCTAGATAGTAATAGTAATGGTATCGATGATCATGTTTTTTTTTCAGGGCGATGTTCGAGATATTTCACCATTGGCTAAATTGACAAATTTAACTTCTTTGGACATTCAGTGTAATCGGGTTAGTGATATTTCGATAGTAACTAACTTAACTAATCTGAAGTATTTTAATGCAATAGTTAATGATATCGGTGATTTTCGACCATTGAAGAATTTGCCGAATTTGGTGAATCCTAGTCTTGGAAATCAATTTATCAAACTGAAACCAATATACATTGATCGTAAAACCCGGACGGCACATTTAACAAGTAATTATTATTATCCAAACGGAGTAAAAGCTACTTTATCTACTAAACCTGGTGGGGCAAGTGCACCTATTTGGATAAATAGGGATGGTGAAATTTATCGACGTTATTACATTTTAGGAGCTTCATATTTTGCTTCAGATAAAAATCATGGCTTGATTTTTACCGGTATTAAGGACCAACTTTCAGGAAAACTTTTGGATAATTTTCCAAACTATTTTCCAAATATCGTTCACCAAAAAGATTTGTATTTTTTGACTGGCGTTAGTGGAAGCAGTGATGCAAGCCCCGATTTTAGCGTTGTCCAGCCTTACATCCTAGCCGACAAAGCCGCAGCCGTAACCGTTCACTATCAAGACGAAGCTGGAAAGGCACTCGCTCAGGACCAGGTCCTAGATCATGGCTACATTGGAGAAGCTTACACGACCCGTCCACTAAAGATCAAAGGGTACACGTTCAAGGCGGTTAAAGACCACAACGCGACTGGGCAATACACAGCCACCCCGCAAACGGTTATCTACATTTACGCAGCGGCCATGGCGGCTGACGATAATCACAGCACCGGTAATAGCAGCAATAACGGCAGTGATACCCATGTCAGTGACCCGGATCCTGTGACGCCACCAATTGTGCCGGTTACGCCCGTGCCGTTAACGCCAACCCCGGCTCAGCCAGCAGCCCCAACGCCAACACAGCTACTTTCTTCTACGCCAGACATGCTAGATGAAGCCACTGCGGTAGCCGATAGCGCTGGTGCGATGATTCAGGGGATTCCGGTCAACCTTTCCGAACGTCCCCGGCTCTCGGCCCAACGAGTCGTATCCGTCAGGGAGAGGGGCAATGCTAAGCCCGGGGCAAAGCCCACACCAGCCACACTGCCCCAGACGAACGAGCGACATAGCCAGTTGAAGGTTTGGGGCATCATTGGCTTGGCCCTCAGTTCCCTAGGGGCCACGATTTTTGGCCGTCATCGGCCATAGGCGGGGGCTGACGAAAACCAATCCATGAAAAAAGCTTACCCCATTGTCGTGTCAGCGGGTAAGCTTGATTTATGGATTAAATTAGGTGGCGGTTAGCAATCCTCAGATCGTTTAAATTCCCAACAACTGCCGCTTCTTCGCCTCAAATTCCGCTTGGGTAATGACGCCCTCGTCAAACAAGGCCTTGAGTTGGCGAAGCTGCATCGCGAGGTTGTCGTCCATGGGGGCGGCTTCCAGCAGTGGGTGTTCCGGATCCCCATTGGCTAGTCGCAAAAACTGGGGATCATCTAGCAGAAAGTATTCCACTTGGCCGGCCTTAGCCTGAACCAGCAAAATCGTGAAGTCGGGTTGGTAAATGTATTCGCGAAACGAATAATCTAGGTCGCCAGTCTCTTCGTAAACCGTTTGGCTGAGCTCACACAGACTATCCACGATTATTTGCATGTCCTGACGCGCCTGGCCGGGATTGTTCTGGTAGTCCGCTAAGACTAGGTTAAAGTCCAATTGGTCGTCTTGAAAATCGTAAAATTTATTCTCTTCATCCAGCCGGAGGGTTAGGGCACTCGATTCCTTGGTCGCGTCAAACAGGTCTTTAACCGTGGGCCTGGCGTCGATGGTTGGGACGTTCTCCGGCAAAGATTCGGTGGGGTTCGAAACACTGTCCGTGACAATCGGGTCCTTCGGCGCAGCGTGTTTTTTCCGCCAAAGCAAGACGCAGTAGGCGGCAACCATCAGAGGAACAATGATGTACCAATAATCATAGATTAACGCGATGGCCAGCAGAATTCCCAGCCAGCCCCAACACCCGATCTTTTCCTTCATGAACGCGACCTCCCCGGTTCAGTGACGCTACCAGTCATTTACCCATATTATGGCACAAGTAGGGGGGGGATGTCAGCGCGGTGCCAATTCTTTTACCCCGCGTCCGCCAACCAAATTAATCAGCCGCTCAGATCGTTCATAAATTGTCCTACCTAGACAAGTCAAATTTCGACGTAGTTAACGCCGATGATGGTAACCTTGCAGGTAAATAGAGGGACACAGCCAACTCGAACAAAGGGGGAGTGGACGATGATTAAGGGATTAGCGTTTACCTTTCACGGCGGAACGAAGGCCTTTATACACCAACTGACCATGGTGATTAACGATTTAGACGATGAGGATATTCACTTGTTAGATCAGATTACCCAGTGGTCGTGGACGAACGACTCGGTGATTCCGGCCGGGGAAATTCAGCTTTCGGCCGAGGAAATCGAACAGCGACTCACCAAATTTCAGCAATTGCACTTATTAGATTATGGCAAGCCAGTTTAAACGAAAGGACCAACGCCGCTTGAGTGTTGGTCCTTTCAACGTTTATTGGTGAATTTCCAATACCGGATGGTGCCGGGTGCCGGTGACCTCCACGTGTAAGTCCGCGGCCGCCGTTAATTTTTCCTGTAGCGCCGTGACCTGGTCTTCTTCAAAGCCCTCGACATCGTACATCAACGTCCGCTTGGCGGGCAATTTCGCCACTTTTGCTAAAATTGTTTGAACCAATGAATCCATGACAAGTTTCCTCCTTAACCGGTGAAGTTGGTTGGTCAAGCGTGCTTTCTTAGTCAGTCGTTAACAACTCGAATTAGTCGCCGTGGTGATAGGCTAAGACTGAACCAGTTGAAAATCGTAACTTATTTGGGGGATGAGAATGATGGTTTTTAATTTCAAAGGGGGCATTCGCCTCTTCAGTCAACGACTGAACCAAGTGATTGATCGGTTGGATCCCATCGAGGTGTCACTCGTGGAAACGTTACTAGGTATCGCCATCGAACCGCAACAGCCCATGACCATGGCGGCCATTCAACGCAAGCTGAATCTGACCGCGGCCGAACTGACGCTTTACCTGAACCGGCTCGTACGGCTCAATTTGATTACCTGGGCTACCGATGAGGCCGTCCCATTAGAAAACGCGTAGGGCCAGTGGTCTTACGCGTTTTTAGTTATTCCCGTTCCGCGTCTTCGGCGAGTTCCAGCCAAATTGTCAGCTGCGATGGGATGTAGTCCGGCCAAGCCTCCATCTTCTTTGCGCAACGCGTTAGGAGGTGACTTTGGCCATCCTTCGCGAGGTCGGCAAACACCGTGAGAGCCTGAGTATTATCTTCCAGGTCCGTCATCAACGTTGGTAAGTTATGCTTCCATTCCTCAATCAAGTCTTGATAAATGACAATTCGCCGGGCCTGGAGAATCGTGTAGTCCACGCCCTCAACGTGAAGTTGCTTCACGAACCGATCGTACTCGTTGAAAACGGCCGTCTGGGCCCGTTGCCAATCCGTCTTGGTCAGTTCTAGTTTCTCATTTCTCATCTTATTCATCCTCTTGCCGATTCCTAAATTTAGGTAACGATTTTGTCGGATTAACCATTTTCTTTACGCTATCGTATCTCTAAAATAGTATAGCATTTTCTCCGAGAATGGTAAGCGAACGGGTCAATTATTCGTAAACATTGGTCAAGTCATTAACTCGCATGACTGTAGCCGGTCGCGTAATCAATGGTATAGCCGGGTTCGACGTTAAAAATATAGACGTTAAACCGGACGGCGTTAGACCCCACCGATTGGGCCCGCATCTGCACACCACGGGCGACCAAGTCATCACCCTTGAAGATGGGCGTCACCGCATAGCGGACGTAGTGGGACTTATCGGCCTTCAGGTAGGTCGCCACGTCCATCTCGTTGTGCAGCATGTTCGGACTATTCAGGGTCCGCGTCCCGGTCATCAAGTTCTTCGGATTGTTGTTTTGCCCGGTAAATTGATACCCAATCAAATGACTGCGGTTGTACAACCAGCCGTGACTGGTTCGCTTGTTATGCCAGCCGGTTGGGTCGACCGTCAAGGCTTCCCGATTCGCGGACGGCATGAGTGACTGGTTGAGCAGGGCCGATGCGCCGGTCACCCGGTTCAAACTATCCAGATTGGCATAGGTCGCCCAGGCGCCGTGTTTAGTGGAGAGCTCGGACTGACTGAAGCCGGGATTGTTTTGGTTAACGGTGATTTCCTGTTGGCCGCTGTAGGTCAGGTTCGCCAGGTTGACGCCGGACGATTTCGTCGCATGGTGTGCCGGGGCTTTAGTGGCCTTGTCCGCCGCCTTGAGGCTCGCCTGTTGCCGATTTAACTTGGCCTGTCGCCTATCTAAGCGGGCTTTTTCTGCGGAGTTGGCCTTCTCCAGGCTGCTGGCCTTCTTCTGGGGGCCGTGGTCGTAAACGACCTTGGTGCTGGAGCTGGCGGACTTGGCCGTCGACTTTTGTTGACCGCAACCGCTCAGCCCGATGCCTAGTAGGGCGAGGAGGCTTACGGTCAGGGTAATTAATTTTTTCATTAGCGTAACGCCTTTCTATAGCCCGCCGCCTTGGCCTGGGCTTCCGTTTGGAAATAAACGGCATTGCTGCTGTTCATGTGGTAGCCGGCCTGATCGGGCGTATGATAAATCTTGGAATTGCGGTTCCCTACAATCTGTTTGGCCTTGTCGGTGTCGAGATCGCCTTGCTTGTGGCTTGCTCGGCTGGTCCGGGTCGCTTGACTGCTGGAAGCCGCTTGTTCAGAAGCGGCTTTGGCGGCCGCCTGGGATGCGGATTTGGCGGTGGCCCGAGAACTGGCCACGGCTTCACTCGCGCTATCCGCCTTGGATTCGCTCACCGATTCGGATTCCTCGGCTTGGCTCGACACGAGGGCCAACGCCCGGTCTTGGCGACTGGCTGAGGCGGCGAGCTGCTTGGATTCGCGTTGGGCCTTGGCGAGTCGCTGCGTGCCGACCTTTACCGTTTTCGTGGTCGTCTCGGGTTGGCTGGCGCCCAGCGCACCGATGCCGCCAAAGACGAATAGGACGGCACTGAGGGCTACCAGCCACTTACGATGGTGGGTATAGGCCCAGTAGCCACCGCCAGCGCAAGCCAGTAGCCAAATAAAAATTAGCATACGTTGTCGCTCCTTATCAAAAATAATTGCAGGGATTGCGGCTTTAGCCGTCAAAAAGGACGGGAGGCCTCAATCGCTGTCTTTAATTTTATGGGGCTGTGATAGGGATTTCAAGATGAATTCTTAAATTTGCCCAAAAATAAAGCCGGTGACCAAAAACTTTGGGTTAAATCACGTACGTCGGGGGGAACAAAAAAGGTCTAGGAAAATATCCCAGACCTTGTGCATCACCTTAAATGTTTGAAACGTGGCGGTTCCGGTTAAAACGGATAACCAAACCATCCCCAGCCTGGGACTGTTCGGTTATCAGTTAGGCGTGCCGGCCAATCGCCCCTTGTCACGCACTCTCTTGGTAAGTAAGCTTAGTGTTGTTCCTTCTTTAAAAGTTCCACGATTTCCTGCAGGTATTGTTCTTCCTTGCTGGGTTCCGGTTCGGCTTCTTTCTCGGCGGGTTTGGGAAGCAACTTGTTTAGGAACTTAATCAGCAAGAAGACCACGAACGCGATGATTAAGAAATTAATGATGGCGTTGATAAACGCCCCGTAGCGGAAGTGGGCCTGCCCCACGGTGAACACCAGATCGGAAAAATCGATATTCCCAATGAAAATCCCCAGTAGCGGGTTAATCAGATTTTCCACCAATGAATTGACAATGGCCGTGAATGCGGCCCCGACAATGACCCCAACGGCCAGGTCCATGACGTTGCCGCGGGCGATGAATTCTTTAAACTCTTTGATCACGATAATTTTCCTCCTCGCGGCCACTAGCCGCTTCGTTTTATCTTCTATTCTTAACGATTTATTTATAAATTGCAACCGAAACGCTGAGACCGTTTTTTCTACAGAAAGCCATTGGATTTTTACGGAAACCGTGAGGACAGTATGGTATAATGTAAGTGTTTACAAAATAGGCGATGCCAGACTGAAATCAAGGGCCACAAATGTTGTGGCGCGTGGACGTTTTGCTTGCAATCTGGTGTGAAATCAACTATTATCAATTATTGATACATTTTAAAGTGGGTTAGACAACCGAAGTGGCCTTAAAATGTTTGAGAACCGAGTAGATTGTCATGAATTAGGAGGTGATTACCATGCTGAGTCGAACCAAAGAGTTTTTGCGGCAGAACAACTATCGTTACGAGAAGTCCTATATTCGGCCGTTGATGGCGCCAGAGAGCGTCTACGTCTTCAAATTCGGAAAAGATTCGCTCAATAACCGGGTAATCATTCGGTATGGGCATACGTGGACCGGGCGTCAGCGAATCAACGAGATTGATTTGCGCCTGCATAAACAGAAGCATCCCCGCGTATTCCAAAATGAGGCGGACATGTTGGATTATCTGGAAACACGTCTTGCCCAGCGAAAGCAAAAAAACGCTGACCACCCGTCAAAAACCGAGAAGGTCTAGGCGGCCGTCTTCGTCAATTTCTTAAATGTTTAGCGGTGAGCTGGTGACATGTACGTTGTCCCCAGCTCTTTTTTACATAAAATAAGGAGGAAATCAGTTATGGAATGGACCGAAGTGAGTGTCTTAACCACCAATGAGGCCGTTGAAGCGGTCAGCAACATCTTACAGGAGGCCGGGGCGAGTGGTGTCAAGATCGATGATGCCGCGGATTACGCCAACCTCAAGGCCGGAAAGTTCGGTGAAATCGTGGACTTAAAGACGATTCCGCACCGGACGACGGGCGCGCTGATTACCGCCTACTATCCGGAGACGGTCTTCGTGCCGGAAATCCTACCGACTATCAAGCAGCGGGTCAGCGAACTCAGTCAGTTTGGCCTCGATCCGCAGCCCGGCACGGTTACGACTAAGGCCGTGGACGACGAGAGTTGGGCCACGGCTTGGCAGAAGTACTACCATCCGGTCCGGGTCACCCGCTACTTAACCGTGACGCCGAGCTGGGAAAATTACCAACCCGTTCAGGCCGGCGAAAACGTCATTCGGCTTGATCCGGGCATGGCCTTTGGGACCGGGACCCATCCGACCACGCGTCTTTCCATGACGGCCTTAGAGATGGTCGTGCGGGGCGGCGAATCTATGTACGACGTGGGAACGGGCTCCGGTGTCTTGAGCATTGCGGCCAAATACATGGGCGTCAAGTCCGTCACAGCCTTCGATCTCGATGAGGTGGCCGTGCGGTCCGCCAAGACCAACTTGGACCTGAACCCCGTGGCTAAGGACGTGATTGCTAAGCCTAACGACCTTTTGAAGGGCATTCATCAACCGGTTAACCTGATTGTGGCCAACATTTTGGCCGAAATTATCCTGCCACTGGTGCCCCAAGCCTGGGAAAACCTGACCGTTGGCGGCTACTTCCTGACGTCCGGCATTATCGCCGACAAGCTCGATGAGGTCGTTGCGGCCCAGCAAAAGCAGGGCTTTATCATTGATAACATCTTACAAATGAAGGATTGGCGCGGGGTCATCGCGCACAAGCCAACGGAGGACGAATAGGCATGCAACGTTATTTCCTAGAATCCGCGCATCGAGACGGCGACCAGGTGACGTTGTCCGCCGTGATTTACCACCACTGGATCACCGTCTTACGGGCCGAGGTGGGGGCCACCGCCGAATTCGTCGACACCACGGCCCACTTATTTCACGGTCAGTTGACCCAAGTCACCGGCGATGAGGCGCGGGTCCGGTTAACGGCGGTACCCACGCCGCGAGTCGAATTGCCGGTACACGCCGTCATTGCCTGCGGTTTACCCAAGCAAGAAAAGGCGGAGTGGATTACCCAAAAGGCGACCGAACTGGGTGTCGACCAAATCATCTTCTTTGGTGGCGACTGGTCCGTGGCCAAGTGGCAGGGCAATAAGGTCGACAAGAAGCTCAAACGCCTCACGAAGATTGCCCACGGCGCGGCCGAACAATCACATCGGTTGCGCCGCCCCGTCGTAAGCTACGCGTCCAACCTCAAAACCGTCCTTCAGGAGCCCGTAGACGTGCGTTTGATGGCGTATGAAGAATCGGCCAAGCAGGGCGAGCAGAGTGCCTTAAATCGGCAGCTACAGGCGTTAACGCCCGGTCAAAAGGTCCTGACCATCTTCGGACCCGAGGGCGGGATCAGCCCGGCCGAAGTCGCGTTGGCGCAGGCCGCCCAAACCACGTTGGTTGGCCTCGGACCGCGAATTTTACGGACCGAAACGGCGCCGTTATACCTACTTTCGGCCATGTCGATGGTATTGGAACTGCAACAACCGAGATGATTTGATGAAATCTCCGTGAAAACATGCTAAAATAGTTCCAATTATAAGAGAGTTGGGTGAACGTGCAATGGCATTTTTGGAGAAAATTGGTTGGCGGTATTGGGTTATCGGTCTGATCATGGGAATCGTGGTTTCCGCGCTGGTCGCCTGGGTGGGGATTAGTCCCGTCTGGCGCTTCGGCGGCCTATTAGCCGTGGTGAATGGTTGCCTGGCCATCGGTCTGGGACGCGCCATTTATCGGCGGACGCAACCGGGGTGGTGGCTTATCATCTGGCCCGTGACTTATCTGATTGGAGCTTATCTATTTTTACCGCAATATACGATTTACTTCGCGGTGGTCTATCTGTGCCTGTCGTACCTCAGTTACGGATTGACCCAAACGAAGAAGACTGTCGAATCATAATTTATAACTAAGGGTGGTGGCGTCCAATATGACCAAAGAACGTGTCTGGACGGCTGAAGAAGTAATTGCCAGAGTCGGTAAATATATGAATGCGCAACACGTTGAGATGGTGGTTAAAGCCTGTCATTTCGCAACGGTTGCCCACAAGGACCAGCATCGTCAATCTGGTGAACCCTACATTATGCATCCCATTCAGGTGGCCGGCATTCTGGCCGATTTGAATATGGATCCGGAAACGGTTTCCGCGGGCTTTCTCCACGATATCGTGGAGGATACCGGGGTAACGCTGAGTGATGTGCGGGAACTTTTCGGCGATGACGTGGCTTTGATTGTAGATGGCGTCACGAAGCTGGGGAAGATCAAGTACAAGTCCAATCGTGAGCAGTTGGCGGAAAACCACCGGAAGCTGCTCCTGGCGATGTCCAAGGACATTCGGGTCATGATTGTTAAATTGGCCGACCGTCTGCACAACATGCGGACGCTCCAGCATTTACGGCCCGATAAGCAGCGTCGGATTGCCAATGAAACGTTGGAAATCTACGCGCCATTGGCCGATCGCTTAGGGATTAGCACGATCAAGTGGGAACTGGAAGATATTTCCCTGCGTTACCTGAATCCGCAGCAGTACTACCGCATCGTTCACCTGATGAACTCGCGGCGTGATCAGCGAGAACAGTACATTGCCGGGGCTATCAAGGTCATTCAGGCGTCCATTAAGGATTTGAACCTGGATTCGGAGATTTACGGCCGGCCCAAGCATATCTATTCGGTCTACCGGAAGATGAAGGATCAGCACAAACAGTTTAGCCAAATCTATGACCTTTTAGCCATCCGGGTGATTGTCGATACCATTAAAGATTGTTACGCCGTCTTGGGGGCCATTCATTCCCAGTGGAAACCCATGCCCGGGCGGTTTAAAGACTACATCGCCATGCCCAAGGCCAACATGTACCAATCGCTGCATACCACGGTGATTGGACCCGAGGGGCGGCCGCTTGAGGTGCAGATTCGGACCAAGGAAATGCACGCCGTTGCCGAATATGGGGTGGCGGCACACTGGGCCTACAAGGAAGGCGTCAAGGACAAGGTTCAAGAGACCAATACCGGTGACAAGCTCAACATCTTCAAGCACATCATCGAATTGCAGGAAGACACCGATGACGCCTCCGACTTCATGGACAGCGTCAAGGGCGAACTCTTTGGCGACCACGTCTACGCCTTTACACCGAAGGGCGACGTGCTCGAACTGCCGAAGGGCGCCGGGCCGTTGGATATGGCCTACGCCATCCACACGGAGGTCGGCCACCACACCACCGGGGCCACGATTAACGGTAAGATTGTCCCGTTGAACTATGAGATTAAGAACGGGGACATCGTGGATATTCGGACGTCCTCGAGTTCGGCCGGCCCAAGTCGGGATTGGTTGAAGCTGGTTTCGACGCGGCGAGCACGAAACAAGATTAAGCAGTTCTTCCGGCAGACCGACCGCAAGCAAAATATCGTGGCTGGTCAGGACGCCGTGGAGCGGACGATTCGCGAATTGGGCTACGACCCCAAGGCCTTGATGAACAAGGAGAACTTGGAGAAGGTCACCGCCAAGATGCATTACCAGCACGCCGATGACCTGCTGGCGGCCATTGGGTTCGGCGACATCCAGCCGCGAGGCGTTGCTAACCGTTTGACGGAGGGGGTCCGCCAGGCCGAGGAGAACGAGCGCCAGCGACAGGAGGAACGCGAACTGCTGGAGGAACACCAGACCATTAAGAACGATCCGGACAATGATCGCAAGGATCGGAAGGGCAAGGAATCCGATGGCGTGGTGATCGAAGGCGTGGACAACCTGTTGATTCGGCTGAGCCACTGTTGTTCACCGGTTCCCGGCGACGACATCGTGGGATACATCACCAAGGGGCGTGGGGTTTCCGTGCACCGCAAGGATTGTCCCAACGTCAAGCACGCCGAGGAAAATGGCGAGCGAATCGTGGCGGTGCGCTGGGGCAACATGGCCGGCGACAAGACCAACTACAATGCCGACATCGAGGTTCAGGGTTATAACCGTAATGGCATGTTAAACGACGTGCTGCGGACGATTAACAACAACACGAAGTTCCTGACGTCGATCAACGGCAAGGTCGATCACAACCGGATGGCCATCATCTCGGTCAGCCTCGGCACGCGTAACCAGTTTGAGTTGCAACGGATCATCGATAATATCAAGAATATTCCGGACGTCTACGTGGTTAAGCGGGCGTTCCATTAAAGCATTAACGCGATGAGGGGCGGTTGGTCGCCCTTTTTTCGCGCGAAAAATCAGAAAGGCGGGATTGGACAGATGCGTGTATTACTTCAAAAAGTTAGTGAGGCGTCCGTCACCATTGACGGGCAGGTCCACGGGGCCATTCAACAGGGATTTTGCCTGTTGGTCGGCGCCCAGGACAGCGACACCAGTGAAGAGGTCGATTACCTGGTCCACAAGATTAGTAAATTACGGGTGTTCGAGGACGAAAATGGCAAGATGAATCTGAGCCTGGCCGATGTGGACGGTAGCATTCTATCCGTGTCGCAATTTACCTTATATGCTAGTACCAAAAAGGGCAACCGCCCCAGCTTCACGGCGGCCGGCGAACCGGCACATGCCCAAAAGTTGTATGAGGAATTGAATCAGAAATTGGCCGCCACGGGGATTCCGGTCGCTACCGGTGTCTTTGGTGCCGACATGCAGGTGGCCCTGGTCAACGATGGACCGGTCACCATCTGGTTTGACACGGATCACAAATAAATTGAGGCGGGTTACGTCCGTCTGTAGGAGGAAAAACGATGCGTTATCAGCAACTCTTTTGGGATTTCGACGGTACCCTGGTCAACACGTATCCCGGAATGGTACAGGCCTTCGGGGATGCCCTGATTGCCTGTGGCGTCAATGATTTTGAGATTGACGAGGAAGAAATTTACCGCACCATGCGCCAGCACAGTCTGGGGCGGGCCTATCAGCGGTTTACCGCGGAATTTCAGGTGGACCGCGATCGCCTGACCAAGATTTATGAACAGTTGGCGGCGCCGCTATTAGCGCAAACGGAGGCGTTCGCCGGAGCGGCCGATCTGTTAGCCGCGGTGACGGCGGCCGGTGGACGAAACTTCTTGTTGACGCACCGCGACCACCGTGCTTGGGACCGGCTCGCGGCATTAGATTTGGCCCAGTACTTCAGTGGGGCGGTGACCAAAGACGATGACTATCCCCGTAAGCCGGACCCCACCAGCCTGTTGGCCCTCTGTCGGCAATACGCAGTGGACAAGCGCACGGCAATCATGATTGGCGATCGAAACCTGGATGTCGCGGCCGGTCACCGAGCTGGCATGGCCGGCGCGCTGTTCGATCCGGAACATCTGATTGTCGACGAGAGCCAGCCGGAGGTCCGGGTGACGCGATTGGCCGATTTACAGGCTTGGTTAGCGGCGAAATAGGATTCCCTAGGACTGAGGTAACCCTTTTTGTTAGCTACAAGTGATTTAGGGGAAATTGAGAGTCGATCGGCTCATTTTGGGGTGAAACTAACCGAATCACCTAGTTATTAATAGATTGATATCCGGAAGCTAAATACTTAATTTTGTATGATACAAGTTCCTAATAAAACGCTTTTTGCCTATCGAAAGTGAAAGGTAACAAAAAGCTCCCGTCTTCCGTGAAGAAGACGGGAGCTTTTGCTCAATTTGGGCAACCTTTCGGAAACTATCCGCGGGCCAGCGTCTGGTCGACCGCCTCACCATAGGTCTCCCCGAATAAGTTGAGGTGGGCCAGCAGGTAGTAAAGCTGGTAGTGTGGCAGGCGTTCCGTGTAGCCGGCAGTCAGGGGGTAAGCGTCCTGATAGCCCCGGTAGAATTCGGCGGTAAAGCCACCAAAGATCGTCGTCATGGCGAGGTCAAACTCCCGGTCGCCATACAACACGTCGGGGTCAATCAGCGTGGGGACGCCATCGGCCGTGAACAGGTAGTTACCGGCCCACAGATCGCCGTGCAATAAGGACGGTTGGATCGTGCGCTCCCGATTTTCATCGACAATGGCTTGACGGACGCGCTGGTAGGCCGTTTGCCGGGAAGCGTTCCACAGTCCGTGGGCCGTTGCCCGAGCCACCAGCGGATCTAAGCGTTGGTTCAGATAAAAGGTGGTCCAATCCGTCTGCCAGGTGTTGTCCTTGGGCAATTTGGCCACCAGATTGCTCTGATCGAAGCCAAACTTGGGGGCCGTCACGCGGTGGACGCGGGCGACGGCCTGCCCCAATTCATACTGGCTACCGTCCCCGATTTCCAGGAACTCCAGGACCAGGTAGGCATCGTGGTCGATTTCGCCGGTTGCGATGACTTCCGGAACGTTGACGGCCTGACCGAGGGCCTTTAAACCGGCAACCTCGTGGGCATAGAAACTGGCGGGTTGGCCGGGTTGGACCAACAAGAAGTAGGGGCCCTCCGCTGTTTCTAGACGAAAGGCTTCGTTGATGTCGCCACCGGAAACGGGCGTTGCCGCCGTGATAGTGGGTAACGGCAATTGGTTGAGCCATGCCGAAGTGAGTTGCATGTGAAGATCTTCTTTCTATATTAAAATGCTAGGATTGCGAGCTGAAGTAGGCGCTGAGACCCTTGACCACACGGGTGGCCACCTGTCTTTGGTAATGCGCGCTCTTGATGGACTGGAAGTCCTTCTTGGTGTTGATGTAGCCCATCTCCAGGAGCAACGATGGGCGGCTGTTGTCGCGAATGACCTCGAAGTTACCGTACTTGATACCACGATTGGCGAGGGCCAGGTCGTTCATTTCACCGTTGATGGCCTCGGCCAACTTATAGGAGGTATTCCGGTGATAATAGTACGTGGTAGTTCCGGAGGCCAGGTTGTTGGTCGGCGAGGAATCAAAGTGAAAACTGATAAAGGCGCTGGCCTGATTCGTGTTGGCCAGGGCCGGTCGATCCGCCAGGCTGACGGACTTATCGCTATCTCTGGTCATGATCACGTGCGTTCCGCGGGCCCGGAGTTGCTTGGCCACCTGCTGGGCGAGGGCCAGGGTGTAGGTCTTCTCGTCGTGTTTCTGGTCAATCGACAGGGCGCCGGAATCACTCCCGCCGTGACCCGGGTCTAAGACGACCGTGGCCTCCGACAGATTCGTAACTTTCTTGAGACTGCCCGGATGGTCCACCAGCCAGCTGGCGACCCAGCCGAAGTGATTCTGACTATCGCGGACGTGATACCAGTTGTCTTTTTCGCCCAGGATGGTCAGGCGACTATTGGGTTTAACCTTATGGGTCACTTTGTAGGTGAGACCGGGACCGTTTCGGAGATTAAGATTGCTGACGGTGGCGGTCACGGAATTATTGCGGGTGAAGCTAAATAACAGCCCCCCGGCGATCAAGAGGATGACTAGCGCGGTAATGAGCCCCGGCCAGTTGCGTGGTTTAAAATGCATGCTGAGTTCTCCTTCATCAAATTAGGTTCAATTATACCACGAAAGATTTTTAAGACCTTTAAATTTGTGGGGCGTGCCTTGACTTTTCACGGCACTTTCAGTAAGCTTAGGAAGAATAAAATAGATTGCCAATGAGAGAGAATAGTAAGGGAAAGCCCGCTTGAAGAGAGACCGCGTTGCTGGGAGCGGTTAGCGGTGTGACTCCGAAGACACTTTTGAGGCTAATGGCGCTTGCGTCATTCGTTTGCAACGTTATCCTGCAGAGAACTTTAAAAAGGTGGTACCGTGCATACCTGCGCCCTTGTCAATTGACAGGGGCGTTTTTTATGCTCTGAGACTACCGGGTTCGTTGCAGGCGTAGAAAGGGAGAATGCTCATGCGTTATCAACGACCAAAGGGAACGGCCGACATCTTACCGGGCGAATCACAGACCTGGCAATTCGTCGAAGCCACCGCGCGCCAGTTGTTTGCTAACTATCGCTTCGAAGAGATTCGGACACCTATGTTCGAAAACTTCGAGGTCTTCTCACGGACTTCCGGGGACACTTCGGATATCGTGACCAAGGAAATGTACGATTTCAAGGATAAGGGGGATCGTCACTTGTCCCTGCGTCCCGAGGGAACGGCCGGTGTGGTTCGGGCCTTCGTTGAAAATAAACTCTACGGACCAGAAACCAACAAGCCTTACAAGGTCTACTACATGGGGCCGATGTTCCGTTACGAACGGCCGCAATCCGGTCGGCAACGGCAATTTCATCAGATCGGGGTGGAAGCCTTTGGTAGTGACGCGCCGGAATTAGACGTTGAAGTCATTGCCTTGGGGATGAACCTGCTGGGTAAGCTAGGCTTAAAGCATCTGCGTCTAGCACTCAACACCTTGGGCGATAAGGAAAGTCGCGATGCCTACCGTCAAGCGCTGATCGATTTCCTGGAACCACACTTTGACGAATTAAGTGAGGACTCCAAGGTGCGGTTACACAAGAACCCACTGCGGGTCTTGGACAGCAAGGACAAGCACGACCAAGAAATCGTGGCCGATGCGCCGTCGATTCTGGACTTCCTGACGCCGAATGCTACGGCCCACTTCAATCGGGTAAAAGCGAGTCTCGATGCACTCGGGATCGACTACGACGTTGATTCCACTATGGTGCGCGGGCTGGACTACTACAACCACACCATCTTTGAAATCATGGCCGATTCACCGGCCCTGGGTGAGGGCTACACGACCGTCTTGGCCGGTGGCCGGTACAATGGCTTAGTCAAGGAACTGGGCGGTCCAGAAATGCCAGGGGTCGGATTCGGCCTCGGGGTTGAACGCCTGGTCTTACTGATGCAGGCTGAAAAGGTCACAATTCCCAACGATCACCCCTTAGACGTTTACGTCGTGGGGATCGGGGACGACACCTCGCTAGAGACGCTCAAGTTGGTTCAGGCCATTCGGCACGCCGGGTTGACCGCCGATCGCGACTACCTCGCGCGCAAACCGAAGGCCCAATTCAAGACGGCCAACCGGCTAGCGGCCAAGTATACCTTAACTATTGGTGACCAAGAGTTGGCCAATCAAACGGCTAATTTAAAATCCATGGAAACCGGTGAAGAAGTCAGCGTCCCATTGGCTGACGTTTACCAAGATTTCCAAAACGTTGTGAACACCAAGTTTGCGGCAAAATAAGAGGGGATAAGCATGGAAAAGAATTTGAAACGTACCACGTATGCCGGCTTAGTCGATGAACACTATCTCGACCAAACCGTTGTGTTAAAGGGTTGGGTGCAAAAGCGCCGGGACCTCGGGAGCTTGATCTTCATCGATCTGCGGGATCGCGAAGGCATCGTCCAACTGGTCTTTAGTGAAGAATACGGCGAAGACGCCCTGGCCGTTGCCGACCAATTACGGAGCGAATACGTCATTGAGATCCAAGGGGAAGTCGTTGCGCGGGCACCCAAGGAAATCAACCCGGACATGCGTACCGGGAAGGTTGAAGTCCGGGTTACCGGCATCAACCTGCTGAACAAGTCCAAGGAATTGCCATTTGAAATCAAGGATGGTGTCAACGCCTCCGACGACTTGCGGTTGCAATACCGTTACTTGGATTTGCGCCGGCCAGAAATGCAAAAGTCCTTAATGCTGCGCAACCGGATCGTGCAGTCCGTCCACAGCTACTTTGATAAGAACGGCTTTATCGACATCGAAACGCCGGACCTGACCAAGTCCACGCCGGAAGGGGCCCGTGACTACCTGGTTCCTTCACGGATCTATCCGGGGCACTTCTACGCCTTGCCGCAATCCCCACAATTGTTCAAGCAATTGCTGATGGGCTCCGGTTTCGATCGGTACTACCAAATCGCCCGTTGTTTCCGTGACGAAGACTTGCGGGGCGACCGGCAACCCGAATTTACCCAGATTGACCTGGAAACGTCCTTCCTGACGGCCGAAGAAATTCAGGACCTGACCGAGGGCTTGATTGCCAAGGTCATGAAGGATACCTTGAACGTCGACGTGAAGTTGCCATTCGAACGGATGGACTGGGACGATTCCATGGCCCGTTTCGGGACCGACCAACCAGACGTCCGGTTCGGCATGGAACTGAAGGACCTGTCTGCCATCATGGCCAACACCGACTTCAAGGTCTTCTCTGGCGCCGTAGCCAACGGTGGTCAAGTCAAGGCCATTGCCGTTCCTGGCGGGGCTGATAAATACAGCCGTAAGGACATCGACAAGTACGGTCAATACATCGAACGCTTCGGGGCCAAGGGCTTGGCCTGGATGAAGGTCACCGATGACGGCTTCAGCGGCCCAATCGCGAAGTTCTTCAAGGAAGGCGACTGGTTCGACCAGATTACCGCCGCTACCGGGGCCAAGAGTGGCGACCTGTTGCTCTTTGCTGCCGACTCTAAGCGGGTTGTGGCCCAGACGTTGGGTTACCTGCGGGTGGCCATTGCCAAGGAACTAGACATGATCGACGAAAATAAGTGGGCCTTCTTGTGGATCGTGAACTGGCCATTGTTCGACTACGATGTTGATTTGGAACGCTGGGTCCCAGCGCACCACCCATTCACGATGCCGGCTGAAGGGGATGCCCATTACTTGAACGATGGTGAGGACCCACACAAGGCCTACGCCCAAAGTTACGACATCATCTTGAACGGTCTGGAACTCGGTGGAGGGTCCATCCGGATTCACACCCGCGAGTTACAGATGAAGATGTTGAAGGCCTTAGGCTTTACGCCGGAACGGGCCGAAAAGCAATTTGGCTTCCTGCTGAAAGCCTTGGATTACGGCTTCCCGCCTCATGGTGGTCTGGCTATCGGATTGGATCGTTTCGCCCGGTTGTTAGCTAAGCGCGATAACATTCGTGATGTGATTGCCTTCCCTAAGAACTCGAAGGCCACGGAACCGATGACCGAAGCACCAACCACGGTGGCGGACAAGCAATTGCTTGACCTCGACCTCTTGATCGCGAAGAAAGATGAAACCGACCAAGGTTAATCAGAACTCATCAAACGTCAACTGCGGATGCGGTTGGCGTTTTTGAGTGAACCGGGCAGATTCGGTCATCGGGGGTTGGAAGGTCGCTTGACTTTTTCTCATTAAGTTTTAATATTTTAAAGTAATACGGGTGAATTGGGGTGGCAATCAAGGTGCAAATGCTGATGAATCGGCGACGGGTAGGCCCAGCCGGTCGGTGACCGCTTTATCTGTGGCGGGGTCTTCTGTTGCTAATCGGGAGCCCCCTGATGCGACAGGCCTATCAGGAATTAGTGCCTGGCCCCCCCAGCGTTAGTGCCTTGCGAGAGGGTCGTCAGGGCTAGTCGACACCTCCCCAAAAACAGAGAAGACTATTAGAAGATGGAGTGATCGATATGAATCAACAAATTGAAACGGCAACATTTGCCGGCGGGTGCTTTTGGTGCATGGTAAAACCGTTTGACACCTTTCCCGGCATTGTGAAGGTGCTGTCCGGGTATACCGGCGGGACCGTCACCGATCCGACCTACGAGCAGGTCAAGAGTCAGACGACCGGCCACACCGAGGCGGTCAAGATCTGGTTTGACCCCAGTGTGGTCTCCTATGAACAGTTAGTTACGTTATACTGGCAACAAACCGACCCGACCGATGCTTCCGGGCAATTTCAGGACCGAGGGACGAACTATCGACCGGTGATATTTGTCAATAGTGCGGCTCAAGCGGCCACCGCGACCGCCTCTAAAGCGGCCCTGCAAGCACGAGAACAGTTCGATAAACCCATCGTAACGCAGATTCAGGTCGTTCAACCGTTCTTCGTGGCCGAGGAGCGGCACCAACAGTTCTATCGCAAGCATACCGAACGTTTCGCCGAAGAAGAGGCCGGGGGTCGCGCCGCCTTTATCGACCAGCACTGGCGGAATCATTAGAAGTCGCTAAAAGATACGCATTGCCGTGGCCGTTGACCGGGATAAATGCTATACTAAGCCGAGCATAGTGTGAAATAGGACAAATGAAGCGAGGTTAGGTTTTAAATCATGGATGATGTGCAGCAGTTGTTAAAACGGCATACCTATACGGCGAAATTCTCCGTGGCGTTCTTTTACGGGGTTTTGGTGTCGATTGCGGTGAACTTTTTCTGGACGCCGGGGCATATTTACTCCTCCGGTGTGACCGGGTTGGCGCAGTTGGTGAACAGTTTGACAGCGGGATTAGGCGCGTTTCACATCACCACGGCCCTTGGGCTCTTCCTGATTAACATTCCGATGTTCGTCTTGGCTTGGAAGCAGATTGGCAAGTCCTTTACCGTCTTCACGTTTATCTGTGTTTTGTTCGCGTCCGTCATGATTCGGGTCATCCAGCCCGTGCATCTGACGAGTGACCCCATCATTTGTGCGATCTTTGGGGGTGCGGTCAACGGTTTTGGGACCGGTTTTGCCCTCAAAAATGGTATCTCGACCGGGGGACTCGACATCATCGGCATCGTGTTGCGGCGTAAGACCGGGCGCAGCATGGGGACGATCAACATTGCCTTCAACAGTCTGATCGTCATCAGTGCCGGCTTCGTTTACGGCTGGCCGTATGCCCTGTACTCCGCATTGGGGCTGTTCGTGAACGCTAAGGTCATCGACATGACGTTCACGCGCCAACAGCGGATGCAGGTCATGGTGATTACCGATCGGCCCAAGACGGTGATTGACAGTATCCAAAACCACATGCGCCGAGGGATTACGATCGTCCACGGTGCGGAAGGGGCTTACCGTCACGATGAGAAGACAATCCTCTTCACGGTGATTACGCGTTACGAAATGGATGAGCTAGAAGTGGCCATGGAAGAATCCGATCCCCACGCTTTCGTGAGCATCTCGGATACGATTAAGGTGTTGGGACATTTCTACGAACCGAAGTGGTAATGAATGCAGCGATGGGGCGGGGCCTCACCGCTGTATTTATTTGCCCCCCCACTTATTACTAATGTAAAATCGGGGGAATTTGTTGCAGGATTTCGGAAATTTTTTGCTCGGGTAAGTCGCAACCCGGTGGCTCCCCAAATGTCGGCCGCTGGTTCTGAGGTGAAGGGGTCAGTGGCGGCTGATTGATGCAAACGCGGTCGCCGAGAACCATCAAAATTAGCGAAATTATGGGCCATTTCTTAAAGGTTATTAAATTTCTCTAGGTTCGTGACGGAGATGTGGTATAATTCTCGGTGTTATGGACAGCGAAAATAAGTGATATTGGTGATAGCGTGAAAGATATTTATTTGTGGTTAATCCGACTGATGTCGGGGTTGTGCGGTTGGCGCCGGCAACGGCGGTTCATCTACCTGATGAGCTTCGGGGATAACCTGGCCTTTGTTCGCGCGTTGGCGCAGGCGTCACCGGTCACACAACCATTAGTCGTGTTCTACCGACCGCAGCAGGAACGGGCGGCGCAGCGTTTGGCGCGGTCCGGGATTGATGTGCGGCCGTTTCGCGATGATCTGCGGTTCGTCTTCACCGGGATTCCAACGGTGATGCAGGCGCGCGTCCTATTTTGCGATAACTACTACGCGTTTCTCGGCGGCTTGCGCCATCCCCGACGCATGCGGATCGTTCAGGTCTGGCATGCGGCGGGGGCCATCAAGCGCTTTGGGTGGGACGATCCCACCACGGCGCAACGGTCGGCCAGCGATCAGCGACGGTTCCAGGCGGTATATGACCACTTTGATGAATACGTCGTGGGGTCTCCGGCCATGGCACGCGTCTTCGCAAGAAGCTACCGGGTACCGTTGGCGCGCATGCAGGTGCTCGGCTATCCGCGATCGGATCGGTATCGCGATCCCAAGTGGCAACGCTTGTCGCGCGAAGCCGTGGCCGAGGCGGCGCCCGAGCTGACGGGACACCGCGTGATTCTCTACGCGCCAACCTACCGGGAGGGCGTGACCTTCACGCCGCCGGCCGGCTTGGCAGCGGCATTGACGGCCGACCCGAACGCTAAAGTGGTGGTGAAGGTGCATCCGGCCCTAAAGGCCAGCGCCCATCAGCTCCAAGAACAGCTCGGCCAACAGGTGGTCGTTACCGAGTCCATCAGTACTACGGACTTACTCAACGTTGCTGAAACGGTGGTGACGGATTATTCGTCGGTGGCCTTTGACTACAGCCTGGTGCCCAACGCGCATAGCCTGTTGTTTTTCCTGTTCGACTGGGACGACTACCGGCGCGATCCGGGCGTTCAACCCGATCTGGAAGACTGGTTGCCGGGGCCGATCATTAAGACCACGACGCAATTGGCCGCGGCCATTCGCGCCGATGAACCCACCGATCTGACACAGTTTAACCAACGGTGGAATTCCGCCAACGATGGTGCGGCAACCCAACGCGTTGTGGCCCGCTATGCGGCGCTACTCGCGAAGTAAGCATCAGCGATTAAAATTTAAAGGAGTGCAGTGCCTTGAAAGAGGTCATGACCTTATTCAAAGAACAGGTCTCGAGTATCGGAATTATTTTTCGGATTTCGCGCTACGAAGATCAAGCAAGTTATCAAAGTCATTACTTAGGTTTAATGTGGGAGTACTTATACCCGTTGATTCAAATTGCGATTTACTGGTTAGTCTTCGGTGTGGGGTTAAAGCACGGTCAACCCATTAGTGGTGTCGGCTACCTGCCGTGGATGGTCATCGGGATTTCGCCGTGGTTCTTCATGAACCGGGCGACCCTGGATGGCTCAAAGAGTATCTACCAACGGGTCAACATGGTGGCGAAGATGAAGTTCCCGGTCTCCGCGTTGCCAACGATTAAAATCGTCAGCAACCTGAGTTCCTTCTGGACCATGATGGTCTTCACCATCTTTATTGGCCTGCTCAACGGGGTTTACCCGAAGGTGGCTTGGTTCCAGTGGATCTACTACTTCTTCGCCATGATCTGCCTGTTGGTGGCCTTAGGGATCTTTAACTCGTGTATCAGTGTGCTGGTCCGCGATTACCACATCCTGTTACAATCCGTGATGCGGATGTTATTCTACGTGTCCGGCGTGCTGTTTAACTTCGTGACGCCATCCTTCCCAACACCGTTTATTCATTTACTGGAATTGAACCCGTACTACTACATCGTTGCGGGCTTCCGGGAATCCTTCTTGGGGACCGGCTGGTTCTGGGATAAGCCGATGTTGACGCTGGAATTCTGGCTCTTCGTGTTCTTCTTACTGCTTGTGGGGTCCCACCTGCACTACAAGTTCCGGTCACGCTTTGTTGATTTAATCTAATTGAAAGGAGCAACCTCAAATGGCGAACGGTTTACGAAAAATCACGCAGTCATTGAAGCTAGTTGCTCGCTATGGGCTCATCGTGCTGAACGATGGGCTTATTTGTTTACCTATTAAACGGCGACTAGTGATGTTTGAAAGCTTTAACGGGAAGGATATTAACGACAATCCGGCGGCCATTTACCGGGCGCTGGTGGCCGCTGACCCGCGCTATCGAGAAACGGCGTACTTTAGCGTCAAGCCCCGGACGTATGCGGCCTTGAAGGCCCGTTATCCGGAGATCCGGTTGGTCAAGCGCTTCACGCCCAAGTGGGTCTGGTTGATGGCACGGGCCCAGTACTGGGTTCTGAACTCGCGGTTACCGAATTGGTGGCGACCCAACCGCCGGACCCGGACCATTCAGACCTGGCACGGCACGCCGCTAAAGAAGTTGGGCGCCGACATCGAGCACGTGGCCATTCCGGGGACCAGCACGGCCGACTATCACCAGCAGTTCGTGACGGCCTCGTCGCGCTGGGACTACCTGATTGCGCCGAATCAATATTCCCGTGATATTTTTAAACGCGCGTTTGGCTACCGGGGGCATTTTCTCACGATTGGCTATCCGCGTAATGATGTTCTGTATACGGCTAATCAGCCGGCCAAGATTGCGGCCCTGCGGCAGCGATTGCTGGGCGCGGTCAGCGGGCTCATCGTGACCTACGCGCCGACCTGGCGGGATGACATGGCGGTCCGCCCCGGCGTCTACCGTTTTGATTTACCGTTTGACCTGGGTGAATTTTTCCAGCACGTTCCGGCCGGGACCCATTTGATTATTCGGCCGCATTACCTGGTTAAGGATGCCGTGGATATTCGCGGCTACGAGGACCGGGTGACCGTGTTGGCCGATACGGACATCGCCGAGCTGTACCTGGTGACCGATCTGTTGATTACCGACTATTCCTCCGTGATGTTTGACTTCGCCAATCTCAAACGTCCCCAGCTGTTCTTCGCCTATGACTTGGCGCACTATCGTGACCAACTCCGCGGGTTTTACTTCGACTATCAAAGAGAGATTCCCGGGCCGTTGGTCACCACCGCGCCGGCCTTCTATCAACAACTGGATGAGTGGCAACGGCAGGGCGATTTTCCGGCGTATCGGCAGCAACAGGCGGCCTTCTACCAGAAGTTCTGTGACTGGGAAGACGGCACGGCGAGTCAACGCGTGGCCCGCTTGATGATCAGTGGAAAGGATGACTGAAGATGACAGAATTTCTGATTGGTTCTCACGTCAGCATGAAGGGCAAGGAGATGCTGCTGGGCTCGGCCAAGGAGGCCGCCCAGTACGGTGAGAATGTCTTTATGATTTACACCGGGGCACCGCAGAATACGCGGCGCAAGCCCATCGCCGAGCTGAATATTCCCGCCGGCCGGCAGTTCATGGCCGACCACGATCAACGCGCGGTGGTTATTCACGCGCCGTACGTGGTGAATCTTGGCAATACCATGAAGCCACAGAACTTCGCCTTTGCCGTTGAATTCTTGACGGCCGAGGTCAAGCGGGCGGCGGCCTTAGGGGCCACACAGATTGTGCTTCACCCGGGCGCACACGTGGGGGCCGGTCCGGATGCCGCCATCGCCCAGATTGCCAAGGGCCTCGATGAGATCCTGGCGGCGGCCGACGAACCCGTACAGATTGCCCTGGAGACGATGGCCGGTAAGGGAACCGAGGTCGGTCGCACCTTCGAGGAATTGGCGGCGATTATGTCGGCGACGGCGGCTAACGACCGGCTGTCGGTCTGCTTTGACACCTGCCATACCAGTGATGCCGGCTATGCGATTGGCCTGGATTTCGATGGCGTCCTGAACGAATTCGACCACGTGATTGGACTGGATAAGCTCAAGGTTATTCACCTGAACGATTCTAAGAATCCCCAGGGTAGCCACAAGGACCGGCACACCAACATTGGCCTGGGAACGCTGGGCTTTGACGTGTTGAATTACGTGGCCCACCATCCGCAGCTCACCACGGTGCCGAAGATTATGGAAACACCGGTGATTGGTCCGGACAGAAAGCACGGGGTTAACCCGCACGGCTACGAGGTTGCGATGCTCAAGCACCAACGGTTCAATCCGGATCTGGAAGCCGATGTCTTGGCGGGTAATCCGGTAGCGGCTTATTTGACGCGATAGTGGCTAAAGCGGGGGCCATCAGACCGATAAAAATTGAAAAAAAACTCGGAAAGCCTTAGTTGGTTTTCCGAGTTTGGTCGTTTAAAGGGAGGGTGCGTCGTTAATCCGTTAAGGAATGCGGAATCAAGTCGTAGTCCACACTCTCCATAATTAGCGTGGCCGTTTCCTCAATGGATTTATTGGATACGTCGATCACGAGACAACCGATTTTTTTATAAATCTTCTGCGCGTAAGCCAGTTCCTCGCTGATCTTCTTGGTGTCGGAGTAAGCACTGTCCGCGGGCAAGCCGTAAGAAATCATCCGCTCCTGGCGAATCTTACGGAGTGCCTCGGGCTTGTTGGTCAAGCCGAAGATTCGCTTGGGATCGACCTGCCAGAGTTCATCGGGAAGCTGTGTCGTGGGGCCTAACGGGAGGTTAGCCACCCGAAGATTCCGGTTGGCCAGGAAGAGGGACAGCGGGGTCTTGGAGGTCCGTGAGACGCCGAGAATCACGATGTCGGCCTTCAACAGGCCGGTGGGGTCCTTGCCATCGTCGTAGGTGACGGCGAATTCCATGGCGGCGATTCGGTCGAAATAGGTATCGTTTAGATTGTGGACTAGTCCGGGCACGCCCTCGGGGGTCAGGCCGGTTGCCCGCTGCATGACGCCCATGGCGGGTTGGATGCAGTCGAACTGCTGGAGCTGATTGGTGGTCGCAAATTCCCTAACTTTCTTGCTCAGCGTGGCGTTGACCAACGTGTGAAAAATCATAGCACGCTGTTTTTTCGCTAAATTAAGAATGCCATCGAGAATGGAATCGGTTTGGATAAAGGGAAATCGTTGATAGCTGGCTTGCACGGTCGGAAACTGAGAAACGGCCGTCTGGGCCACGGTTAGCGCCGTTTCCCCGGAAGAATCGGAAATAATAAAGATCGTAATCTGCGGCATGGCGAGCAACTCCTCTGACGTATTTAATAGGTGATTACCCTTAGTTTACCCCCACTGATAAAACGGTTCAAATTTTCTTTACTTGCGTTATTGACGCGGTTTGGATGATTATGTATAATAGTTAAGAACCGTTACGCCGGTGGTCAAAAGCTAACCGGCGTTATTACTTGTGCTCGGAGGGAGGGAATTTTATATGGCAAAGACAGTCGTTCGCAAAAACGAGTCTTTTGACGACGCTCTTCGGCGCTTCAAACGTACGGTTTCCCGTAGCGGTACTTTACAAGAATACCGTAAACGTGAATTTTACGAAAAACCAAGTGTGAAGAAAAAGTTAAAATCAGAAGCTGCGCGTAAGCGTAAAGCCAAGAAGAAGCGTTACTAAGCTCTTTTTGCAATTTAACTCAAAAACCGCTGACCTGAATGGGTCGGCGGTTTTTTGTATGGGGAAATTGTTGTAAGCTGAATCGTGGCGGCCGTTCAAGGTTAAGTAGCCAAGCGGAATAGTGAATATTAACTAAACTTTCATTAGGAATCATTGATTTTTGCAAATTTTGGGTTAAAATAAAACTATTTGTTAAATGATGATCAAACTATGGAGGTAGATTCAGTGGATATTACGGTAGCGATGGCTCGTCAATCTGGCGAACCTTTAACGATTGAGAAAGCCCAACTAGCAGATTTGGAAAGTGATGAAGTTCTCGTAAAAATGGTCGCCAGCGGTGTCTGTCATACCGATGCAGTCGGCCGTGACGCCGGCATGGCAGGTTACCCAGTGGTCCTTGGTCACGAAGGCGCAGGAATTGTCCAAGAGGTTGGCGCCTCTGTTTCGACGGTTAAGGCCGGAGACCACGTTGTCTTGTCATTTAATTCATGTGGGGTATGCGACAATTGTTTGACCGGGCATCCTGCAGAATGTGAGAAGTTGAACCAAATTAACTTTGGTGGTCGTCGAAAAGATGGCTCCGCCGCCATCACGCAAGATGGTCAAGCCATCTCAAACTTCTTCGGTCAATCTTCGTTTAGTACTTATTCGGTCGTTTCCGAACGTGGCGTAGTAAAGGTCGATAGGAGTGCCGATCTTAAGTTACTCGGGCCATTAGGCTGTGGAATTCAGACTGGTGCGGGAACCGTGCTCCAATATTTTAAGCCTAAATTTGGCGATTCTATTGTCATCTTTGGTGCTGGAGCGGTTGGTTTGTCCGGTGTTATGGCGGCTAAGCTGTTAAACATGGAACACATCATTGTTGTTAATCGTCCTAACCCATATCGGTTGGACATGGCTCGTGAGTTAGGGGCAACCGATATTATTGAAAGCAAGCCCGATGTTGATGTTGTAGCCGAAATCAAACGTATTACGGGTAATGGAACCGACTTTGCCTTGGAGACGACTGGGGCTGCACAATGTATCAAAGAATCGGCTAATGCAATCAAGCCGCGTGGAACTGATGCGGTTGTCGGAATTGCTGGCGACGTCACGTTCAACGTGAATGATGACATTATGGCTGAAAGCAAGACGATTGCGGGGGTCATTGAAGGTGACGCCATTCCACAGATCTTCATCCCTAAAATCGTTAAATATTATCAAAAGGGTCTCTTCCCATTCGATAAGCTGACCAAGCTTTACAAGTTTGAAGAGATTAATCAAGCCTTTGCAGATTCGGCTAGCGGTAAGGTAATCAAACCAATTGTCGTATTTGACTAAGTAGAGTGCGATAGATCAATAACTCGATATGAACTAAAATAGCCGTTTCTACTGAATTTATTTCAGTAGAAATGGCTATTTTGTCCGATAATAGAAGATAGTTAGCTTTAGTTAGCTAACACGACCTTCCCAATCATCCGGTTGGCTTCCACTAGCGCGTGGGCGGCCCGGAGATTGGCGGCGTTGATGGGCGTAAAGGTTTTGGTCACCGTGGACTGGAGCTGACCGCTGTCCAGCAGGGCGCTCACTTTTTCTAAAATCTCGTGTTGGCTGATCATGTCGTCGGTCTCGAAGTAAGACTTGGTGTACATCCATTCCCAGGCGAAGGTCGCGCGCTTCTGCTTGAGGGCGCGCAGGTCAATCGGCTGGTCGCTACCCGTGATGGACACGATGTGACCGCTGGGCTTAATCAACGCGACGATCTCGGCCCAATGTTGATTGAGGTTGCTCAACTCTAGGATATAATCCACGGTGGGATAACCTAGGGCGTGGACCTCGGTGACCAGGTCCTTGCGGTGGTTAGCGACCGCGTCCGCCCCGTGAGCTCGGGTCCAGGCGATCGTCTCGGGGCGCGAGGCCGTAGCGATGACGGTCAGTCCGGCGAGGTGGGCCAACTGGGTCGCCGTGGAGCCAACGCCACCGGCCCCGTTGATGATGAGGATGGTTTTACCCGCGTTGACGACCGGGTCCATCGTGATGCCCAGTTGTTCAAAGAGGGCCTCCCAAGCGGTGAGCGCGGTCAAGGGCATCGCCGCAATCTCGGCCGGACTGAGGGTCGTGGGGGCGTGACCCACGAGACGTTCGTCCACCAGCTGGTACTCACTGTCCGTTCCCGGCCGTTTAAACGATCCGGCGTAAAAGACCCGGTCGCCGGGATGAAAGAGCGTGACGGCTTCACCCACGGCCGTCACGGTGCCGTAAGCATCCCAACCGATGACCTTGGGCGTGGTTAGGGTGCCGGTCGTCCCACGCCGGACGCTGGTATCCACCGGATTCACCGAAGTGGCTTGAACGTTGACCAATAGATCGTGGCCGCTCGGCGTTGGCCGGGGTTCGAAAAACGTGATTAAACTCTTTTCATTTTCAATGGGTAACTTCTCGGTAAACCCAATCGCCCGCATATCTGGCATGATAAAATTCCCCTTTCGTCACTGCTGAAGCTATGGCTAGGTTAGCGCATTTTGGTGGGAAAGACAATCCGGAAGGCTCTGACGGGACTTAGCGTTATTGGCCCAGCCTCAGTGTGCCAACTGGACCTGTCGTCCGGTAGTGAAATAACTTCGGCTGACGTTTCGGCTAAATAGGTGTAGACTTAACAGTAATCATGTTTTTTAGGAGGAAATGAAATGAGTTTAGAAACCCAACTCAACACTGATTTAAAGACGGCGATGAAGGCCCACGACAAGCTGTCCCTGAACGTTATCCGGATGATGAAGACCGCATTAACCAACGAAAAGGTTAAGCAAGGTCACGACTTGTCGTCGGACGAAGAATTGACGATTGTCTCGCGTGAACTGAAGCAACGTAAGGAATCTATGGCGGAATTTGCCAAGGGGAATCGCGATGACTTGGTAGAGGGCGTCAAGGCAGAAATCGCCATCGTCGAAAAGTACGCGCCTAAGCAATTGAGCGAAGACGAAATCGCTAAGATCGTGGCGGACAGCATCGCCAAGGTCTCCGCTAGCGGCATGGGCGACTTCGGCAAGGTCATGGGTGTGGTCATGCCCCAAGTCAAGGGTAAGGCCGATGGTGCCATCGTTAACCAGACGGTGAAGGCCCAGTTGAATAAGTAAGCTATGGAAAACGGGAAATTCGTCGATGCTGACGGTTTCCCGTTTTTAAGCGGAATCACTCGGCTTGAATATCAAAACGATGATGGAAACGGTTAACCCTCATAAAGTCCGAACTGGACGGGTTAATTCCCCGGTTTTCGCGCTGAATCCTTTTACAATCCCCGGCAGTATGCTAAAATTTGACTATTGGACACACGCTAAGGGGACCGCCGCGAGTGGTTGATTGGATTTGAGTCAGTCATGCCCGGTGCGGCGCGGATTAGAACGCCCCTTAGCCGTTAATTTAAAAAACAAAGGAGCCACCGTATTTGACTGAAAATACAGCGATTGAAAAAGAATATATCTTGGCGCGGCCCGAAGACGAGGTTGCTTTGCTGGGTGCCCAGGATCAGTTTGTCACCATCCTGGAAGAGGGCTTACGGGTGACCATCAAGCCCTTTGGCAATTCAATCAAAGTCTCCGGCGCTGCGGATGCGGTCGACCAAACGTTGGCTATCTTACGAAATATGAGCGACCTATTGGCCAAGGGCATCAAGCTCAACAGTGCCGACGTGATTAGCGCCATGAAGATGGCCGGTAAGGGGACCTTGACGTACTTCAAGGACTTCTACACGGAAACGCTGATTAAGGATGCCAAGGGCCGGGCCGTGCGGGTTAAGAACTTTGGCCAACGGCAGTATATCGACGCCATCAAACACAACGACATTACCTTCGGGATTGGCCCGGCCGGAACCGGGAAGACCTTCCTGGCCGTGGTCATGGCCGTGGCCGCCCTCAAGCACGGGGATGTCGAGAAGTTGATCATTACCCGTCCGGCCGTGGAAGCCGGTGAAAGTCTGGGATTCTTGCCCGGGGACTTGAAGGAAAAGGTTGACCCCTATCTGCGGCCAATCTATGACGCCCTGTACGCTATTTTAGGTGCTGAACATACCACCCGCTTGATGGATCGGGGCGTCATCGAAATTGCGCCGCTGGCCTACATGCGTGGGCGGACATTGGAGTCGGCCTTCGTCATCCTGGATGAAGCGCAGAACACGACCAACATGCAGATGAAGATGTTCCTGACGCGGCTGGGCTTTGGTTCGAAGATGATTGTCAACGGGGATATCTCGCAGATTGACCTGCCACACAATGCCAAGTCGGGGCTGATTCAGGCCCAACACATCTTGCAGAACGTGGCCCACATTAACTTTGTGACCTTTAATGCCGATGATGTGGTCCGGCACCCAGTCGTGGCCAGCATCATTAATGCTTATGAAGCCAACGATACTAAACCAAATGGAGCTAATAAATAATGGATTTAGAGATTTATGATAAGACCAAAGACGGCGTGCCAGCGAAGCACGTGGACATGATTAAGGATGTTTTGGAGTATGCCGGTAAATATTTGAAATTGGCCGAAAATACCGAAATGTCCGTGACCCTGATGAACAACGAAGATATTCATCAGATCAACAAGAAATACCGTGGCGTTGACCGGGCGACCGACGTCATCAGCTTTGCCATCGAGGATGACGAGACGGCCGATGATGATTTCCCATTGGTCATGGATGAAGAAATGGCCGCCGAGATTCCAGAAAACATTGGCGACATCTTCGTTTCCATGGATAAGGTCGAAGAACAGGCCGAATACCTGGGCCATTCCTACGAACGGGAACTGGGTTTTCTCGTGGTCCACGGCTTCTTGCACTTGAACGGCTACGATCACATGAAGCCGGAAGACGAGAAAGTCATGTTCAAGCTGCAGGCCGATATCCTAGATGCCTATGGCCTCAAGCGATAAGCATCAACAAACCAGCAAGAATCGTGCCTTTGTGCAGTCGTTAGGTCATGCGTGGGATGGCCTACGGGCGTTATTTCACTATGAGCGAAACTTCCGCAAACACTTGGCGGTGGGGTCATTGGCCGTGATCGCCGGAGTTATTCTGCGGTTGACGCTAAATGAGTGGCTGTGGCTGGTTCTGGCCATTTTTCTGGTCTTGATTGCCGAGACGCTCAATACGATTGTGGAAGCCGTCGTGGATCTCGTGGTGGGGACGACCTATCATGATTTGGCTAAACGCGCTAAGGACGTGGCCGCGGGGGGCGTGCTACTGGCCGCCATCTTTGCGGTGATTGTCGGGGCGCTGGTCATGTTGCCGGCGTTAAGTCGTTGGTTCTAAGTGGAGGAAAATATGGATAATCCAAATTATAAATCAGGTTTCGTGGCCATCGTTGGCCGGCCCAATGTGGGGAAATCAACGTTTTTAAACCGCGTGATTGGCCAGAAGATTGCCATCATGTCGGATACCGCGCAAACCACGCGGAACAAGATTCAGGGGATTTACACCACCGATGAGGCGCAGATCGTCTTTATCGATACGCCGGGGGTGCACAAGCCTAAGAGTAAGTTGGGCGACTACATGGTGCAGTCCACCATGTCCGCGCTAAACGAAGTCGATGCCGTGCTGTTCATGATTAATGCCGCCGAGAAACGGGGCGCCGGGGACAACTTTATTATCGACCGGTTGAAGGGCATCAAGGCCCCGGTTTACCTGTTGATCAATAAGATTGACCAGATTCACCCTGATGACCTCCTGTCCGTCATGGATCAATACAAGACGGCGCTACCGTGGAAGGCCGTTTACCCGATCTCCGCGTTGGAGGGTAATAACGTCGATGAGTTTTTGACGGCCCTCGTGGGTGAAATGCCCAACGGTCCACAGTATTATCCCGAAGATCAGGTGACCGACCACCCCGAACGGTTCGTGGTTAGCGAATTAATTCGCGAGAAGATCTTCATGTTGACGCGTGAGGAAGTGCCGCATTCCGTGGCGGTTGAGATCGAAAGCATGAAGCAAAAGGACGAGGATCACGTCCACATCGAGGCCACAATCATTGTCGAACGGCCAACGCAAAAGGGCATCATGATCGGCAAGGGTGGTAGCATGCTCAAGAAGATTGGGACTATGGCACGCCGCGACATTGAACACCTGCTGGGTAGTAAGGTCTACCTGCAACTGTGGGTCAAGGTCCAACCGAACTGGCGCGACAAGGCCACGTTGCTGAAGAGCTACGGCTATCGCAAGGATGACCTTTAGACTGAAAAGAAAGCGGGGATGACGGTGGCACGTAACGTGACGGATTTTCACGGCATCCTCCTGTTTCGGCGGGACTATGCAGAACGCGACTTCCTGATAAAATTTCTGACGCAGGAATTCGGGAAGAAGATGTTCCTGGTCCGCGGCGCGAAGAAGAAGGGCTTCAAGATGGTGGCGGATATTTTGCCGTTTACGGTGGGTAGCTACGTCGGCGATATCGCCGATGATGGCCTGTCCTATATCCGTACGGCCAGAGAGACCAGCCAGTATCAGAACATCAGCGCGGATATCTTCAAGAATGCCTATGCGACCTACGTCATGAGCTTGGTCGATGTGGCCTTCCCGGATAGCCAACCGCTACCGGACTGGTATCACCGTGTGCAGCGCGCCCTGACGCTGATTGACGATGGGGTCAACGCCGCCATTGTGACCAACATCATGGAGATTCAGCTGATGCCGGCCTTTGGCGTCGCGCCGCAACTACAGGGGTGTGCAGTCTGTGGCCGTAATGACCTGCCGTTTGACTATTCGGAAAGCTACGGGGGTTTGTTGTGCCAGCAACACTGGCAGTTGGACCCGCGGCGCTTGCACCTGAATCAGCGGACGATTTACTATCTGCGACAGTTCTCCGTGCTCGACCTAGACAAGCTCCACACGATCAACGTCAAACCGCAGACGGAACACGCCCTTCGGCAATTGATGGATGAAATCTACGATAGCCAAATTGGGGTGCACCCCAAGAGCAAGCGGTTCTTGGATCAGATGCAGTCCTGGTCGGCTCGGATGACGATGCCGCCGGGCGAGTCGGGGCCTGAGTCGCAAGCCTAAATGAATGAAAGTATGGAAGGACGATGGCGAGGGCTGTCGTTCTTTTTTTATGATTAAAATGGGACCGATTAAAATAAAATTAATATCCACGTAAATTAACGGTAAATCATGTACAGAATATGTAAAGGTAGTTGTCTAAAATCCCGCTTTTTGCTAAATTAGTTGTAAATGAAATTAGGAGTTAATAATGACAGGCTTGGATTTCGCCAAAATTTTACAACCGGTGTACGATTTAAACGCCGATCAGCCGGGAGCGTTGGTGACGGTTTCAGCGCCTCCTGGAAGCGGTAAGACCTTTGGCGTATTGACTTATTTGTGTCGGCGAATAGTTGAGGATTCTTCTTTTCGGGCCTATTTTGTAGCCACCAAGAAAATCAATCTGCATCCCAATGAATTCAGAAAGATGTTAGTTGATCAGTATGAACTGAGGAACGGGTCGTTTAAGTCGCAATCCGAGCAAGAGCGCTACGTTTATCAAACGATGGCCGTTCTCCGCTCACTCGAGGAGAGTGTGGGGGCCATTTTACAGGGCCAGGCGGATATTCCGCCGGTATTTAGGTCGGGAAAACTGACCAGAGCCTTGGAGCAATTGACAATTTACCATCAACGACATCATCAGCAACCGGAACAAATGATGGAAGAGGGCCAAATTAAGGATTATCAAAACTTGCGACAAGCCTACACGGCATTCAAGCAGTTGCTCATTCAGGCTGTTGCCGCGGAATTAAAGTTAGACCTGCCGTTGTCACGTCAGGGTCAGACTCAATTTTGTCAGTACGTGGCTCACGCTGACACACCCGCTGCGCACTATCTGAATCGCTATTTCCCGGAGATTAATTTACATCGTCATCAGTTAGTCTTACTTACTTGGTCTAAGTTCACTAGGAGTCATCCGGCTTTCTTTGGCACTTCATCGATCAACCTTGCCAGTACAGATTCTCTGGGAAATGCGATGATCGTTTTGGACGAGATTGATGAAATGAAGGGAATTCTCGTGAATCAGATTATCGAGGAAGCCTTGAAAATGCCGCTTGATTGTTTAGCCTTTTTTCGAGAACTTTATTCGGCCATGAATCATCCGCAGAAAAGTCGTTCTAAACAAATCATGACCATCTTACGTTGCAATCAACAATTTAGTCAGCTAAAGAAGCAGACCAATAAGCTGGAAAATGCGTATAAGCTGACGATGGACTATAAGACGGTTGATGCCTTGGCACAGACTAATTTTATCTTCAACGTATCCAGTTTAACCATCACCAGTAGTCATGCGTGGTGGAGTCAAGACGATCCAGATAATAAACGTGTCGTCTTGACTAAAGTGCGTCCCGAGGTAAGTAAAAATTTGCATTTTTATGGGATGATCGGGGAGCTTCATCGCCTCTTGAAAACCCTGATTCGTCTGATGAATGCGTGGGGTGGTTCCTATCAAGATGAGGTGAATAGTCACCGGACCGACTTGGATAATCAGTTACGTTTGGAGGATGCCGTCCGTACCATTGGGGATGCATTGTGGCTGTCCCAGGAAACCCAGCGAACGGTCGATCGACTCACCCAACAACCCGAGGTAAAACAGGCAAACTTCGTTCCTACAAGGTTTGCGGATCGTTGCGGACAACATCTGCAAAAATATGGGCTCCAGCTCACTTCTTTGACGGATAGCGATGCGCATCTCAATCGGACACAAATCGAAGTCGTAAATGTTCAAACCACTCCTGAAAAATTCTTATTAAAACTGGTCAAGCGCGGAATCGTGGTGGGACTATCAGCAACGGTGAATGTGGAAACCGTGTTGAACAACTTCGATTTTAATTTTTTACGTGAACAATTGGGAGAACGTTTGATCGATGGCATGAAAAATCTGCCCGAAGAGGTGCTAAGTGAATTTGATGTAAGCCGCCGCTACCGAGAAAAGGAGGGCAAGGTTCGGGTCTTAGAAGTGACGACGCAATCGGCGATTTGTGAGAGTGGAACCTGTTTGCGGCAACTCATCCGGCAGCGGGTGCCTGACTTTCGGCTGTCTAAAGAGCAGCAAAGCTGGCTTAAAGAACTGGAACAGGATGTTAAGCAAACGATGAAAAAGGTTCACCAGCAGTTTCAAGATAGTCAAAATCCGGATTATTATGCGTTCATTCAAAAGCGATACTTAGACTTATTTGACAGTTTTATTTACTTTTTGGGCCATCCGCAAATCCCGACGTTTTTGGGATTACAGAGCATTCTGCCGAAGCGAGAAGAGGATTATCAGTCTTTACAGATGAGTGGTAGATTCATCGAGAATGTCTGGCAGGGATTGACCCAAGCCTTGTGTTCAGCAGAGGCCATCCAGCCACGCCTCTGTATGATCGCTAAGAAACTGTCGCCCAATCAAGATCCTATTGAAATGCAAGTCGCCACAGCACTAAAGCTGCCAGCCAAAGAGGCAACTCGCGTGTACTTGCTCAGTGCGTATGCCACGCTAGGTGTGGGGCAAAACTTGCATTATCCGATTGGCAAGTTGGAGCGAGGGCGAACGTTAGCTATTGCGCCGAAATCTGCCCGGGCCTCTGATCAGCGATTTAAGATGGTTGATATCGGTGGGGTCTACTTGGGTCAGGTGACCAACGTTTTCACGCAAATTCCAGCAGTGGCTACCCAGCAAAACCGATTTCAATGGATCAAAGGATTTTATGAATTACTGGGATTGGTTGATAACGGTGAAATTAGTTTGGCGGAAGTAGATCGTTATGCGCGTTTCCAGGGTCAGGGAATTCCGGTTCGGCAGTTTCGACAAACGTTGAGTTACGTGGGTGCTCACACGCGAATAATTTTACAAGCGGTTGGTCGCCTGGATCGCGCCTTTAACAAATTGCCGGAGACAACCGTAATGTTAGGAACAGAGGTCGCGGATTACTTTAATGTGACGATGCTGGCGGATTATCAGTTGGGGTCAGTTGCTCAGGCAATTCGGGACTATCAGCGTCAGAAAAAGCATCTCATTTTAACGCCAGATCAAATTCAAGGCATCCATTGGCTAGAGCAAACTTGTGAAACGCAACGAGCCGTTGACGAGATGGTGAAACATTTACAAAAGAAGGAAGAAGCAGGCCGGCAGTACCGTCGATATCGGGAAACGCTCATTAAGTACCCCACAATGACAATGCATCAGTACAATATGCGGCAAACCAAGCCGGAATTTGCCTATCTTCAGCGAAACGATACCGCCTACCGCGTGCAGCGCGAAGGCGAAAACTTTGACTTTAAGCAGGATCATTCTGGAAACATGGAAGTTTCGGCCGAACGAGCAGATTTACCAATTATCGACCGTAATCCCGGCTTACGCCGGTTGTTTAATGAAAATCAGTGGCCATTAAGTTGGCAAGCCACTGACTACGTGATGAATCCAGCTCAATTTGACAGCTATTTGGGGATTCTGGGTGAAAAGTGCGGTCAGTACTTAATCGAAAAATTCTGGCCGGTGCGTCTACAGCCCTTAACGCTTCCGAACTATGAACTTTTTGATTTTCAGACGAAGGAACACGTTTTGGTTGATTTTAAGCATTGGCGACAGCCCCACCGTCGAGATGTTGGGGATGAACGCCGACATGTAAAGTCCAAGTTAACTGAAATTCAGCAACGAGACCCCGGTAAAAATTGGCGGGTGTTGATCGTTAATTTATTGGAACCAGTGGGAACACGACAGTTTCATTCACAGAAATTAAGGGATGATCGTATCATGGAGGTACCCTTCTTGTTGAATCGAAAGGGCGAATTTGCGGTGACCATGGCCGATCAAAGAGAGATAGGAGACTTCTTAAATGGCTGATGTAAGCGATTTGGCTTTGACCAATTACCTGGATTATGAATTTGATGAGGTCGGGTTTGACCAGCGTTTCGAACTTGCTTTGATTGAGACGGGTCAACCGGCCGCACTGACCAACTGGTTTGAGCAAAGTGGTGTCACAGCGATTAAGGGGTTGGGCAAACGCCCGATTGATGCAGCAACCTCAACGTACAGCTACTTAGTGTTGGCGGACAAGCAGTCAACAAAGCGCATTAAAAGTCGTGTGATTAAACAAACGCGAATGACGCTATCGCAGGCTCGTTCGGCGGGGTTTGATTCCGACATGGTGCTCATGCTACTGATTAAAAGGTCGTGGCAGGGACGAAGAGATGACCACGCAAAGCTGGTCAATCGAGCAGCAACGAGTGATCTTTACTTGGTACTTGAGCCAGAAAAATCGCAGACGTTGCGTACGGCTGTTCAGGTTGAGATTAAACAGCATATTCTGCAGCTCAAGACCCGGACCTTTAGAGCCAGTTCTAATGACCGAGGATTTGTGGTTAGCAATGGTTGCTTCAAATACACGAAGTCTAAGACTCAGCCCGTTTTTCAAAGACATAGCTTAAATGGTCAAAAGAACGTGACCCGCTTTTTATCGGTTCAAGAATTACCACAATTCGAAAAGACAAGAGTGGGTATTATTGATCAGATTATTGCAACGGTGAATGATCAGTATGAAATGTGCTTAAAGCAGTTACTCCAGCTCCGAGCATTTCCGGTGGCAGATTATCAACGGCCAAAACTTTCGACGGATGAGCCCATTGTGACGACCTTACTTGCCGAAAAGCGATTGCATTTTTTGGCCAACCCTGCACAGCCGGTGGTCGTTGCCTTCATGAAGGATCTCGTTGATCGGGCGCAGAAAAGCAACGTATTGCAGGCGCACAATGTGACCATTACTGCGGGAACCAAACCGATACGAGGATTGAATCTTCAAGTGGTCAAAGACTTGAATGATCCAGATTACCTTTGCAGCGATGGTCAGCATATCATTCAGCATTTAACCTTAGCTAATTTTACTGACTTTAATGCAACCACCGGTGACTATCAGTGGCGGATTAAAGCCGATGAGCTGCTGAAGGATAAGAAATTCCACATGACACTGGCACAATTGATGATTAAATGGGAGGTGATCACGCGTCAGCTACGATTGCCAACGCCGGAAAAAATAGCCGCCGCAGCCCGTTTTCGGTATATTGTGATCAACAAGGCCAAAAGCGCCACTAAGCAAACGCTCATTCAGGCGACGCGTTTGACGGTTACACCAACGGGACAATTATCATTTGAATCGACGACATTTGCGGCGGACGCAAGGGGGGCAACTGAGTCCGAGTTAAGCCAATTGGCTTGGCGGATCTGGCAGGCTGCAGGAAGTCGGACCAGTCAATTGTTGGGTGCACTTCAAAGTGCCACGCAGGTTTTTCTAATCTATGGCACCGAGTTGATGACGCTTCCCGATGGCAATCACTTGAGAAAAGAGTTAATCGCTGCCGATGGTAATAACCGAATCTACCAAAATGATCTCATTGAGGCGGCTAAGGGCCTGACATTGACTAACGCCAAACAAGCACGGGACCACGTGCGATTGATGGCGGAACTCTCTCGATTGAACCAGTCCACGTTAAAGGTGAAACAAGTTAATCTGCAACTAACACTCGGTCGGCAGTTAAAAGTTATCCAGGCGTTGAACGATCAGTTGCACGAGCGGAACGGTATTTGGCTCTATCCTCCGGTTCGACAGAAAAGATTTGCCAAATATTGGATTGGTACCTATGGGATGGGGTTGCTCGAGATTCGAGGGAAATCTTATTACTTTGTGGGAAATCATCAACCGATTAAGGATCAGCTGGCCAAGGCGATTCCATTGAAATGCATTGAGGTGTTGGATAGCCGACAACCGCGAGAAGATATTCGAAACATGTTTCAAACCTATGAATCTTTGCTACAAGTCTTCTTCGTTCGTCTCAATCAGTACACGGTGATTCCATTTCCTTTCAAGTACATCCGTGAGTATCGCGATTTACTCAAGCACCAGGAAAAGGGAAAGACCGTTTCAAAATTTGGTTAAGGGTCGGCGTAATTGCGCAAAGCCCATTGACAACCCCGCTCCGGACGGCTATCATAAAACACAGTTAAATAAGTCGATTATGATGAATGAGAGTTGCAGTGTCACTGGTTTAGCGAGTTCGGGAGAGTGGAAGCCGAATCCAGGGCGGTGTGAGTTGGCACATTCGGAGTCGTTTCCAAGTAAGCTGCTAGTCGCTGACTAGAAGTAGGGTGGAACCGCGAAAATAAAACTTCGTCCCTACGTGAATTTGCCTCGGTGAATTCTCGTAGGGATTTTTTGCGCGCTTATTTGTTTAATCGGTCAACCAGCTGGCATTTTGTCGCCTGGCAACCAAACAAGGAGGAACTGCACCCATGACAGAAAAACTGTCCATGCAAGCAATCATTTTAAAGTTACAACAGTATTGGTCTGCACAAGGCTGCATGCTGATGCAAGCTTACGATACTGAAAAAGGGGCCGGTACCATGAGTCCCTACACGTTCTTACGGGCAATCGGTCCGGAACCTTGGAACGCGGCTTACGTTGAACCATCCCGCCGGCCAGCCGATGGTCGTTACGGGGAGAACCCTAACCGGTTGTACCAACACCACCAATTCCAAGTCATCATGAAGCCGTCACCCGACAACATTCAAGAACTTTACCTGAACAGTTTACGGGAACTGGGCATCGACCCATTGGAACACGATATTCGTTTCGTGGAAGATAACTGGGAAAACCCATCCATGGGTTGTGCCGGTGTTGGTTGGGAAGTTTGGTTAGACGGAATGGAAATCACCCAATTTACCTACTTCCAAGTCGTGGGGGGGATGGAAGTTGATCCCGTCACCTCCGAAGTCACTTACGGCCTGGAACGTTTGGCTTCCTACGTGCAAGACGTCAACTCCGTCTTCGACCTGGAATGGGCCGATGGCGTCAAGTACGGTGACATCTTCAAGGAACCCGAATACGAACACTCCAAGTACAGCTTTGAAGAAAGCGACCAGGACATGTTGCTGCGGCACTTCGACGAATACGAAGCCGAAGCCAAGAAGCAGATTGCTAACGGCTTGGTTCACCCGGCCTACGACTACATCTTAAAGTGCAGTCACACCTTCAACCTGTTGGATGCCCGTGGCGCCGTCTCCGTTACCGAACGGGCCGGCTACCTCTCTCGCATCCGGAATATGGCGCGGTCCGTGGCCCGGGCCTTCGTTGCCGAACGGAAGAAGCGTGGATTCCCGTTGGTCAAAGACGAGAAGCTTCGTGAACAATTATTAGCTGATGAGGAGGCCAAATAATGGCACACACATTTTTACTGGAAATTGGTTTGGAAGAAATGCCCGCCCACGTGGTGACGCCAGCCATTAAGCAACTGGTCAAGCGCACGGCGGATTACCTGAAGGAACAACGCGTGGACTATGCGGAAATCAAGCCGTTCTCCACGCCTCGACGCTTAGCCCTCTTAATCAGCGGCTTGGCCGACAAGCAAGAAGATATTAGTGAATCCGTCAAGGGTCCGGCGAAGAAGATCGCCCAAGACGCCGATGGTAACTGGACCAAGGCCGCCATCGGATTTACCCGTGGACAGGGCCTGACCCCCGACGACATTACCTTCAAGGAAATCAAGGGCACGGAATACGTTTACGTTGATAAGTTTATCGCCGGTGAACCCGTTGCCACTGTTTTAGCGGGTCTGCGCGACATCATCATGGCCATGACCTTCCCAACCATGATGAAGTGGGGTACCCACCATTTCCAATACATCCGGCCAATTCGTTGGCTCGTGGCACTGTTGGATAATGACGTGATTCCCTTTACCATCCTGGACGTGACGACCGGCCGGACCACGCGCGGTCACCGCTTCTTGGGTAAGGAAATCGAATTGGCCACGGCTGCGGACTACGAAGAAAACTTGACCAGCCAATACGTGATTGCCGATGCCGACAAGCGCAAGGCCCTCATCAAGAAACAAATTGACCAGTTGGCCGCCGACAACGACTGGACGGTCGATGTTGATGCGGGATTACTGGAAGAGGTCAACAACCTGGTCGAATGGCCAACCGCCTTTGCCGGAAGCTTTGACGAAAAGTACCTGACCATCCCCGACGAAGTGCTGATCACCTCCATGCGCGATCACCAACGCTTCTTCTACGCTCGCGACGCCAGCGGTAAGTTACTGCCGGTCTTCATCTCCGTTCGGAACGGGACGGACCACGATCTCCAAAACGTGGTCGCCGGTAACGAAAAGGTGCTGACCGCTCGGCTGGAAGATGCTATGTTCTTCTACACCGAAGATCAGAAGAAGACCATTGCCGACTACGTGGAACGCCTCAAGTCGGTTAGCTTCCACGACAAGATCAGTACCATGGCAGAAAAGATGAACCGGGTCACGGCCATCGTCAAGGTCTTGGCCAAGCATCTGAACCTAAACGATGCTCAAACCAAGGCCGCCGTACGGGCCAGCGAAATCTACAAGTTCGACCTGGTGACCGGGATGGTCGGCGAATTCGCCGAGTTGCAAGGGGTCATGGGTGAGAAATACGCCTTACTCAACGGCGAAGATCCAGCCGTTGCCCAAGCCATTCGCGAACATTACGAACCCATTTCTGCCGATGGTGCACTGCCGGAATCCGTTCCGGGTGCCGTTTTGGCCCTGGCCGACAAGTTCGACAGCATTCTGACGTTCTTTGCCGCCGGGATGATTCCAAGCGGTTCCAACGACCCTTACGCTTTACGGCGGCAGGCAACCGGGATTGTCCGGATTGCCAAGGATCAAGGCTGGGCCTTACCCGTTGCCGAATTGGCCAATGACTTTATCGCGGCCGAAACGTCAGCTCAAGTGGCCCCTGACCTGGATCAAGCCAGCCAAATCCAAGCGGTTGTTGACTTCATCAAGGACCGGATTCGCAAGATCTTACGGTCTGCTAAGCAACGCCACGACATCATCGACGCCGTGACTAACGGCTCCAGCAGCGATGTCTTACGGATCTTCACGGCGGCCGATATCTTGGCCAGCCATGCCGATGACGATAACTTTAAGGCCGTCATCGAATCTCTGACGCGGGTGATGCGCTTAGCCCAGAAGGCTCCAGCCGACCTGGCGACGGCCAAAGTCGACCCACAACTGTTTGAAAACGACAGCGAAGGGGCCTTGGATCAAGGCGTTGCCCAAGTGGCGACGGCCGCTAACCAGGGGCTAAACGACCTGTACACGGCCTTGGCCGACATCCAACCGACGATTGCCGCTTACTTCGAAGCCACGATGGTCATGGACAAGAACGATGCCGTTCGGAACAACCGGCTGACCGAGTTAAGCAAGCTGGCTAGTCTCGCCATGGGTCTGGGTGATTTGGATCAATTGATTGTCAAATAGAGTTTAACGCGTTGGCGTGACGTCGACGTAGCAGTATGAAGGGGCCGGCAGTTGCGGCCTCTTTTGTTTGGGCTAAATTTCCGGTTGCGGCGTCGACTGATGGCTGAAGTTGGCAACCCCGAAAAAAGGGCTCGCGTTACTTGCCCCGAACCGCCAGAAATTTGCTATAATGGACTCAGTGTTAGCGTGAGCCTTTAAAGTTGACAATGCCCCCATAGGTGGTATCATATATAGTGTATTTTTGCGCACGAATTCTAATTAAAAAGTCGCACTTTTCGGGTTTCCGGGGTGCGACTTTTCAAGGCTATGGTGGGCAAACGGGAACACGTAAGGGAGTGATTGGTTGGCGAAGATACCCGAAGACGTGATTGAGACGGTTCGAACGGCCACAAATATTGCGGACGTTGTCGGCCAGTACGTGCAACTGAAGAAGTCCGGTAAAAATTTATTTGGCTTGTGTCCTTTTCATGAGGAGCGGACACCTTCGTTTTCCGTTTCGGAAGATAAGCAGATCTTCCATTGTTTTAGTTGCGGACGGGGCGGCAACGTCTTCAAGTTCCTGATGGAGCTGGAGCACGTGACGTTCCCCGAAGCGGTGGTCAAGGTGGCCGACTTTAGTCACGTTGATCTGGCCAGTGAGTACCGACAGGAGTCCACGGGTCCCGCCGTGGATTCGAAGACCGGCCAGCTTCTGGCCCTACACGAGCAGGCGGCCAAGCTGTACCACCACATCCTGGTGAACACCGAGATGGGGCAGCCGGCGCTGGACTACCTGCACGACCGGGGACTCACCGACGAGACGATTGAGACCTACCAGTTGGGTTTTGCCCCGGGCCAGCGGTTGCTCAAGCCCTTCTTCGACCAGCGGCAGAGCGATTATCAGCTCATGCGCCAGTCCGGGCTCTTCATCGAAGATGCCCAGGGGGACCTGCGCGACCGGTTCACCGAACGGGTCATGTTTCCACTGCGCAATGCCAGTGGGCACGTGGCCGCCTTCTCCGGGCGACTCCTGCATAAGGCCGATGACCAGCCAAAGTATTTAAACAGCCCTGAAACCACATTATTCAATAAAAGTAAGCTGTTGTTTAACTTTGACTTGGCGCGGCCCGCGATTCGGCAGGCCGGTGAGGTGACGCTATTCGAGGGGTACATGGATGTCATCTCGGCGACCCAGGCCGGTGTCAAGAACGGGATTGCCTCCATGGGGACCAGCCTGACGACCGAGCAAATCTACGCCATCGAGCGGACCACGGATAAGCTCAACGTCTGTTACGACGGGGATGAACCCGGACAGCGGGCCATCGACCGGGCGTTGCGACTGTTGGGCCAACACAGTCACTTGGCGCTCAGCGTGATTCAGCTCCCCGAGGGGCAGGACCCCGATGAGTATCGCAAGGCTCACGGCGACGCGGCGTTTCGGCAAATGCTGGAATCGGCTAAGGAACCGCCGTTGCGCTTTCAAATGCGTTTTCTGCGGCGTAATCGGGCGCTGGAAACGGATAGCGAGCGCTTGGCCTACGTCAACCAGGTCTTGTCCCTGTTGGCTCAGGTCAACGAGCCGGTTGAATTGGATCTGTATCTGGGCCAGTTAGCGACCGAGCTGCAGATTGACAAGTCGGCATTGACGGCGCAACTCAAGCAGGTGCAGCGAGACACTGCGGCCCAGCAGGAACGCCAACGACCGACAACACCGGAACCGGCTCCCAGTAATGAGCCGCCGGTAACCGTTCATCGGCAACAACGACCGTTGAATCGGTTGGAGCGCGCGGAACGCGGCCTGCTCTACCGGTGCTTGCACGACCGTAATGTGTGGGCGAAGCTTTCTGGCATTGCCGATTTTAGCTTCGTACACGACGATTATCAGATTATTTACACCTTGGCCCAAGGTTATTTTCAAACCCATCAGGTGTACCAGACGGCGCAGTTCACGGACTTCATTCAAGAAGACCGCCTGCAACAACTGGTCATTGATTTGGAGACGACAACGACCATGTCCGCGGCGGCAACCCCGCGGGAAATCGATGACTATTTAGCGGTCATTATGGATGAGGCACCGGTCGAAGCGCAACTGCGTCAGAAGAAGAATCAACTGACGGAAGCCTCGCGACTCGGCGATGCCGAACGACAACGCCAACTCGTTGTCGAGATTGTTCAATTAGAACGACAGCGTCAAGCGAACAAACAAGTTTAATCTAGGGGGTATTTTAATGGCGAAAAAGACCACGGATCAACCAATGTTTGATCAGAAAGCATACAACAAAACGGTGCGCGCTTTAATTAAAAACACGAAAAAGGCCGGGAGCATCACCTACGATGACCTGGCTGACAAGGTCGCGACACCTTACACGCTGGATGCTAAGCAGATGGATAAGTTACTCGAAACGATTTCCGATGCTGGGATCAGTGTGGTTGATGCTAAGGGTGAGCCAGACCCACGGGCCGTTAAAGCCCAAAAGGCCGTTTCGAAGAAGGAATTAAAGGACGCCGGGACGACCACCGGGGTTAAGATCAACGACCCCGTGCGGATGTACCTGAAGGAAATTGGTCGAGTTAACCTGTTAACGGCCGACGAAGAAGTGGCCTTGGCCTTACGGATTGAAAACGGCGAGGAAGAGGCTAAGCAAGAATTGGCCGAAGCCAACTTACGGCTGGTCGTTTCCATTGCCAAGCGTTACGTGGGCCGGGGGATGCAATTCCTGGACCTGATTCAAGAAGGGAACATGGGGCTGATGAAGGCCGTCGAGAAATTCGATTACCGGAAAGGGTTCAAGTTCTCCACGTACGCCACTTGGTGGATTCGTCAGGCGATTACGCGGGCGATTGCCGATCAAGCACGGACGATTCGGATTCCCGTGCACATGGTTGAAACCATCAACAAATTAATTCGGATTCAACGGCAACTCCTCCAAGACTTAGGGCGGGAACCAACGCCCGAAGAAATTGGGGCCGAAATGGACATGCCGACGGAAAAGGTTCGGGAAATCTTGAAGATTGCCCAAGAACCGGTTTCCTTGGAAACGCCAATCGGTGAAGAGGACGACTCGCACTTGGGTGACTTCATTGAGGACCAGGATGCCACGAGTCCTGCCGATCACGCGGCCTACGAACTGCTGAAGGAACAGTTGGAAAGTGTCTTGGACACGCTGACTGACCGGGAAGAAAACGTTCTGCGGTTGCGGTTTGGTTTGGATGATGGTCGGACCCGGACTCTGGAAGAAGTCGGCAAGGTCTTCGGGGTTACCCGGGAACGGATTCGTCAAATCGAAGCCAAGGCCTTACGGAAGCTGCGTCATCCGTCACGGAGCAAGCAGTTGAAGGATTTCTTGGAATAATTTAATAACGATCAAGGTCTCGTTGGACCGACAGCTGAGTGGCTGTTGGGCTGACGGGGCTTTTTTGTGTCCAATTTTGATGAAAAAGTCAGGCCGACTTAGAAATTACATCACGTTTGAAAGGTGAATTGCTTTTTGCTTTCAGTTGGCTGTAAAAAATGAAAATGAACTGAAAATAGAACGGGCAATCGTGAGAAAACGCTCAGAAAGCGTGCTGGCCAACGAGCTGGGAAGACGCCAGCTCAAAATTGACCAGGGGCGAGCCAAAATGGTTTTTATTATTGGTCATTTATAATATAGTGGCATCGACGAATTGAAATCGTTTACACTAAAAAATAATTGGTGATCAGGCGATTTATTGCGTCAAAAGTCTTGAAAAAATGGCTAAAGGGGATATAATGTATCTCGTTTAAAAGTTAAGGGAGACAGGAGAAAGGAGGGCCATCGTGAGGGCAAAACCGAGTTTGGAACAGGCCCTATGCATCGTGGCATTATTGGGGATTCAGGACCGAGAAATACCGCTACATAGTCGTTTGGTGGCCGAGCGATTAGACATTTCGACCAGTTATTTGAAGAAAATTGTCCAAAAATTGGCCGCCGGCGGGATCGTGAAGACCGTTCCGGGACGCGATGGGGGCATCGTGTTGACCAAAGATCCCGTGAAAATTACCCTACTGGATGTTTTCAATGCCATTGAGGGGACCACGGCCTTCGTGCACAGCACGGGGCTGGTTTCCAAGGTTTTCGACCTGGAACACAAGGACGCTTTCATGGAAACGTATGAATTGAAAGACTTCAAGGATACGCGGCCGGTGGCCAACGTCCTGAGCGTCTTTGCCCAGGCCGAGGCCCGCTTTCGTCAGGAACTGGCAACATTATCAATTGGCGATGTGTTGCCGACCACGGGGGACCAATCCCTCCAACTGGATTGGACCAAGTGGCTGACCCGTTAATCAGCAGAATAGTGTCGGCCGGACCGCCGTGTGCGCCGTCGACCGACCGTAAAAATAAACGAAAATCGTCAAGGAGGTTTCACCGTGCGTTGGATGAATAAGCACTACATCTGGAATGTGATTGGGTGGCTGGTCATTGTGATCTTGGCCATCGTCACGATTCCCAACATGAGTAAATTGGTGGCGGATAAGGGGCAGATTACCGTTCCTAGCAGCTACCAAAGTACCCGGGCAACGACCATGCAAGACAAGTGGGGTCGCTCGCAACGGGGCACCACGGCGGTCGTGGTGGTCTTTAACAATGGCAATTCGAAGCTCACTAGCTCGCAGAACGACCAGATCGACCGGACCATCACCCGCATCAAGAATCACGAAGATCAGTACCAGATTCGCTCGGTGACCGCGGCTAGCGACAGTTCCACGGCCGCTTCCCAGCTGATTTCCAAGGACAAGAGTACCCAGCTGCTTCAGCTGAACGTGCATAAGTCCTCCAGTCATTCGGTCACCAAGATTCGTGACCAGATTACCAAGCTGGCCAAGACCAGCGGGGTCAAAACCTACGTTACCGGCGCGGACGTCTTGAACCAAGACTTCTCCGATGCCACCCAGGCCGGGGTGCAGAAGACGGAAATCATTGCCGCCATCTTCATCTTCCTGGTGCTCTGGCTAGTCTTCCGGTCACCAATTACACCGTTGTTCTCACTGTTAACGGTGGCGGTGTCCGTGATCACCTCGATTTCCGTGGTGGCCAACTTGGTCAACCGCTTTAACTTCCCGTTCTCAAACTTTACGGAAGTCTTCATCGTCATCGTCTTGTTCGGAATTGGGACGGACTACAACATCCTTCTATATAACGAGTTCCGCGAGCGCCTGGCGAGCGGCAAGGACCGCTACACGGCGACCAAGGAAGCCACCAAGGTCGGTGGGCGGACGGTCCTGTACTCTGGGCTCTCCGTCCTGATTGGGATGAGTGTCCTAGGCTTTGCCAACTTCTCGCTGTATCGTTCGGCGGTCGGCATTGCCGTGGGGGTCGTGGTCTTACTGGCTGTCCTCCTGACGCTGAACCCATTTTTCATGGCGATCTGTGGGCCCCACATGTTCTGGCCCATCAAGAAATTCCAGGGCGAGGGCGACAGTCGCCTCTGGCACGGCATGGCCAAGCACGCCATGATCCGCCCCGTGATTACGCTAATCGTCACGGGAATCGTCTTTATTCCGTTGGCCCTGACGTCTCACGGCACGCTGGACTATGATAACTTAGTCGAGATTGGCGACAATGTGCCAGCCAAGCAAGGCTTCAAGGTGGTACAACAGCATTTCTCCAAGGGGACTGCCGAACCTACCACGATTTACATTCAAAGCAAACACAAGATGGACAACGAGAAGACCCTGTTGATTGTGGATCGCTTGACCAAGCAACTCCAACAATCCGAAGGGGTCAAGACGGTGGCTTCCGTCACCCAACCGGGGGGGAAGGCCATCAAGAAGCTCTACGTCCGGAATCAAATGAGTTCCGTCACGACCGGTTTGGCCAAGGCCCAAAAAGGGGTCAACACGGTCAACAAGGGCCTGAAGTCCGCCAACAGTTCACTGAGCAAACAAAACGTCAGTGGTGCGGTGAAGGACGCCAACAAGTTGGCCACCGGTGCCAAGCAGGTCAGCACCGGGACGCAGCAACTGCAGAGTGCCATTTCGCAGGTGTCTACCGGTGTGAACTCGTTGAACAGTCAGGTTTCTTCCGCTTCCGGCGGGAAACAGGCGGCGCAACTCGCACAGTTAGAAGCAGCTCTACCGCAATTGAACGCGGCCATTCAGCAGTTGAATTCGCAGGTGGCCTCTAGCTCGACCAACACGAGTGGCGTGACGACCTCGCTGACGACCATCAAGAACAGCACCCAAGACATCGCCTCACAACTGGCCAAGGTGCAAAGTGCCACTCAGAACCTGCCAAGCATGAGCGCCAGCACGGTGGCGGCGGCCTTTAGTCAACAGGGCGTCCCGCTGTCGGCCGCGCAAAAGACGGTCTTGGCCGGTATCTTGCAGAAGCAAAGTGCCGCGCAAAGCGAGTTGAAGGCCACGTTGAGCAGTTCACTCAAGCAGATTGGGAGCGACGCCACTTCGATTGGCTCCGCCGATCAGACCGTCGCCAGTCAGCTTCAAGCATTGCAAGGCTCGACCGCGCAACTCCAGAGCGCCGTGGCCACGTTAGCTCAGAAGTCCAACGTTGTCTTGCCGGGGGCCGCGACCGCCTTACAGACGGCCAGCGCCCAGTCCAGCCAGTTGGCTAGTGCGACGAGTCAATTGTCCGGGGCAATGTTTACCATCAACGGCAAGATGCCAACGCTGGTCTCCGGCGCCAACCAAGTTGCCGCAGGGAACCAGACCATGGCCGAAAAGCTCGCCGCTATGAGCAAACAACTGACGGCGTTGCGTAAGGGCCTGACGTCGGCAACGACCGGCCTGACCCAGGTTTCCACCGGGGTGGGCTCGGCCAACACCTATCTGAAGGGCCTGCAAAAGTCGGCGGCTTCGGAAACCTTCTACATTCCAAGCAAGCAGCTCCACGGCAGTGCGTTTAAGCCGGCATTAAAGACCTACCTGTCGCCCGACAAGAAGATTACCAAGTTAACGGTGGTCTTGGACGATGACCCGAGTTCGGCGGCCGCCATGGCGCGTTTGCCAAAACTCGAGAAGGTCGTTAACGGCGCCTTGGCCGGAACGAGCCTGAAGAATGCCGAAGTAGCCTTTGGCGGGAACACGTCACAGACCAACGACATCAACGATATGGCCTCCAGTGACTTCACGCGGACGGTCATCATCATGTTAGCCGGGATCTTCATCGCTTTGATGATCGTGACCCGTTCACTGGTTCAACCGATCGTCATCGAAGGAATCTTGGTCGTGGCGTACTCCGGTGCGCTGACCATCGTGCACTGGTTGGTTGATCCACTACTGGGCACCGACATGTTGACGTGGAACACACCGTTCTTCACGTTTGTCATGCTGATCTCCTTAGGGGTCGATTACTCGATCTTCCTGATGCGGAAGTACCGTGAGTTCCTCCACGAGCCGGGCGCTACCAGCGAAAAGATGCTGCGTGCCGCAACGGTAATCGGGACGGTCGTCTTGTCCGCCGGGGTTATCCTGAGTGGAACGTTCGCCGCATTGATTCCTTCCGGGGTCATGACGCTGATTCAGATTGCGCTGGCCGTGATTATCGGGATTATCCTGTTAGTCATCTTGCTGCCAATCGTGATGCCAGCCGTCATGAAGATTACCTACCCGTATCCATACTCTAAGATGGCACGGGCCCAGAACGAAGCGGACGAACAACGCGAAGAAAAACCGACGCGTCGTAACCGTTCATAAGTATTAGGTCTGACATGAAGAGAAAGTCCGTTCTGCCTGCTGGTGGAGCGGGCTTTTTTGGACCTTCTATTATTACTAATGTAAAAATCACGGAATTTGTTGCACGTTTTGAAGAATTATTTTTGAAAAAAGATTAGAAGGTGTCATTCTAGTCTCGGTTGATTGCGCCAGCGCGGTGAGGCGGGATCTGATGGCGAGAATTGAGCGCTTTGAAATTGATAGTAGCATTGCTGGTAAGGCAATATTCAACCAAACTAGATTGATCGTCATCCCATGTAGCCGTGAGTGAGTCAAATTTGGTCTCACCCGTGGGATTATCTGAGCGGCGATAGCCGGTTAGATAATGGCGACTTGGAAACGCCGATTCTTGGCGGTTCCAAGCGAGTCCTGAGACCGTTTCTCAGGCTCAGGGCGTCTTGCCCACCGCGTTCCAGACCAAATTTGGCGAACGGTAAGGCGGATGGCAAGGACGACGTTGCCGAAAATCACTAATTTTGCTTGTGAACCATTTCCCGCTATTCAAGCGACACGGACTAGCTTATACTTAGACTAGTGAAAAAATAGAGAGGAAGATGTGTGAATGGATGCAGACCATTTATCAATTCGGCTAGCCACCGTCGCCGAGTACGTCCCTGCGGGTAGCCGTTTGGCGGACATCGGTACCGACCACGCCTACTTGCCAGTCAACCTGGCTAAGCGCGGAAAGATTGTGGGCGGCGTGGCCGGCGAGGTCGTCAAGGGCCCGTTTGAAAATGCGCAACACGAGATTGAAAGAGAGGGCTTAAGCGACCGAATCACGGCGCGGCTGGCCAACGGCTTACAGGCCATTAAGGCTAGCGACCACATCGATACGGTGGTCGTGGCCGGCATGGGGGGCACGTTGATTGCCCAGATTCTGACGCGAGACTTCAACCGGTTGGCCGGTGTGAAGCGTCTGGTTCTACAACCCAACGTGGGCGAGCAAAACGTGCGCCAATTCCTGATGACCCACGGCTTCCAGCTGGTTACCGAAAAGATCGTGACGGAGGACGGCCACGACTATGAAATTCTGGTGGCCGATAAAGCCGCGCAGCCCGAGCAGTACACGGCCGAGCAACTGCGCTTTGGCCCGTACCTCTTGGCCGAGCATAATGATATTTTTATCGCCAAATGGCGGCGTGAGTTGGCCCGCACCCAACAGGTCTTAGCACAGGTCCGGTCGGCCAAGGTCGTGCCCACGGAAAAGGTGACGGCGTTAGAAACGGAAATCAAGGAGATTGAGGAGGTCTTGCAACGTGTTGGTGCGTGAGTTAGTCGATCGATTTGAACAGTTCGCCCCGAAGACGTGGGCGGAACCCAGTGATCCGGTGGGTCTACAACTAGGCGACTTGGATGCCCCGGTTCACAAGGTGTTGGTGACGTTAGACGTGCGGCCCGAGGTCGTGGACGAGGCCATTTCTGTGGGGGCCGACTTTATCTTTGCCCACCACCCCATGATGTTTCACCCCGCCAAGAATCTCGACCTGGCCGTTCCACAGAATAAAATGTATGCGACTTTGTTGCAGCACCACATCACGGTCTACGGTGCCCACACCAATCTGGATAGCGCGCCCAACGGCATGAACGATTGGTTGGCAGAAGCGCTGGGCCTGCAAGACATCACGGGTCTGGTGCCCAGCAACGGGGCGACCGCCACGGATGCAATCACGATGGGGCGGATTGGCAACCTGGCCCAGCCGACTACGGTACGGCAATTTGCCGAGGACTGTAAACGCATCTTCAACGTGGCCGGTTTGCGGCTCATTAGCCATACACCGGACGCCCCGGTTAGTCGCGTGGCCGTCCTCGGTGGTAGCGGCGGGCCATTCTACCAGGCGGCGCTAGCCAAGGGGGCCGATGTCTACGTGACCGGCGATATCTCGTATCATCCCGGTCACGATATGATTGCCGCGGGGTTAAACGTGGTCGATCCCGGGCACCACATCGAGAGTATTTGTAAGCCCCATCTCCAGGCGCTCTTCACCCAGTGGGCGACCGAGAACGACTGGCCCATCACGGTGGTGGCCTCGCAATTAAATACCGATCCCTTCACTTTTATTTAGCCGTGAAAACGGGTACACTGAAAACGTAAGTTAGTTAATTCAATTGAGGAGTGATTTATTTTGGCAAAGTATGAAAACCTGATTCCCCGGTTCTTGAAGTACGTCAAGATCAACACGCGTTCTAACCCGAACTCCGGGACGATTCCATCCACACCGGAGCTGACCAAATTCGCTGAGGGCTTGGTCCAAGACCTGAAGGAAATCGGCTTAACGAATGTGCACATTAATCAACAATGCGCCTACGTTTATGCCACTTTACCAGCCAACACGGATAAGAAGGTTAAGAAGATTGGGTTTATCTCTCACTTCGATACCGCCGACTTCAATAGTGAAAACATTAACCCCCAATTCGTGGAAAACTACGATGGCAAGTCCGTCATCAAGTTGGACGACGCCGGCAAGTACACGCTGGACCCGGCCGTCTTCCCGAACCTGAAGAACTACAAGGGCCACACCCTGATTACCACGGATGGCAGCACCTTGCTGGGGGCCGATGACAAGTCCGGGGTTGCCGAAATCATGGCTGCCGCCGAATACTTACTGGCTCATCCCGAAATCAAACACGGTGAAATCGAGATTGGCTTGGGCCCCGATGAAGAAATCGGGACCGGGGCCGACCATTTCGACGTGAAGGACTTCGGCGCCGACATCGCTTACACGGTCGATGGGGGGCCACTTGGGCAATTGGAATACGAAACCTTTAACGCGGCCGACGCGCAGGTTGAAATTACCGGGACTAACGTGCACCCGGCCGAGGCCAAGGACGTCATGGTTAACGCCTCGCAAGTGGCCATGGACTTCCACGCGGCCTTGCCAGAACACGACCGGCCGGAACATACCGAAGGCCGGGAAGGCTTCTTCCATCTGTACAGCATGAACGGTACCGTTGACAGTGCCCACCTCAGCTACATCATCCGCGATCACGATCGCCAAATCTTTGAGGACCGCAAGAAGCTCTTCCAAGGCGTGGCCGACCAGTTGAACAAGGCTTACGGTAGCGACCGGGTTAAGGTCACCATCAAGGACCAGTACTACAACATGCGTGAGGTCATCGAAAAGGACATGACGGTGGTTGACCTGGCCAAGGAAGCTCTGGAAGACCTGAACATCAAGCCGTTAATCTTCCCCGTTCGTGGGGGGACCGATGGCTCCAAGATCTCTTACCTGGGTCTGCCAACGCCGAACCTGTTTGCCGGTGGAGAAAACATGCACGGGCGGTTCGAATACGTTTCCGAACAAACTATGGAACAGGCAACGGATGTGGTCATCAAGATTGCGGAACTCGCCGAACAACAGGCTTAAATTAATTAGTCAAAATTGGTCAAATTATTTTGAATTTTGGTCAAAATCAGTTAGAATATGAGTGAAAAATGGAGGTTAACCTGAGGGTTGCCTCTTTTTTGACCCTTGGTTTCGTTAAGCCGGGGGCTGTGACTAATCGATAGACTTAAATTCAATGACTCAAGGAGGACGTACGATGAATCCAGAAAAAATGACGGAAGCCCTAACGGCGGCGCTGGGCGAGGCCCAACGGATCGCCATGACGCGTAAGCACCAGGCCGTGACGGTGGCTCACCTCTTCAAGTATTTAATTCAACCCGGGGAACTCGGGCGCGAGATTCTGGCCAATGCCGGTGTGGACATTGCGGGGATGGACGGCGAACTCGACCGGGAACTCGACAGCATCAGCACGGTTTCCGGTAGTGGCATCCAGTACGGGCAGGAGTTTTCCCGCAACCTGAAGGATCTGCTCCAGAAGGCCGATGCGATCAAGGACAAGTATCGCGATGACTTTTTGGCCACCGACACGGTCGTCATCGCCCTGATGCAGCTGAACGGCGAGAGCCTGACGGACTACCTGAAGGCCCAGGGCATCACGGAACAGATGGTTCGTAACGCCGTGGATAAGATTAGAAGCGGCGAGCGGGTCACCTCGAAGACGCAAGAAGACCAGTACAAGGCGCTGGAAAAATACGGCATCGACCTGGTGAAGGCCATGCGTAGCGGCAAGATCGACCCGATTATCGGCCGTGACGAGGAGATTCTCTCCGTCATTCGGATCCTGTCGCGTAAGACCAAGAACAACCCCGTTTTGATCGGGGAGGCCGGTGTCGGGAAGACGGCCATCGTGGAAGGCTTGGCCCAACGGATCGTGCGCGGTGACGTCCCCGATAATTTGAAGAACAAGACCATCTTTTCCCTGGACATGGGGGCGTTAATCGCCGGGGCCAAGTACCGCGGTGAATTCGAGGAACGGCTGAAGGCCGTCTTGAAGGAGGTCACCAAGAGTAACGGGCAGATTATCATGTTCATTGATGAAATCCACAACATCGTGGGGGCCGGCAAGAGCGAAGGGAGCATGGACGCCGGTAACCTCCTGAAGCCGATGTTGGCCCGTGGCGAACTCCACCTGATTGGGGCCACCACGTTGGATGAATACCGGAAATATTTGGAACAGGATAAGGCGTTAGCGCGGCGGTTCCAACGGGTGGTCGTCAATGAGCCCAGCGTGGACGACACGGTGACGATTCTGCGGGGATTGCGCGAGCGTTTCGAAATCCACCACGGCGTCAAGATTCACGACAACGCGCTGATTGCGGCGGCCAAATTGTCCGACCGTTACCTGACCGACCGGTTCTTACCGGATAAGGCCATTGACCTGGTCGATGAGGCCTCAGCCTCGATCCGAGTGGAAATGAACTCCGCACCGACCGAACTGGATCAGACCCGGCGGCAAATGATGCGAATGCAGGTCGAACAGACGGCGTTGAAGCAGGAAACGGACGAGGCTTCGCAGGCCCGCCTCAAGGAACTGACCAAGGAATTGGCCGACACCAAGGAAAAGGTCGACAAGTTGAGTGCCCGCTGGAATCAGGAAAAGACGGCGATCAAGAGCGTCGGGGCCAAGAAGACCGAGCTGGACCGGGCCAAGCGGGACCTGGAGAATGCCGAGTCCCAGTATGACCTGAACAAGGCCGCCGAGCTGCAGCACGGGACGATTCCGCGGTTGGAACGGGAGCTGGCTGACCTGGAAAAGCAAGATCAGCAGCAGGACTGGCTGGTCTCCGAATCCGTTACGGAAAATGAAATTGCCAACGTCGTGAGCCGGATGACGGGAATTCCCGTGACCAAGCTGGTTCAGGGCGAACGGGAGAAGCTGTTAAAACTCGCCGATCGTTTGCACGACCGCGTGGTGGGTCAGGACCAGGCCGTTTCGGCGGTGGCCGATGCCGTCCTGCGTTCCAGAGCGGGTTTGCAGGACCCGACCAAGCCACTGGGGTCCTTCCTCTTTCTGGGGCCGACCGGGGTCGGGAAGACCGAACTGGCCAAGGCGTTGGCCGAGAACCTCTTCGACAGTGAAGACCATATGGTGCGGATCGACATGAGTGAATACATGGAAAAGGAATCCGTCTCGCGATTGGTCGGGGCGGCTCCCGGGTACGTGGGCTACGAGGAAGGCGGTCAACTGACCGAGGCCGTACGGCGTAATCCGTATACCATTGTGCTCTTCGATGAGGTCGAAAAGGCCCATCCAGACGTCTTTAACCTCTTGCTACAGGTCTTAGACGATGGTCGGTTGACGGATAGTCAGGGCCGGACCATTGACTTCAAGAACACGATTCTCATCATGACCTCTAACCTGGGGTCCGAACTGCTCTTGCAGGGGACCGACGATCAGGGGCATATCTCGACCAGTGCCCAGGAGCAGGTGGCCAAGCTCTTGCAGGCCCACTTCCGACCGGAATTTCTGAACCGGATCGACGAGACTATCATGTTTACGCCATTGACGCTGGCCGATGTTCAACAGATTGTGGTTAAGCTGATTGGCCATTTGGCTAACCGGCTTCACGAACAGCAGTTGGACCTGACGATCACGCCGGCCGCCCAAGCTTGGATTGCGCAAAAGGGTTATCTGCCAGCCTATGGGGCTCGGCCCCTGCAGCGGTTCATCACGACCCACGTGGAAACGCCACTGGCACGGCAACTCATTGCCGGGAACATCCCCGTCAATAGTCTGATTACGATTGATGTGGCCGACGATCGGCTGGTCTTCACACACGCCTTACAGGTGAAGACGGTGCAGACGCCGGAGGGCTAAGGCGTCATTCGACATGAAGAGTGGGGTTAATGGCCAATTGGAGGCAGTTGACCCCACTTTTCCTTAGCGTGGATAGCTGATTTCAGCTCCTTGCTTATTGTAATCATGATGTGATGAAGGCTGTCCGCCTAAATACTGGCGGGCGGCTTTTTTGATGGGAACGGGTATTGCGTTAGGGTGGTGAGTTGCAACTGCTGGTGAGCGTCTCTCGGTTAATGCGCAAGACAGCAGGTCGACTAAAATAAGTAGCGGGCTTTACCGTAACCGTCAGCTTACCGGGAAGGGGTAAAATTGCCAAGCAAACAGTTGTTCGCTATCCCGGTTTTTACCCCATTTTCTGGTATAATAACGATAACTGATCATCACGAAAGGAGGGGACAGGATGTTTGTCCCATTACAGGTCATGAGTACCTATAGCCTGCTGCAGAGTACCAATCGGATTCCCAAGTTGGTCCAAACGGCCAAGGACCGTGGATACACCGCGCTGGCCCTGACGGATAAGAACGTCATGTACGGGGTGGTGGCCTTCTATAATGCCTGCCAAGAAGCGGGAATTAAGCCCATCTTGGGACTGACCTTGACGGTACAGGCGACCGGGGATGCCACGCAACCCACCGACCTGATTTTTCTAGCGCGGGATTTCACCGGCTATCAGCAGTTGATGCGGCTGTCCACGGCCTATCAGGTGGCCGCGGCGCCCGTTGATCTGAGCCAACAGGTGGCCAACTTAACCCACCTTAACGTCATTGCCCCGCTCGATAGCGAAATTCATCAATTGCTGGCGATTGGGGATGCACCGGCGGCCACGCGGGTGGTCCAACGGCTCCAGCAGTGGGTCCCACAGCGGCTGGCCGTGGGGGTGAGTCCCGATCTACCGGAAATGACCCAACAGCAGCTCCAACAGCTACAGGTGACCACGCAGGTACCCTTGGTAGGGGTGACACCGGTCGACTACCTCGACCGCGAGGACCATTTTGCCGTGACGGTGCTCAGGGCGATTGATGCTGGGGCGGTGATCGAGGATCTCCCCGCCGCACAGAAGACGCTGGGCGCCCACTGGTTGCGCCCGGCCGCGGAACAAGCGGAACGCTTTAACCACGCGGGACTAGCGGACGCCGTGGCGACGACGGAACGAATCGCGGCCGCTTGTGACGTGACCTTGAAATTTCAACAACCCCAACTGCCCCAATTTCCCACGCCCGACCAACAGAGCTCACGAGATTACCTCCGTCAGCTGTGCGTCGCGGGGCTCCGTCAGCGGCTAGCGGCTAACGAGATCACGGATAGCCAGCCCTACCAGCAGCGCTTAGACCGCGAATTGGGGGTCATTCACCGCATGGGCTTTGACGACTACTTCCTGATTGTCTGGGACGTCATGAACTTTGCGCACCGCGCGCACATCCAGACCGGGCCGGGCCGGGGTTCGGCGGCCGGTTCCCTGGTCGCCTACGTCCTGGCGATTACGGAAGTGGACCCTCTGGCCTACAATCTTCTGTTCGAACGGTTCTTGAATGAGGAGCGGGCCCAGATGCCCGATATCGACCTGGATATTCCGGACGATAAACGCGAGCAGGTCCTCCAATACGTCCACGACAAGTACGGCCATTCTCGGGTGGCGCAGATCATTACGTTTGGCACGCTGGCGGCCAAGGCGGCGTTGCGTGACGTGGGCCGGGTCCTGGGGATGGCGCCGTACCAGATGAGCGATTGGAGTGCGGCCATTCCCAACCAATTACACATTACGCTGGCCGCGGCCTACCAGCAGTCCCAGAAGCTAAGAAACCTGGTGGCCGATAGTTCACAGAATAAGTTGCTCTTTGAAACGGCCAGTAAGCTAGAAGGGCTTCCTCGAAACTACTCCACCCACGCGGCCGGTATCGTGCTGAGCCAAGGCGACCTGACCCAACTGGTGCCGCTGCAACCGGGCGCCGGCACGCTGCTGATGACGCAGTATCCCAAGGACACCGTCGAAGCGGTCGGCCTGTTAAAAATGGACTTTTTGGGCCTGCGGAATCTGAGCATTCTGGCCAACGCCTTGGCACTGGTGAAAAAGCAGACGGGACAGGCGCTGGACATCAACGGTATCGACCTCAACGATGCGGCCACGCTGAAACTCTTCGCGCAGGGCGAGACGAACGGGGTCTTTCAATTCGAATCCGCCGGTATCAAGCGCGTCTTGCGGCAACTCAGTCCGGATAGCTTCGAACTGGTGGCCGCGGTTAACGCTTTGTATCGGCCGGGCCCCATGGAAAACATCGATACCTTCATCAAGCGCAAAGATGGCAAGGAACGCGTGACCTACGCGGCCGAGGCACTCAAGCCGATCCTGGGACCGACCTATGGGGTTCTGGTCTATCAGGAGCAGGTCATGCAGGTGGCCAGCACCATGGGGGGCTTTACCCTCGGGGAAGCCGACCTGCTACGGCGGGCCATGAGTAAGAAAAAGAAGCAGACCATGGATGCCATGCAAAAGAAGTTCGTTGGCGGTGCGCAACAACTGGGCTACGCGGCGGAAACGGCCGAACAGGTCTTCGCCTACATGGACCGGTTCGCCAATTACGGGTTTAACCGATCACATGCCGTGGCCTACAGCAAGCTGGCCTTTCAGTTGGCCTACCTCAAGGCCCATTACCCCGGACCGTTCTACGCGGCCCTGTTGAATTCGGTGATTAACGTGCCGGTGAAGACCAAGCTCTACCTGACGGAGGCCAAGCGCCACGGCGTTACGATTCTGCCGCCGGACATCAACCGCTCCTCGGCGTACTTCAACCTTCGCGACGGAGCCATCATCTTCGGGCTGAGTTCCATCAAGGGCGTGCGCCGCGACTTCTTGCGAGAATTACTCGCGGATCGACACGAGCACGGGCCGTACCGAGACCTCCATCAATTCTTGCAGCGCATCGACGGTAAATACCGGAAGGCCGACCTGTTGAACGCCTTGGTGTACGCCGGGGCCTTCGACCACTTCGGGTACAATCGCGCGGAGTTGATCGCGGCTTTACCGGAATTTCTGAGTAGCGTGGAGCTGTCCGGCGACAACGTGGAATTGTTCGCAGCCCTTGCGCCCAAGGTTACGCGCAAGCCCGACTTCGACCTGATGACCAAGCTAACGCAGGAGGAGGCCGTGCTGGGCGCCTATTTGTCGGGGCATCCCGTCGCGCAGTTTGCTAAATTAGCCGAACGCTTGCATGCCGTGACGGTTAGCGACCTGGCCGTCAACGGGCGGGTGACCGTGGTGGTCTACGTCACGCGGATTCGAACGATTCGGACCAAGCGCGGCGAGCCGATGGCCTTTCTCACCGGGAGTGACGAGACCGCCGACGTCAGCATTACCGTGTTCCCCAACCAGTACCGGCTGGCCAGTGAATGGCTCAAGACGGACCAGGTCATCGTGGTGCGGGGCAAGGTGGAACAGCAACGTGGCTTGCAGATTGTGGCGGACCGCTTGGAGCCGGCCGAAAACTTACAGCCGAGCCAGTCGACGGCGCAATCGGGTCAGCGCTGGTTCATTCGGGTGGATGCCGACCACGACCAACGACCGGTGGCCCAGCAATTGGCCCAACTGCTCACCCAGCATGCCGGACCGGTCCCGGTGATTGTTTATCAACCCCAGACCGATCAGAAACGCCTGTTGCCCAAGACCCAGTGGCTGCGGGCGGACCCCACTTTAAAGGGACCCTTGGAGCGCCTGATGGGTGCCGGAAATGTGGTTTATGAAAATGGATAGACCAATTTTGCTAAAAATACCTCTAGACTATTCATATCATGTTCTGTATTATATATACCAATGAACGAGATATTCAACTTTGGAGGTATTTTTTAATGAAATTAAACGTTAAAGTGTATTCCGATGGGGCCCAGTTAGCCGACATGAAGGCCGTGGCGGCCAGGGGGTTAGTCGAGGGCTTTACCACCAATCCGAGCCTGATGAAGGCGGCCGGCATTACGGATTATCTGGCCTTTGCCAAAGAGGCCGTGGCGACCTTCCCGGACCAGTCCATCAGCTTTGAAGTCTTCGGTAACACGCCGGAACGCATGCTGGCCGAGGCCAAGGTGCTAGCCGGCCTCGGGCAGCACGTGGCCGTTAAGGTCCCCATCATTCGGGCCAACGGCGAAGACAACACGGCCGTTATCAGTGCGTTGTCTGCCGCGGGCGTTCGGGTGAACGTGACGGCGATTACCACGCTAGCGGAAGTGCGGCTGGCCGTGGATGCCTTAGACGCTAAGACCGGGGGTATCGTCTCCGTCTTCGCCGGTCGGGTGGCCGACACGGGCGTGGACCCACTGCCACTGATGAAGCAGTCGGCGGAACTCTGCCACGCCAAGGCCAACGTCGAATTGCTCTGGGCCAGCACCCGAGAATCCATTAACGTGGTTCAGGCCGATGAGACCGGTTGTGACATCATCACGGTGCCACCGAAGATTTTGAACAAGCTCGATAAGTTTGGCAAGGACGCCTTCCAGGTGTCGGTCGATACCGTGAAGACGTTTGACCAAGACATCGCCGAACTAGGCTTCACGATTCCGGTGCCGGGTGAGGCCTAGCCACATGCCGGCAATGTGTTAATCCCGAGGCTTAGGATAAAGGGAGCTCTCGGGCAGCACTAACACGAGACTCAAAACCCGTTTAAATCGTTAGCGATCGTCCAGAAAGCGTCTCCGTTCTGGGCGGTCGTTTTGTTTTGAGTTATTTGACGGGGGAGTAGAGCTAGTGAGGGAATAATGGGGGAAAGGTGGAAAGGCGGAGATTGCCTTAAACTGTTGTCATCGTGCGACTGATGGCGCTAATTTTAGTCGTTTACAATTTCGTAGTGGAAAGCGGCCGCCTGACCATTCACCAAATATAGGTTGGATTGCGGTGGGCAGGCGACCGAAAAAATAGAGTCAAAAGTTGGCCGAATTAAAATCGGTTGATTATTTTTTCAATAACGAATGAGTTATAAAACGAGTAGCTTTCAGTGCGTTTTCAGCCCCGTCCGAAAAGGGAAAACGCTTACTTTGAGAAATTGTGTACAAAGTGACGAAAAATCGATAAACATAGCAGACATAAATTTTCAAAAGTGATAGAATAATTTTGGAATCAAATTTGAGCCGAAACTTTTGGCATGCCAATTTTTAACGAGATTGGTGAACCGTTTCGGCCAATTCTAAAGGAGAGATTTTTCTAATGAAGAAAACCAAGATCGTAAGTACCCTTGGTCCTGCAAGTACTGACGTTGATACGATTGTTAAGTTAATCGAATCTGGCGCCAACATCTTCCGGTTCAACTTTTCACACGGTGACCATGAAGAACATTTAGACCGTTTGGAAAAGGTCCACAAGGCTGAAAAGATTACTGGTAAGACCGTTGGTATCATGTTAGATACTAAGGGTGCCGAAATTCGGACGACTGTTGAAAAGGGTGGCAAGCTTGACTTCCACACCGGCGACGTATTCCGGATCTCCATGGATGCATCACTCGAAGGTACGAAGGAAAAGATCGCTGTTACCTACCCTGGTTTATACGATGACGTCCACGAAGGCGGCCACGTCTTATTCGATGATGGTTTATTAGATACTGTCGTTGAAAAGAAAGACGATGCAACTAAGGAATTAGTTGTTAAGGTTCAAAACGATGGTGTCTTAGGTTCCCGTAAGGGTGTTAACGCACCTGGCGTTTCCATCAACTTACCAGGGATTACTGAAAAGGACTCCGATGATATTCGTTTTGGTTTGGACCACGAAATCAACTTCATCGCTGCTTCATTCGTTCGGAAGCCACAAGATGTTATGGACATCCGTGAACTCCTCGAAGAAAAGCACATGGAACACGTTCAAATCTTCCCTAAGATCGAATCTCAAGAAGGTATCAACAACTTTGATGACATCATCAAGGTTTCCGATGGTTTGATGGTCGCTCGTGGTGACATGGGTGTTGAAATCCCAACGGAAAACGTGCCTTTGGTTCAAAAGGCTTTGATCAAGAAGTGCAACGTCTTAGGTAAGCCTGTTATCACCGCTACCCAAATGTTGGACTCTATGCAAGAAAACCCACGTCCTACGCGTGCCGAAGCTTCTGACGTTGCCAACGCCGTCTTTGATGGTACCGACGCAACCATGCTTTCTGGTGAAAGTGCTAACGGTGAATACCCAGTAGAATCCGTTGCTACTATGAACCGGATCGACATCAAGGCTGAAAATGCTTTGGCAGAATTTGGCCGTGACAACTTGGACTTTGATAACGGTGACGTTACTGAATCCATCGGTGCTTCCGTTGCCCGGGTTGCTAACGAATTAGGTGTTAAGACCATCGTTGCAGCTACGGAATCTGGTTACACTGCCAAGATGATTTCTAAGTACCGGCCAAACGCTGATATCTTAGCCGTTACCTTTGACGACCGGACCCGTCGTGGCTTGATGGTTAACTGGGGTGTTTACCCAATCGTTACCGAAAAGCCAGCTAATACGGACGCTATGTTTGATTTAGCTGCTGCCAAGGCCGTTGAAACTGGTTTGGCCAAGGAAGGCGACTTGATCTTAATCACTGCCGGTGTACCGGTTGGCGAACGCGGCACGACTAACTTGATGAAGATCCAATTGATCGGCTCAAAGTTAGTTCAAGGCCAAGGTGTCGGTGATGACACGGTAATCGGCAAGGCCGTTATCGCAAACTCCGCTGCTGATGCCAACGCTAAAGTCGTTGAAGGTGGTATCTTGATTGCCAAGAACACCGACAAAGACTACCTGCCAGCTATCGAAAAGTCTAGCGCCGTTATCGTTGAAAACGGTGGGTTGACTTCTCACGCAGCTGTTGTTGGAATTTCCATGGGGATTCCTGTTATCGTTGGCGCTACTGGTGCCAGCGACAAGATCTCCGATGGCGAATTGATTACTGTTGACTCACGTCGCGGTATCGTTTACCACGGTGCTTCCAACGCGCTTTAATAAGAGATAAACCTGTTATTGAAAACGGACCCTCTGTCGGGGGTCCGTTTTTGTTTGGGGAGAGTGGAACCAAGGACGATTAGCCGGTATGCATTACGGCGATTTAAAGTAGACTCGCAAGCGTCGGGAAGGCTCTAACCTAGGCTCTTTGCTGGGGGCCAGACGGTTAAGCCCGAACACTAGTCGAGGGTGGTCGTTCGGCATAAATAAATTTGTCAGAATAAGGCTCGCTAGTTCGGGGGTTTCCGTGTAAAATAAAGGTTAGACACTTTTGTACGGTTGACTGGGTAAACCAGTAGAATTGAGGAGATTATGGAAGAACTATTAGGCCGCATCATCGCGGGAAAAGTGACCGATGAAAACGAAAATGATTATTATGTCCAAGTCGCGGGGACGACCTTTCGACTGGATAAGGCGGAGATCAAGAAGCCGTTGAAACTGGGCTCTAATTTCAAGGGGTTCGCCTACGAAAACGAAGACCATGATATGCAGATCACCCGGAACGCGCCACAGGTCCAAGTCGATCATTACGGCTTCGGGACGGTGGTTCGGACGCAACGGACGTTGGGCGTCTTCGTGGATATTGGCTTGCCCAATAAGGATATCGTGGTGTCCTTGGATGACCTGCCAGCCATGATGGAACTTTGGCCACAACAGGGCGACCGGCTGATGATTGCCTTACGAGAGGACAACAAGCAACGGTTATGGGGTGTGCTGGCCGATGGCGACATCTATGCGGCAATTGCCCAACCGGCTAAGAAGATGCTGCAAAACTCTAACGTGGTGGCGCGGGCTTACCAGCTGAAATTGGTGGGAACCCGGGTCATGACCGACCATTACGAACTGGGCTTCATTCATCCGTCGGAACGGGAAACGGAACCGCGGTTGGGTGAAGAGTTGCACGCGCGGGTGATTGGCGTCCACGACGATGGGACCCTGAACCTTTCCTTACGACCCCGGACCTACGAAGCCATCGATGACGATGCCGCAATGCTCCTGGCCGCGCTGGAACACAGTGAGGACGGCCATCTGGACTTTAGCGACAAGAGTGCCCCGGCGGCCATCAAGGCCTACTTTGGGATTAGTAAGGGTCAGTTCAAACGGGCCATTGGTCACCTGTTGAAGGCGCGGAAGATTACCCAACACGATGGGCAGTTGTGGCTGGTTGCGGACGCGGACCAGACCAAGGACTAATCAGACGAGGGGGCGTTTCGGATGACCGAACTAGCCGATCAGACGTTAGACTTTGCCCACTATTTAACCGTGGAGCAGGGGCTGGCCAAGAATTCCGTCACGAGCTATACGCAGGAACTCCACAATTTTACGGCGTATCTGACCTGCCAAAAGCTTACGAGTTTTTGGCAGGTCGACCGGTTGACCGTCATGAATTATCTGAGCGCCCTGACGGCAAGTGGCAAGTCCCGTAATTCCGTGATTCATGCCGTGTCGGCGCTGCGAAAGTTCTACCGGTACGCCGTGCAGACTCACCAATTGGCGGATAACCCGATGGCCAACATTGCCGCGCCCAAGCACGCGGAGCATTTGCCGGCGGTCCTGACGGTGGCCGAGGTGGATCGCCTGTTAGCCGCCCCGGATACCAGCACCAAGTACGGCTTGCGTGACCGGGCCATCCTGGAGGTTATGTACGCCACCGGGCTACGGGTCAGCGAATTGGTCCACCTCAAGCTGGTGGATTTACACCTGGAGATGGGGCTCATTCAGACGATTGGTAAGGGCGATAAGGAACGGATCATTCCGATTGGCGATGTGGCCGCGGACTGGGTCCAGCGTTACCTGGCCCACAGCCGCGCGCGACTACTCAAGCAGCGCAAGAGCCCGTATCTGTTCTTAAACGCCCATGGTGGCGGTCTTTCTCGGCAGGCCATTTGGCAAAAGATTAAGCACTATGTCGCGCTGGCCGATATTCAAAAGGACGTGACGCCCCATACGTTGCGCCACTCCTTTGCCACGCACATCCTGGAGAACGGGGCGGATCTCCGGGTGGTTCAGGAACTTTTGGGCCATGCGGACATCACCACCACGCAGATTTACACCCACATTTCGAAGAAACGACTGGCCGCGGTTTATGACCAGTATCACCCCCGGGCCTAGCCGCGAGGGCACAAGTGTGGTAGAGTATGGAGACGACTTAACGGAGGCACTGTATGTTACTGAAATATCGGAGTGATTATCAAAAGATTGCCATGGGGTTGTTGAGCCTGATGCCGAGTTTTAAGGACTGGGATCGCCTGCAGCACGAGTTGGCCTGGTACCAGAGTAGCGAGGAACGCACACTGTATCTCTGGAAGGACGATCACGATGACTTTGCCGGGGCTGTCGGGACGCAGGTGCAGGGCAAGTACGTGATTGTTCAGCTGCTGACGCTGATGCCCGACAAGGATCTGACGGAGAATACCTGGCAATTGGTGGACCAACTTGCGACGACTCTGCCGACGAAACGACTGATGGGGACCCTCTCCACAGCTAAGATTATTGCGAAATGGGAGTATCACCATGGACAAAGCCACAACCAGCGGCCAACCACTGATTCAGGTCAGTGATTTTGAAGGCCCCCTGGACTTACTGTTACATCTAATCAAAACCAACGAAATGGATATTTATGATATCCGCATTGCCACCATCACCAGTCAGTACTTGGACTACTTGCATCAGATGCAGACGTTACGGCTTGACATTGCCGGGGAGTACTTCGTGATGGCGGCCAATTTAATGGCCATTAAGGCGAAGCTGCTTCTGCCCAAGCCCCAGACGCTGGAACCCAGCGATGAGGACGATTTAGGTGATCCACGAGAAGACTTGGTTAACCAGCTATTGGAATACCAGCGTTACAAGCAGGCGGCGCAGGTCTTAAAGGCCCGGGCCCAGGAACGTCAGCAGCATTTCACCCGACCGGCCATGGCCGTACCGGATTCGGTGGCCTTGACGGTGGCGCCGGGGATTGAAACGGCAGACCTACAGGCGGCCCTAGCCAAGCTCGTGCACCGGGCGATGGTGGCCAAGCCGGTCACCCAGAGCATCCAGCAGGCCCACTACACGATTAAGGACCAGATGAAAACGGTGCTGCACCGCCTGGAACACAGTCACGGGGCACTGAGCTTCGAACAACTCATCGGCGAGACGCCGGTCCTGCCCGAGATCGTGACGACCTTTTTGGCCGTGTTAGAGCTCGCCCGGCAACGCCAGGTTGCATTAAAGCAGGTGAGTCGTCTGGTCCCACTACAGGTTAACTTCTTACGATTGAAAGGACGGTATGCCACGGATGTCACCCCTAGCACAGATTGAAAGTTTATTGTTCGTGAGTGGCGATGAGGGCATTACGGTTGCGGACCTAGCGGCGGCGACCGGCCTGTTGCGGCCCGCCATCTTAGCCAGTCTGGAACGGTTGGCCCAGAAGTATGCGGCGGACCCGGACTCGGCCCTCGAGCTCATGGTCAATGACACCACCTACCGCCTGGTGACCAAGGAAGCGGTCGGCGACGTGATTAAGCAATATTTCGAGAATCCCCTGAGTACAAGCCTATCGCCGGCCTCACTGGAGGTGCTGGCCATCATCGCCTACCGCCAGCCCATCACGCGCATCGAAGTCGATGAGATTCGTGGGGTGCAGAGCGCCTCGACCGTCCAAAAATTGGTCTTACGGCGGTTGGTCGAAGACGCTGGGCGTTTGGATGAACCCGGGCGACCGAAGCTCTACCGGACCACGGCGTACTTCTTGGATTACTTTGGTCTCAAGCAACTCACCGATTTGCCCCCCTTACCAGCGGCGGCGAACCCGAGTGAAGCGACCGATGAAGAGGGTGGCGACCTGTTCTTACAGGCCTTTAACCAGCAATTGAACCAATCAGGAGAAACAGGAGATGAAGCATAAATGGAACGACTACAAAAAGTGTTAGCCCACGATGGCGTGGCTTCACGGCGTCAATCAGAAAAGTTGATCATGAGCGGTCGCGTGAAGGTCAACGGCAGTGTCGTCACGGAACTGGGCACCAAGGTGGGCGTCCACGATAAGATCTTGGTCGACGGCGTGCCGATTACCAGCGAAGCGCCGGTCTACATGTTGTTGTACAAGCCCCGGGGTGTCATCTCCACGGCTAATGACGACAAGGACCGTCAAACGGTGGTCGATTTAATCGAGGACGTGGACCAACGGATTTACCCGGTTGGCCGCTTGGACTATGATACGTCCGGGCTACTCCTACTGACCAACGATGGGGAACTGGCCAATCGGCTGACCCATCCGAAGTACGGCGTGGAGAAGACCTATGTGGCGCGGGTCACGGGCATTCCAACCAACGATGCCATGCGGCAACTACGCCAAGGCATCACGGTCGATGACGTCAAGTACGCGCCAGCGAAGTTTAAGCTGCTGAGTAGCGACGATAAGAAAAAGATTGCGATTGTCTCGCTGACGATTCACGAAGGCAAGAACCACCAGGTCAAGAAGATGCTGGCGGCCGTGGGCTATCCCGTGGAAAAATTAAAGCGTGAGGAATACGGCTTCTTGACGCTCAAGGGGCTTCAACCCGGCGAATCGCGGCACCTCAAGCCGGAAGAAGTCAAGGAACTACGGCGGCTGACCGGGTTGGCCTGAGGCAAATCGTTGACAGACGTTGGTTCGTTTAGTACATTAAAGGTGTACTAAAATTTAAGGTTCATCTTCAGGGCAGGGTGTAATTCCCGACCGGCGGTAAAGTCCGCGACCCGCGCGAGCGGTTGATTCGGTGCAACTCCGAAACCGACAGTATAGTCTGGTATGCAGAAGATGGGACGTTGCTTTTTGCGTAGCTTAATTTTGACGTAAACTCCAAGGTCTCGCTCTTCTGTGGCGAGGCCTTTTTTCGTGGGGTCGCGTCACTGGGATGGCCGCAAGGAGGAATTTGTGTCATGGAAAGTAGTCAGAAACGGTTCAGCGTTCGCGCGATGGTCGAGATGGCGTTATTTGCCGGGGTGGCCTACGTCTTAATGTTTGTCTCCATTCCCATCATTCCCATCGTCCCGTACATGAAACTCGACCTCAGTGATCTGGTCGTGTTACTCGGGCTGGGGGTCTTCGGTCCCGTGGGGGCGGTGACGGTTGCCGCCGTCAAGGAGCTGTTGTACTTCGTGACCACCGGCTTGGACATCGTGAATTTCATTGGCGTGTTGACGGCCTTTATCGCCGACCTCGCGCTGGTACTGCCGATGAGTGCGGTGCTACGGCGTCACGAATGGACGGTCAAGCGCCAGGTAGTGGCGGTGATCGTGGGGACATTGAGCCTGACGATCGTCTTGTCACTGGCTAATTGGGGAATCATTACGCCCCTGTATCTGAAGGTCTGGGGGATGTCCCTGGGGTTACCGGTGAATAAGCTCATCTTGTTCGGGGTGATCCCCTTCAACCTCATCAAGGGGATCGTCCTTGGGGTGCTGTTCATGTTGCTGAATCGGCGAATGGCGCCCTGGCTACGTAAGCACACGCTATCATGAGTCAATCGATAACGAATTTGTATGAAATCAAGGGCTGGCGCACTGCCGGCCCTTTTCGTATGGTAAACTAGGTGCAGACTAAATCGAGAGGAGCGGGGAACCATGGAAGCGGCGGATCTGCTGGCTTTACTAGATGCACAACAGTTTCGGCGCCTGCGGGTGATTGAGAACCTGTTACGCGGAAAGAAGACGGTGTCGACCCTCTACTGGGGGCAACGCTACCGGGCCTTATATCTGGTGGGACTGGCTAAGAAGCTCCCCCGGGGGGCCCTAGACGCCCCGGCCCAGGCACTCCAAGAACGGGGCCTCATCGTGACCGGTGAGACGCCGGATCAGGTGCGGTTAACGGAGAAGGGGCTGGACGCGCAACGGCAGGCAACTTACTTCACCCCGCTGACCCGTGCGTCCTGGAATCAGATCGACCTCATGGCGGCCAGGGAGCGAATTTTACTGGCGGTTCAGGTGGTCAGCCAGTATGCTCATGCGGTGAAACGCTATTATCCGCTCGCAACCGGGACGCAGACGCGGCAGGCCGTTCGCCGTTGGTTCTATCAGCAGGCGCATTCTAGCCTATCCGAACAAATGTTCGATTCGCTAAAAGAAAGCCTGAACCGGTTGCCCACGCAGGTGGCCGAGGCCGTCACGGCGCTATTTACCGGCTATCAGCAACCCGGGCAGACGGCCGCACAGTTGGCTCAAGCGTGGCAGTATACCCCGTGGGAGGTGACGCTGATGCAACTGGACGGGATGATGCAGATTGCGTTGGACGCGCGGACGACCGGGCCGTTGACGTCTTTACTGCGGCCAACGTGGCAGTCGCCGGTGACCCGAAGCGCCCAGCAGACGTTAGCGGCGGTAGGACAGGGCCGAACGTTGGACCAGATTGCAGCGGCTCGGGGAATCAAGGTTAATACGGCCAGAGAACATCTCCTGGAGGCGGCAATTTTACTGCCCCTGACGCGGTTTCCCTACGACGACATCTTGACGGCGTCGATTCGCCAGGCCTTCGCCGCGGCCTTGACCGGACCGATTGATTCCTGGCAATACACGGCCTTACCCGAGGCGTTGCAGGCGCGCTACGCCTTCTTTTATTTTCGATTGTATGCGATTTGGTGTGATAAGCGAGGTGAGCAGCGTGCTTGAACCTTTAACCACGAGTTTGGAGAAGGTCTTTGGCTTTCACGCGTTTCGGACGGGCCAGCGGAATGCCCTCACCGCCTTGGAGGCGGGAGAAGATACCTTGGCGGTGTTACCGACCGGGGCGGGGAAGACCCTCATCTATCAATTGTACGGGTACCGGCATCCGGGTTGTGTCCTGATTATTTCGCCGCTATTATCGTTGATGAACGATCAGGTAGACCGGATGCACATGGCCGGCTTTCGACGAACGGCGGCGATTAATTCGCTGACTAGCTATGCCGATCGTCAGGCTATCTTGCAGCATCTGGACACCTACCAATTTCTCTTCATGTCGCCGGAAATGCTGGCGCAACCGCAGATGTTGGCGCGGGTGAAGCAGCTACCGCTAAGCCTACTCGTCATCGATGAGGCCCACTGCATCGTTCAGTGGGGACCGGACTTTCGACCGGAGTATCTCTTGCTCGGGGCGATTCGTACCCAGCTACAGCAACCGTTGACCCTGATGCTCACGGCAACGGCGGGACAAACGACGCGTCACGAGATTGCTAAACAGTTGCGGACCCGGCCCACGGTGGTAGCCGAGTCCGTGGATCGACCCAATATCTTTCTCGATGTGGAGCAGGTCGCTAACGAACCGGCTAAGCAGGAACGGCTGACGGCGCTGGTGAGTCAGCTACAGGGCCCCGGGGTGATTTACTTCTCGAGTAAGCAGCAGGCTACCGATACGGCCCTGAGCCTGCAACAGCAGACCCAGCGGAAAACGGCGGCTTACCACGCCGGTCTCAGCAGTGAGGACCGTTTCAAGATTCAACAGCAGTTCATGGCGGGGCAGTTGGACGTCATCTGTGCGACCAGTGCATTTGGTATGGGTATCGACAAGAATGATGTGCGCTACGTGATTCACTACCACTTACCGGCCGACTTTGAAAGCTACGCGCAGGAGATTGGCCGGGCCGGGCGTGACGGACAACCGAGTGTGGCGATCCTCCTGTATGCCAGTGGGGATGAACAGCTGCCGTTGATGTTGGGGCAAACCAACCGACCGGAAGCCGAGACCATCCACCGTTACTATGCGCGACCGCAAGCCTTCAGCGAAGACGATGCGGCCATTGCCCTGTTGGCCTTTTATCGCCGGCACGGGATTAGTGAGGCGGCCGTCATCCAGTTGTTCCGTCGTCGGGAGAAGGAGCGTAACCGCGCGCTGGCCCAGATGCTGGCCTACGTGCGGGAGCCGCATTGCCTGCGGCACAACTGGCTACTGGCATTCGATGAACAGAGTGCCGAACACGATGACCATTGCTGTTCGCCGGCGGGGATGCCCCTGGATTTGGCACGATTGGGCTTGCTGGCCCCGACCGAGCCGGTCACGGAGGCCCCGGTTGCGGATTGGACAAAACGGTTACGACGGTTATTTTAAGAAGATTTTAGAGAATTCGCCGGGCTGGTATGGTACAATTACGGTTGAAAGTTTTTCAGGGAGGTTAGATGATGAGTCAAAAGCGTGACGATCAAACGTCGAAGGAGCAAGCGTCCCATCCATGGGATTCTTCGTTTGCCGATGATCGCGACGATCAGGGAAACCTGTCACGAACGAAAATGCGGCGGCAAAATCATAGCAACACCATGGTTACCGTTATCTTGGTGGCAATCATCATTGTGATTGCGGCAGCCTCGTTGGTCTACGGCCTGGCCCGTCAAAGTGCGGTCAATCGGCCACAGAATACGGAGAAGGTGGCGGCCAGTTCGTCTAGCTCATCTTCTAAGAAGGCCAAGAGCACCCATAAATCATCAAGCAAGGCATCATCGAAGAAGACCACTTCTTCGGCAAGCAGCAAAAAATCAACGACATCGACCACAACTGCTAGTTCGGCAACCACGGCTAGCAGTTCTTCGGCTACGACCAGCCATAGCAGTTCCGCGGCCACGAGTAGTCACAGCACCAGTGCTAGCAGCTCGGCCAGCAGTTCTACGGCCGGTGAAAAGTACGCCACGGTTGAATCCGGTCAGGGTGTCTACCGGGTGGCCACAAACGCCGGCATTTCGGTCGATAAGTTGTTACAACTCAACGGACTTTCTTCAGGGGCTTCACTACACCCTGGGCAAAAGCTACGGGTTAGATAAGATTTAATTCATTGATAGGGAGTTTGGTTTGCATGGAAAAACAAGGTTTGCAGGTCGCCATTGACGGCCCAGCTTCGGCCGGTAAGAGTACGGTCGCTAAGATCGTGGCCCAACAGTTTCACTACATATATTGTGACACGGGCGCGATGTACCGGGCGATTACCTGGAAGGTGTTACAAGCGGGCGTGGCGTTAGATGATGAGGCCGCGGTCAAACAACTGCTGGATCAGATTACGATTCGTTTCGAACCGGGGACACCCGTTCAAAAGGTGTTCGTGGACGATACCGAAGTGACGTTGGCCATCCGCCAGCCGGACGTGACCAATGCCGTCTCGCAGATTTCGGCCCAGTCGGCGGTTCGTTCTGAACTGACCGAGCGTCAACGGCAGATTGCCGAGGCCGGGGGTATCGTCATGGACGGTCGCGACATCGGCTCCACCGTTTTGCCCCACGCTGAGGTCAAGATCTTCTTGGTGGCCAGCGTGGATGAACGGGCGCAACGGCGCTTGAAGGATAACGCCGCCAAGGGCATCGATACGCCGCTGGCCACGTTGAAACACGAGATTGAGGAGCGGGACCGAAAAGACTCCACGCGTAAGATCTCACCGTTAACCCAGGCTAAGGATGCGATTCGCTTAGATACCACCTCAATGTCCATCCAAGAAGTGGCCGATCGGATCGCTGAAATTATCCGTGAAAAAGAATCCCTATAGAAATGGGCATTTTACTAGCTTTTAGCAGCATAATCAGCTAAAATGGTATTTAGAGTTGTCGCAAGGAGGAAAAATTCGCATGAGTGAAAATGGCACGAGTCAAAACAATGAAAATAACGAACTATTGGATGCTTTAAACAGCATCGATAACGTTAAAGTCGGTGACGTCGTTAAGGGTGAAGTCTTAACGATCGATGACGACCAACAAGCAATCGTCGGTATTGCTGACACTGGGATTGAAGGGGTTGTTCCAAAGAAGGAACTTTCCACGAAGCCAGTTGATGATATTAATTCTGTAATTAAAGTCGGGGACGTTTTAGACCTCGTCGTAATTTCGCGTATTGGTACTGACAAGGAAGGCGGCAGTTACTTACTGTCACAACGTCGTTTGGAAGCCCGTAAGGTTTGGGACGACATCCAAAAGGAATTCGAAGCAGGCCACACGTTGACTGCACCCGTTACCCAAGTGGTTAAGGGTGGGTTAGTCGTTGATGCCGGTGTGCGTGGATTCGTTCCCGCATCCATGGTCTCCGATCACTTCGTTGAAGACTTATCTCAATTCAAGGGTCAAACCCTGGAATTCAAGATTGTCGAAATCGAACCTAGCGAAAACCGTCTGATCTTATCTCACCGAGCAATCGTTGAAAAGGAACGGGCAGCACAAAAGGCCGAAATCATGGCTAAGCTGACCGCCGGCGACATTGTCGAAGGTAAGGTTGCTCGTTTGACCAACTTCGGGGCCTTCGTTGACCTTGGTGGTGTTGATGGGTTAGTTCACGTTTCAGAAATCGCCTTTGAACGGGTTGAAAAGCCTAGCGATGTCTTGAAGGTGGGTCAAGAAGTTAAGGTTAAGGTCTTATCCGTAGATCCAGACCGCGACCGGATTTCCCTTTCCATCAAGCAAACCTTGCCAGAACCTTGGGATGGTATTGAAGACAAAGCCCCACAAGGCAGTGTCTTAGACGGAACTGTTAAGCGTTTGACGAGCTTTGGGGCCTTCGTTGAAGTATTCCCTGGCGTTGAAGGCTTGGTTCACATTTCTCAAATTTCTCACCAACACATCGCAACGCCTGCTGACGTGCTGAAGGTTGGTCAAGAAATCAAGGTTAAGGTCTTAGATGTTCGTCCAAACGATCACCGTTTGGCATTGTCCATCAAGGCTTTGGAAGAAAAGCCACAATCTGGTGACGAAGCTTCCGAAAACCACAGCAACAATCGGAGCCGGAACAACAACGGCGGTAACAACAACCGTCGTCGGAACAACCGGAACTCTGCTGAAACTTCAACGGCTAACGCCCCAGAAGAAAGCACTGGTTTCTCTTTAGGCGATCTGATTGGTGATAGCCTGAAGAAGGACATGGAAGACAACGAAAACAACTAACATGTTTGGTTGAAGAAGGGTTTGGCGCGGAACTTTGTTGGTTTCGCACCAAACCCTTTTGTTGTCATACCGCCTAAGACACGGCAAGTCGGGCTTTGACAGTCCGGGGTTTGTCGTGTAGACTAAGATACTTGCGTGCGGTTGGCCAATCCGGCCGACTAGTGCGTCATCTAAATTAAACTATAAGTGATTTAAAAAAGGAGGGATTTGTCGTGGCTTATCCAGTAGTCGCTATCGTGGGTCGCCCAAATGTCGGGAAATCGACCTTGTTCAACCGGATCGCCGGTGAACGAATCTCAATTGTTGAAGATACGCCGGGGGTCACGCGTGACCGGATTTACACGCGTGCCGAATGGCTGGGCACCGAATTTCGGATGATTGATACGGGGGGGATTGACCTCAGTGATGAACCATTCATCACCCAAATTACCCAACAGGCGGAAATCGCTATCGAAGAAGCCGATGTGATTGTCTTCATTACCAGCGCACCTGAAGGGGTGACGGATGCGGACGAAAACGTCGCTAAGATTCTCTACCGGGCGAATAAGCCCGTCCTATTGGCCGTCAATAAGGCCGATAACCCGGAGGTCCGGGAGTCCATTTACGACTTCTATTCTCTGGGATTGGGCGATCCGTACCCCGTTTCCGGGGCCCACGGTTTGGGCTTGGGAGACCTGTTGGATGCCGTCGTTAAGGAATTTCCAGACGATACCGGCGCTCCCAAGGACGACACGATTCGCTTCAGTCTGATCGGCCGGCCTAACGTGGGGAAGTCCTCGTTGGTGAACGCCATTCTGGGTGAAGACCGGGTGATTGTTTCCGACATTGCCGGAACCACGCGAGACGCCATCGATACCAAGTTTACCGCCGATGGCACGAAGTTTACCATGGTCGATACGGCCGGGATTCGGAAGCGTGGGAAGGTCTACGAGAACACCGAAAAGTACAGTGTCATGCGGGCCATGCGGGCCATTGATAATTCTGACGTGGTTCTGATGGTCATGAACGCCGAAGAAGGCATTCGTGAGCAGGACAAGCGCGTCGCCGGTTACGCTCATGAAGCCGGGCGCGGGATCATCATTTTGGTGAACAAGTGGGATACCTTGAAGAAGGACAACCACACCCTGACGGACTTCCAAAACCTGATTCGTTTGGAGTTCCAATACCTCAGCTATGCCCCAATTATCTTTGTTTCCGCGAAGACGGGCCAACGATTGGAACAATTGCCGGCCATGATCAAACGGGTTTCCGAGAACCACAACAAGCGGGTTCAGTCGGCCACGTTGAACGACGTGGTGATGGACGCGATTGCCCTGAACCCAACGCCGTCCGATAACGGGAAGCGCCTGCGGGTCTACTACGCAACGCAAGTGGCCGTGGCACCGCCAACCTTTGTGGTCTTCGTCAACGACCCGAAGATGATGCACTTTTCTTACGAGCGGTTCTTGGAAAATCAGATCCGGGAACACTTCGATTTCGAGGGGACGCCCATCCATCTGATCGAGCGCGCACGGAAGTAGGAAAAAAGCGCTTTAGACCTACTCTAAGGCCGATTTTGGCCCATTTTCGGGTGAAAAACGTAAAATTAGCGGATAATTGCTAAAAAATGGCGTTATCCCTTGTCATATAAGGCTTCCTGTGCTATCTTTGATTAAGAAATGATGCGGTTGACCGTATTTGTTTCATCATTTTTGGACCACTCAAAAATGATTACTAGATGGCATTCATCTAATCTTCATTGCAGGAGGTGAATTCAAACATGGCAAACAAAGCACAATTGGTTAGCGACGTTGCAACTGCAACTGGTTTAACTAAAAAGGACGCAACTGCTGCAGTTGATGCAGTATTCGATTCTGTCCAAGCAACGTTAGCAAAAGGCGAAAAGGTTCAATTGATCGGCTTTGGTAACTTTGAAGTACGTGAACGTGCAGCTCGTAAGGGCCGTAACCCACAAACTGGACAAGAAATCCAAATCCCAGCAAGCAAAGTACCTGCATTCAAGCCAGGTAAAGCTTTAAAGGATGCCGTTAAGTAATGACAATTAATTATTTAATGGATAAAGGGCCAGGTCGGCAATCGTCGGACTGGTTTTTTATTTGCCAAAATTTGGCCGACCGAGTGTTGATTGTTTCCATGTTTGAAGGGATTGCGTATAATGGTAGCTGTTGCTTTTTAGTTGGAAACGGTCGCTGATAATCCCAGTAAAGGCTTGCTGAAGGACGCGTCTATTACTGGCAAGGTGGCCGTGCCGAAGATAGCGAATTTTCAACCATTTTTGATAAAGAAAACGCGCGGGCCAATTGCCCGGTAACGCGGTAGAACGAGACTAATGGAGGCGGGTTATGAGTTACGCACAAACAGCACTTGATGAATTGGAAAAAGGGCAGCTCGATGACTTTAAGAAGCAGTACGCCTTGGCGTTACGTCACGATGACGATGATACGCTGTTTAGCCTGGGAGAAGAGCTTTACTCCCTGGGCTTTTTGAATCAATCGCGGCGGATTTACGAGAAACTCTTGAAGAAGTATCCGGACGAGGATGAACTCCGGACCAACCTGGCGGATATCGCGATCGATGAGGATAAGAACGACGAGGCCTTGGACTACTTGAATCAGGTGAGCCCGGATTCTCCGGCCTACGTTGAAGCCTTGATGGTGGCGGCGGACCTATACCAGACCCAGGAGCTGTTCGAGGTCAGCGAACAGAAATTATTGACGGCCAAAAAATTGGCCCCTGACGAGCCCGTCATCACGTTTGCGCTGGCGGAGCTCTACTTCACCATGCGTGAGTTCAGAAAGGCCATTCCGCTGTATTTAGACCTGATTACGGCCGGAACGACGGAGCTCTCCAAGGTCAACCTGGTGGAACGGCTGGGGGTGGCCTACGCCAACGCCGGACGCTTCGAGCAGGCGATCGGCTACCTCAAGCAGATTCATACCGGGGATATGACGCCGGACGTGAAATTTGAAACGGCCTTTACCTACCTGCAGCTGAAGGAACGGACCGAGGCCATCAAACTCTTCAACGAGTTGAAGGATAGCGACGCCCACTACACCTCCCTGTACCCGTACCTGGGGCAGGCGTTGGAACAGGAGAATCGTCTAGCGGAAGCTCTGACGGCGTTGCAGGAGGGTCTCGGGGTCGACCAGTACAACGAGAAACTCTGGCTCCAGGCGGCTCACGTGGCCACGAAGCTCGACGATGAGGACTTGGCCGAGAAGTACCTGAAGAAGGGCCACGATCTCGACAGCGACGATCTCGCGGCGGTGATTCAGCTGAGCAACCTGTACGTGAAGCAAGAACGTTGGGACGAGAACGCGGCGCTGACCAAGCCGTACGTCTCAGCCGACGATGCCGATCCACAACTCTACTGGAACTTGGCGGTCACGGCCGAACATCAGGAAGATTTTGCGGCCGCCCGGAAATACTACGATGCGGCGGCACCATTCTTCATGGATCAGCCCGACTTCCTGAAGCCCGCCATCTACTTCTACCGCGAAGAGGGGGCCAGCGAGCAGGTGGTCAAGCTCCTCACGGCGTATTTAAAGATTGTGCCGGACGATGCCGACATGGCGTTGATGCTCGAAGGCTATCAGGATTTTTAAGCCAGTTTGGACGAAAGAGTGGTTCTAAGGAATCATTCTTTTTTAATTAGGTTAGCACACAATAATTACTTTAACTTGTATCCACACAAAAAAGGCAACCGCAAAAACCGCGGTTGCCAAACCTAAACTAAGGCTTGAACTTGCTGAGAAAACTCTTCTTCGGTCGCGCAAAGGAGAACCCTTCGCCCAGGGCCTCGTTGACATTAATCACGGAGACAAAGGCTTTGGGGTCATGCCGCGCGATGATCTGCCGGAGACGGTGGAGCTCACTAGGCGCCACAACCACGTAAATCATTTGCCGGGGCTGATGGGAAAAGCCACCTTCGCCATTGATCAGGCTAACGCCGCGCTGTAGCTCATCCATGATGCTATCGGTAATCGCCTGGTAGTGCGCCGACACTACGATAATTCCGCGCGCGGCATACGCGCCTTCCTGCGTGAAATTCACCAACCGGGCGAAGACATAGGAGTAGATTAACGTGTAGGCCATGTGCTGAATATCAATGTAAACTAACGAAATCAGCAGAATCACCACATCTAGCCACAATAGGGTCTGACCCATCGGCACCCCGTAGAATCGCTCCATGATTCTAGCTACGATGTCCGTGCCGCCCGTGGTACCGCCATATCGGTAGAGCAGGCCGGACCCCAAGCCACCGGTCAGACCGGCTCCCAGCGAAGCCAGTAAGAGATCCTTGTGGAGGTCAATCGCCAGAGGAACCCGCTGCCAAATCCACAGGAATAAGGCCAGCATCGCCGTACCGTAGATGGTGTAAATCAAGGATTGCCGCCCCAAAAATCGGTACCCAATCAGGAGTAAGGGGGCGTTAATCAAAATGGTTGAATAGGCCGGGTCTAGATGGAAGAGGGCCCGAATAATCAGGGTAATCCCCGAAATTCCGCCATCCGCTAAGTGATTGGCAATGTTAAAAAATACCAGACTAAAAGCCATGGTGGCACAGCCAATCCCAATCATCAACAGGTCAATCAGCCGGATAGATTCGTCTTTAACTTGAGTCATGACGTTCTCTCCTAACCAAAATAAATTTTACTTTTCCATCATAGCACAGTGCAAACGGTAACCGGCGAGAAACTCGTGGTCAGTGGGCCACTTTAAATTCAATTATCCGCTTGAATCTGTTAGACTGACATATAGAGTGTCGCGATAAAATTATCGGGCACATTTGGCTATTACAGCTGGCGAAAGGTGACATTAACCATGAAGTTGGAACACTTACCACAAGAATTTGAGCTTGCCCGACCGGTCCTCCAGACTATTGAGCAAGCCGGCTACGAGGCGTACTTTGTCGGTGGAAGTGTCCGGGATACCATTCTCGGCAAGGCTATCCACGATGTCGATATCGCGACGAGCGCCTATCCTAAGGAAATTAAGGGCTTGTTTAAACGGACGGTGGACACCGGGATTGAGCACGGCACCGTGATGATTCTCGACCACGGGACGGGCTACGAGACCACGACATTTCGGTCGGAATCCACCTACACGGATTTTCGCCGGCCAGACCAGGTGACCTTTGTCCGGTCGCTCGCCGAGGACTTGAAGCGCCGTGACTTTACGATTAACGCGTTGGCCATGCGCGAGAACGGTGAAGTGATCGACCTGTTCGATGGCTTAACCGACTTACAGCAGAAACGGATTCGCGCCGTTGGCAACGCCCAGGAGCGGTTCCACGAGGACGCGCTACGCATGATGCGGGCCGTCCGGTTTGCCAGTCAACTCGACTTTACCATCGTGCCGGACACGCTGGCCGCCATCACCGACCATGCGCAACTACTGGCAAAAATTGCCGTGGAACGGACGCAGGTCGAATTACTCAAATTACTGACGGGCAAGACGCCACAACGAGGGGTGACTGATATGCTGGCCACCGGGTTGTGGCAGTACTGTCCGGACTTCGCCCCCCACGAAACGGCAATACGGGACCTGGCGCAACGCCTGACCCACGGCGTCTCATCCGACATCGCCGCTTGGACCCTACTAACCACCGCTTTTGGCTTAGATACCCCCGCCATAACGACCTTTATGAAACACTGGAAGACGGCCAACCAGGCGATTAACGCCGTGCAGACGGCCAACAAGACCGCCACGTTGCTAGGCCAAGGGGACTTAAGCGACTGGCAGCTTTATCAGTGCGGTCGGCAGTTAATCGCTACGGCCAATGAGGTTGCCGTGATTCTCGGGGCGCCCGATCGCCGGGCCAGCCTGACCGAACGTTTGGCAGCCTTGCCGATCCGGAATAAAAAGGAGCTGGCCGTGACGGGTAAGGACCTGATGCAGGCCGGCATTCAACCCGGTCCACAACTTGGTGCCATCTTAGGCGACCTTGAATATCGCGTTGTGACCGGCAGTGTGGCCAACGATCGCGCGGCCTTAGTGGCTCAAGCCACAACCGAATAATTTTAAGTAAGAGAGTGAAAAGACTATGCAAACTTTACGCGCAGAAAATCTCCACCGCACTTACGGCGAGAAGACGCTTTTTGACAATTTAAATTTTATTATTAACGAACACGACCGCATTGGCCTGATTGGAGTCAACGGGAGTGGGAAGACGTCTCTACTGAATACGCTGGCCGGGGTCAGCAATGAGCAGTCCGGCGAGCTATCTACCCCTAAGGACTATACCATTGGCTACCTGACGCAGCAGCCCGATTTGGACCAGAATTTAACCGTGATGGACGCCGTCTTCTCCGGTGACCAGCCCGTCTTCGCTACGATTCGGCGTTACGAGGCGGCCTTAGCCGTCTATGGCGACCATCCGGAAGATGCCAAGGCCCAGCAACGCTACCTGGACGCCGAGGCGCAGATGAACGAAGAGGAAGCTTGGACAGCCGAGAGCGATGTGAAGACCATCCTGACCCAGCTGAAGATTACGGACCTCTCACAGTCCATTAAGACCATGTCCGGGGGCCAAATCAAGCGGGTGGGGCTCGCTCAGGTCCTGATCCAATCGCCCGATTTACTCCTGCTAGACGAACCGACGAACCACTTGGACTTCGATTCCATCGCTTGGCTACAGCAGTATCTCGCATCCTACAAGGGTGCCTTACTCGTGGTCACCCATGACCGGTACTTCTTGGACCAAGTGGCCAACCAGATCTGGGAGCTCGACTTTGGTAAGCTCTATCAGTATCCCGGCAACTACCAAGCTTACGTCCAGGAGAAGGCGGAACGGGTAAACCAAGAAGCCGAGGCCGACCAGAAGCAACAACGGCTCTACAAAAAGGAATTGGCCTGGATGAAGGCCGGGGCCAAGGCGCGATCGACCAAGCAACAGGCCCGGATTAACCGTTTCAACGATCTGGCCAGCAATGTGGGGACGCGGCAAGTTCAAGACAACGTGGCCATTTCGCTGGGCCAACAACGGCTCGGCAAGAAAGTGATTGAGTTAAAGGACGCCAACCTTACCCTAGGCGGCCATACCATTCTCAAGGACTTCAGCGACCTGATTCAGGGGGGCGAACGCATTGGGATTAGCGGTGAGAACGGGGCCGGCAAGTCCAGCCTGCTCAACGTGATTGCCCAACGGCTACCGCTGGATTCCGGGATCGTGACGATTGGGGAAACGGTCAAGATGGCCTACTACACCCAGCAAATTGAGCCTATTCCGGACGATAAGCGGATGATTAACTACCTCTCCGAAGTCGGCCAAAACGTGACCGATAAGGCGGGGAACTCTGTCAGTGTGACCGAATTGTTGGAGCAATTCCTCTTCCCACGGTTCATGCACGGCACGTTGATTCGCAAGCTCTCCGGGGGTGAAAAGCGGCGGCTCTACCTGCTCAAGCTTCTGATGGAACAGCCCAACGTCCTGCTGCTGGACGAACCAACTAACGATTTGGATATCAGCACGTTAACCGTCTTGGAAGACTATATTTCCCAGTTTGCCGGCACCGTCATTACGGTTTCCCATGACCGTTACTTCCTCGATAAGGTGGCCGACCGCCTGTTAATCTTCGATGGCAATGGCCAGATTGAACGCTACTCCGGCCGATTCAGTGCGTACCTGGCCGCGGCGCAACAGCAGCGCAAGGCCAAAGCCAAGCCGGCTAAGGAAAAGGCGGCCAAGCCCGCAACCAGTCAACCGGCCAAGCCGAAGAAAAAAGTCAAGTTGACCTATGCCGAACAGAAGGAATGGGAAGGCATCGAGGGCGTTATCGATGGCTTGGAAGACCAGAAGTCTCAGGTCCAAGACGCAATGAATGCCAACGGGGACAACTACGACAAGCTAGCCGATTTGCAAGCGCAATTGGACGACTTGGATAAGCAACTCGATGAAAAGATGACACGCTGGGAATACCTCAGTGAATACGCGGAATAGGAGACGACCTGAATGCTAGAAGATGCTTACTTGGATTTGGCGCGTAAGGTATTGACGGAGGGCCACCAGAAGTCCGACCGTACCGGGACGGGAACCCTGAGTTTATTTGGCTACCAAATGCGATTTAACCTGCAAGCGGGTTTCCCATTACTGACCACGAAGAAGGTGCCGTTCGGCCTGATTAAATCCGAACTCCTGTGGTTCTTACGGGGCGATACCAATATTCGCTTCTTATTGCAACACCACAACCATATTTGGGACGAATGGGCCTTTCAGCGGTTCATCGAAAGCTCCGACTACCACGGCCCGGACATGACCGACTTTGGCCGGCGCTCCCTGGTCGATGCGGACTTTAAACAGCAGTATCAAGCCGAGAAGCAGGCTTTCGACGACCGGATTCTCACCGATCAGGCCTTTGGCGACCAGTACGGCGACCTCGGCTTGGTCTACGGCAGTCAATGGCGGGCTTGGCAAGACAAGAATGGCGAAACGATTGACCAGATTGCCAACGTGATTGAGACCTTGCGAACGCACCCGGATTCCCGGCGCATGATCGTTTCGGCATGGAACCCGGCCGATGTGCCGTCCATGGCGCTACCACCGTGCCACACGTTATTCCAGTTCTACGTAAACGACGGTAAATTGAGCTGTCAGCTCTATCAGCGGAGCGGTGACATCTTCCTCGGGGTGCCGTTTAACATCGCCAGCTACGCGCTGTTAACCTCGTTAATTGCCAAGGAAGTTGGCCTAGAGGTCGGCGACTTCGTGCATACGCTGGGGGACGCTCACATCTACAGCAATCACATCGAACAGGTGAAGACCCAGCTGGCCCGGACACCTAAGGCCGCACCAAAGTTGTGGTTGAATCCCGACAAATCAAGCATCTTCGATTACGACATGGCCGATATCAAGGTGACCGGTTACGATCCAGCGCCGGCCATCAAGGCACCGGTCGCCGTTTAACCAGAATGGAGGGTGAACCATGTTAATCTTTCTTTGGGCGGAAGGGCACAACGGCGTGATTGGCCAAAATGGCCAGTTGCCGTGGCACCTGCCGGCCGATATGCATTTCTTTAAGACCGTCACCACGGGTAACACCGTGATCGCGGGGGCTCGGACGTACCGGTCCTTCAAGCGACCACTGCCGAATCGGCAAAACATCGTGGTGACCCATCAACCGGCCGCCAACTTTCCGGAGGGCGTCATCGTCCTCGATAGCTTGGACGCCGTGCGGCAATACGCCGCGGCCCATCAGGACGAGAAGCTCTTCGTCGTCGGGGGCGCCCAGCTCTTTGTCGGCCTCCAAGACGACGTGGATTTCCTGTATCGGACGGTCATTGATGCCAACTTTACCGGCGATACCTGGATGCCCGTCATTGACTACGATAAGTTCCAGTTAATCGCGACCCAGCCGGGCATTCGCAACGATCAGAATCCCTACGACTACCATTTTGAACAGTATCAGCGGCGTTAAACTGCTAAAACTGCCGCCAATCATCAAAATCTCGATGATTGGCGGCAGTTTTTTTAACACCCTAAATCGTCTGGTGACAATGATTTTAGCCAATTTCTACCTGTCGACACGATTAAGCGTAAAGCAGAATCGAGAAATACATCAGTCCCGTCCCCAGCATGACGAAGAGGTGCCAGATGACGTGGCCAAACGGGACGCCCTTGAAGCTATAGATGACGGCACCTAACGTGAAGGCCACGCCCCCGAAAAAGAGGAGCAGGAAGCCGACGAGTCCCAGTCCGTGGTATAGCGGGCCAATGCCCATCAGGCACATCCACCCCATGACCACGTAGATGACGGTCGAGAGGGTTTGGAGCTTGCCCAGCCAGATGGCCTTGTAAATAATCCCAGCCACGGCCATGGCCCAGATAATCCCGAACATCCACCAGCCAAGTTTGCCCCCCACGACTAACAAACTAAATGGGGTATAGGTCCCCGCAATTAACAAGTAAATGGCGCAATGATCAAATATTTGAAAGACGTGGCTCGCACGGGTAAAGTACAGACCATGGAAGAGGGTTGACGCCAAATAGAAGAGCACGAGAATAATGCCGTAGACCAGAAACGTCGTCATGCGGAGGCTGCCACCCTTGCCATGGGCCTGTAGAATCAAGATGACCAGGCCGGCAATGCTCAGGGCGGCACCAATCCCATGCGTCACGGCGTTCAACACCTCATTGACAATCTGGTACGTGCGACTCCGTTCTTTTACCAAACAAATTCCTCCTTTAGGGATTGTTATCAGAAAATTCTGATATTCAGCGCGGTGAGTTCGCAGAATTACTGAAAAAGTTCAACAATTCTGCTATACTATTACCGTATGTTTCATTACGCATATTGTAGCATAAACCAAAATCTCTGGTCAGAAAGAGTGGGATACCCATGGCTAAAATTAAAATTGTTACGGATTCGTCTGCGGGTCTAACCGATCAGCAAATCCAGGATTACAATATTACCATTATCCCGTTGACGGTCATGATTGATGACACCATTTACGTTGAACGGGAATCCATCACGAATAAAGAATTTATTGATAAGATGAAGGCCTCCAAGGTCTTGCCCAAAACGAGCCAGCCGCCTTTAGGCAAGTTCGTTGAAACTTTCGACAAGTTGGGAGAAGATGGCAGTAGTGTGATCTGCTTCAACATGTTAGCCGCCATCAGTGGGACCGTGCACACGGCCGAACAAGCCGCTCAGCTGTCGAAGACCGATGTGACTGTGGTTGACAGCCAATACACCGACCAAGCTCTGGCTTTCCAAGTCGTCGAAGCGGCTAAATTGGCGGCCGAGGGCGCCGACAAACAGGCCATCTTGGACCGGGCCGCGGCCGTACGCGACCACACCAAGTTGTTCATGGGCATCGTCACCTTGGAAAACATCCTCAAGGGGGGCCGGTTGAGCCGGGCCGCCGGCATGTTAACGTCCCTGTTGAACATTAAGATTGTGCTACAAGTCACCGGTGGCGAGCTGAAGATTCGCGCCAAGGGTCGGGGTATGAAGACCATCGATCGGTACTTTGACAAAGTCTATGAACAGATCAAACAAACCCCCGATATCATGGCGATTGGAATCTCTCACGTGGAGGCCTTCGAGTCCGTCGATAAGATTCAGGGCCACCTGCACGAAATCTTGCCCGATAAGGATGTGCTCGTGCGTGAAACGGTGCCGATCATTGCCACTCACGGGGGGCCTGGGGCCTTCGCGTTGATGTACTACACCGATCCAACCAAGTAAATAAGTCATTAACCATGAAAAAGGGGTGGCTAGGCCACCGCTTTTTCTTTATCCCGAGGGGGGATATTTGTGAAAAATGTAAAAGGGTTTAGTAAGATTACGGGGGTGGTTCTCCTCGTGGTCCTGGTCACGCTGGCCGTGCTGACGTACTGGCATCCCGGCGCGCGTACCACTCTGAGTGGCCCCCATCCCAACGCCGTCAATCGGCGTAAGGTCGTGCGGGTCGTGGCGCTGGGGGACTCATTGACCCAGGGTGTCGGTGACCAGCAGAAGAAGGGCGGCTATACCGGTCGGTTGAAGACCATGATTCACCGCCGCGACAAGGTCAAGGTGGTCATGCACAACTACGGCAAGTCCGGTGACCGTAGTGACCAGATTGAAAAGCGCCTGGTGAATAGCCCGGCCATGCAGCAACAGGTCAAGAAGTCCCAGGCCATTGTCATGACCGTGGGCGGTAACGACCTGCTGCAGACGCTGACCAAAAACGTCACGATTAGCCAGCAATCAAAGCTCAACACGCAACTGGATAATGCGGAGGATACTTACCAACAGAAGCTTCAGCGCTTGTTGAATACGGTAAGACAATACAATCCCAAGGCGCCGATCTTCCTTTATTCCATTTACAATCCGGTCTACGTCTACTTCGCCAACATCGATCAGGTCACCAATGCCGTAGATGACTGGAACGTCGCGACCAAGAAGACGGCCAGCAGCTATCATAACCTGTATTGGGTCGATATCAACCGAGCGCTGTCAGTCGGTCAGTTCAAGTCGGCCACGCAACAGGCCAAGTTGAAACGCAATTCGCAAGACATCAACAACGGTAAGATTTCGACCCAGACGTTCCAGGCCACCATCCTGGCCAGCGATGCAAGCGACGAGTTAAATCATTACCTGTCGCCGGCGGACCATTTCCATCCCAACGCCAAGGGGTATCGCTTGATGACCCGCTACGTCTTCAAGGAAATGCAGGCCCATCAGCAGCAGTGGCTGTTGAAGTAAGCGCGGTCAGAGAAGGAGGAAATTAATCATATGCAACGGCATGCAGCACCAAAAGAAAATACGGCCCCAAACTGGTGGAAATGGGGTTTCCTAGCCTTGGTGGCCTTACTGGTCATCGCTTTGATTACCGTGGGGATTAAGGCCACCGGCACCACGAAGGTTGCCTCAACGGCCAAACCCGCCACGGAAACCACCAACATTGACGTGACGCTGAACAAGAAGCAGGTCAACGCCTTGGCCGATTACTACGTCAATAAATCGCTAAAGGGCCAGTCCGTGAAGTATAGTTTCCAAGTGACCGACCACGCCATCTTGACGGGTTCCACCAAAGTTTTGGGGGCCAACGTGAATTTTGTTTTACTCCTGAAGCCAACCGTGTTATCCTCGGGGGACGTGCAGCTGAAGGCGGAGAAGCTCTCGGTCGGGTCGCTACCCGTTCCGGTCAGCTTCGTCATGAGCTACGTGGCCAAGAATTATCCGCTGCCCAAGTGGGTATCCATGGACAGTCACAAAAAGATTGCCACGTTGCACCTAACCGCGATTGGCAACGGGAAAAAGTTGTCGTACGCGGCCAAGAAGATTGATATGTCCGGCGCTGGTAAGTTTGTCTTCCAAGCCCGGATCCCGGATTAATGAAGGAGGCCCGTCATGCCCAAGACGTTTTACCAGTTTTTAATGACTCAACGCAATCCTGAAAGTTACGACCCCGTCGCAAGCTTTGCCAACAATGCTTTTTTGGACAGTTCGTTCCCCAAGCAGGAGACCGAATTTGACCCCTTATCCAAGTACCTCGAGGAAAATGCGGCGTACCTACCGTCCATGACCATCTTCGACGATGCTTGGCAAATGTATTTGGCGGCGTTAGCTTAACAGATGATGTGAAGACCCATTGGCATGCAGCTGATGGGTTTTTATTTTGTCGTCGAAGGGAAGGCCGAAAAGGACGATGTCAATCTTACGTGCTTTTTGAACCCTCATGCTATAATTACCAAAAAGTATTGTACGAGGTGTGAAAATGAAGATTGAATCGCTTCTTCCAAGACTCTTCAAACTAAACGCAATCTTTACAACCAGAGAGGCTAAGGACGCTGGAATTTCCAAATACTATCTGAACAAGTTGGTCGATGCTGGAGAAGTCGCCAGGTTTGGTACTGGACGTGCCGGCGTTCAATTATGGAGTAACGAGAATCTGTCAAATGATGATTTTTTAGCTATTCAGTTACGTTACCCTAAAGCAATTATTTCGGGGCAAACGGCTTTAACTTGGTGGCACCTCATTGACCGCCAATACACGTATTTAGACCTGACTGTTCCACGTGGCTACAAGATTCCTAACGCATTTGAAAACTATATCGTGACGATTCATCACGTTGACAATCGGTATTATCCCATTGGTTTGACAAGCGTTCGAAATGAAGAAGATAGCGGTTCACTCAACATCTATGAGCCCGAACGTGCGCTAATAGATGCCTTCCGTTTTAAAACGATTACCGAATTCGACCGCAACCAAGCCGTCAGGAATTATTTTCAAAGTGACTTCTGTGATCCGCTGAAATTGAGCAGATACGGCAATCAATTTCCTGGGCTTTCGGATTTACAAAAAATAACGGCGGTGCTCAGCCATTAAAACGAGAGATATTGTTCGCCAAGTCAAGCGGGGCCGCTAACGAAAGACTCACTGGTTTACGTGAAATGCAGGCTCGCTTTGCAACAGCGCGATTTCTGGCAAGAATTACGCAATCCGAATACAATGAGTGTAGCTTAACGAAAGGAAAACTACCCGTCATCGGCGGTAGTTATGGGTAAGTAATGATGGCAATTCCTAATCCAAACGCGATTTATCCAAATCCAGCAATTAAATCATTGGTTTTTATCAAAAACGTGGTGCAGCGCGCAACGATTCAAGTTGGCGACTTTACGTATTACGATGATCCCGTCAACCCAGAAAACTTTGAAGCTCATGTGACACACCACTATTCATTTTTGGATGACCGATTAATCATTGGCAAGTTTTGCGCGATTGCTAGCGGCATCGAATTTATCATGAACGGTGCTAATCACATGATGCGAGGTGCTTCGACTTATCCATTCAATATCTTAGGTGGTGAATGGCAGACCCAAACTCCCAGTTTGACGGACTTGCCGTTAAAGGGTGATACCGTAGTTGGCAACGATGTTTGGTTTGGTCAAAATGTGACCGTGTTGCCGGGCATCCAAATTGGTGATGGGGCAATTATCGGGGCAAATAGTGTGGTGACCAAAGATGTGGCACCTTACACGATTGTCGGTGGTAATCCGGCACAACCGATTCGGAAGCGATTTGAGCCAGACGTGATTCAAGCGTTACTTGATCTCGCTTGGTGGCAACGTGATATTGGCTGGATTACCAAGCATATTCCTGATCTAATGCAACAAGTTCCAACCGTGGCAAAAATTCAGCGCTTGGCTACTCTAAAGTGAAATTTTTAAGATTACTTTGAATCTTTTAGGATGGTAAGTCTCCGGTAAATCTTTGATGCCGCGCCCGCTGACGTTGTCGCGGTACCGGCTATCGTCCCATTGGCCACGGTTGGGATAACTTAAAAGGGAGCTCTGAATTTTACTCATGATTTTTTCTCCTGTCTTTCATTTGATGCCGATCACATGCCATAGGGATAGTGTCAAGCAAGCGTAGCTAGTGGTTACAGATTTCGTGATCTGCCAAATTTATAGCCCGATGATTGACGCTGGTTTCACTCTATGGAAAGGCCCACTAACGAAATATGCTAGTGGGCCTTTGTGGTGTCAAACGAAAATCTGGAGGACATGAGCATTTGCTTTTATCCTTTGGAAACGAGACTCAAATCACTTATCGCTAAGCGTGTTTCTTGGGCTATGCTCGGCCCGAGCTGTTAGTGAACGACCGGGGTGTGGCGGTCAGAAGGAAGTAAACCAAGGCACTTGAAGTTTCTCTCGATATATTTTAAGTATTATCAAAGTTTTAGTGGTCAAACCGTTTATGTGAGCGGTATAATTTGGGGGAAGGAGTGATATGGATGATACATACGCGTTGGAAAAAGTTAGTGATTGCAGTTGGACTCGCTATGATTTCGCTAGTGGTTGGGACTTTTCTTAACGTTGATGTTGCAAGTGCGGCTGATAAAGCAGGAGATACTGCTGATGTTCACTTCAGGGTCTGTACCCGGGTAAAGGGAGAGCAGCCAAAAGCTTTTATAGACTTTACTGAATCAATGGCTATTAGCAACGGGGTAACCATGCAGCAAGGCTTTGACGAGTATTTTCCTGATGACTACTTCACCCCAAATTATGATGTTTTTGACGTGTACAACGTGCTTTTTAAATACGCTGACGACCAATCCGCCGCCTCGTATGAAAAAGCAGTCCAGGAAATTATGCCATTTGTGAACGCCACTACCGCAGCAAAATACGGAATGACCCCTCGAACGATGGCAGAAGAGTCTCTAGACAACGGCTTTAAACTTTACAATGAGAGTGGTTATAAATCTGCAACGATGAATTTGGCTGAAACTAAGGAAGCAGCCTCCCAAAAATTACAATTAACTAAGTTAGCGGGTTCTTCAACGTACCAGGCTGATTTCTACATCAACCTGGAATCAAAACCAAGCGACAATATCCCAGTCAGCCCAGTTCACGTTGATCAATCTGATTTAACCACTAATTCCAGTGCAACGATCACGGTCGGTCAAAAAGTAGACGCCACAACATTCAATGCCCAAGCCAAGGATTCATCTGGAAATGAGATACCGGTGACAGTGGATACAAGCCAAATCGACTTAACCAAGCCGGGCACCTACGACGTCGTTCTCAAGGCAGACAATGGAAAAACGATGACGGTGAAATTAACGGTTAATGCTGCGGAAGCTGATACGGAAACCGTTGTGTCTAAGAAGTCTGCGGTTTATGGCTTGAAGACGTTGTATTTGTATCAGAAGCCTACTTTCAAGCAAAATCAGAGAATCGTCAAATACGCTAAGGCCAAACGGTCTCAACGGCCCATGTTTGTCGTCACTGGTTATGCCCGTTCTAACGCCGGTTTATTGCGGTATCAAGTCAAGGATGTCAATCACAACAGTAAGACCGCCGGTAAGACGGGGTACATCACAGCCAGAACGGACTTTGTTGGCCCGGTCTATTACCAAAAAGCGGCCAAGCGAATCAAAGTTCTTAGCAAGTCAGGCATCAATGTGTACCGAAACCTAAACCTGACTGGAAAAGTGAAAACCGTCAAGCAGGGAAAGACGCTTAAAGTAACTGCGATTAAGCGCCACAACCTAACGACCCGGTTCGTTTTGCAAAATGGGCAGTATATTACAGCCAATAAGAAATTAGTTATGACCGTCAAATAATTTGTGAAATTCACCGAAAACGGCTATCAGAAATGGTGGTCGTTTTTGGATTACAGGAAAATTTTAATAAAGACTTGCCATGATTTATGGATGTTGTTTAGACTTCGACGAATGGAAAGATATTTTAGCTTTTCAGAGTGTTCTAAGCTTCACACGTCCAACCTTGAGGGGCATTTCACAAGTTGATCTGGATCACCTTCGACTTATTTAAGGAATTTCTGCTTGGGAAGCAACATGTCTATCTAAAACAATAGAGAAAATGGTAAAATGGGATTCGTTAATTGGAATTCCATTTCATCTTTTTCTTTAATCAAACGAGAAAGAATAAAAGCATGCGCTTCGAAAAGCGAAAGAAAAAAGAGGTTCAGGCGTGAGTGGACCATATCGAAAAAATAACGACAGACGGATATATCCATCTCATGGCCCACTCACAGAGAAACTCGGTACGTACAATTGAAATCTTCGCTGAAGATACGGGGATTGATCATGAAGAGAATTTGCCGTAATTCATACAGGCCACAGGGCACATTTATGGCAAATTCTGGTAATTTTAAAATTTTGACACACTACAAACGTTGCTATATCAAAGGAGAGAGCACTATGAGCACTATTCAATGGTTCCCCGGGCACATGGCGAAGGCCATTCGCCAGATGGAAGAAAACGTTCATCTGGTTGATATCGTCTTCGAACTCGTGGACGCCCGGATTCCCGCGGCCTCACGTAATCCCGAGGTGGCCCGAATCGCGCAGAACAAGCCCCATTTAATCATCTTAACCAAGAAGGACCTGGCCGATCCGCAGCAAACCGCTGCCTGGCTCAGCTACTACCGGGAACACCAACAACCCGCCATCGCCATCGACTCGCGGGCGAACGTGACCCCCAAGCAGATTACCAAGATTGCCCTGGACATTCTGGCCGACAAGCTAGCCGCCGAACAGGCCAAGGGCTTGAAAGAACGGCCGATGCGGGCCATGACGGTCGGCGTCCCCAATGTGGGAAAGTCCACGTTGCTCAATCACTTGGTGAACCGCAAGGCCGCACAGGTCGGGGACACTCCCGGCGTCACCAAGGGCCAACAGTGGCTCCGTTCCAGCAAACATCTGGAGCTGCTAGACACCCCCGGCATTCTGTGGCCCAAGTTCAAGGACCAAGAAACCGCTCAGAAATTGGCGTTGACCGGGGCCATCAAAGAGAAGCTCTACGCCAAGGACGACGTCGCCCTGTACGCCCTCGGTTTCTTCCGTCAATACCACGCCTCTGCCCTGTTAGAACGTTACCACCTCAACGATGCCGACCTCGACCTGAGCGATGTCGACCTGCTGCTAAAGATTACGGAAAAGGTTGGTATGCGTGACGACTATGAACGGGCCAGCGAACGGTTGATTCTAGACGCCCGGCGGAAGAAACTCGGCGGCTTCACCTTAGACCGCGCACCACAGGCGGGTGAGTCCGGTGAGTAGTAAGCAACCTAGCCTCGCCAGTTTAAAACAAGACCTGGCCGATGTAACCGACCCCGCAGACCCCCGTCTTGTGACGCTAGCGGCCGATTCGCGGAAGGGGGCCCAGTTGCTCCTGAAACAGATTCAACGGCGCTTAGACCGCCAGGCAACGGCCGAAAATGCCTTCCAGGAACGTCTGCACTTCGAACGCCAACTCTGGGCCGCCGGAAAGCTGGTGGCCGGTATCGACGAGGTCGGCCGTGGACCGTTGGCCGGTCCCGTGGTCACCAGCGCCGTGATTTTGCCGCAAGACTTCGACATCCCCTTGGTCAACGACTCCAAGCAGTTGACGCCCAAGGAACGGGAACGACTTTATCCGCTGATTCTCGCTCAGGCCACGGCCGTCAGCATCGGGATTGGCAGTAGCGCTCTGATTGACCAGATTAACATTTACCAGGCGACGCGCGTGGCCATGCAGCGGGCCGTACTGGGACTAGGGGTGGCCCCGCAACACCTGATCGTTGATGCCATGCAGATCCCCGTGGACCTGCCGCAGACGCGCCTCATCAAGGGTGATGCCAAGAGTGCCAGCGTGGCTGCCGCCAGCATCGTAGCCAAGGTCTACCGGGACCACCTGATGGACACTTACGACCGGCTGTATCCCGGGTATGGTTTTAAAAATAACGCGGGCTACGGCACCGCCGAACACCTGGCCGGACTGGCCGACCGGGGCGTGACCCCGATTCATCGCAAAACTTTTTCACCTGTTCGAAAAATAATTGACGCACAATCACGGAGTTAGTCCTAAAGAGGACTGGGAGGTTGATTCCATGCAACTGACACTTCGTGATTTTTTCATGCGGATAAATTTAGTACGGGGCGTTGGCCGGAAAACGGCGAATGCCTGCTGGCGGTGGTTAGACGGTCATCCCGAAATCACCGTGGTAGATAGCCTGGTGGTCGCACAAATGGCCGCGGACCTCACGCTCAACGCCGAACTGACGGCGGCGCTCCAATTGGATTTGTTCAGTCGTGAAACCAACGATACCGTCACGGAAAATCTGACCCACAGCGGCTGTATGACCATCGTCGACGCGGCGTATCCGGTCCAGCTCAGAGAAACCTACGCGCCGCCGCTGGCCCTGTACTTTCTAGGCGACCTCCGCCGGCTACGGGCGCCCCAGCTGGCCGTGGTGGGGTCGCGTAAGCCCACGGACTACGCTTTACGGGCCATGCGCCTGTTGTTGCCGCCGATCGTGGAACAACGAGTCTGCCTGGTCTCCGGTCTGGCGCAGGGCGTGGATACGCTGACTCATCAGGTGGCGTTGGCCCACCGGGGAACCACCATCGCTGTGATTGGCACCGGGTTAGACACCTGCTACCCGGCCGCCAACCGAGACTTAATGAAAACTTTAGCCCACCATCAACTCATCCTGTCGGAATATCCGTGGGGCACGCCCGGAGCCCGCCATCATTTTCCGGAACGCAACCGCATCATCGCCGGTCTGGCACAGAGCGTTCTGGTCATCGAGGCCGCACACCGCTCCGGCAGCCTAATCACGGCCAATATCGCGCTACAAGAAAATCGAAATGTGCTGGCCGTCCCGGGCACGATTGACGGTCAAAACTCGGTCGGGACCAACGAATTAATTTTAGCTGGCGCAAAACCAATCTTGAATTCCGAACATATAATGGAAGAACTTTTAGTTGACAAGTTACCCTAACTTGAAATACCATGAGTGGGATTATAGTGAAAAAATTAGCGAACGGATTGTTCGTCGTAAAAACAAGTATGTAGACGCGAGGCCACGCGTGCAACGGGGCTTTGTGGTCTGCCCACCGAGGGAGTAATGTGATTTGCCGACTAAGACCAAAGCGAAAGCTAGTACAAAGAAGCGGCGGAAACCGCAAAAAAAATTAGTTATCGTGGAATCACCGGCTAAAGCCAAGACCATTGAGAAATATTTAGGCCGCACCTACAAGGTTGTGCCTAGTCTCGGCCATGTCAGAGATTTACCTAAGAGTTCGATGGGGATCGACTTCGATAACAACTACGACCCGCATTACATTTCCATCCGGGGGAAGGGTGACGTCATCAAGGGATTGCGGTCCGAGGCCAAAAAAGCCAAGGCCGTCTACCTCGCCTCTGACCCCGACCGTGAAGGGGAATCCATCGCCTGGCATCTTGCCCACATTTTAAATCTAGATGTGACCGACAAGAACCGGGTAACGTTTAACGAAATTACCAAGGACGCCGTTAAGGAAGCCTTTAAGACGCCCCGTTCAATCGACATGAATCTGGTCAATGCCCAACAGGCACGGCGGATATTGGACCGTCTGGTGGGTTACTCCATCTCGCCGTTGCTCTGGAAAAAGGTTAAGAAGGGCCTCAGTGCTGGTCGGGTGCAGTCGATCGCCTTATCCTTGATTATCCAACGGGAAAATGAAATCAAGGCGTTCCAACCCGAAGAATACTGGACGATCGATGCCAACTTCAAGAAGGCCCGGCATACGTTTGGTGCCAGCTTTTACGGCCTCAACGGCAAGAAAGCCGGCCTGAAGGACAATGCCGCGGTGCAGGACGTCTTGGCCAAGCTCGATAAGAAGGGGAACTTTGACATCACCAACGTGGTACGTAAGGAACGGAAGCGTTCGCCACAACCCCCATTTACCACGAGTTCCATGCAACAGGACGCCAACCGCAAGCTGAATTTCCGGACGCGTAAGACTATGATGGCCGCCCAACAGCTCTATGAAGGGATTAACCTGGGCAAGGAAGGGACGCAGGGGCTCATTACCTATATGCGGACCGACTCCACCCGGATTTCCAGCATCGCCAAGCATGAGGCCTCCACGTTCATTCACGAGAAGTACGGTGCCGAGTATGCGGCAACCAAGCCCATCAAGGGCAAGCTGCCCGAGGGTGCCCAGGACGCCCATGAGGCGATTCGGCCCACGTCTGTCTTCCGGACACCGGCTAGCCTCAAGGAACGGTTGAACAGGGACCAGTTCCGGTTATACCAACTCATTTGGAACCGCTTCGTTGCCAGCCAAATGACTAACGCCATCATGGACACCATGGCCGTGACGTTGGAACAAAACGGCGTGACGTTCCGGGCCAACGGATCAAAGATGAAGTTCGAAGGGTTCTTAAAGATTTATAAGGACGGTAAGGAAAAGGATAATCTCCTACCCGACCTCGAAATCGGTGACCAAGTGAAATTGGCCAAGACCGATCCGGCCCAACACTTCACTCAGCCGCCGGCACGGTATTCCGAAGCCAACCTGATTAAGGCGTTGGAAGAAAACGGTGTGGGCCGGCCATCGACCTACGCACCAACGCTGGACACAATTCAACGGCGGTACTACGTCAAACTAGTTGGCCGGCGCTTCGAACCCACCGAGCTGGGGGAAATCGTCGATAAGATTATCAAGGACTACTTCCCCGATATCGTGGACGTGGGCTTTACCGCCGACCTCGAAGACGAATTGGATGGGGTTGAAGAGGGCAAGCAGGACTGGGTCAAGGTGATTGACAACTTCTACAAGCCGTTTTCTACCGAGGTGTCCCACGCCGAAGAAGCCATCGAAAAGATTCAGATTCGTGACGAACCTGCCGGCTTTGACTGTGACATCTGCGGGGCCCCAATGGTCGTGAAGATGGGGCGTTACGGTAAGTTCTACGCCTGCTCCCGCTTCCCAGATTGCCGCAACACGAAGCCAATCGTGAAGGAAATCGGCGTGGTTTGTCCCGTTTGCCACAAGGGCCAAGTCATCGAACGGAAGTCTAAGAAGAACCGGATTTTCTACGGTTGTTCCCGGTATCCCGACTGTGACTTCGTCTCCTGGGACAAGCCGGTCGGCCGTGATTGCCCTAAGGACGGTCACTACCTGGTTGCCAAGAAGATTAGAGGCGGCGTTCAGATCGTTTGTCCAAATGGCGATTACGAAGAAGCTCCACAAAAATAATGAAATAAGCATGCATCAAGGGTCCGGGATAAGGTTATCTCGGGCTTTTTTTGCCCCAAGACATGGCCGCTAAAAGCGACCCTCCCCAGTCACGTTGGCCGTCAGCCCCCTAATCCGCCATTTTTTGATGAGTTAGTTGTGTTTTTTAAGCGCGTTTGCTAGCATTAACACGTACAGGAGGTGTCAGCCGTGGCTTCAGCAGTCGAACAATTCATGACGTACCTGCAGGGGGAACGGCAATACTCACCCGAAACCGTCAAGGCCTATCAGGAAGACTTAGACGAGTTCAGCCAGTTTCTGCGCGATAACGGGGGCCTTAAACCCTGGACGCAGATTGACCAGCTGGACGTCGAAGTCTATCTCAGTGACCTCTACGATCACCACTACGCGCGAACCACGATTGCCCGCAAGCTCTCCACGTTACGCTCGTTCTACAATTTTCTGATGAGTAACGGGCTAGCGACAGACGATCCGTTTGCCTACGTCCAGCTCAAGCACCATCAGAATCACCTGCCACGCTTTTTCTACGAGCGGGAAATGACGGCGTTGTTCACGGCCGCCGCGGGCAACGCCAATCACCAACTGGCCACCCGCGATTCTGCGGTGCTGGAGATCCTGTACGGGACGGGTATCCGGGTCAGCGAGTGTGTCAACCTGACCCTGCACGATATTGACTTTGACAACCGCATCATGTTGATTCACGGGAAGGGCAATAAGGAACGGTACGTCCCATTCGGCCACTACGCCAGCGACGCTCTAACGACTTACGTCGACGCCGCGCGGACGCCCCTAATGGCCCAGTACCATCAGCAGCACGACTTTGTCTTTATCAATGCGCACGGCGGGCAATTGACCGCAGCGGGGGTGACCTACCTGCTGAATCAGATTATCAAACGCAGTAGCCTCACCACTGAGATTCATCCCCACATGCTGCGGCACACGTTTGCCACCCATTTACTCAATAACGGGGCGGACTTGCGGTCGGTTCAGGAACTACTGGGTCACAGTAGCCTGTCGACCACCCAAATCTATACCCACGTGACGCGGGAACATCTTCAACGCGATTATCGCCAATTCTTCCCGCGCGCCACCGAAGATCACGATCATTCGACACAATCATAAGGAGCGATTAACTAATGCCAGTAAAATTCGAAGCAACTACCATCTGTGCGGTTCGGCACAACGGTCACAACGCAATGGCCGGTGACGGACAGGTCACGATGGGAGAAAAAGTTATCATGAAGGGGACCGCCCACAAGATTCGGCGGATCTACAACAATCAAGTCGTCGTGGGCTTCGCCGGGAGCGTTGCCGATGCCTTTAACCTCGAAGAAAAATTCGAAGGTCAACTCAACGAATACAGCGGTAATCTTCAACGGGCCGCTGTCGAACTCGCCAAGCAATGGCGCTCAGATCAAGCCCTACAGAAGCTCGAAGCCCTGTTGATTGTCATGGACAAGGACGAAATGCTGCTGGTTTCCGGCTCCGGGGAAGTCATTGCCCCCGACGATGACATCTTAGCCATCGGTTCCGGTGGTAACTTTGCCTTAGCTGCCGCCACGGCCCTACACCACCACGCCAAGGATATGAGCGCCAAGGAAATCGCCGAAAGCGCCATTCACATTGCCGGTGGTATCGATATCTTTACCAACGAAAACGTTATTTCTGAAGAACTTTAATACTGGAGGACTGTACAGTGGACGCCATTAATAAAACACCTAAAGAGATTGTCGGCTTACTGGACCAATACGTCATTGGCCAGGATGAAGCCAAGAAGGCTATCGCCATTGCCTTACGAAACCGTTACCGGCGGATGCAACTGGATGCCGCCATGCAAGAGGAAATTTCCCCTAAAAACATGCTGATGATTGGACCAACCGGGGTCGGGAAGACCGAAATTGCCCGCCGGTTAGCCAAGATTGTTCACGCGCCATTCACCAAGGTCGAGGCCAGCAAGTTTACCGAGGTTGGTTACGTGGGCCGCGACGTGGAATCGATGGTTCGCGACCTGGTCGAGGTCTCCGTGGCCATGGAAAAACAAGACCAATTTAAGAATGTCCGGACCGACGCGACCCAAGCTGCAAACAAGCGCTTGGTCAAGCTGTTGGCCCCGGCGAAGAAGAAGGAAAACAAGAACAACAACGACTTCGCCAACATGATGAACATGTTCTCCCAGATGCAAAACGGCCAGATGCCGACCGCACCCAGCGAACAGGAAGAAGTCACTGACGAGATTCGTAATGAGCGTCTCTCTTTGACGGAACAACTCAATCAAGGGCTGTTGGAAAACCACACCGTTGAAATTGAAATGGACGATCCCCAACAAGCCGGCGCCACGGATAACAACATGCTGGGCCAAATGGGCATTGATTTAAACGACACCCTGGGCGCCATCATGCCCAAGAAGCGGATTAAGCGGACGGTCACGGTGGCCGAAGCGCGGGAAATCTTGGTCAGCGAGGAATCCGAGAAGCTGGTCAACAACGCCGACATCAACCACGATGCCATCAAGCGGGCCGAAAACACCGGGATTATCTTCCTCGATGAAATCGACAAGATCACCAAGGGCAGTGGCCAAAACAGTGGCGACGTCTCTCGTGAAGGGGTTCAACGCGACATTCTCCCCATTGTCGAAGGTACTCAGGTGAAGACCAAGTACGGAACGATTGATACCGACCACATTCTCTTCATCGCGGCCGGCGCCTTCGCCGAATCCAAGCCCAGCGACTTGATTGCCGAACTACAAGGGCGTTTCCCAATTCGGGTCGAATTAAACGACCTCAGCAAGCAAGACTTCGTACGGATCTTGACGGAACCGAACAACGCCTTGATTAAGCAATACATCGCGCTGATCGGGACCGACAACGTCAAGGTAACCTTCACGATGGAAGCCATCGAACGGATTGCCGAATTGGCCTTTGAGCTCAACCACGAGAACCAAAACATTGGGGCGCGGCGGTTACAAACCGTTCTGGAAAAACTCCTGGAAGACCTGCTGTACGAAGGGCCCGACATGGGGACCGGCGATGTCACGATTACCGAGAATTACGTCAACGATAAGATCGGCGACATTGTTCAAAACAAGGATTTATCACGGTACATCCTATAAACCGATGTGGGGGCCAGGACGATTGTCTTGGCCCTTTTTCGTGGGATACGGTATGATAGAGATTAAACGGGCCCGAATGAGGCAAGACGCGCGTGAAACCGATTACTTTTTCGGCGCACACGTGGTCATCTCGCCTCGGTACGCCAGTATTTGGGAGGCTTCGTGCCAAAGGGCCAGCAGAATAAGTGGGAGGAATTTCGATGATTACGTTGCACAACGATTACCTGACGGTGCAGATCAATCCGTTAGGGGCCGAATTAACCAGCGTTAAGGATAATGACAGTGGTTTAGAGTACATGTGGCAAGCGGATAAGGCCTATTGGGGCCGCCACGCGCCCATCCTCTTTCCCATTGTGGGGCGCTTACAGGATAACCAGTACCGCCTGAATGACCAGACGTATCGGTTGACCCAGCACGGCTTTGCCCGCGACCGGGAATTCACCGTCACCGAACAGACGGCGACTCGGGTGAGCCTGGAACTCACAGCCGACGCGCAGACCAAGGCCCTGTACCCACTGGACTTCATTTTGACGTTAGCCTACGAACTGGTCGACCATCAGCTGCGGGTCAGTGCCACGGTAACCAATCCGGCCACCGCGCCCATGGTCTTCTCGTTCGGCGCGCACCCCGGGTTCAACGTGCCTTTCGGCAGGGCCGCCGCGGACTTTACCGACTACCACGTGACCGTTTCGCCTAAAAAGGTCTATCAGCGCGTCCCATTGGTGGGGCCATACAGCGATACCCAGCATAGCGTACCCCTAGACCTCACGCAGCCGCTGGCCCTGAATCACGAGCTCTTTGCCCACGATGCGCAGGTCCTCACGCTGGACAATCACGAAACGACCGTCATGCTGAGTACCCCAGCGGACGACCACGGCGTTGCCCTGACGGTGGCGGCTCCGTACCTGGGCATCTGGTCACCGTACCCCAAGCAAGCGCCGTTCGTCTGTCTGGAGCCCTGGTGGGGGTTGGCCGACGACGTCCAAGCAACGGGCGACCTAACCACCAAGGTGGCCATTCAACGACTGGCCGGTGGGGCCGACTTTCACGCCGCTTACCAGGTGACTTATTTCTAACGTTTATTGGCTCATTAAAAAGGGCTCCCAACGGCAATAGTCGTTGAGAGCCTTCCGTGTTCTTATTTGGCGTGACGCTTCTGGTAGCCATGTCCGAATGGCACCAGGGATTCCGTTCCATTCTTAATCCGGACGATATTGGTTCGATGCCGGTAAAAGACGAAGATCGTCAGGACCAGGGCAATTCCGGTCAGGTACCAATCGTGAAAGCCTAGCGAGATCAGCGTGATTAGCGAAAAGGCAATCATGCTGGCTAGGCTGACCATGCTGGTCCAGTAGATCAGACTGACCCACAGGCCGGCCGCAATCACGAACATGATGGGATTGTAGGCCAGTAGCATCCCCGCTGAGGTTGCCACGGCCTTGCCCCCCTTGAAGTGGTCAAAGACCGAGACGGTGTGCCCCAAGACGGCAAATAAGCCGAAGAGTAGGGGCGTGGCCGTTCCCAAGATGGTGGTCACGTGCCCCCAGGTGGGCAGCAACGTGGCCACGGTTCCCTTCGCGATATCCAAGACCATGACCACCGTCCCGGCATAGGGGCCCAGCACCCGGTAAGTATTGGTCGTCCCAATGTTTCCAGAACCAGACTGCCGAATGTCGGTATGGAAGAAGGTCTTGCCCACCCAGACGCCATTTGGAATGGCCCCCAGCAGGTAGGCCACCATGAGTAACCCGATTAATTTCACACGTCATTCCTCCGCTCTTTCTCCCGGTGGCAATTCGCAATGCCTGTTTGCCACCACTAATAAGCTGCTCTATATTTTAGCATGTTTTCCGCGTTCCGCCAATTATATCAGGAAACTAGCCAGTTTTTAGTTTCCTGTGGTATGATAATGTGGTTACTGAAAACCCGCCCCATGCGATTTAAACGGTTCATTTGAACATACGTTCGCATTGCGGTAAACTAAAGGGTATCGTAAAGTTAAATCGAAACTAGTAAAAGTAAAGGGGATTTACGCATGGCGAAAGCACAACCTAAATATGACGATTCCTCTATTCAAGTCTTGGAGGGATTGGAAGCTGTCCGTAAACGTCCTGGGATGTATATCGGCTCCACCGACGGCCGGGGGCTTCATCACCTGGTCTACGAAATTGTCGATAACGCCGTTGATGAAGCACTGGCCGGATACGGTAAGGAAATCAACGTTACCATCCACCAGGACAACAGTATCACGGTCGTTGACCATGGCCGGGGTATGCCCGTGGGTATGCACGCCTCGGGACTACCGACGCCGGAAGTCATCTTAACGGTGCTCCACGCCGGCGGGAAGTTCGGCCAAGGGGGCTATAAGACCTCTGGGGGGCTGCACGGTGTGGGGGCCTCCGTGGTCAACGCGCTCTCCAGCTCACTGACCGTAACCATCGTGCGTGACGGGGTCCGCTATCAAGAAAAATTCGCCAAGGGGGGCCATCCCCAAGGCACGTTAGAAAAGAAAGGCAAGACGCGTGCGCATAGCGGGACCACGATTACCTTTAAACCAGACAGTCAGATCTTCACCACGACCGTCTACAACTTCGGCACCCTGGCCGAACGGTTGCGGGAATCGGCCTTTCTGCTCAAGGGCGTCAAGATTACCCTGACCGATGAACGCGAGGGTCAGGAGAAGGCCGAAGAATACCATTTCGAAGATGGCATCAAGGAATTCGTGAGTTATCTTAACGAAGACAAGGATACCCTCGGCGACGTGATGTACTTTGACGGCAAGAAGGACGGCATCGAGGTCGAAGTCGCCGCGCAATACAACGACGGGTACACAGAAAACCTCTTGTCCTTCGTCAACAACGTCCGTACCAAGGATGGCGGGACTCACGAGGTCGGTATGCGGAGTGGCTGGACCAAGGCATTCAACGAATATGCCCGCAAGGTCGGCTTACTCAAGGATCGCGATAAGAACCTCGAAGGAACTGATGTCAGAGAGGGCCTGTCCGCCGTCATTTCCCTGCGGATTCCGGAAAACCTTCTGCAATTCGAAGGGCAAACCAAGGAAAAGTTGGGAACGCCGGAAGCTCGGGCAACCGTGGATAGCATCATCAGCGAACAGCTGGGCTACTATCTCATGGAAAACGGCGACTTCGGGAAGATGTTGATTCGCAAGTCGACTCAGGCCCGCCAAGCGCGTGAGGCCGCCCGGAAGGCCCGTGACGAGAGCCGGAATGGCAAGCGTCACAAGAAGCACGAACGCCTCTTGTCCGGTAAGCTGACGCCCGCACAATCCAAGAATTCGGCGAAGAATGAACTGTTCTTAGTCGAAGGGGATTCCGCCGGGGGTTCCGCTAAGCAGGGGCGTAACCGTAAGTTCCAGGCCATCCTGCCGCTCCGGGGGAAGGTTCTGAACACCGAAAAGGCCAAGCTGCCCGACATCATGAAGAATGAAGAAATTAGCACCATGATTTATACCATCGGGGCGGGAGTCGGCGCCGAATTTAACATCGAAGACGCTAACTATGACAAGATTATTATCATGACCGATGCCGATGACGATGGGGCGCATATCCAGATTCTGCTGCTCACCTTCTTCTACAAGTACATGCGGCCGATGATTGACGCTGGCCGCGTCTACATCGCCTTGCCACCGTTGTATCGGATTAAGACGACCGGTAAGAAGTCCACGATCGACTATGCTTGGACCAACGATGAATTAGACCAGAAGACCAAGAAGATCGCCAAGCACGGCTACAACCTCCAACGGTTCAAGGGACTCGGTGAAATGGATGCCGAACAACTCTGGGACACGACTATGGACCCCGACAAGCGGACGCTGATTCGGGTCCAAATCGACGACGCGGCCCTGGCCGAACGCCGGGTTACCACGTTAATGGGTGACAAGGTTGAACCCCGCCGGAAGTGGATTGAAAACAACGTGCAATTTACGTTGGAAGACGATAACACCAGCCTGTTGGAAGCCTCAGAACCTGTGGATCCAACGACTAAATAACCGGTGAAAGGAGCACATCTTTCGTGAGTGAAGGACAAAAGATTCAAGAATTAACGTTAGAAGAAGTCATGGGCGACCGGTTTGGCCGGTATTCCAAATCCATCATTCAAGAGCGGGCACTCCCCGATATTCGCGATGGCTTGAAGCCCGTTCAACGGCGAATTTTATTTGCTATGAACAAGGACGGTAACACCTACGACAAGGGCTTCCGGAAGTCCGCCAAGTCCGTCGGAAACGTCATGGGAAACTTTCACCCCCATGGCGATAGCTCCATCTATGAAGCGTTAACCCGGATGAGTCAAGACTGGAAGGTTCGCGAACCCCTGGTCGAAATGCACGGGAATAACGGGTCGATGGACGGTGACCCGGCGGCCGCCATGCGGTACACCGAGGCCCGGCTCAGTAAGCTCGCCGGCGAAATGTTGCGTGACATCGACAAGGACACGGTTGAAATGGTCTTAAACTTCGATGACACCGAGTACGAGCCCACGGTCTTACCCGCCCGTTTTCCTAATTTGCTGGTGAACGGGTCCACCGGGATTTCCGCCGGATATGCCACGGAGATCCCGCCGCACAACTTGGGCGAGGTCGTGGATGCCTTGGTCTACCTGCTCAGTCATCCCAAGGCCACGCTCGAGGAACTGATGTCGTTTGTTCAGGGCCCCGACTTCCCAACTGGGGGCATCATTCAGGGGAAAGACGGAATCGTGAAGGCTTACGAAACCGGGCGGGGTCGGGTGGTCGTCCGTTCCAAGACGGCGATTGAACCCCTCCGTGGTAGCAAGAGTCAGATCATCGTGACCGAGATTCCCTACGAAGTCAACAAGGCCCAACTGGTCAAGAAGATTGACGAGATTCGCCTGAACAAGAAGGTCGAAGGCCTCGCCGAAGTCCGGGACGAAACGGACCGGGACGGCCTGCGCATCGCCATCGAATTGAAGCGTGATGCCGATGCACAGGGAGTCTTGAACTATCTGTTTAAGAACACCGAATTACAGATTACGTATAACTTCAACATGGTGGCCATTAACCACATGCGGCCGGAACACGTGGGCTTAAAGACCATTCTGACCGCCTATCTGGAACACCAACGCGACGTCATCACCAAGCGGACCAAATATGAGCTCCAAAAAGCTTTGGACCGGCAACACATCGTGGTCGGGTTAATTAAGGCCTTGTCCATTCTGGATAAGGTGATTGCGACCATTCGGGCCAGCAAGGACCGTCGTGATGCGCGCGACAACTTAGTCAGCGCCTATGATTTCTCCGAAAAGCAGGCGGACGCCATCGTGGCCCTGCAGCTTTACCGGTTAACCAACACGGACGTAACCCAGCTCCAAGCCGAATCCGACAAGCTGTCGGCGGCCATCGAACAGGACCATAAGATCTTGGCCGAACCCAAGACGTTAAATGCGGTGCTCCGCAAGGAACTCAAGGCCATCGCCAAGACCTACCGGAACCCTCGACGGACCGAGATCCAGGACAAGATTGAAGACCTCAAGATTAAGACCACCGTCACGGTCGCCGATGAAGAGGTCGTCGTCCTGGTCAGTCACGACGGCTACCTGAAGCGCTCAGGTGTCCGGTCGTATACCGCCTCCGATCCCGAGGACAATGGGCTCAAGGACGAGGATTACCCAATCTTTATGCAGAAGCTCAGCACGTTAGATCACCTCATGATGTTCACCAGCAAGGGGAATCTAATCTACCGGCCCGTCCATGAGATTAGTGACGTGAAGTGGAAGGAGACCGGGGAACACATTTCCCAGACGATTGGTCTCGCTAGCGACGAGGAAATCGTGGCCACCTTTGCCTTTAAGTCACTGAAGGAACCCGGACGCTTCCTGATTGCGACCAGCGACGGGTACGTCAAGCAGACGGCCTTTAGCGACCTGACGCCAGGACGGACGTATAAGAGCAGAGCCGCGGTTTACGAAAAGCTCAAGCACGACGATGCCCGCGTGGTTCACGTCAGCTACCTGACGGAACCCGTGGAATCGGGGATTCTCCTGATTTCAAAGAACGGTTACGCCCTCCGTTATCCGGTCGATGAGGTCTCGGTCAACGGGGCAAGAACCACCGGCGTCCGGTCCATGGACCTGCGTGACGATGACGAGGTGGTTAATTTGGCCCTGGTCACCGACACCGATACCATTGCGCTGGTCACCCAGCGTGGGGGCTTCAAGCGTTTGGCGATGAAGGAACTCTCCGTCACCAGTCGGGCGCGGCGTGGGGTCTTGGTCCTGCGCGAATTAAAGCGTGATCCGCACCGGGTCGTGGACTTCATGACGATTCCGGCCGGCAATCCGCCACTGGAAATCATGACCAGTCGCGAACGCACACACGACGTCTTACCAACCGAACACCCGCTGAGCGGACGCTACTCCAACGGCTCATTCGTGGTGGATACGGACGTGGAAGGAACGCCCGTGTCGCTGCGCGTCAAGCCCACCGAATTAGTCCTCGATTAGGTGATGTCGACCCGGCAACGCGTGGATTTGCGAGCGGTAATCGTTGCGCTTTCATTCAAAACAGCCTATTATAGAGATTAATAGTTACTATTAGGCTGACGTAGTTGTCGGCTAAGACGGTTCGTCACGCCAGTCATAAGGAGTAAATGCGGATGAAGACGAAGCAAGAGAGTATTTTTTCTTCTAAAACCCTGACGTATTTCCTGCAACTTGCAGAAACCATGAATTATACGCAGGCGGCCCAGATTCTGGGCATCACCCAACCAGCTTTAACCCAACAGATTAAGAAACTCGAACGAACGGTGGGGGCACCGCTCTTCTACTCCGTGGGCAAGAAGCTCCGGTTGTCGGATGCGGGCTACACCATGTTAGATGCGACCCACAAGATCTACGCCATTTTGAACCAGGCGACCGATGAGATTCAGCAGTCTACGAGTGCCACGCAGGGTGAAATTAACATTGGCTTGCTGGCTTCCATCGAGGACGCGGTCTTTGAAGATTTTGCCATCTTGTCTTACCAGAACAATCCCGAACTCAAGATTTCCTTTCACATGTTGACCCGAAAGGAAATCTGGGAGCGGCTGGAAAATAACAAGATTGATTTGGCGATCATGTACCTGCCGGACGATTCTATTAAGAATTGGAAGCCGTACGAATCCAAGAAGATTATTTCGGATGACCTGTTGTTTATTCACCACGATGAACAACTCGCCAAGAAACACCGGATTAAGTTCAAGGACACCACGGCCAACGTCTGGTCCATGTATCCGGACGGCTACTACCTGAATCAAACGATTCACGAGGCCTACAAGAACCAACTGGCTGATTTTCCCAAAGGGGTGGCCAACTTCACCACGCCAACCCAATTACTGCACTTTTCCATGCAGACCGGGGCGTCCACGGCGTTGCCTAACTCGTTTATGGTCGGGCAAGACGACTTGCCTAAGACCTGGACGGCGCACTTTGAGCCCAATATTCGCTTTGATTTAGCCTTTGTCTTCCGCAAGGGCAAGGCGGAGATCCCGCGCATCAGCCATTTTCTCGCGCAGTTTGATCGCTATCTCCACACCGACGATTACATTTCGCGCCTTAAACAATTGCGTAACAAATAACCTTAAAAATATGGATTAAAGGAGTTTTTTACTAATGAGTAAAGCGTTAATTTTCGGTCACCAAAATCCTGATACGGATGCCATCGTGGCAGCTAAGGCTTTTGCCTACCTCCAAACTCAAAAGGGCTACGACGTTGAAGCCGTGGCCTTGGGCGAACCCAACATGGAAACCAACTATGTGTTGAACCACTTTGACGAACCCGCTCCTCGGGTCATCAAGACGGCCTCAAACGAAGTCGACCAAGTTATGCTGGTCGACCACAACGAAGCTCAACAAAGTGTCAGCGACCTCGACAAGGTTCAGGTCACTTTCGTGGTGGACCATCACCGGATTGCTAACTTCCACACGGATTCACCCCTGTACTACCGGGCCGAACCCGTGGGGTGTGTCAGCACCATCCTGACGGAAATGTTTGACGAAGCTAAGATTGAAATCCCAGCTAAGTTAGCGGGCTTGATGTTATCCGCCATCATTTCCGACACCCTGTTGTTGAAGTCCCCAACCACCACCGATAAGGACCGCGAAGCCGTACGGGCCTTGGCCGAAATTGCCGACATCGACGTTCAAAGCTATGGGATTGCCATGCTGAAGGCCGGCACTAATCTGTCCGCCAAGAGCGACAAGGAATTAATTGATGGCGATGCCAAATCCTTCGACATGAACGGTCACAGCGTCCGGATTGGCCAAATCAACACGGTTGACCTGAACGATGTGCTTTCTCGTCAAGCCGGTCTGGAAAAGGAAATGAACGCCGAAATCGCCGCTGACGGTTACGACCTGTTCATCACCTTGGCCACGAATGTCTTGAACAGCGATTCCGAAATGATCGTTGCCGGTGAACCTAAAGACATCGTTGAAAAAGCCTTTAACGCCAAGCTTGAAGACAACCGAGCCAGCTTACCTGGTGTCGTTTCTCGGAAGAAGCAAGTGGTCCCACCATTGACCGATGCTTTTAACGCTTAATTTGGTTAATTTACAATAATTGGGACGCCCCGTGCAGAAACTTTCGCTGCGCGGGGCGTTTTTATCGCAACTTTTAACCGACCCGCATATAATACGGGTCGATGGTAGTCGTCAGGCATTTTCCTCTGATAAGAGAGAGGGATTTTGCATGACAAGAAGTACTTGGGGTCGAAAAATCGTAATGGCCATTGTTGCGATCAGTCTTTTTGTCAGCCAAGTTGGTGGTGCTGTGGCGTTGGCAGCCACCACGACACCGTTTGGACCTGAAAGATTCGCGCAGAACCATGCCACCTACGCCATTACCACCAAATCCGCTTACTACCAACGGATCTGGCGCTCGGCAATCAAGGCTTGGAATAAAACGGGGGCCTTTACCTTCAGGCTTGCTTCCAACAAGACGGCTCAAATTAAGTTGTCTACGGCTTCGGCAAGCCAAGCGAAGCGGTTAGGCAGGGACGTTGGTTTGACGGAATTTTGGGCGCGAAACGACTACTTCTTCAAGGTCGATTCGGAACTCAATCCGTCCTTGCTTCACAGCTACGGCTATTCTCGATCAGATGATTTACACGTTGCAGAACACGAATTAGGACACGCGATGGGCCTCGCTCACAACCCATCGAAGCATAGCGTGATGTACTACCAGAATCGGTCCGTTGGCATCCAACAGGTCGACATCAACGGGGTCAAGAAGCGCTATCTAACACCGGCTGGACAAGCCAGCTAATCAGCTGAATAGAAGGCAAGCGTCGATCCGCGAGGGGTCGGCGCTTTTTGTCTTAGCGGCTAAACGATCGGCCGCTGCAATGTTTCAACCATCAAGTCCATCAGAATCGCATCGGTTGGGGGTCAGATTAGTTAGGCAGATTAGTTAGGCAGATTAGTTAGGCAAATTAGTTGCCTTTTGGCCTCAGAGTCTTACACTAGAACTAAGGCAAAAGATTGTGTGCAATTGATTGGAGGAATTCGCATGAAACAACCCGATTCAGCAGCTGATTTGAAAGCCCGGCTAACTGCCGAGGAATACGCCGTGACACAGAACGCCGCGACGGAGCCGGCCTTTACCGGTAAATACGATGCCTTTTATGAACCCGGCATTTACGTGGACGTGGTGAGTGGCCAACCGCTTTTCAGTTCCACGGATAAATACGATGCGGGCTGTGGCTGGCCGTCCTTTACTAAACCGATCGACGCCGCCAACGTCAAGGAAAATACGGATCATTCGTTCGGGATGGTTCGCCAAGAAGTTCGGAGCTCGGATGCGCACTCGCACCTCGGTCACGTCTTTAACGACGGGCCGCAGGAAGCGGGGGGCTTACGCTACTGTATTAACTCGGCGGCCCTGAAGTTTATCCCGGCCAGCGAACTAGAGGCCCAGGGCTACCACGACTTTGAACAATTATTTCCGAAACAATCCTAAGGAGGTCCCGTTATGAGTGAAAAAGCAACCGCGATTTTTGCCGGCGGGTGTTTCTGGTGCATGGTTCAGCCGTTCGACACGCAGCCGGGCATCGAATCCGTGATTTCCGGCTACACCGGTGGTCACACGGTCAATCCCACGTACGCCGAGGTCGCCAGTCACACGACCGGCCACACCGAAGCCGTGAAAATTACGTTCGACCCGACCATCATCAGCTACGCCGACCTCGTCGAGATTTATTGGCGGCAAACCGATCCCACCGATGCCAGCGGTCAATTTCAGGACCGCGGCGACAGCTACCGGCCCGTCATCTACGTGAATAGTCCTGAGCAACGTCAAATCGCCACGGCCTCTAAGGCTAAGCTCGCCGCCAGTGGTCAATTTGATGCGCCCATTGTGACAACCATCGAGGACGCCCAACCGTTTTATCCCGCGGAGGAAGAACATCAGGACTTTTACCGCAAGAACCCGTTTCGCTATCAGATTGAGGAAATGGGCGGTCGTGAGGACTTTATTCGTCAAAATTGGCAGGCCTAACTGTCTAGGTGTGCGTTACAATTAAGGGTAAAGGATGGTGACGTCATGAGTTACGTGTTGGATTTACGGCAAAAAATGGGCTCGCAGCCGCTAATCGTCGTGGGCGCCGCGGCCTTGGTATTACGCGCGCAACAACTCTTACTGGTTAAACGAACGGACAATGGACTCTGGGGCTTGCCGGCCGGTTCCAAGGAACTCGCCGAAGACCTGGCAACGACGGCTAGTCGTGAACTGCGTGAGGAAACCGGCTTAATCGGTCGACAAGCAAAATTGCTGACGGTGGTTAGCGGTCCGGGCATGCAGTATACGTATCCCAATGGCGACCAGATTGATTCCGTGACCACGGTTTACCAACTGACGGCGACCGGCGAGTTGTATGCGGACCAAACCGAAACCAGCAGCGCCACATATTTTCCATTGGACGCGTTGCCAACAGAACTTACGCCAATCACGCGGCGGATTTTACAAGCGCTAAGTCGTGAAGGCCAAATTTAAATACGAGATAAGGGCTCAGCGTGATCGGTAGGTTGAAGAACCAGATTGCGTAAACGCCCTTATTTTTTGGATTTTAATCTACTTTCGATAATATATATTATGTAAAGTAGAGAATGAAATAAACTTCCACCGTGAATTTTGGTGGTGCCCCCATTCCACTTTAATTGGTCACCACATTCACTGACCGAATCCGGCTGCGACTTTCTAGCCGGCTTAACCCGCCAGAAGCTGTCGAAGTAAATAAGGTTCTTCATCAAAGGTCGCTGCAAATTTTTTCGTCTGGCGTTCTCGACATGGCTAACCACTCACCGCTTCACCGGTTGTGGTCGTTAGACCGTTAGAACAACGCCAATCAGCTTTATTTTGAGGCGCATTCTGCGTTAATCTCGTGGTCAGGTCTCCATCTGATTGCTGAACGTGTGCTCAGAATCGACGTCTAAAATGGCCGCCTAGGACCGCTTGATTTAGCGACTGGTCGAGGTCTCGTCTCGGTCGATTCAGATGCTGACAACGTGAGCGCTGGACGACCGATCACCAGTCTAAGCTGGACTGGCATACTTAGGGCTTGGCGGTTAATGTTAATCGCCGCCTGGGTAATTCTAGCCAATTCAGATAAAGCCGTCGCTGGCTTCAAAGTTGACCGGTATTGCGACTTACAACCGGCTTTCAAGTCGACTCTCAGGACTTAAAAGCCGCGATAAACGTTGTTATACCGGGATTCGTTGCCAATAGTCGGTCAATTCAAAGAAAACCGTTGTCAGTCAGGGCAAATTGCGTTAAATGCCGCCACAACGGTGGTTTTGCTACCTGATCGTGCCATCCGTTGACTTGGCAAGTCTTAGGTGACCTAGGTTTTGGCGATAATTAATATGGCAATTACTTTCATTAAAACAAATATTTTAAAGATAGTAGTCCACAAAAATTAAACGGGGGACTTGCTAATTTTTAGATTCCCCGGTATCATGGTTAATGAGAACATATGTTTGGAGGCCACTTCTATGGAAAAACAACATTATTTAAAATTAATCGACGAAGAATTGGCCACGGCACCCTGGTACGTTCAGGAATATTATCAGGCCAAGGCCACAATTCCCCTGTCGCCAGCCACCCTATACCAATACCTAACAGAGTTCCGGCGCTTCTTCAACTGGCTGATTAGCGAAGGCTTGACCCCCGCTCAACGCCCCGCCGACATTGACATTCAGGTCTTGGCGACATTAAAGAAAGAAACCGTTGAGCTGTATAAATCGGCCCTGCTGAACCAGACCAAACTGACCGGTGCTCCTGGCAGTCGCACCCACCCCACGATCAATCGGTCACTCAATGCCCTCTCCTCACTCTTTAAATACCTAACCGAGGATACGGAGGACGACCACGGCGAGGCCTACTTCGACCGCAACGTCATGCACAAGATTGCCCTGGTCCGCACCAGCGAGACCTATGCCACCCGAGCAGCCAACCTCAAGACCAAGCTCATGCTGGGGAATACCGACCACGACTACCTAGACTTTATCGATCAAAAATATGAGGCGCTCCTGTCGCCGGCCAAGAAGCGCTACTTTCACCGGGACAAACGCCGAGATTTGGCCATCAACGCCCTGCTACTGGGCAGCGGGCTGCGGGTCTCCGAAGCGGCCAACGCCGACCTGCGGCATCTGAATCTCAAGACCGGGACGATTGGCGTCATCCGTAAGGGCGGTCAACGCGACACCGTCCCGATTGCCCCGTGGACGCTACCGTACATTCAGGACTACGTCGACCATCGTACGGCCACTTACCACGCCCTCAGTGGCGACCGTGCCTTATTTCTCAGCAATTATCGCGGTCAGGCCTCGCGAATGCAGGCCAATTCCATGGAAAAGATGGTCGCCAAATACTCGGCGGCGTTCAAGGTCCGAATTACCCCCCACAAGCTCCGGCACACTCTGGCTTCCAAGCTCTATCTAGCCACCAAGAACGAACAGCTCGTGGCTACCCAGCTTGGTCAGAATTCGACCAGTGCAACGGGGTTGTACACGCATATTATTGATGAGGAGCAACGGCAGGGTTTGGAAAAAATGTAATCGCGTAAAAACGCTCAAGGTATTCAGGCCTTGAGCGTTTTTCTATGCTAGCTACTTTGATTTCTGATCGCAAATTGCAAGAACAAGTTAGCCACTGAGGCCAAATACTGATACCAAGGGGTTCTCAGGGGCTTGGAGAGGAGCAATACGCCTAGCCGAAGATGCCGACGAAGCGCTCAGCTGGCGTTTGGAAACCCAGTTGGGACGAGGCAAGTTGTTTAGCTTGTCGGCCGCCCTGGCAACGTCAGCTGGACTGATAGCGTCGAGAGACGTGCCCTTAGGAAAGTACCGGCGAATCATACGGTTATGGACCTCGTTTGAACCGCGCTCGCTGGACGTGTAAGGATGTGTAAAGTAGACTGGGGCAACTATGCCATGACCTGCGGAAGGGTCGCAAACTCAGGACCATTGTCCGCAGTAATTGATTTGATAATGGGCCCGTACTCAGCGATGATTGACTTCATCGCGTAGGCCACTGAATCGGCGTTGCGACCATCAATCAAGCGGATAATTTGGAAGCGCGTCTGGCGTTCGATCAACGTCAAGATGACACTCTCTTGACCATCGCGCTTCCCGACGATTGTGTCGATTTCAAAATGTCCGAACGCCTCACGAGAATCCACTTCCGCAGGACGTTCCTCAATACTTTGACCCAATAGGCGCCGATACTTGTGGGCGGTGCTCACGTGCTTTGGTGGGCGACGGCTTAACTTCTCAGCAAGATCTAGGTTACAGATCTCTAGGAACCGTTTATCGTGGTTAACTTGATTATAAAATTCGCCAAAGAATTATTTTCAGTTAATTAAAAACAATTCAAAAGACAAGGTCTGCAATCGGACACGTCATAAAAAAGTGCTATTTTAAAAAAATCGAATAAAAGTATTGCCTTGGTGTTAACACTGCTGTTGTCATTACCTTTTTGACTGTTTAAGAATAAAGTTCAGAAAAATTTACTTTTAAAAGCAGAAAATAAGTAAAAAAATTTTCCAGCCGTTTTTAATTTTACTTTTTTGCTAAAAACACACATAAATTTTGATTAATTATCTACATTTTTATATCAAAACTAAAATTAATCTGTTGACATTAAAACAACAGGTGTTATGATATTACTTGTGCTTAATAAAGCAACAGATAAAGAGGTAATTGATTATGACAAACAAACAACGTGCTCTTGACTATATGAATGCTGTGTTCACTGAAAAGGATATGGATAAGGTTGAAACCTTCTTTGGTAATGACTGGACTCAACATAACCCTTCCGTAAAAAATGGCATTGAAGCTTTACGAGGTGTTTTGACCGATAACGAAATGAATTGGGAACCTAGTGTCGTGATGGAAGAAAGCGACATTGTTGCGGTACACGGAAGATATACAAACTTTTTTGGCAAAACAATGATTGCTGTTGATTTCTTTAGATTTGATGACAATGGAAAAATTAATGAACATTGGGATGTTCTACAAGAAGAAGTTCCAGCTGAAAAAACTGCAAGTGGAAATGCAATGTTTCCAATTAAGCCCAGTCGTTAGAAACAATTTTAAGGAGGTACTTTTACATGAAGTATTCATATAAAGTCAGTGACGCAATCCATATCTTAGCCTATGTAAGTATTGTTCCAGCCGGCAATCTTAGTAGCAATACTATTGCTGAAAGTATTGAGTCCAATGCAAGTGTCGTAAGACGTTTAATGTCTAACTTAAAAGATGCCGGTTTACTGGCCAGCACGGTAGGTGCCGCAAGGCCACGGTTGGCGAAACCAGCTTCTGAGATTACATTATTAGATGTTTTTAAAGCCGTTGAAACTAATCATGATATTCTTCATGTAGATCCGCGTACTAATATGGACTGCCCGGTTGGTGCTAACATTCAGCAAACATTAAATGACGCTTACGATCGGATTCAAAGCGCTACCGAAAAAGAAATGCAAAAAATTACGGTTCAAGAAATTATTGACGGTATTCAAAAGCGCCGTCAACAAAATATTTCATAATAGATTAAACATTTTCATGATTGTTTCTCACGCACTTGGTGTCCCCAGTCACCCAAAGCAAATAATGCTTGATCTAAATGACGACCGACAGTCGTTAACCGGTATTCAACTTGTGGCGGTACTGAATCGTACTGTTGTCGCACATCTAATCTAGTTTTTGCAGGTGCTTCAACTCATTAGAAAGTGCAATTGGCGAGATGCCTGTTACACGTCGCTGTAACTCATTAAATCTAATTGGCTCATCTTTTATGAGTTCCCAAATAATACGAAGGCGCCACTTTCCTTAGATGATTTCCAAAGCGAATTTTGTATCACAGTTTTCCATAATATTCTCCATTTCTTACCTACTAAACTTTTTTTAGTACTTGTTCAGTGCATGCCCACTATTTACAATAAAACTGTTAAGATAGTCAGTCAAATTCAAGGAGGAATTACAATGTCACAAGCAGCTAAAACTTTAGAGAATTTCTTAAACGCAATCTCAAAAATGGATATCAAAAGCGTTCAAGACATGTTTGCTAACAATGTTACTCAATTTGTCCCATTTGCTCCAGCCGGAACACCTGATAAAATCGAAGGTAAGGAAGCCGTTGCCAGCACTTTCGGTAGCTTACCACAAATGTTTAAGAACATGGACTACAGTAATGTAGAAATTGTTGAAACAAATGATGATAACTTTGCGATTGGCTTTGCTCATGCAGATGCTACACTAGTTAACGATACGCCGTACGATCAAAACTACGTTTTCTATGTCCGTACAAATAATGACGGCTTAATTAGTGAATATCGCGAGTACATGAACCCAGTTAAGCTGGGTGAAGCTATCGCACAATTGACCAAATAATCGTTACGACTCAAACAATATAACTAAAAAACGGAACAGGCAAACTCACAAGCGAGTAATTGCCTGTTCCGTTTTGTTTCAGTTTCGTTCTTATGACGACATTCTAGCCATTCGCTGATAAAATTATCTGAACCAATCCATTCAATCTTACCCTTTTAAGTGGTTAATCTCACAAACAACATCTCCACTACTTAGAACATGAAGATTTTGGTGTACTGTATAATACTGAACTTCATTTTATGTAATCATACAATGAGCAACTAAATTAAATGTAGAAAAAACGGACTTTATTTTGACGGCGAATTTTATAATCAAGTTTGCCACTTAGAAATCTAGACCAAAATAAATACGCCAAGACGTAAACCTCAGGTATCATTGGAGTTCCTACACAAACAATGAAAGAGGTCTTCGTCTTGATGCAAGAACAGCTTACCATGAATCGCCCCAAGGGTCACCATCTAACTTTGAAAGAACGTGGAAACATTGAGGTCTACTTCAACCATGACGGCTATTCTCGCCGTAAAATAGCTGATTTGATTGGGGTCAGTCACCAGACCATCAGTAACGAGATCAGACGAGGCTTGGTGTCCAATAAACAGCGGGTTAACGGCAAGGAACAGTACTTTGAGGTCTACGTTGCGGAGCTTGCCGAACGACGCTATCACGAGAAACGGGTGGCCTGTCACCGGCCGTACAAATTCACCCAGGTGGCGGACTTCCTGACCTTCTTTGTGGAGCGCTTTAAGACCGACGGCTGGGCACCAGACGCCGTGGTCGGTCGCGCTAAAGCGCTTGGCCTCTTTCGACCGGAAGAGATGGTCTGCACCCAGACATTTTACAAGTACATCGATAAGCAATTTCTCGAGGTCTGTAACCTGGATCTTGCCGAGAAGCTGAGCCGTCGCCCACCAAAGCACGTGCGCACCGCCCACAAGTATCGGCGCCTATTGGGTCAAAGTATTGAGGAACGCCCTGCGGAAGTGGATTCTCGTGAGACATTCGGGCATTTTGAAATCGACACAATCGTCGTGAAGCGCGATGGTCAAGAGAGTGTCATCTTGACGTTGATTGAACGCCAGACGCGCTTCCAAATTATCCGCTTGATTGATGGTCGCAACGCCGATTCAGTGGCCTACGCGATGAAGTCAATCATCGCTGAGTACGGGCCCATTATCAAATCAATTACTGCGGACAATGGTCCCGAGTTTACGACCCTTCCGCAGGTCATGGCATAGTTGCCCCAGTCTACTTTACACATCCTTACACGTCCAGCGAGCGCGGTTCAAACGAGGTCCATAACCGTATGATTCGCCGGTACTTTCCTAAGGGCACGTCCCTCGACGCTATCAGTCCAGCTGACGTTGCCAGGGCGGCCGACAAGCTAAACAACTTGCCTCGTCGCCAACTGGGTTTCCAAACGCCAGCTGAGCGCTTCGTCGGCGTCTTCGGCTAGGCGTATTGCTCCTCTCCAAGCCCCTGAGAACCCCTTGGTATCAGTATTTGGCCTCAGTGGCTAACTTGTTCTTGCAATTTGCGCTTGATTTCTAGTCACATTCTCAGTGAACTGCAGAAGGTCATGGACTCAGGTCATTTTGATTGACCATGGCCAGATCATTGTGGACCATCAACACGTTCAATCAGCGCCATCAACGCTACTACCGCCTGATGACGGCCAATCCGCAGCTCACCGCCCAACTACTCACCCCATCGCATACGGCTTACCAGCAGGCAGATGCAACCTTAGTAATGCCTTAGTCATCAGCGTGAGCCTGCTGATGGTCTACACGGGCCAATTCGTCTCAGCTAATCTATTGAATGCGGAAAAGTGGGTCCAGCTCTTGCGTTGGAACCCCTTCAATATGACCAGTCTCACCCGACAATATTACAATTACATCATGTATCACGCGACCAGTCACCTCAGCAATGGCCAGCTATTACTGGGAACACTCAGTTATACGCTCATCTTTATCGTGACCGGTTATCTAATTTTTAGAAAGAAACGTTTCTAATTTCCTGGAAGTATCCAAAATGAGCCAATTTCCCGAACAATTAAAAAATTACGTAAGGACCAGCACATCACGCAAGACGACCTGGCGACCAAACTTTTTGTCACCCGCCAAGCCATCACCAAATGGGAATCTGGCGACTCAACGCCTGATCTCGCTAACTTCACAAAACTAACGGACATTTTTAACGTGAGCCTGGATACCCTCGTGTTTGGAACCGCACACGAGGCCCAGGTCGATACGACTGAATTTGTTTTCGACCCTAAACACAACCGCTACGTCCGCCGATTCGGTCGCATGAACTTCTGGGACCTTTCTTGCTGGTTACTGGTGGGCCGTGCTGGCAGGACTCTTTATCATTGGCTTATTCTCTATATTTTGGTCCGGACGGTAAAAAACGAAAGTGGAACAAAGGGATGATTAGCCGGCTCCTTTTGGCGCACGTTTTGGCGAATTAAAGTAAATGCACAAGGGCCTGGAACGTTTGTCCCAGACCCTTGTGCATTTACGGCTCTTTGGCTGACACCTGATGATAATTAAACAGAATCCTCTCATCTGTTAGCATGATTCTGTTTAAAAAACAACTTATCGTGCGTGCCTATGCGAATGCCAATTAGGATGAGGTCATCTTCGTCAATCGCGTAAATGAAACTCATGATAGCCAGCTGAGCGCGGCTAGGCGTATTACTCCACTCCAAGCTCCTGAGGACCCCTTGGTATCAGTATTTGGTCCTAATCGCTAACTTATTCTTGCAATTTACACATGAAAAATAATATCAGGCTTTAATATTTTTCAAGTAGTGACAACATTTTCCTCTTAATAGCTAACCTACTGTTCTTCCAAATCTATTTGTAAAACTTCAAACCAGTTCTGTGGCATACCAATTTTGCTTATGTCTACAATGCTATTCTTTTTAATTTTGTTAGATAGTTTATCTAAAAAGGTATTCCATTCTTTTTTATCTGCTAGTCTAAGTCGTGAATAAAATATTTTAAGCGTCAACAATCCAGCAAACAAAGTATGTCTCAGGTTTTCTGGAGTGATTCTTCCCATGTTTTCCAAATCTAAACGGCTCAAATTCTCATCTGAAATACGTGGATTATACGTCAAAAATTGCCCGTAAATCTTCGATCCATGGGCCGCGGTATTGCGTAACACCTGAATTGTAGATATCCACCCTTTAACATCTTTATGTGTGTTGGAAAAGATCCTGAAAGGTGCAACAAACAAGTCTTCGCACCATTGTTGAACTAGTTCTGACGGTAGCAGTGAGACAAATTTGGAGAACTCGCCTAACGTTATTTCTTCAAAGAGTACCCAAATTGGAATCTGACCACCATAATTGGTAACGTGGTGTTTAATCATACTGTCTTTATTGATTAGTCGAGTCATTTCTTCGGAAAATTGAGACAGCATTCTCTTCACTTCTAATTGTTTACCTGAGCTCTGCTTGTAAATGCTGAGGTTTAAGTATGCTAGTCCACCAGAATATTCCAGATCACTATTTTTATAGTTCATTGCAATAAACCTTGCTAATGAAGTTTTAAGCGATATTTCAATTGTAGGTACTAACCTACTAATGGAGTTTCGTAAAAAGCGATCAAATTGATATAAAGCAATCAAGTCAGTGTAAGTTGTGCTATCTTGGTTAATGTTTTTTCTGAAAGCCGAAATTCTGTAATAGTTGATTACGTCAAGATCTGCTTGCGCTTGTTGTTTCTCACTATCGGTAAAAGTAATCTTGTGAATTTTGTCTTGTAACTTTTCGATTAACTCTGAAGTTGACAGCGGAACCTTGACTGTTTTTTTTAGAAACTGAGTTCCATCCGGTAAAACATTATGTATGTCAGTAATCGGGAAAGAATAACCGTCTCTTTTTAATAGAAGACTTCTCTTACTTCCATCTGGTTCGTCCAAAGTATAAGGAAACTGCGTATATGCCTTATTCAATTTATCATTTGGAATTTGGATGACTTCTTCTTTTGCACTTCTGCCTGTCTTGCACATTTAAAAACACCTCCAAAAAAAAGGGCCGGAACGGCGCCCTAAGGCCCGTCCGGCATCTATTAATCGTCATTATATTACATGTCAGCAACAATGTCAATAATTCTGAAGTCCTCCATAGCGCTAAGGCTTAGACTGCCGGCTCAATTTTAAATTGTTTTGCGCTTCCCAGAACGCTCTTCAATACACCTGCGTTTGGGAATTTTGGAGAACAAGCACTTTCACCTGTCGTTCATTCAAATCGAAAGTATCTCTTCTTTCAAAAAACTGATCATAGCAATAGTGAAATAACTTCCAGTATCAACCATCTTTGTGAGTTAACGGGCACTGGGGTTACGTATGACCTGCAGAGTCTCGAACTGACCTTTAAAATTTGAAATCAACTTATCACTAAATTTCAATTCTTCAGAGATGAATCGGTTAGTGATGAGAAAAACGAAGAAATAATTAAGCAACTCATTCAATTTATTCATGAAAACTATTCACGAAAATTCGCCGTCGAAGACATGGCTTCAAATGCACAAATCAGTCGCACCGCCTGTTTTCGGATTTTTCAATCTGTCTTTGATAAAACGCCTAATGAATTTCTAAACGATTATCGAATGTCGATGGCACTCTCCTTTTTAAAAGACACTTCACAACCATTAACGGAAATTTCGCTAAATTGTGGATTTCAGTCTGCCAGTTATTTTGGAAAGAAATTCAAATCATCATTTGGAATGACACCTAAACAATATCGAGCAAAGATTTAAAGATCTTATAGCACAGTTGTAAATAATCAAGATATTTGAAAAAGCCCACCTGATTGTTGCCAATCCAGTGGTTTTTTCCGTGTAATAATTTTAAAAAACAAATTGTAAAATCACCTCAGCTACTTGAAAAAATGACGCTTTACTTCTTGAAATATAGATCAGGCCCCGTCTTTAATGCGCAACATTTAAGAAAGGCTTAAATCGCACCCAACCCCTGCAACAAATTCCCGTCAAATTACATTAGTAATAGATAGAGGGACTGTTTCACAGTCCCTCTAGTAGCGATTTACTCAGTCGTCTGCCAAAATGAAAAAGCCGCCTTCTCGTATAAGCCGCCTACTAAAAATGGTGACCGATAAACGTCGTCTGTTGCAAACTCAAATCGTAAATAAACTGTCGGCTTTTCGCAAGCGTGATTTCATGCTGCCAATACAAGTGATGCACCTGTTCGATTTCTGCCGCAAATAACTGTAGCATGTAAAACCGTTCCTGATTAATCGTCCCCGTATCCAAGGTTTCATCGTGCCGGGAACTATAAATACGGGCTAACGTGTTCGCCTCGACCGACTGAAAATCCCGATCCTGTCGTTTTAAAAAGTTCATAATGGCCGTGTAACTCGCGGCTTCAATTCGCTGCCGCTGATGCATACGGTCATGGTCCGATTGGACATCCGCCTTTGTTGCTGGCTGATGTTTGAGCACTTTCGACCAATACAGTAAGGTCGTCCACGGCGTTAACTGCTGATTCAAGACTTCGCGATCGATGGCCGCCGCATGTTGTGCGACAACGGCCGGTGTGACCTGCTGTTCGGTGATCAAACGGCCAGTTGCCTGACGCTCGATGTCTTGTGTTTGATGAAATAAGCGCATCAGCTCACGTTGTTTTAATTTCGCCATCGGCCGTTGGGTGACGACCAACGGATAGATAAAGTTAAAGAACTCCGCTGGGAGCTGTTGCTTCTGCAGCTCCCGTAACGCCCGATCAACGAGTTGATTCCAAATCTCCGCATCGTCGCGTCCAGGGTCGGGCGTCACCGCTTCTCCCACGAGTCTGGATGTGAAGATAATTGGCAGCAACATGCTCAATAGAATCACCAGTGTCGTGATTAAGACCAGAGCCGATCGTAATTGCATCGATAGACCCGGCAAAGTTTGCGGGATGGATAAGGCCATCATCAGTGTGACCGTACCGTGGATCCCATTTAATCCGGCCAATAAGCTCTTCCGTACCCGTTCTCGCCGGCCTTCACGCGCATAACTCGTGTAGAACCAACCGAACCTGACGGCGACCAAGGCCAGATAGAGGACCAGACTGATGACCGCAATCCGCAGTAGGCTCATATTCAGGTTAATCCCCAAGCGATAAATCGTAGGCAGATTAATTCCGAGAATGATGAAGACCACCCCATTCAGAACGGCACTAATCAGATCCTCAACGGCATACGCACTATTCTAAATACGAGAGGCCGTAAATTGCCAGTTGCTCTGTTCCCAAGTTCGAATGAGCCCCGCCGCAACGACCGCCAGGATTCCCGACATGCCCAGCTCCTCGGCCACAAAGTAAATGAAATATGGCGTCCCTAAGATTAAGGGGACAATCACGATATTGATACTGGAATCGTGCATAATCATCCAACGACGGATGGTCATGAAGCCCCAGCCCAAGAAAAGGCCCATCACAATGCCGCCTAAGAAGACGTACCCAAAATTAGTGAGCCCCTTCACCAATGAAAAATGGCCCGTACTCAACGCCGAAACGGTCAGGTTAAAGGCCACTAGGCCAGTCGCATCATTTAACAACGACTCATTTTCAAGCTGATCATTGACATCGGCCGGGAGTGGCGTTCTCGCCGTGATCGACTGATACGCCACGGCATCCGTTGGGGAGAGAATGGCGGCCAACATGAAGCCACCAAACCACGTCAGCTCGGGGGTAATCCAATGTGCCAAAGCCCCCACCACCAGGATTGATAACACGACTAGGTTAATGGCCAAGGCCAGCGTCCCCCGTAGCGAATCGGCAAAACGGCCTAAGTTTAGGTGACGACTATCGCTAAACATGAGGGTGGAAATGATCACCAACAAGAACACCTCAGGGTCAATCGTTAAGTTGGCAAATAGTGGTAGGAATGACAGGCCCAGTCCCAACAAGATCTGGTAAATCGCCAAGGGAATTCGATTGAATCGATCAAAAAGCAACTGCGCCGGAATGACGGCCAGTAATAACAAAATAATGGCAAAGAATAGTGACATAACATCCTCCTCGTTTGCGCTAATCGCTAGGATTAGACTGATGGCTTGGCTTAAGTTTTCCCAGATTGATGGTTAAAGGCCCGCCATAGTTTGTTTCAATTTCTCTGTTTCGATTAGACTCAACATAGAGTATAAATCTTTCTTCTCGCCGTGCAAAGTTTATATCCGTAATATTTTATTTATTGAAGATATTATACGAATGAAACTTGCCGAATGACGATAAAAAATCATTAATCACCGGTCAGACGGACAACCAGTCATCCTAAATTCGTCACAAGTAGACAGCGTACGCGGTACCCGAGTCTCCTCACCGAACACGGCCCATTGCTTCCGTGAACCCCTAATAGTCACTATTCTATGGTTCGGACGGTCAGAAAAATAGCCACGCTCTAGATGATTAGAACGTCACTATTTTTCATTTTTAAAGTCAAGACAACACCACTTATTTCATATAAATCGACAAGAATTGACGGAGCCCCCCACTAACGCTTGTCGCTTTCAACTATCCCAATAAATGCGGGGCGGCGCCGTCATAGAGCTGTCCCTGAATTACCCAATTCATGGCAACCACTTCGCCGGTCGCGGTCAACGTCAGAGCAAAGATGCCGCCATTAGCCGCGCCCGATCGGCTGCCAGCATCAATCAAATACCGCGGCGTGTCCTGGGCGTCCGCCTGCATTTTCACGAAGCCGTAGTCCGAATCCGTTAAAGCTTGAACCGGCGTGTGGTCGGTCACGATGACCTTGTTCGTCAGGTTACGATGCCACTGACGCCTCTGGTCAAAGTAGTAATCCTCACGAATCCACATCAGATCATCACGCACCTGCTGGTCAAGCGGATAATCCCAGTTAAGACCGGCGTGCACCGCCAGTAGGTGTGGTCGCTCCCAAGTCAGGGGCAGACTCGCTAAAAATGCCGTATATCCACGCAACGGCTCCGCATTGAGCGCCGCCGTCACGACAGTGGGATTACTTGAATGAATGCCCAGCTTACGCCAAGTCCTCGCCCCACCATTTAGTCGCCAGGTCTGATAACTCAGATCGTCACCGCGGGCCGTTTGGACCCAAAAGTCATCGTGATTTCCCAAAAGGGCGACGTCCCCGTGGTGGTTAACGCGGTCGCGAATCAAGTCCAACACGGCCAACGGGGCAATGAGATCTGGCCGATCCGTCCCAGCTCGCAACGCCAGGCCATCCGCATAATCGCCAAGAAAGATCAGCCGACTGTTCTGTAGATCGCTGGCGTGGAGGAGCACCTCCAAATCATCCGCCGCCGAGTGAATATCGCCAATAAATGTATACGTCATGCGCACACTTCCTTTACGCTAAGCCCTCATTCTCCTCATTCAATCGATCGCAATCTTTAATCAGCTGACAAACTTCTTTTTCCGGCGTCAGCTTCATCGAGTATTTCCGGCCAAATTCAATCATCGTGTGATGCGCCTGGTGCAGCTCCTCCGGTTTTAATACGCCGACAATCTTCTTTTCTACCTGCAACGGGGATGCCGCCTGGTCGACGAAGTGCAGCCGCTTCGAAATGGCGGAAACGTGGGTATCCACCGCGAACGTCGGCTGGTCGAAGACGTCACTCAATACCACGTTGGCCGTCTTCCGCCCGGCACCCGGTAAGGCCATGATGCCCTTGCGATCGGTCGGCACCACGTCGTTTAATTCTTCATGAACGATGCGCGCCGTCTTAATGATGTTGCGGGCCTTGTTGTGGAAGAGACCAACACTCTTAATGATACCTTCCACGTCGGTCACATCCGCAACCATCAAGTCCTGCGGGTTAGGATATTTCGCAAACAACACCAGCGTCACCTTATTGACGGACACATCCGTCGCCTGCGCACTCAGAATCACCGAGATTAAGTATTGAAATGGTGTCCGCGAATCTAGCGACGGCCCCACCGGCCCCATCTCCGCTTCCATCTGATGAATCGCCCAAACAATCTGATCGTCTTTTAACATGGTACGCCCCCACTTTCTTTTACCTCTATACTACCCGACTTTACGGTTCAGGTGAGCGTCAAATTCAAGATTCTTTTACGTGTCATTGAAAAAGGGCGCGATCATCACCGCAATCTGGCCCCCAAAAGATTTAATGTGTACCGCTTACCTAGCGTTAATGACGCCGACCTTTGAGGGATGCCACCAAAAAAGATAAGCGGACAAATCCGCTAGGTAACCCTCATCGAAATTTGACGACTAGCGGGCAAATCGCTGGTAATCGCCAGCGCAAATCGGTACATTTAAACCAACTCAATCCGTTTAGGAGGTAGACCGTCATGTCACTTGGCACCACTCTCAAGCAGGCCCGCAAGCGCCAAGGCCTTTCCCAGGCCGCGGTGGCGACCGGTATCTGTGCGCAATCCATGTTATCCGCCATCGAAAACGACCGCTACACGCCCAATGCCAAGCTACTCGTGGCGCTATGTCGCCGGTTAGCCATCTCCCTTGATCAAATTAGTCTTGCCAGCGACTTTGCCATCAGCGGAGATGATGCGCTGAACACACGCATGCAGGTCCTCTGTAACCAGCACCGCTACAGCGACCTCCGCGACTTTCTCCTGGCACCGTCAACGCTAGCCGCCGTCACCACGGACGCACAGACCCAAGCCTATTACTATTACCTGGGCGTGGCGCAACTTCACGGTGACGCTGGTCTCACCGCCGTCCAGCAAAATTTGCAATTTGCCGCCGATATGGCTGTGTCTCGCCGACCCACGACCCTTACGCGACTGGCGCTCGCCTCGCTGGCCACGGTCAAGACCCAGCAACACTTGCCCCGTAGCGCCCAGCAGCTCACGGCGCAAGCCCTAGCCCAGTTGGATCAGATGCCCTACGAGGAAAATCAAAATATTCTCTTTTATTTGGCAGCACTGACCGCCTACTGGCTACAAGAACCCGAACTCGCCACCGATCGGCTATTACAGGGGATTCGCTTCATCACCGACCATCAGTCCCATTACATGCTGGCCAACTGCTACCGCCTGATTGCGGAGATTGCGCAACGGGCCGGTCATGCGCTCGACGCGGCGGAGGCCCGGCAAAAGCAACGCTTTCTCTCCACGCTTTTTCACGAAGCAGTTCCCGAAAAATTTTAAATTATCAGAATCCTGATTATCACCGACCGCGATAATCGGGTACAGTAAGGCCATCCAAATTAAGGAGGCCTTTTTTATGACAAACACGCTTTTTCAAAACACCGTAACGACATCGGTACCTGCCGACCGCTTGCGCACCATACTAACTCAACCGGAAAAACTTCCCCTGTGGAATCCGGCAATTACCGGCGTTACGCCGGACAACGCCGATGTTCTCATCACGCGCCGGCCACCGGCCCTGAACGTCCACGAGCGCGTCAGCATCACCACAACTGCCGAACAGGTCATTTACCAAAGTACCGAGGGTCAGCTCGCCTACCGCCTCAGCTTTACGCTAAAGCAAGCTGCGGGTCTGACTACCCTGACGGAAACCCTGCAGGTAGGAGAAACGTCCCAGTTACGCGTACCCCTCAGCTTGCTAGCGCCCATCGCCAAGCAGGCTTTCGCCCGAAATCTCCAGTCACTGGTCGCCATCGCCGAGACGCTCACGCTCGCGGATTAAGGCACTGTCCCTATAGAAAAGAGGCCTGATCCTGATGTTGATCACCCTCGCGACCGATTGGAATCAAATCGTTTCCCAAGCCATGGTCCTTTGGCTGATTGGCTGGGGCGTGCGCGCCTTGCTGGTCATCCTATTACTCGGCGGACTCTACTGGATTTTCCGGAAGAATCGCTAACCCCATTACCTTTTGCTCAACAAGTGGCCCACGACGCATGGCTTATCTACTAGACATTATCAGGTAAACTATACGACTAATCGACCCAGCAAATGACTGTGCCGCGTCGTTAGTGGTGACGCTTTTTCTAAAATGTCAAAATCAGCATCTCACTATTAGCGGTTAGTATACAGACATCGCAAAGTAAGCCAATCGGTCCAAGTCCCCGTCTAGACCTGCTACTATAGAGTTGCAGAGAGGGAAATGGTCACTTAATCAATTATATTTAAAGTTGTTTTATGATTGGCCTGCTTGCCGCTTCAGTAAACAGGTCAGTCGGTTCAAACTGGGCACAATTAGATTGGAGGAAGTATGATGATCAACATCAAAAAAATTATTAATCGTGCCAGCAGTAGTTTTGCTGTGATTGCTTTAGTTTTAGGATTATCCCCTGTGGTAGCTAACGCGGCCGGTCCAGGGACCGCAACGAGTAACTTAACCACGGTTTCTACGGGATACGAAGCCACCGCTACCAGCAATGCGGAGGCGATGTCTAACGCTCAATTCTCAGTGACGCCTGGGATGTTAACCCTTAACGCCGTCCCAAACCTCTTACTGAGTAACGCCAGCATCAGTGGTTTAACTTCCGGGACCAGCACCTTGAAGTTGGCTGCTGGGAGTACGACCGGTGGTGAGGGTTACGATGGGAACAACACCGGGAACTTAAACATTACCGATTACCGTGGTAGCCACGCGGGTTGGTCTTTGACCGTGGGGATGGGTCCCTTCACCTCACTGACCGGCAGTGAAACGATTTCTGACACCACGTTGAACTTGTCGATGACGCCAGAAAATATGGCCAACACCGCAACCCCAGCACCAACCAATGTTGCGCTTAGCGGTGGTGCAATCACCAACGATTGGATTTCTAATCCTTCTACTTTGTGGACCGCACCTGCGCAATCCGGTGAAGGTAGCAACAGTGCAACCACGAATGCGAACACTGACTTGACGATTGGTCAACAACCAGCCTCTGTTTCTTCTGGGACTTACGATGCAACGCTCTTCTGGGCCTTGCAAGCTGCACCAACCGCAACGCCGGCTTCATAATTCTAATGACTAAAGGTGGTGCTGACAATGAATTTGAACAGGTTTAAATGGTGGCTCGTTGCGTTTCTGGCTCTGATTAGTTTGTTGGGTGGTGGTGCGTCACTTTCGGCGCACGCCGCGGAAACGACGAATTCAAACTTCGCCGCAACGCCACTACTTCCTAAGAATCAGATCTCAGAAAAGGCCGACTATTACGACCTCAAAGTTCAGCCCAGTGGCAGTCAAACTCTCAAGTTGTCCGTCACGAATCCTAGCAAGTCCGCACGAACACTCAAGGTCATCCCAGTTAACGCGACGACTTCAGACACCGGGAAGGCCGTGTTTGTGCCATCAAATCGCACGGACCCTTCCGCACAAGTCACATTTACTGAAATGACGTCTGGCGCGGTTACCGTCCATCTGGCCGCACACCAGGGCAAGACCGTGACGTTTACCACGAAGACGCCGGCATCTGGTTTCACCGGAGAAGTCTTAGGCGGCCTCTTCGTGACTGATCCAAACGTCAATCCATCGTCTGCGCGTGGCAACTTAAACCTCCAGAACCGTTATGCGGAAGTCGTTGCCGTTTCCTTATGGTGCCAGCCAAATCAAATCTTACCTATCAATCTTAAGTTAGCCGATGTTACGGTTAAAAAGCAAAATGGTCAGCCTCAGGTCTTGGCCAAGTTGCGTAATCTCACACCAGCCCTCTTCGGTGACTTAGATATTCACGCTCGAGTCCTGAACGCGAAGACGGGGAAGCAAGTTTTGACGCGATCCTTAAAGAACGGGTCAATGGCGCCCAATAGTTGGTTCAACTTCGGTATTGGACTGGGCAAGAAGCGTTTAGCCGCTGGTCAATATACACTTAAACTACACGCCACCAGTGGCAAACGCGTCTGGAACTTTAGCCGGTCGTTCACGTTGACCGCTAAGACCGCTCGGACACACAATGCCGTCTTGCACTCGGATAAGACGCCTAACAATTGGTGGATTTGGCTCGTCATCCTCGCTATCCTGTTGATTCTGTTGTTGATCGGTCTGGCCTACTGGTTAGGCAAGCGCCGTTCACGCGACGACGATGATCCGGATACGCCGGAATCGACGTTAACCCATACCGATAGCCAGACGTCATCGACCAAGCCGTCGGACGAGGCCCAATCTCATTTAAAGTCGTGACAAAGGGGGAATGATGATGCATTGGGAACGCTTCTTACGAGGCCTACTCGTAAGCCTCGCTGTGTTAGTGGGCTGGTTGGTTGCCGGCACCACGGCGCAAGCGGCCACGAGCGCCCCACAAACACCAACATCGCCTCCTACGTCGATTCTTGGGATTAACCTCGCCGGTGGCTTTACTCAGCAACCCATCGATTCCAACGTCATTTCTGGTCATAGTGTGACGCTATCCGCTAAAGGGACGCGTAATATTTTGGAAGCCGCCACGAACCCTCTCGGCAGTCGGAAATACGTCTGGTGGGAATCCACGGACGGCGGCACAACATATCAACAGGTCGGTAGTAACAGCACGACCTATACGTTTACCGCACCCGACGTCACCAAGGACACGCCAGTCATGTTTCAATGTGAATATGACTTTACCGGGATTGGTCTCTTTTACAACGAATGGTCACGAATTGCCACAGTAACCGTTACGCCCGACCGAGTTCCAACGACCGATATTCAAGTTTCCGCCGACAGCAATGCCTTGTACAACGGCGAAGGTACCACCGTTCACGCAACGCTGACGCCAGACAACGCGACCGACCCGATCACCTGGACCAGTAGTGATCCCGGCCTCGCCGCCGTTGATGCGTATGGTAACGTGACAACCGCCAGTGTTTCCAGCAACATGGACGGTACCGCGAACGACCACGGCCTCGTCACGATCACCGGGACCAGTAATGGTCACAGCGATTCCACCAAGATTATGGTCGGCGCCCTGCAAAACGTCACCGTGAACGAAGGCAGCGATGCCACGTTCACGCTGAAGGACTTACCGGACGGCATGACCGTCGCAAACTGGTACAAGGTCGATGACGGTACGACCACCGCGCTCAATTCGACGGCATCCAGTTACACCGTCAGCAAGACCACTGTCGGTGGCGACAACGGCACCTCGTACTACGCCACATTGAACTACACCGTTAACGGGAGCACCAAGACGGTCAACACCAACGCGGCACTCCTCACCGTCAACAAGAGTGGCCTGTTGTCACTGACGGCGGTGCCTAACTTCAATTTTGGCAGTACCGAGGTCGCTTCGGCAGCCACCAGCAGTACCACGCTGGAAAACTTAGATGAAGCGACCAGCGGCAGTAACTATGATGGGAACAATAATGGTGAATTAACCGTGATGGATAGCCGAGAAACCGGTGGCGACTGGACGTTAACCGCTAGCCTAGCACCCTTCACGCTTAGCGATGGCGATAACGGTCAGCTCAGTTCGGTGATTCTCGATCTGTACGATCCGACATCACGGCTGGACGAAGACGTTCCGGCGACCAATACGGCAACCAAGATTTATACGTCTAGCGACTACGATGGGCAAAGCTTCGATGTGACGGACAGTCAGCTGAGTTTCCCAGCGGATCCCGAAATCACGGCCGGAGACTATCAGAGCACCGTAACCTGGACATTGTCAGTAGCGCCTAGTTAATTCTTTATAGAGGCGTTTAAACGAAACGATCGTGTAAGTTGGTGACAGCTTGCACGATCGTTTTTTCTGTCGGCGACGACTATATTGTGGATTACCCGCCGCCTTACCGTTCGCCAAATTTGGCCTGGAACGCGGTGGACAGGAGCGGGCCAAGCCAAACCCAACCCGGTCTTGGCCCTCGCTTTGAGCGTTCACCTAAACTAAAGCCAAGCCCCCGCCACAAACAGTAACGGATAAGCGATGAAGAACAGTGACGCACTCTTCACCGTGGCCATAAAGGTCTTCTGTTTGTCCTGAACCTTAAAGAATGGTCGCATACCCCACCACATTGCCGGCAGCACCAAGACCGTGTAACCAGTGCTTGAAGGCGCGATATGAAGCACCACGTTGACTAATGGCCACAGGCTGCCGATAATCAGGAAAGCTTGAATCAATTTGACCGCCCCCGACTGTCCCAAGTAATACGCCAACGTGTAGCGCCGGTTACGAATGTCCTCCTCACGATCCGCCGTATTATTGGCCAATTGTAACGTGAAGAAAATCAACGTTAACGGCAGACACAGCAGAAAGGTAATCCCCACCGTGTGCCACGTCAGCGGACTGCGCCCATACGTGGAAACGACCACGCAGGTGAGCTGAATCAAAAAGGCAATCGACAAGGCCACCACCGTTTCACAGAACGGCGTCGCGTTAATCGGTCGTGGTCCCGCCGTATAGAAAATCCCAATGGCGTACCCCAACGCGCCCAGCAGGAAAACCACCCAGCCGGTTCGCCAGACTAACCAGACTCCCGGCAAAAGAGCCAATATGTACAGGCCAATCGCGAGGTAGCCGACACCAGCCACTGGCAGATTCAACCGGCCCACTGGATTGGTCTTCTGCGCATAGTCCACCCGGTCATGCGCGTGAAGATAATCGTAATAGTTGTCCGACACATTGACGGCCAGATCGAAGACAAAGACCGTAATCAAACACAAACCCACATTGCCCCAGTTCACCACGCCCAAATGAAATTGCGCGATCGCCACCCCCAAGACGAACCACATGATATTTAAAGGCGCCGTATAGATCTCCGTTAATTCGTAGAACACCGGCCACGTTAACCACCGTTGCATCTAATTCCCCCTTGTGATGTCCATTATGTCTGTCTTCAACTTTAGCAGATTTGCCGGTATTCACCAAAGCGTCCGCCTTACAAATTTATTTATACCACGTGATGACTGGTGCCACGCCCTAATCACGATAAAGTGTGACCTTTCTTTGCCGAAGACCTTATGAATTTGCTAAAGCGCCAAAGAAACCTTAAAACCCAAGCCGGAATCCCCCCGGTCGCCCGATTGTGCGTTAGTCTAGAAACATGTTAATCGACCGTTTAAGTCTTTCGCATCTCACGGAGGTGATTCGATGCGCTGGGAACCCCTATTAATTATTTTCCTCATGGCCTGCTTAAGTGGCCTGTTGATTGTCACCACCATGCGTAAACATCGCTGGTTCGCTTTGATCACTCTGGCCTATTTGACCGGATTAGCGGCAATTCTCTTTACCCCCATCTCTTTTTCTGGCACCGGCGTCTACATCATGCCGGTCGGCTTTGGCCGCGTGAACCTTACCCAACTCGACGTCTTTAACCTAGGCTTCGCAGAAAATATTCTGCTAACCTTACCGTTGGGCCTACTGCTGAAATGGTTGGCCCCCAAGTTGCCCCTGTTGGGCGTAGGACTGTTCGGCCTCTTCGCCGGCAGCAGTATCGAGACCATGCAGTACATCCTTTCCCAACACTGGCTAATTAACCGTAGCAGTGATATTAACGACGTGCTGGCCAACGCAATTGGCATTCTCATCGGCGGGGCCACTGTGGCCGTCTACGACCGTCTGCGACGCCACCATCGCCAGCAACAGCGAGCCGTGGCCTAATATCCCTCGTCCAAAGTCTGGGACAAAGCAAATCAGACCCTTGTATGTCCCTCCCTTAAGTAGCCAAACGGGTGCCAAAAGACAGTCGGTTCCACTGATAATCAGACCATTCCAAGCCTGGAATTATCCAGTTATCAACCTTAATGCTCGCCAGCCAACTTTGGGTACACGCCGTTTCCGTCACAATTGGAAGCCCTACTTATTACTAATGTAATTTACGATGATTTTGTTGCAGAATTTGGCAAAAAAACCACAAAATCGTATTAACTGTAAAAGTATTGTCTCCCTAAACCGTCTAAATGATCGCAAAAAAATCACGCTCTCTTAAGAGATAGCGTGATTTTTGGCATCATTATTTTTAATTAGTCATTCATCGACGAAGCCGCCTTGGTCTTCCGAAAGACAAACCACTTGCTGAAGAAGTAGTTGGCCAAGACCACGACGACCTGGTCAACCAGCTTGGTTAACATCTCGTTTTGCGATAACAGCGAGACCCCGATCCACATAATTCCTTCGTCCATAATCAGTGTGACGGCGCGGACCGAGAAGAACGTGACAATCTCGCGGCCCAGCGCGCCAAACGTGGTGAAATGGGAGTGGAAGACCCAGACACGGTTGGTCAGGTACGCAAACAGCACCGACACAAACCACGCCACGGCCGTCCCAATCTGGTAGTTCCAGTGCCACATGCTGGCGGTCACAAAGAACACGACCAGGTTAACTAACGTGGTCAGTCCCCCGAAGAACAGGTATGCAATGACGCTTTTATATTTATCATAGAGCTGTAGTAGCTGTTTCATAAAAATCCTCCCCGAAATGGCACCTCGTCAACCCTTGTTATAACTGAAATTGTCATGCGACACAAGCCAAATCCCCGATTCAATAGAAAAAGTTAAGGGTTCCGGCACTTAACGAACTCTCTCCCTAGGGATCTTTAGTGTTTAAGTGGTTGGTTAGTCGTTGTGGCGGGAGAGGTGTTTGAGTAAATGTTGTAAGTTAAAGTAATTTATTTAAGCTAACCTAGTTGATTCCAAGGAAAAGCACCACCCCGACGTCGCCGCCGAAATGGTGCTTGCTTATCATTTAAAGTTTTAAACGTTGCTGGATCACGGCAACCACGTGGCTCTTGAACAACAGGTAGAGTAAGATCACCTGAATAGGCGTCATAATGCCCTGTTTTAAGAGCCGTATCGGTAGCAAGCCCCAGAACGGGGTCTTATACATGATCGCGACCCACAACGTGTTCAGCAGGGCGTTAACCACCACTGAGATGATCACCTGAGCGATGATCAACCGGGACCAACTGGCCGGTTTACGATACAGGAACAGCGCGTAAATCAGCGAACCCAGCACGGCCGAAACGGTAAAGCCGATAAAGAACGGCCCGCCCGACATCAACGTCCCAATCACATCCACGACTGCGGCGGTCATCATCCCCCACCAGGGGCCAAACAACCGGGCAATCAACGCCGCGACCAGAAACGTAAAGCTAAACTTCAGGAACGCCGGTCCCACCGAGAAACTCTTGATCACCAATTGTAACGCCATCAACAGGCCCATCGTGACCAAACTCAACGTGCTCAGCTTGGGTAGCCGAGTTTCTACTGTCATCTTCAATTCAGACATCTCCTAAGGGAGTTGCCACATCGCTGCGGCCAATGCGGAAATAAAATCGCGGGCCAATTGCCCTTCGTCCGGCGTTCACATTGCGTTCCACCGGCACTTGACGCTTTATTTCCTACTCCGTAAATTTTAATTACAGCAACTAGCTTACCATAACCCACCAGGAGATGCACGCGTTACGCGCGATCAAAATCTTTCAGCCACGCCAAGGCCAACGCCTTTTCGCCCAGGTGAGTCCCAATGACCGGCCCAAAGTAGGACCGCTCCACGGGAATCTCGGGATACTGCGTGGCAATCTTGTTGGCCCAGGCCTGACCGCCCTCGGGATCGTTGGCGTCTAAGACCAACGCACGCAAGGGGTAATCGACCTTGGATTGGGCCTCAACAAAGAGGTCCTCCACGCGGGCCAACGCCTTCTTACGCGACCGCACCTTTTCAAAGGCGACGATCTCATGGGTCTCATCGTCAAACGTCAATAACGGCTTAATCCGTAAGACGCTACCGATAAAACCGGACGCATTGGACAAGCGACCCCCACGAACCAGGTTCTGCAGGTCATCGACGACGAAGTATTCCCCGATTGTGGACCGTAAGTCATCCAATCTGGCGATAATCTCATCCGGATCGGCACCCTTGGCCGCCATCCGGGAAGCCTCAATGGCCAAATATCCCATCAATTTAACGGTGATTTGCGAATCGTAAGGAATCACCTTGATCTTTTCAATCGTCGGCGCTAAGGCCTTTAATTGGTTAACGAAGCCCGAAATCGTGCTGGCCAGGTGAATACTAATCACCGCGTCATACCCCTCATCGGCCAAATGATCATAGAGATTAATCATTTCGCCTAACGGTGGCTGCGACGTGCTCGGAAAGGACTTAGAATTTCGTAATCGTTCGTAAAATTCACTCGTGGTAATATCAACATCTTCATCATAGGAGCGACCATCAATGATCACCGGAATTGGTACGACGTGAATGTGATACCGCTCGACCTCTTCTGCGGACAAATAGCTGGTACTATCGGTGACCACAGCAATCTTCATGTTTGTACCCCCACTTTATCTTTGGTTTAGGCCTTATCGAATACGGGACTCAGAGACCTGCCGGCAACCTCCCCCGATTGGAAAAGAACCGCCGAGCCTTGAACACCGCATCACTTTAAACCCTATCTTCAATTCAACAACGAATTAAGTTTCAGAAACTAGAATACCATAAATCACGCGACACGACTAGGATTTGTCCACGGCTGTTCGCGGAATTGACAGAAAAATAATCAACCCGAGTACAAATAAAATGGACAGTGAGGCCGCACCAATCCGCGACTGGCCGGTCATTTGGGTGACCACCCCCACCAGCACGGGACCCAGAACGGCCGAAAACTTACCTAAGATATTGTAGAAACCGAAGAATTCACTGGACCGCTCCTTGGGGACTAAACGCCCGAAGTAGGACCTAGAGAGGGCTTGAATGCCCCCCTGACTGGTTCCGACCAGGACGGCTAGAATCCAGAAGTCCGTGGTCGTCTTCAAATTCAGGGCGTCCAGACAGATCAGCAGGTAGACCACGATGGCGATGAGAATCCCGGTTCGCGTGCTGGTCTTGCCCGCTAGCCACCCGTAGAAGATGGAGAAGGGAAAGGCCACCAGTTGTACCACCAGCAGCACCATAATCAGCGTGGTGCTGTTGATGCCGATATCGAGGCCAATCGAGGTCGCCATGGTGAAGATGGTATCGACCCCATCGATGTAACAGAAATAAGCGACTAAAAACCAGGCCAGATATTTATGCTGGCGTAGGTGCAAAATGGTCTGCCACACCCGCCGCCAACTCTGGCGTAACGGCGCGGTGGTCACGTCTAGGGCGTGGCGTTGGTGAACGTTACGTTGGAACGGCACGTAGAAGACGATCCACCACACGGCGGCCAAGGCAAAGCCCCAACGCGCCACCCCCAGGCTGGACAGCTGACCAAAGCCGTTGGTGAATTCCAGCACCATGAAGAGCAGGAAGGCCAGCACGCCGCCGAGATAGCCAAAGCCGTAACCGACGCTGGACAAGTGGTCCATTTGCCGGTTATCACTAACGTCGGTTAAAAAGCTGTCGTAGAAGAGGTTCCCCCCGGAGTAGCCGAGAATCGAGAGAATGTAGATAACCAGGAGCCACTGCCACTGCGAGGACGGCAGGAGCGCTAATCCTAGCGTCATCACCATCCCCAGGCTAGCAAAGCCCCCCATGAGGCGTTTCTTAAAGCCCTGGTAGTCCGCTAACGCCCCCAGAAACGGCGCCAAGATGGCGACCAGTAGCGTGCCAAAGCTATTGGCGTATCCCCAATAAGCCGTGGCATTGGCCGCCGTGACGCCACTGCTCTCGGCCACACCCTTGAAGTAGATCGGGAGGACCGCCGTGGTGACGATGATTCCGTAGCCGGAATTGGCCCAGTCGTAGAAGACCCAGCTCCACTGTTCCTTAGTCAGTTTCATGCGCGGCCCCCTTAAATGCGGCGGTTAGCGCCTGTCCGGGCAAATCTTCCGGAAAGTGCACGTCGAGTAACTTGGCAAACGTCGGCGCCTCATCAATCAGCCGGGCCTCTTCGATCGTTACGTTAGGCTTAATGGCCGGCCCGTTTAACACCAGCGTGGTAAAGTAATCGGGCTTATCCGGATCGTAGCCGTGGACCCCGTGGTAACGGTCGGGTTGCCCCAGACTGTCCGGATCGACGGTCTCAACCACGGCCGGGCGCTTCGCCTCATCGGTAAAGTAGTAGCCGGCCTGCGCCTCGACCATGAACTGGCAGTGCGGGTCCGCCCCGCGCTTCGCCGCTGCCGCTCCGGTGATGACACCCGCCACCCCCGGCGTCTGTTCCAGCAATTGCCGCAGGTTCTTGGTATCCGCGAAGTTTCGCGTGTACACGTAAGTACTCCCGTCACAGGACTTGGCCCAGACGTGCCAGTCATTCTTGACGGTACCGTTGGCCGTGGGCGTCAGCCACCCGCGTTCGGCGAAAGCCTGGTTCAAATGAATCATGTGATCCACGTTGATTTGGTAGTGGTCGCCCAGGATGGCGAAATTGGTGGCCGCAAAGGTCCCGGCCGCAATCGTGGCATCGATGAGCTTGCCCACCCGCGCATCCAAGCGTTTGAGGGCCGCCATGGCTTCCGTGGACCGCACCCCATACCGGTGACGCATGCTGTCCATATCGACCAGGTGAATCAACGTCAGCGTGGGTTTCTTATGTACCAGCGTGTCAACCGCACAGGCCGTGATGAAGTCGTCGAGTTCCGGTTGCTGAATGCCCCGCCGCAGATGCCCATACTTCTGGTTCATCCGCAGGAGAAAGGCCGGACTGCTGGCCTTCAATGAGACCAGCACCTGGTTGGTCCAGATCCGGTTAGGAAAGATCTCGGCTAGATTGTACGTGATCTTACTGCCGGCCGTAACGGGCCAAAGGAAGGCCGCGGTCTTCTCGTGCTTTTGCCGAACCAGATCATACAGCGTCGGCACCTTGACGTCCCGTTGATACCAGTACCAATCGGGCGACTGGCGTTGCGGCTGTAACTTGGTATTGTTGACGATGCCGTGAACCGCCGGATACTGCCCGGTAATAATCGTGGTATGGGAGGGGTACGTCAGCGTGGGGTAAATCCCCCGGACGCGGCGGACCCGCGTACCCGTGGCCACCAAGCGCCGAAGATTCGGCAACTCTTCCAAATGTTCATCTAAGTCTCGACTACCCATTGCGTCTAGTGAAATTACAACTAATCTTTGCTGAATAATCACTCACTCCTTATGCTTAAACGCCCCTCAAAGTTCCTTGACGGTGCGTTGCCGGTCCATACTTTTATCGAGCCGGTTTAATAATATTTGTAGTAAATTGCGTTCATCGGTTGACCAATGTTCGAAGACCTCATCGGACAACGTCTCGAAGGCCGAGTTAATGGTTGCGGCCGTTTCCGTACCGTTGTCCGTTATTGTATACACCAACTGACGCTTATCCCGACCGATGGCTTTCTTGGTGACCATTTCCTTGGCCACCAGCCCCTTGAGTTGACGACTCAGGGTCGAGGTATCCAACTTGGTCTGTTGGGCTAGAATTTCTTGGGTGTTCTCACCACTCCCGATATGGTCCAGTAACTGCCATTCGGATACGGTCAGATGATGTTGCTTGGTCATCCGTTGCAGCAACGTCTGTTGTACTTTGTTGATGGCCATTAACGCCGCCAAACTGGATTTCATTTGCCCTCACTCCTTTTGATTGTATTGTACAACGATTTGCTTGCTAATCACAAGTCAATTTGATGACAAGTTTTACGGAAGATTTTCGGATTCCAAGGAAACTTCTTTGCACTTCCTTCCCCGGGCCGGTATACTTTAAGTTGTGTCGTTTTTAACGGTGAAATTGGCTGGCGCTGGCCGTCCCCAATTGTGAGAACCCCCACCGGACCGCAAAGCTCCATTACTAAACTTAAAAATTAACCATTAGAAAGGTGTTGTTTTCTATGTCATTTGACGGGTCCTTTACCCATGCCATGGTCCAAGAGCTCGGGCGCACCCTGACGACGGGGCGTGTTAGCAAGATTAACCAGCCCTACGACAATGAAGTCGTCCTGACGATTCGGGCCAACAGTCACAACTACCCGATTCTCCTATCGGCTAACCCGACCTACGCGCGGATTCAAGTCACGCAGATTCCCTATGTCAATCCGCCCGTACCCACGAACTTCACCATGATTCTGCGTAAGTATTTACAAGGCGCCATCTTGAAGGGCATCACCCAGGTGGCCAACGACCGGGTCGTCCACCTACACTTTACCTCCCGCAACGAGCTGGGGGACCAACAGGAACTCCTCTTAATCATTGAAATTATGGCACGTCACAGTAACGTTATCTTAGTGGACAGCGCCAGCGAAAAGATTCTGGACGCCATCAAGCACGTGGGGTCCGACCAGAACCGCTACCGCCTGCTGTTGCCGGGTGCCCAGTACATCAATCCGCCGAAGCAGGACTTAAGCGACCCCTTTGCCGGGCCACGACCGGACCTCGCGCAGACCTTACGGGACTTTCCGAACCGCGAAGTCCTCGCCCAGACGCTGCAGCACCAGTACCAAGGCTTGGGTAAGGATACTGCGGCAGCACTTGCCTCGGTCCTTCACGAACCGGGCGATGCCGTGACGCATTTCCAAGACTTCTTTGCCGGCTTCGATCGGCCCGCACCGACGCTGACGATCTCGCCCAAGGGCAAGACTAGCTTCACGGCCTTCCCCTATCCTACAGAGGGTCAGCAGCAGACCGCCGAAACCCTCAGCACGTTACTGGACACCTACTACCAGGATAAGGCCGAACGTGACCGCGTCCAGCAACAAGGGAGCGTCCTCATCCGCGTGGTCCGTAACGAGCTCAAGAAGAACCGCAACAAGTTAAAGAAGCTCCAGCGGACGTTGGCCGAGACGGAAAACGCCGACGAATACCGGATCAAGGGGGAAATCCTGACCACCTACCTGAACCAGGTTGAACGCGGCCAAACCGAGGTCTCCCTGCCCAACTTCTACGATGAGAATAAACCCCTAAAGATTAAGCTAAGCAACCAATTATCGCCCAATCAAAACGCACAGAAATACTTCAAACGGTATCAAAAGGCCAAGAACGCCGTCACCTACGTGAACGAACAGTTAAAGCTTACGCAGGCCGACGTGGACTATTTCACCAACATCATGGCCCAGATCGAGCTGGCCGCCCCCAAGGACCTGGTCGACATTCGGCTGGAACTCCAACAAGGTGGCTACCTGCGCGACCACGATCACCAGAAGAAGAACAAGAAGCAACGCCGGCAGAAGGTCAGCAAGCCCGACCGCTTCACGGCTAGCGACGGCACTAAGATCTCCGTGGGGAAGAACAACCTCCAAAATGATCAGCTGAGCCTGCACACGGCTAAGCGCACGGACATCTGGCTCCACGTCAAGGACATGCCGGGGTCCCACGTTATCATTCATTCGGATAACCCGAGTGAGGCCACGATTCTGGAGGCCGCTAACCTGGCCGCCTACTTCTCCAAGGCCCGCGAGTCCAGCAACGTGCCCGTGGATTACCTGCCCGTCAAGCGCCTGCACAAGCCCAACGGCGCCAAGCCCGGTTTCGTCATCTTCACGGGACAACGGACGGTCTACGTCACCCCAGAGAGCACCCTGGTTGAAAAGCTGGCGGATAACTAGTCTGATTGTATTATACAAATGATTCTTAACGCAAAAAGCGTCCCATCAGTTTCATTGATGGGACGCTTTTTGAACTATACAATTAATTTGTTTTTACCGAAAGACCGCTTAAATCGTCCGGTTGATAATTTTATCCAATTGTTCCGTGTCACTGAGGTTGCTCAGCGTCAACGCCTCGCTAGAACCAAAGGCAATCGTGGCGCCCATCTCCTGGTCCGTGGTCCCCGGCCGGTTCAAGACGTGCAATTGCCGGAACGGGAAGACGGCGTTCATCAAAGCGACGCGTTGGCTGTTCAGGTCAATCTTGACCGCGCTTAACTCGGCGTCATCGAGCGTGCCGATGTGTTGGCGCGTCAACATGCGGACCCAGTTAATCCCGGTGACCTTACTCAAGAAGGCCATCTCGGTCAGCCGCGTCGGCCGTAACCCTACGACTTCGAGTTGCTTGCTGTCCTTCTTGGGCGCAAAGAGCACCTGAACCATCCCCGTCAACTGATGCTCACTCACGGCCTGCTTGGCCTGCTCGACCAACCGTAAGCGATCGGCCTTGGGGAGCTCAGCGGGCATTCGAAAGGCCGTGACCTGTGCGATGGTTTGATTCATCCCCGGGGCAATCATGTCCATGATGCCCACCGCAATCTTATGCTGCTCGTGAACAAACAGGCTCACGCCGATGGTCGCACGCTGCGGCTGTGGTCGGCCGATCTCTTGGTCCGGCGGCAAGACGTGGAGGTTCAGCTCCAGCTTGCCCAGTTCGCGGGTCAGGTAGTGTCGGTTCCCCGGAACGATGACGATGTCCGGGTGCTCCACTTGAATCACGTTGAGCACGTCCCCCAGTTGAATGGGGTCCACATACTGCTTATCCGTGAATTCCGGCGCGATTCCGATGGCGTTGGGGTTCGTATTCATCAAAATGGTGTGATACCCCGCGCGCTTGAGCTGCTTGAGCATCTCGGTGGTGAAGTATTCAGCCGCCGTGTTGGGGCCCAGCTGATTGCCGCCACGCCCCAGAACCAAGGCCGTCCGGTCCCCCAGGGGTTCACTTTCGTTTTCGTACTCGAAGGTGCTGTAGTAACCGCTGGCGTGCTCATCGAATTCGCCGGCCGTGGGTTCAATCATCTTGTAGGTCGGCCGAATGTCGGCCTCGGCGGACAAGCCACGGATCGTGGCCGTATCCGTCTGCCAAATGCGGGCAATCATCCCGTCACCGAAGCCGTAGTAGCGCGCCACTTTCAGGGTGGCCACATCTAGCGGGTTATCCTTAATCTGCTTTTCGATTTTCAACAGATGCTGGAGCTTCACGAAGTAAAAGTTATCAATCTTGGTCAATTCGCTCAATTCATCGGGCGCGTACCCCCGGCGTAACGCCTCAATCAAGACGAGGATTCGGTTCGCCAACGGATGAATCAGTTGGCTAATCATTTCCCCATCGGTGAGATTGCTGACGCTGGGCAGGACGTCTCGTGGCGAGAACTGCGAACTACGGACCGACTTTAGCATGGCCTCTTCCACCGACCGGCCAATCCCGATGGTCGACCCCACCGCCTTCATGGCCGTATCCAGGTGCTGATCGGCATCCGGAATCTCCTGGAACGGCCAGATGGGAATCCGGACGCTCACGTGGTCAATGGTCGGCTCCATGATGGCCGTCTGCTTGATGAAGCGACTCGGGAGCTTGATGTCCACCAGCCGTTGTCCCAGCAGTAAGGCCCCCACGACAAAGGCCAACGGGTAACCCGTGGTCCGGGCGGCAAGCGCCACCCCGCGGGTGAAGTATGGCGCAATCTTTGTGACGTAGAAGTGTTGATTGTCGGGATTGAGCGCAAAGTGGATGTGAATGACCCCCACCACGTTGAGCTCACTAATCACGCGGAAGGTCGCGTCCCGCAAGTCCTGATACTCCCGATCGTTTAGCGTCTGCGGTGGCGTCACCACGATCGAATCGCCGGAGTGAATCCCAATGGGGTCCACATTTTCCAGGCCAGCAATCAGAATCTTGGTATCCGCCACGTCGCGAATCGCAATCATTTCGACTTCCTTGTAGCCGACCACACTGCGCTCCAAGGTACACTGGTCAAAGCGCGACTGGGAAAAGCCCTGGCTCAGGGCGTCCAGCATCTCGTCGACGTTTTCACAAATCGTGCGGTTGGTGTCTAAACGGGGCGCCACAGGTTTAACGATCAGCGGAAAGCCGATCGATTCGACCAGGCCCAACGCCTCGTCCTCGGTACCCACCACCTGGGCCTCGATCACCGGCTCGTGAATCTCCTTGAGCGTGCTATTGAGGGCCGCGGGATTGTTAATCTGCCGCACGGTCGCCGCGGGCATCCCCAAGATGGTGACCCCGAAGCGGCCAATGTCGCCGCTTTCAATTAGTTCCTGCGTAATCCGCACGCCTAATAAACCGCCCAGCGTGGGGAGAATGGCGTCCGGTTGGTCGCGTTCAATGATGTGGCGAACATTGGCGGTCGTCACCGCCTGAATGTACATATTGGTGGGTTGAATCTCTTCGAGGGCCACGGAGAAGGGATTGTTATCAATCACCATGGTCCGGACCCCGTGTTTCTTAAAATTCGTGATGATCTGTACCGTGGCACTATCCAGCTCGGTCTCGTGGCCAATCTCCGTTGGACCACTCCCAATGATCAAAACTTTCTGTAAGTCATCCAAGTTCTGCAAGCCTTATCCCTCCCGTGCTGTCATAGATTCCATGAATTCATCGAATAGGTCGCGACTCTCGTGCGGCCCCGGGGCCCCGTCCGCAAAGAACTGCACCGAAAACGCCGGGTAATCCCGGTGGCGTAAGCCCTGCACGGTCCCATCGATCAAGTCCACGTAGGTCGTAATCAGACGGTCACGGTCGATTGATTTGCCAATCACCGCGTACCCCTGACCCTGCGTCGCGTAAAGAATGTCATTGGTAATGATCCGGCGAATGGGGTGACTGCTCCCGTGATACTCGACGGGGAGTGCCGCGAGCTGGGCCCCGTTGGCCAGGGCAAACAGTTCGTGCCCCAAGCCAATCGCAAACAGCGGAATCTCGGCTTGCACCGTCCGAATCATCTCCAAAACCCCTTCGCCTAAGTCCAGGGGCGACCCGGGACCGGTGGAGAGTAAGACGCCATCCGGGTCCAGGTTCAAGACGTCCTGGGCGCTGGCCGTCCACGGCAGAACCGTGACGTTACACCGCCGCTCGGACAATTGCCGCAAGATCCCGTGCTTGAGGCCAAAGTCAATCACCACCACGTTCTTCCCGGTATCCGGGTTGGGATACGGCTTGGGCGTGGCAACCTGATCGACCTGGCGATTCGTCAGCACCGTGGCGTTCAACTGGTCAAAGGCGTGTGCGTCCGCGACATCCACGATACTCCCCTTGACTGGCCCGTCCATCTTACGAAGCTTGCGTACCAGATAGCGAGTATCGATGCCGCTGATCCCGGGAATGTTGTGCTGCTGAAGAAATTCGTCGAGGGACAACCGCGACAAGCGATTGGTCGAGATGTTCGTAACGTCGCGCACCACCATCCCCTTGGCGGTCGGTAGAATCGATTCGTAGCTGTCGTGGTTGATCCCCACGTTGCCAATGGCAGGTTGTGCAAAAATAATGATTTGGTTGTGATAAATTTGATCGGTAATCGTTTCCTGATAGCCCAAGAGGTTCAGGCTGGAAATGACTTCTCCGCTCGTAGTGGCGCCAGCACCAAATCCTTCACCGGCGTAGGCCGAGCCGTCTTCTAAAATCAAATAGCGTTTTGCCATGCTAAATCGGCCCCTTCGTCAAGTCTATGCCTGTTGGATTTCTACGGCGTCACGGTCATCGATCTCACTGACCGAGACCTTGATCCGTTCGCGTTGGGAACTCGGAATATTCTTGCCCACGAAGTCCGCACGAATCGGCAATTCGCGGTGTCCCCGATCGACCAAAACGGCCAGGTTGATGGACTTAGGCCGGCCCAGGTCCATCACGGCACTCATGGCCGCACGAATCGTCCGGCCGGTGTAGAGCACGTCGTCGACCAAGATGACCTTCTTGCCGGCAACCGAAAAGTTGATGTTGGCCGCGGATACCTTGGGGTCGCGGTCGGCATCGTGTTCAATGTCATCTCGATAAGACGTGATATCCAGATCGCCCACAGGGACCGTCACGTTCTCAAGTTGTTGTAAGCGACTGGCAATTCGTCGTGCTAAATACACGCCACGGGTTTTGATGCCTAGAATAACGAGGTCATCCACACCCTTATTTCTTTCGATAATTTCATATGTGATCCGGGTCAGGGCCCGTTGCATTGCCATTGCGTCCACAACTACCTTTGCCATCTTAAATTCCTCCTTAAAGTTTCACGGCGTTCATGTGCAGGAAACGGGCAGGCTTCTTCGGCAAAATCTGGTGAAGAAACCCGCCCGCCTAGCTACCGGCAAACCCGCTTATCTCGTACGTTTAGCATAAAAAACCTAAATTGCTTTGTCAACCGGTAATCCGGCCTCACGCCGCAGTTTTTGAACCACAGCCTTGAAGTGCGCGGGCACCGGCGCCGTAAAGTCCAGCTGTTCACCGGTCGTAGGTTGAACAAAGCCCAGCTCGCGGGCGTGTAGGAACTGGCCTTCACCCTTGAGCGTCTTCTTGGGGCCGTACAAGGGGTCACCGGCCACCGGATGATTGATGTAGGCCATGTGCACCCGAATCTGGTGTGTCCGGCCGGTCTCTAACCGACAAGCAATCAGCGTGTAAGCGCCGTACCGTTCCAATACCCGGAAATGGGTAACGGCCGGCCGACCATCGGCCACGACCGCCTGCTTCTTGCGATCCTTGGGTGACCGACCGAGTGGCGCGCGAATGACGCCCTCTTCTTCCTTGAAATTACCGTGGACAATAGCCACGTATTCGCGGAGGTTGGTCTTGGCCTGCAACTGCGCCGACAGGCTCTGATGGGCGTGATCATTTTTGGCCACCATCAATAAACCTGAGGTGTCCTTGTCAATTCGGTGGACAATCCCCGGCCGCAACGTCCCATTGATGCTAGACAGCGGGCTGTGATAGAGCAGTGCGTTGACCAACGTATGGTTGGGATGCCCCGGGGCGGGATGGACCACCATCCCCTGCGGCTTGTTCACCACGATGACGTCGTCGTCCTCGTAGACGATGTCTAGGGGAATGTTCTCCGGCGTCAGGTCAATCGGCTGCGGATCGGGCAATTCGATGTGAATCTGCGCCCCCACGGCCGGTTTGTCCTTGGGCCGAGCCACCTGGCCATCCACCGTAATCTGCCCGGCCTCGATGGCCCCCTTGGCCTGCGACCGTGAAATGGTGGCAACCGTTTCGGCAACCAGCTTATCCAAGCGAGCCGTCTCCTGAACGGTAAAATCTTCTATTTGCATGACTATGCCTCCCGGCGATCGGCCAAAAAGACGCCAATCGCAATAAATATCACACCGACCGTCAAACAACTGTCGGCAAAGTTAAAGATTGGAAAATTAATAAAGTCCAGTTGGAACATGTCGACCACGTAGCCTTGCATTAAGCGGTCAATGAAGTTCCCGATGGTTCCGGCCATCATCAATGCCAGACCCAGTTCTTCCGGCCAGTGTTCCCCGCGATTGCGGTACTGCCAAAAGAAGTAGCCCATAATCCCCAGGGCCACCACCGCGATCACGGCAAAGAACCACATTTGCCCCTGCAGGATACTCCAGGCCGCCCCGTTATTCCGGAGGTGGGTCAACGACACCACGCCTGGAATGAAGCTCTGTTCGCCGCCGAGGGGGATGTTGGCCACCACGGCGGACTTGATCCACTGGTCGATTCCGACCAGACAGATAATTAAGATCGTATCAGCAATCAGCATAACTTCTGGAACACCTTTCCTATAAGTCGTTGGTGAAAATTATACCAGAAAAAGCCGGCTTCCGACGGTTTGAACGAAATAAAAGTTCGAGAACCCGACCCAACCGCTGAGTCAGTGTGGGGCCCAACGGTTATGGCCCGGAAATGTGTGTGCCCCAACCGGCGTTAAAGCCCAGTCCAGCGGCGATCGCGGCGCATCTGGTTAATCGGTCAGCAGCTGAATCAATTGACCATTAAAACGAAAATATCGTTTTTAGTCAAATTTCTCGCAACAAATCGGTCGAAAAATACATTAGTACTTAATAGAGAGACCGTCACCGAGCTTTGTCTCAGGGTCAGAAAAGGAGGCCAAGTTTACACTCGGCCTCCCCAATCATTGATTGACGACTCAAAAATCAGAACAATCCCGTAATCTTGCCATCAGCGTCGATGTCCATGTCCAGGGCCGCCGGATGCTTCGGCAAGCCGGGCATGGTCAAGACGTTACCGGTCAGGGCCACGACGAAGCCGGCCCCCAGCCGTGGGGCGAACTCGCGGACGTGAATCGTGAAGTCCGTGGGCGCCCCCAACCGATGCGCGTCATCACTCAGCGAATACTGGGTCTTGGCCATGCAGACGGGCAGATGATCCCAGCCGTATTTGGCAAAGGTCTTCAACTGCCGGGCCGCCTTGGTCGACAGTTCAACCTTGGCTCCGCCGTAAATCTTCTGCGTGATGGCCGTCATCTGGGTCATCAGATCCGCGTGTTCCGGCGCCAGACGCTTGAAATGACTCGGTTGTTGGGTGGCAGCCACGACCTTTTCGGCCAAATCCATCGCCCCCGCACCGCCATCGGCCCAAACAGTCGTGGTGGCTACCGGGACGTTTAGGGCCGTAATCTCGGCCGTCAACGCCGCAATCTCGGCATCGGTATCGCTTGTGAAGCGATTGATTGCCACAACCACGGGCACGCCATACTGCTGCATGCTGGCGATGTGGCGCTTCAGGTTGGCACTGCCGGTCCGCAAGGCGGCCACGTCTTCTTGTTCCAAGTCGGCGCGTTTGACCCCACCGTTGTACTTGAGGGCCCGCACCGTGGCCACGATGACCACGGCATCCGGCGTCTTACCAAGAACCGGCGTCTTAATGTCCATGAACTTTTCACCACCCAGGTCGGCACCGAAGCCGGCCTCGGTCACGGCGAAGTCCCCAAGTTGTAGCGCCGTTTGGGTCGCCAGCACGGAGTTACACCCGTGGGCAATATTGGCAAAGGGCCCGCCGTGAATGATCGCGGGGTTGTGTTCCAACGTCTGCACCAAGTTAGGCTTAATGGCGTCCTTCAGAAGCAGCGTAATCGCGCCGCCAACCTTCAAGTCGCCCACCGTCACCGGTTCCTTATCCACGTTATAGCCAATCAGGATTCGGTTGACCCGGCGTTTGAGATCCGCGAGGTCCTCACTCAAGCACAACACGGCCATCAGCTCGCTGGCCACGGTGATGTCAAAGCCATCCTGCCGCGGCACCCCGGACGTCCGCCCGCCTAGGCCAATCACCGTTTGCCGCAATTCCCGGTCATTAATGTCCAAGACGCGTTTCCACACGATGCGCCGGGGGTCGAGCCGCAGCTCATTGCCCTGTTGAATGTGGTTGTCAATGAGGGCCGCTAAGGTGTCGTGCGCCTCGGTCAGCGCGTGAAAGTCCCCGGTAAAGTGTAGGTTGATGTCTTCCATCGGGACCACCTGGGCGTAACCGCCACCGGTCGCGCCTCCCTTAAGGCCCATGACCGGCCCCATCGAGGGCTCCCGCAAGGCCAGGACCGTCTTATGGCCGGCGCGGTTCAGGGCATCCCCGAGGCCCACCACGACCGTCGACTTCCCCTCACCAGCCGGCGTAGGGTTGATCGAGGTGACCAGCACCAGTTTGCCCGCATCGTGGTGGCCAGCCAGTGGTAGGTTAATCTTGGCCTTCGTATGGCCGTACGGATCGATCTGGTCAGGCGTTAACCCCACCTTGGCCGCAACTTTTTCGATAGGCTCTAGCGGCGTCGCCTGTGAAATTTCAATATCGTTCAATGCCGTTCCTCCTTCACCACGTCCAGCATGGCGGCCTGAATCAGGCCCGCCAGTTCAATCGCCGAGTTCCGTGGCAGCAAAAATTGATAAATCTTCCCCTGAGCAACCAGCCCCAACCGGTAGCGCGACACGTGCACACTGCTGACGTGGGTCAACGGAATCACCAGGTGGTGGTGATTCAACACGGTGCTGACGGTGAGCACGCCGTTAGCCATGGTGATATTGCGGTAGTGCACCTCGATCCAACACAGGAGCGCAAACGCCGCAAACAGGCCCAGCGTCCACCAGTTAAAGTGGGTCACTTCCAGCCAGAAGATGGCGCCGAGCATCAGCACCATCAGCGTCCAGCTCCAGCAAATAATGCTGCTGACCGGATTAGGTTGATACAAAAATCGTCGTTCTTGGGTTATCATAACTTAAAACACCTCACGCAAAAGATTGGAGTGATTCTTTGTTTTCCTTATATACCGATGCCGCGACTCAGCCGCAAAGTGGCCTGAGCGCCGGGGGCATTCTGATCGTTCACGATCACGAACAGACCCAGCTCAAGTTCGCCCTCACCGCCACCAACAACCACGCCGCCGAATTTGAAATTGCACGACTGGGCTTTCTGGAACTCGCCCGGTTGGTCGGTGCCGACTGTGCCACGACGACCGTTCTATTCTATACCGATAGCCAGATTGTCAACGACAGTTTAACCAAACATTATGCAAAACATTACCAATCGGCGGTCGACGCGCTACTGGCCGCCCAGGCCCCCTTCCAATTGGTGCTCACGCAGTGGGTCCCTGAAAAGCAAAACCAGGGCGCCCACACGCTGGCCAATCAGGCGCTTCATTCGGCCGAAGACGTCAAGTAGGTGGTCAACGGCTTCTCGTACTGGCTCCAATCGGGGGTCCCACCGTACAGCGCCGATCCGGCCAAGAACTTGCCAATCTGTGGTCCCGTGGTCAAACCGGACGACCCCAGGCCGGACGCCACTAGGAAGTCCTCGTGGTCCGGTACCAGGCCGAAGAAAGGCGCGAAGTCCCGGGTATAGGCCCGGGTACCGACCCGCACGCCGGTCAGACTGTCGGCCGTTACGTTTTTGACCAAGCGCTGGGCACTGGCCAACAGGTCGGCCGTCACCTCGGGATTAACGCTGAGGTCGAATTTGCCATCGTTTTCGTGAGTCGCCCCCACGATTAACTTCCCGTGATCGAACGGCACAAAGTCCCGCTCGCCCTCGGGCATGACCACGGGCATGTGTTCTTGGAGCGGATAGTCCTTCACGGCCAGTTCGATGAGTTGACCCTTCTGTGGCCGGACATCGGCCACGATGCCTAACGACGCAATCAGTTCCTTGAGCCAGGCGCCAACCGCAATGATGACGCGATCGAATTGCCGAGCCCCCAACGAGGTCAATACCTGACCCTGGGCGTTAAGCTTGACCCGTTCGTGGCTGACCTTGAGGTTGCGTTGACTAGCCAGATCCAAGAGGCCGTTGACCAAGGCCGCGCCATCGACCCGTGCCCCACCGGTAATCAGGACGCCCGGTTGCGGATTCGTTAGCAGTGGGACTTGGGCCTGCACCTGTTGGGCGGTTAGCGTGCTGACCTCACCCATGGTTGCGGCGGTCTTCCGGCGATCCTGAGCTAGGGCGAACAAGGTTTCCAGATCCGCCTCGTCCTCGCGTGTTACGATGGTTCCGGTCTGTTGATAGACGTCCGTGCCCAGGTGTGCCTCGTGAATCAATTCGGGATAGAGGTCGGCCCCGGCCTTCGCCAGGCGGTACCATTGCTGATTCCGACGCTTAGAGAGCCACGGTGAAATGATGCCCGCGGCGGCCTTAGACGCCTGGCCCACGCCGTCATCGAACAGCGTGACCTTGACCTTTTCGCTACCCGGTAATTTACTCAAATAATAAGCTGCAGTGGCCCCAACGATCCCGCCACCGATAATGGCAATTCTCTTTTGCATGCAACTTGACCTCCTAATCAAGACAATATTAACTAGCTCTCATTTTAGCATACCTTGCTGGGGATAACGCTTAGTTAATCCGCGACGCTCACATTTTCCATCAGCGAGGCCTAACCTCGCATAAATTTAGGACGATGGCCGATAAGAGCGGCTAAGCCTCCTTACCGGTCCCAAAAAGGGTATCATTTAACACAAATCCGTGTCATTTGGAGGAGATTCGCATGCTACTATTCTTTAACCGCCTTTTCTACGTTTCCGCGTTCATCATAGTTCTCTTGGCGGTGGCCTATCTCGTGATTATTTATCGCATTTCTAAGGATAAAACGCTCACCGAACAGGCACAACACGTCCTCAAGCTCGAACAGTTTCACCAGACCCATCCCGCCGTCCGACGACTGGCCAATCAATCGCGGCACTGGCGGTTCATCGCCGCTCTCACCATGATTGCGGCGATCCTGTCGTCCGCCGTCGTGCTCATCTTTTTACCCAACCTCTTCCCCAACTTCGATTCGGCCCCTAGCCTGCTGACGCTCCTCGTCATCCTCGCTATCGGCGTGACTGTTACGACTGGACGCCACCTGGTCATCGACCACCGCTTGCGCCAGGTTTACCGGCAACACGCCTTGCTCCTCGGCCGTACACCACACCTCCACACCTTTCTTCTCACCTATCAGCTGGCCATGCTCCTCTTTACCTATGAGGTCCTGGGACTGGCGACCGCTTATGTTGTTCTGATGGATTAGTGATCCCCGAGGATGGCATTCATTTGCCGTCTTCGGGGGCAACGTTGTTGCGGTTGGCTACAGGCTACAACCGCGGTGATTGAGTCGCTTGGCCATCAGCGCCCATTCAAGACGCTTAGCTTAAGCTTGGTCCAGCTCCTAATGACGATACAGCTGCATCATCCAAATCTAAAAAAGCTCAGCATTAGTATGAACGCCTTCACTAATGCTGAGCTTTTCCTTAGTTTGCTTTAAAAAATTGAAACCTACTTAAATACCCGGAACCGTTCGCCGTCGTCCATGTAGTCCTTGTCACCGGCTGGAGCTTCGATGGAACCGAAGTCCATTTCTGCCCGTAACCGCCAGCTGGCTGGGACGTCAAAGGCTTCCCGCACGGCGTCGTCGATCAGTGGGTTGTAGTGTTGGAGGTTTGCCCCCAAGCCATTTTCGGCCAGCGAGGTCCAGACCGCATATTGGGCGTTCCCTTGGGATTGTTCGGACCAGTCCTGGAAGTTGTCCGCATATAGTGGAAAGTTTTCTTCAAATTCCTTAACCGTCTGGGTCTCGGTGAAGAAGAGCACCGTACCGTAAGCCGCCTTGAAGCCGTTGATTTTGGCTTGCGTCTTGGCAAAGGCATCATCGTCCTTGACGACCTTGCGTAAGGCAGCGGCCACGATATCCCAGAGTTTCTCGTGGGAAGCCCCGAATAAGATGATGGCCCGCGTGGTTTGGTTGTTAAAGGAGGACGGTCCCTGCTTGATGTTGGTTTCGATCAGATCGACCAGGTCGTCCTGAGAGAAGGAGACGTTACGACCCAGTGCGTAGATACTTCGGCGTTGCTTGGCGAGTTCAATAAAGTTTGTTTTCATGTTAATAGCCTCATTTCGTTAAGTTATCGTTTGCTTGGCAGACTTGCGTCACGTTGCTTAATAGTTTATCACTTACTTTTAGGAAGTAAAGTGATTTTTCAACCCAAACGCCTGACCTATCAGGCGATTAGGTATGGTCGGTCGGCGTCTCACTAGGGGATTAACCGGTTCCACGGTGGGTGCAAAATTAGCCAAGTAAAGCGTTTAACTAAATATTTTACTTGGCTATTTTTGTTTACTAAACTATCGTTTTGCCTCACGCCACGAGTAATTTCTGTAACTGGGCTGTTACCCACTCGACATCCACGGCCGGATCGGGCAGCCGTAGCAGGACGCCTAACAGAAAGGTCCAAACGGTCATCGTGGCCTGTTCTGCCGACAAAGCCGTTGCCCGTTGAGCCAGCAGTAGGGTCACAACCGTCCGCAGGCTTTGCGGTGCCACCAATGGCGCACTCAAAATAAAGGTCACCGCACGGGGATGCTCAGCCGCATAAGTTAAGAGGTTGGTGACCATTCGCCGCAACATGGTGGGCGCGTCGGCCGAATCCAAGACGCCAGCGCGAAGGGCCGCCGTCAGCTCTTCGACGATTTCCGTGCGCAGCTGGGCGAGCAAGGCCGCCTTGTCCGGGTAATGCCGATATACGGCCGCCGGGGTCACCGCTAAAAACCGGGCAATTTGCCGGAGCGAAAGCTGGTCGACCCCCTGTTCTTCCAATTGCTGGCGGGCCTGCTGGGCAATGGCCGCTGCCAAATTTTGACGATGGTACGGGTGTTCTGTCATAAAATTTCGGCCTCCTTTTGCATGTTACTACCGTTTACATCAATATGTTATCACTGTATACATTAAATGTAAACGATGATAACATCCATTTTCTTCTCGTGGTAATCCTTACATAAGCTTTACACGCAAACGCCGGCAAAAGTTTTATAATGGGGATAAACTTCTTTTAGAAAAGAGTGCCGTCTATGTCACGAACCATCTCTACTCGTCGTTTTACGTTACAGCTGATCATCTTCTGGATTATCTGGTTGCTGGTCCAGCTGGGCATCAACACCCCCATTGAGCATCACCTGACCGGGTGGCCGGAGGAACTCGCCCTCGACGCGACCAAATTAGCCGTTTGGGTGGGTGGGGCCATTTTGCTCCTTCATCGCGCGCCAACCGAGGCTTTAGCGATCGACCAGCGCAAACAGTGGCGGCCCAACTGGCACTTCGCGGCCGGTTACGCCATCTGGGCCGGCATCGTGGTCTATCTATTGGCGGAATTTTGGATCGTTCATCACGGCCTACGCGTCAATCCCACCTTTATCCCCGAATACTGGGGCCGGTACTTCCTCGTCGTGGGGGTCGCCGAAGAATTCCTTTTCCGGGGATACTTTTTCAACGTTCTGCTCAAGAAGTTCAGCCTAGCGAAGGCCAACACGATTCAAGCCTTGGCTTTCGCCTGCCTCCACATCCCCCGCTACCTGACCACCGTACCGGTGATGAGCCCCATGACCTGGGTCGGCAACTTGATTACCGTGGCGGCCCTCGGTGCCCTCTTCGGCTGGTTGTACGCCAAGAGCCGCTCGCTATGGCCCGGCATCGCCGTCCACATGACCTGGGACATTTTGGTCACGCTCTTCGCTTAAAAGAAAGCCGAACAATTGCCCTTTGATGCTCGTTTCGGCTTTCTAAATTAGAACTAACGGTTGAAAGATAGAATAAACGCGCTGATTCCCGAAACGGCAGTGTTCTGTCCACTAAAATTGGTGAAACCAGGAGCCTGCGCCTGCCAGGGGTTCCGCCTGCTATGGGGGACACCTCCAGCCTGGAAAGCGGGCTTCCGGTTCGCTTGGCAGCCTTGCCAAGCCCGTAAGTCTCCCAAGTCGCCTCAGCTTACAGCGTCGACACAGCTGGCTCCACCCCTGGCGATCTCCAGCAGGAGGGTGTTTGTCAGCAACACCGATGTTTATCGACAAACTAGTCGTTACGTCGGGCTAAGCCGCTGATTACTGGTCGGCATTTTCGTAGCCGTGAGTGAGCCAAATAGGGGTTCAGCCGTGGGAGTTCCCTAAGTGGCACGGGTTGCCGCTTAGGGAACTGGCGTCTTTGAGACGCGGGTTATCGGCTCAAAGCGAGGTGTCGAGACCGCACTGTGGCTCGGCCCGTCCGCCCACCGCGCTCCAACCCCTATTTGGCGAACGGTAAGGCGACCACCTTCCACAGCGAAACTGTAAACGACTAATCTTAACGTCATGAGTTGCGCGACGACCATAGTTTTAGTCGATTTCTATCTTTCAACCTTTAAATTAGAACAAAAAAATTCTGGGCCTAATCGCCCAGAATTTTTTAGTTAACGGATAATATACCGCCGGAGATACCCCAGCAAAATGCCGAGAAAAGTCAGTGGTAATAAGAAGCTCAGTAGCGGCGCCAGCAACCGTGTCGTGGTGGCCAAGGTCGTGCCCACGTCCAGCAGGAACACGACCCCACTGATGGCGAGCAAAACCTGCCACCATCGACGGGTTATCTTGGCTTCATAGGTGAGGCCGTACACCAGCAGCGTCAACGCCGTGGTTAGGAGCAAGGCGCGTTGAAACGGCGCAACCCGTACCACCGCGGTCAGCAGCAAGGCCAGCACGCTTAATCCCATAAAGAAGTAGCCATACCAGCGTTGGGTTTCCTTAATCGTCTTCACGTTTATCGCTTCCTTTTTGACCCTAACTCCAGTGTACGCATTCTGCCATTTTTTTCAAACGGTTCACGCCATCGACCCGCCGTCTATCCGGAGCGGACCATTCCACGCATCGCTCACCACGGCCGCCGTCTCGTGACGAAAGACCTTGAGTAAAGTCATGAGGCCCTCCGCACTGTTTGCCACGGTCAGCGTGGCCGGGTCCAACCAGTAGATGGGCCCCTCATCGCTGGCTCGAATCTCACCGGTGAAGCGATCGCCGCGATACAACAGACCCAGCTTCCGTCGGCTACGGTCGGCCGAGAACCATTCGCAGGTCCCGCAGAACGTCACTTCTTTTAACGACAGCCCCGTCTCCTCGAAGACCTCGCGGATTGCGGCGGCCGCACAGCTCTCCCCGACTTCCACGTGACCGCCGGGGAAGCTATGCCCCGCCTTCCATGGCACGTTCACCTTATCTTCGACCAGGACTCGGCCAGTCGCGGGGTCCGTCACCATCACCATCGTCACCAATTCTACCGGTTGCGTTCTCGTCATTGTCGTTTCCTCCATTTAATCACTCTAGTCAAAACGGCCGTAAATCCAAACGACCAGCCCCAGGTTAGCAGGTAGCACACGCCAATCCCGATGACGGGCTGGCTGCGGGTCAGGGCCGCGCCGCCCAATCGCCAGATCACCTGGAGCCAAAAGACGTTGGCCAAATAGGATGGATAGGCCATCCCCGCCAGTCGATGAATGACCGGCAGCCACCGCGACCGGTGGGCTTGTTGCCAACCGGCTACGGCCAACACCAGCCCGATCACCGCCAACACGTAGCCGACCGTGGCCGGCAGGTAATAGCTCGTCCGGTCCAGGCTGATTGGTAAGGTCCACGCCATCAAAGTACGCCACTGCCCGATTAAGGCGACCACCGCTAGCCCCAGAAGCACCGGCCACCACCGGCGTAAGCGTCGCTGCCAAATAGCCCAGTTGTCCCAGGCCGCGATGCCCAGAATCGCGTATGGAAAGAAGCCCAAGCAGATTCGGTCCAGAAGATACCAACGGGTTACCCGCGACGTAGGATACACGCTCAAGTTGTACCATCCCAGCCACAAGAGATAGCCCAGCACGGTCAGACCTAAAATCCAGTGCGCCATCCGCCGCGTTCGGCTCCCCCGACGAATGGCCCAAAACAGGGGCATTAGAAAAATCATCTGCAGCATCATCGTGTTGTACCACAGATGGGGCGCCGCATTACCGTTAATAAACTGCCAGCCAAAGCTCAACCTATTATGGTAGGGGTGGTGTTGCTGCAACCCAGGAAAGATCACGAGATACGCCAGCGTCCAACAAATGGTGGGGAAAAACAGGGCCGACCACTGGCATTTCAAATACGCCCCGTAGCCCGGCTGGTGGGTCGCCGTGGTTCGCATCGTGGTGAACAAGATGCCACAGATGAAGGCCGGCGCGGTAAACTTAACGGCCAGATAAAGCCCAGCCAAAACTGGTCGTAAGGCGACGACCCGCGGCACATCCCAGGCTAAGCCCAGGACGGATTGGAGCATCACCGCCGTGCAGGCCACAATTTTTAAGTAATCGCCGCCATCGGCCACTTGATTCATTTCTTCTACTTTCACGTCCACTCATCGCCTTTACCCTTCCCATTTTAGCAAGTCGCCGGTCGGCCTGTAAAGACCACGCCGCCAAGGACACTAAACCCCCAGGACCGGAAATCTCTTTCCAGCCCTGGGGGCCCTTTTAATCTCGCTTAATTAAGCTTCGCGTTCACGACTTTTAACTTTTCCAATCACACTATCGATGCCATAGCAGACCAGTCCCAAGCCGCCAAATACGGCCGGAAAGACGATCCACATCGGTGATTTCATTAAGACCAGCACTAGGCTCAAGAAGCCCACCGCTAAGACCACTAAAACCGTTAAAGCAATCGTGTCTTTTGTCATATTGCTCCCCCCAAGCTAAATTAATTTTCGTGGCCCCTAACCACACGTTTAGTTTAGCAGGTCTACACGCTAGCGACAACGACTTTGAGCAAGCTTAATAAAGTCACTAACTTTTGCGTGGCTCTAATGATCATTGCCGTGCGGTGACTGCGGCAGTGGGTGTTCCAGGTGTTGCATTTGTCCCCGAAATTCCGTTTCATACCGGGCCTGGTCCGGTTGTTCATCCATCAGGCGTTCGCTAAGGCCCACGGCGTAATCGGCTTGTTCGCCGTGTTCGCCTTGGTCGAGGCCCAACTCCTCTTCACCGGCCGTGACCCGCATCGGCATGAACCGCTGTAAGATAGCGACAACCGCGCAACCCATGATGGCCACGAAGGCAATCGTGAAGGCCGTGGCCAGTAGCTGAATCCCAAAGAGGTGCCAGCCGCCGCCGTAAGCCAAGCCATTCTCCGCAATCGTCGGGTTAACGGCCTTGGTCGCAAAGACCCCGGTCAGGATACTGCCGACAATTCCGCTGACGCCGTGGCACCCGAAGGCATCCAGCGCGTCATCCACGCCCAGCCGCGGCTTCAGCAGGCGAATGAAGGCATAGCTGGTACACGTGGCAATCAGGCCAATCGCCACGGACCCCATGACCGTCACGTACCCGGCCGCCGGCGTAATCGCCACGAGGCCGCACAGCGTTCCCGTGCAGACCCCAACCAGCGTGGGCTTCCCGGTGGTCCAAATATCCAAGAACATCCAGGTGACCATCGCCATCGCCGTGGCCACGGTACTCGTAATGGCCGCCTGCAAGGCCACGCCATTGACGGCTAAGGCACTGCCGGCGTTGAACCCGTACCAGCCAATCCATAAGATGGCCGTCCCCAGCAAGACCCAGGGTAAGTTGTAGTGAGGATTGTCCCGGTTACCGGACAGCCGTGGTCCCAGCCATGCAGAGAGAACCAGCGCCGTGACCCCGGCGTTGATGTGAACGACCGTCCCGCCGGCGAAGTCCAGGACCCCCAACTTGGCCAGCCAGCCCAGTGGACTCCAAACCAGATGAACCATGGGGTAGTAAATCAGAATGGACCAAGCAATCAGGAAAATCAGAAGAAACTTAAAGTGAATCCGGCCAACGACCGCGCCGACAAATAACGCTGGCGTGATGATGGCAAACATCATTTGAAACAAGGAGTAGGCTCCCAGCGGAATGTGACTCGCCGTCAAACTCGCCAGGTTAACCCCGGCCATGAAGATGTGGTGGAGATTCCCCACGACACCGGCAACATCACCGGAGAAGGCCATGCTGTAGCCCACGAAGATCCAGAGTAAAATCGCCACCCCCGTCATGATGAAGACCGACAGCATGGTGTTGACCACGTTCTTTTCCGAAACCAATCCCCCGTAGAAAAAGGCCAATCCCGGGGTCATGAACAAGACCAGAATACTAGCAATTAAAACAAATGCGGTGTTAGCAAGATTCATCTGCGACGCCCTCTTTATCTCTTAATGTCACAAATTCTAACATTGAAAATGGTCCACGTCTACTCTTAGATTTAGAATAGCCTATTGTTAGCCGCTTTGACTTACTAACGACCTAAATCAAGCCATTTGGTCTAGGTGTCCTCCCACTAAGCCGGTTGACTATGTTATGTTTCCTTACATAATCTTCTAAAAAAAGATTGCGAAAAAGGCCAGCCGCACGTCACCGTGTCGGCTAGCCTTAGCGATGGTCGCTCAACGTCGACCATCAATCGTTTTTGGTTTTATTTATGGCGCCAAGCCTTTACCGCGTGGGGAATCATCTTGCGAATGCCGCCCCGCGGATCTTTCACGTCCCCCGGATACCGGGGAATGAGGTGGATGTGGGCGTGCATCACGGTCTGCCCCGCGGCCGGATTGACGTTGATGCCAATATTGTAGCCGGCCGGATGGTACCGTTCATCAAGCAATCGTTTCCCCGCCGTCAATAAGTCATCGAGCGCCCGCTTGGTTTCGACCGGGACATCGAAGTACGTGGCGTAGTGCTGCTTGGGGACAATCAACAGGTGGCCTTCGCGCACCGGATGGATGTCCCAGAAGGCCTTCGCCAGGTCATTTTCCAAGACGATCTCGGATTTTTGGCAAAAGATGCAATCCGCTTTAATCACGAAACATTACCCCTTACGTTGCCGTGGTTTGCGCTGGGCCCAGAACTGGAAGTAGTCCGTCCGTAGCGCACCGTTATACAGTTTCCGCGTCTTGGTGGCCTTTTGACCGTAGAAGTGTTCGAACTCCAAATCGGCCGTCAAGACGTACTTGGACCAGTCGGTATAGGGCTTGAAGACCTGCCCCATCTGTTTATACAGTTCCCGGACGCTGGCCTGATCGCTCAGCCGCTCCCCATAAGGCGGGTTGGCCACGATGACCCCGTGCTTCAGATCCGTTTGGAAATCCTGCACAGCCAGCTGGCGGAACGTGATGTCCTGCGACAAGCCCGCTTCCTCGGCGTTCTTCTTGGCAATGGCAACCATGTTCTCGTCAATATCGGTCCCAAAGATCTGGAGCGGGGTGTCGTAGTCCGCCTTGGCATCGGCCTCGTCGCGCACCTTGTCGCTCAACTCTTGGGGCACCCATTCCCAACTCTCGCAGGTAAAGTCGCGGTTGAAACCGGGGGCAAGGTTCCGCCCAATCAACGCCGCTTCAATTGGAATCGTTCCGGACCCACAAACGGGATCCCAGAACGGCATGTCCTTGTGCCAACTGGTCAGCGCAATCAAGGCCGCCGCCATGTTTTCCTTAATCGGCGCGCCCCCTTTGCCAACCCGGTAGCCACGTTTAAATAGACTCGGGCCGGTGGTGTCTAGCGTCAGCATGACGTGATCCTTGTCAATCATGACTTCCAGCGGATAAGTGGCCCCCGTTTCGGGCATCCGGGTCCGCCGGTGGTAGACGGCCGCGAGCTTCGTGGCCACGGCCTTCTTCACGATGGCCTGAGCGTCCGGCACACTATGTAGCTGTGACTTCTTCGACCGGCCCTCGACCGGAAAGGCCGCGTCCATGGGTAACAGTTCGTCCCAAGCGACCGCCTTAGTGGCTTCGAACAGCTCGTCAAAGGTCACCGCGTTAAATTCGGCCACGATGATCCGCACCCGGTCGGCAGTCCGTAGCCACAGGTTGGCGCGTAAAATATCCTCGACCGTCCCGTCAAAGCGGACCCGGCCGTTTTCAACCTGCGTTTCGTACCCTAGGTCGCGCAATTCGCGCCCGGCTAACGCCTCGATACCACTCGCAGTGGCGGCATATAAGTGAAATTTCTTCATAACTTCCTCCTCATCTTCAATCTGATACCGACAATCCACTCGATTGTCCCGTTCACAGGTACCACCGGCTTAACTGCCATTAGTGTACCACCAATCGCCCCGGTCAACCCATGAACACCTTGGGGATTCCCCCGTTAAATGTTTAAAAAAAGGGTGGGAGCAAGCTCCCACCCACCTGACATGGTGTAAATCCCTGTAAGCCATGTTTTGTACCACCCAACCGTTTCAGGCAAACGGCTGACTGGCAGTAATCATCTATCTCGAGAGTTTCCTCTCCCCCCACATTTCGTTCATTTCCATATGTGAAGCGCCCCTACCAAAAGTTTGGGTTGCCCGCTCGAGGGGTTTACCGCGTTCCACCGTCTAAGTTTCCCTAGACGTATCGTCACTGTGGCACTTTTCAGGGATACTAGGGCATAGCCGAAGCCGTAGCCGTGTTTTCCCGCCGTAACGTTATCACTAACGTCCCCCGGCTTATTTTTTCACCGAGCACGAACACTACAGACATCGCAGTCTGTGCGAGCATGGACTTTCCTCAGCCGACAAAAGCCGACCGCGATTACTCAGGATTTACACCAGTCTTTATAATTCTACAAACGATGTGACTCGTTTGGATCATTATCTAATTGTGAGCCGAAAACGTGCCGTTCCAAATTGGAAAGCCGTTTCAAGATGTCCATATTCGTGGCACTTGAAACCGGTTGGCTGGTCGTTGAGGCTTGGCGTTGACTGCCGCCCACTTGAACTTGTTTCGTTAGTTCATCGACCTTCGCTAACAACCGTTCGTTTTCTTCTTGAAGCCGTTGATTTTCCTTAACAAAGGTGTCGTAGTCCTTAATGACGTTGTCTAAGAAGCTATCGACGTCGTCTGGATCGTAACCACGCATCTTTTGTCGAAATTGCTTTTGCAAAATTTCCTTGGGAGTGAAATTAACGTTTTCCATTGTCCTCTACACCTCGTTGTCTTATCAAACCGGCAATTAATATAATACCAGTTTTCATTCGATTTGGGAACCATTATTTAAATTTTCTTGATATTCGTTGGCACTTTCCTGTAACCAATCCATATCGATCAGGGTTAAGGGGTAAGTATGTTGCGCCTGAAACTGCGTAATGGCGCGATAATCATACTTGGGTTTGCCTTCGACTTCTAAATCATATACCATTACGGCCTCATCCGTATGGGTCAGCATAAATTCTTGATAGTTTCTTAACTGTTGGGGGCCATGATAGGGTTGTTCACTAACCGATTGGTGAAAATCCACCTGGCTCGCCAAGGTCGCATACTGCGCCTGATTGGCCTCGTTCCAATTGCCGCCAAATTCCGCAAACGGCGTCATTATCGCGATCTTTAGCTCCGGATAATCCGTCTTGAGCTTGAGCGCCACCTCGGCGGCCCACTGCTCAACGCCCAATTGGCCACCCGTGATTAACCAATCCGTGCCGGACTCGACCTTATTTATCAACAATTTACGTAACGTATCCTTAATGACCAGTAGCTTGGGGTCCTGATTACCAAATACCCCGAGTTCATAGCTTCGATAGCCCGTTAGCCACAGTCGACTCACCCGACTACCCCCTCTTCAATTAGTCTCTACCTAAAGGTTGAATGCTCAGATTGATCGCGCTGGCCGCCTTACCGTTCGCCAAATTTGGTCTGGAACGCGGTGGGCAGGACGCGCCGAGCCTGTGGAACGGTCTCGTCGCTCGCTTTGAGCCGTCAGACCGCGTCTCAAAGACGCCATTTTCCCAAGCAAAGCACTTGGGAAAATCCCACGGCTGAGACCAAATTTGACTCACTCACGGCTATACGGGGCATAACCAACTACTCACGCTGAAAGTTGCCCCGCTAGCGATGACCGTAACCGTGCATCTCCTAAACGACGCCACACTACGATGCTAGTCTGCACCAAGCAAGAACCAGCGAGACTGAACCAAATCAACCATTTTGGCGCACATGACCATAGCCGTGAGTGAAGCGAAATCTAGGCTCAGCCGGGGGATTTAGCGGCGACTTTTGCCGTTAAATCGGTGACTTTGAGGCGGTGATTTCCCGGCTCAAAGCAAGGTCCGAGACCGCTCTTTGGCTCGGACCGGCCTTCCCCAGCGTTCCAGCCTAGATTCCGCGAACGGTAAGGCGGCCAGCTCACACAAGGCTTACCGACGCAACGATTGTGATTTCGCCTAAGCTATGCCGTTCAGCCTTTAGGTCTATACCTTATAGTGTAGCGAAGTTTTTCGCTAACGGCAACTAAATCGCGTGCTAATCGACCGCCGCAATCACGAAGACCCGCGCGCTGAAGTCAGCCGAGGCGTCGACGCCCTGCGTTGTCGTGAGTAGGTTGGGAACGAGCAGCCCCGCGTGCATCAGTTCATCGCCGAAATAGACGTGGTCGTCCCCGGCGACTTGGTACCGTTGATTGGGCAACAAACCACGCAAGTAAAGCCGATTATACGCCGGATTGGGCTGATTCAGGATTTGATAGCGCGCCGCCACCGCCCGGCGGCCATCGGCGCTCACGACCTGCCAACTGCCGACGTTTTTATCGCCCGTGAAGGGACTGTCTAACCGGTAGAACGTACCCTGCTGGAACAGGTCGCGGTGGGCCTTGTAAAAGGCTACCTGAGCCTTAATGGCCGCTTTTTCGGCGGTCGAGCACGCCGTCACGTCGAGCTCGTAGCCCAAATCACCGAAGTAGGCCACGGCCGCGCGCGTCGCCAGCGGCGTGATCCGCCCCGTCTGGTCGTTGGGTACCGCGGACACGTGGGCGCCCATCATCGCCAGTGGATAGCCATAAGATGTGCCAAATTGAATCCGCAATCGCTCCACGGCATCGGTATCGTCGCTGGTCCAGGCTTGCGGAGCGTAGGCCATCATTCCCAGGTCGAAGCGCCCACCACCGGATGCGCAGGATTCAAACAGCACATCGGGATAGGCCGCGGTCAACCGTGCATACAGCCGGTAAACGCCCAGCATGTAGCGGTGAGCGAACTCCTCTTGCCGGTTGGCCGGCAACGTTTGGCTAAAGGCCTCGGTGATATTACGGTTCATGTCCCATTTGATGTAGTCCAACCGAGCGTCTTCAATCAGATGACTCATCTTATCATAGAGGTAATCCACGACCACCGGATTGGCCATGTCAAGGACGAACTGGTTCCGCCCCGGCGTCATTTCCCGGTGAGGTGCCCCGACCGTCCAGTCGGGATGGGCGCGATACAGGTCGCTATCGAGGGAAATCATTTCCGGTTCGAACCACAGCCCGAACTGCAGGCCCAGCCCGTGAATTTGGTTAGCTAGGTGGGCGATTCCGTTTGGTAGCTTGGCCGCGTAGACGTCCCAATCCCCCAGTGAGGTGGTGTCGTCGTCTCGGTGGCCGAACCAGCCATCGTCTAAGACAAACATTTCAATCCCCAGGCGCTGGGCCTCGCGGGCAATCGCCAACAGCTTCTCCTCATCGAAATTAAAATACGTCCCCTCCCAATTGTTGATGAGCACGGGCCGCGGCCGCTGTGCGAATCGGGGGGTGACCAGATGTTGCTGGTAAAAGGCCCCCATTTGCTGGCTCAGTTGGTTCAATCCCCGATCGGTGTAGCTCAGCACGGCTTCCGGCGTCTGAAAGCTCTGGCCGACCGCGAGTTGCCAACCGAATTCGGTCGGATTAATGCCGGTCAAGACCCGCGCCGTACCAAAGGCGTCAACCTCTACTTGATCGAGGAAGTTTCCCGAATAGACCAGGTTTAGGCCCAGCGCCGCGCCCTGATCTTCGTTGGTATCCGGCCGGGCCAAAGCGATGAAGGGGTTCTGCTGGTGACTGGAAGCCCCTCGCAAGCTCCCCACACTCTGAATGCCACTGCGGAGCCGACGGCGAATCAAGTGGCGTTCGCGCGCCCAGCTCCCGGAGAACTGCAGCAGGTCGTAGTTGGCGTCCGGCAAGTCCAGCTGAAGGCTTAACGCCCGATCCAGCTTAACCGTGGCCCGACCGTGATTGGTGAACTTAGCGCTCCGGACGATGACGTCTTGATGGGGAAAGACCGCATAGCTCAAGGCCAGCGTCAGCCCCGTAACGGCGTCCGCCAAGGTAATGACCAGTGTCTGCGCGTCATCGGCGCTGTCATCGAACGTGGCCGGCAGGTCTTCTAGCCGCTGTTTGCCCGCGATAACCCGCGCGTTTTGATAGCGAAATTCGCTGATCCGGCTACCGTCTTCCCCGGTAATCTGAAAGGCCGGGTCGCGGTAGTCCCCCTTACCTAGGCTGGCAAATTCCTGTTTCAACGTCTCCGGCTGAACGTCCGGGTGGTCCAACCGCCACGCCGGCATGGCCCCGTGTTCCTCGCGCGCCGTCAACTCGGGAAAGGCGGGTTGGTCGTGAAGCCGTGGACCGTAGTACAACTGCCCCAACTCCCCATTTTCCATCACGTGAAAGATGTAGCTGGTGTGCGCCGTCTGTAGGTGAAATTGTTGTTCCTTAACTAAAATTGGCATCGGTGTGCTCCCTTCATGATTGTGACTGCTTAAAGTTATCGTAGCACAATTTGTAAGCGCTGACAGCTAACTGCGGTGGTCCCTTCAAAATAATTATCGGCTGTGACGATTAACGCCCCCTTAATTGCCGATGGCCCAGGTTCATCGGGCCTGAAATGCCGACTTCTCAGGCTGGAGGTGGCCCCCACAGCAGGCGGAACCCCTGGCAGGCGCAGGCTCCTGGTTTCACTAATTTTAGTGGACAGAACACCGTTGTTACGGGAGGAAACGCGCTAATTCTACTTTCAACCTTTAGTTTCCAATGATCAGCGATTAGCCGGGCCTGAAAAGCCGACTGAAAAAGAAAACAATTTCTTTAGAATTTGTTTGGGAGTTTTTATTTCCGGGTCAGCTTGGTATAATGTCAATAACTGGGCCGCAAATGAAAGCCAGCTTTCAACAAGGAGTGAGGAGTCAATGACTATTCGGTATCCCAATGGGCATGCCTACCAAGCGCCAGCAACCGCAACGGGGCCCAAGTTTGCCAGCCACTACACCAACTATGGTAAACGGGGTATGACGCTGGAAGAAGAATTGAATCAGAGTAACACCTATTATCAGACGCACGGGCTCGCGGTGGTTCACAAGAAGCCAACGCCCATTCGGATCGTCAAGGTCGACTATCCCAAGCGCAGTGCCGCGGTGATTAAAGAAGCTTACTTCAGCACCGCGTCCACGACTGATTATAACGGTGTCTACCAGGGACACTACCTGGATTTCGATGCCAAGGAAACCAAGAACTTGTCGTCGTTTCCACTAAAGAACTTCCATCAACATCAGATCGATCATATGCGGGCCTGCACGGTTCAAGGCGGTATCTGTTTTGCCATTATCAAATTCGTTAAACGCCAAAAAATCTATCTGTACCCCGCCGCCGATTTGTTTACCTTCTGGGATGCTCAAGCTAACGGTGGTCGCAAATCCATTCCTTATACGGAGATTGCCGCTAGTGGCATCCAAATTACCGCCCAGCTTCAGCTGCCGGTACCCTATCTTAACGCCGTGGACCAACTACTAAAGCGGTAGCTGACACGTTTAAACGCAAAGGAGATTACCATGTCTAGTAACAATTCAAGCAGAGAGACCCGGATGAGTCGCAATGCCGAACGTAATGTCAGACCGACCGGTAAATCCGGCGGTCCCAAGCGACCACACAACGGGTGGCGGACCTTCCGCCGGGTGCTCTTTGTCATCGTGGCCGTGGCCGTTCTTGGAATTCTGTTTGGCGCCGGCCTGTTCTTTTTCTACGCGCAGAGTGCGCCGAAGATTTCCCAGTCCGCGTTATCCAGCGACGCCTCCACGCGAGTCTACGATGCCAACGGAACCGTGATTTCCCGTCTGGGTGCGCAGAACCGCAGCTACGTCAAGTCCAAGAACATCCCGGACGCCTTGAAGAAGGCCGTAGTCTCGACCGAAGACCGGCGTTTCTACAAGAACAATGGGGTTGACCCCATCCGGATTGTGGGCGCGGCTTTGGCCAACGTCACCGGCTCTTCCCTAGGAATGCAGGGGGGCAGTACATTAACCCAACAACTCGTGAAGTTATCGGTCTTCTCCACCGCCGCCTCCGATCGAACCCTCAAGCGTAAGGCCCAGGAAGCCTGGTTGGCCTTGAAGGTCGATCACAACTACTCCAAGGACCAGATTCTCGAGTACTACATTAATAAGGTCTACATGGGGAACGGGGTCTACGGGATGCAGACAGCCGCCCAGTACTACTACGGCACCAATCTGAAAAACTTAGACTTGGCTCAACTGGCCCTGTTAGCCGGTATGCCGCAGTCCCCTACGAACTACGACCCAACGACCTATCCCGAACTAGCGAAGAAGCGCCGGGACCTGGTTCTGGACGCCATGGCCAAGAATGACGTCATCACCACCGCCCAGGCGGCTCAAGCGAAGGCTACCAGCATCAAGGCCGGCCTGTCCTCGACCCATAAGTCGACCGCCACGGCGAGTGCCAAGACGACCAAGGTCATCGACGCCTACCTCAAACAGGTTTACGCCGAGCTAAAGGCCAAGGGCTATAACACGACCACCGGCGGCCTGAAGGTCTACACTAACCTCGACATGGGCGCCCAAAAGAAGCTGTACAACATCGTCAACGGGACGGCCTACGTCAACTTCCCGTCCAATAAGTTCCAGGTCGGATCGACCATCGTCAACCCGAATAATGGGAAGGTCGTCGCTATGATTGGGGGCCGGAAGACCGGTAACGTCACCTTCGGCCTGAACCGTGCCGTGCAGACCGACCGTTCCAGTGCTTCCACGGCCAAGCCGCTGATGGATTACGGTCCAGCCATCGAATATCTGAAGTACCCGACGTACGAGCCTGTGAAGGATACGGCGTTCACCTATCCCGGGACCACCAAGAGCCTGTACGATTGGGACAAGAAGTATCAGGGCACCATCACCATGCGCAAAGCCCTCTACGAATCCCGGAACATTCCCGCGGTTCGGACCCTCCAAAATGTGGGCATCAAGAAGGCCACCACGTTCCTGAATGGCTTGGGGATGTCCTTTGACAAGACCCTGACCCTGCAAAATGGGATTGGCCTGTACATCTCGACCGAACAGGAGGCCGCCGCCTACGCCGCTTTCGCTAACGGTGGGACCTACTACAAGCCTTATCTGGTATCCAAGGTTGTCACCCAAGACGGCAAGGCCCACAATTACGCTTCCGTGGGCAAACGGGCCATGAGTGCCGCGACCGCCTTCATGCTAACCGATATGATGAAAGACGTCATGACCAATGAAAACGGGTCGGGTCGTTCCGCCGCCATTTCCGGGCTGTACCAAGCCGGGAAGACTGGGACGGACTCCTACCCCGATGACTACGCCGACAAGGTGCCGGACGGGGCCACGATGGATTCCTGGTTCACCGGTTACACCAAGAACTACGCCGTTTCCGTTTGGACCGGGTACGACAAGCAGTTCCAGACCGGCCACTACGTCAGCGAGACCCAGACGACCATTGCCCAAGAGATCTACAAGTATGAAATGAACTATCTGGCCACCAAGAGTACCAACTCGGACTGGACGAAACCAAGTACGGTCACCGAGACCACGCAAAACGGCAAGACGGAGTACTACATCACCGGTCATCCGGGAACCGTCTCCGACACCACGTCCACCAGCCAGTACGGTTCGACCAATACCACGAGCTCTTCCGCATACAGCAGCAACGGTCAGGTCACCACGAATTCCAGTAGCAGTTATCGAACGGAATCGTCAACCACTAGCCAGTCCAGCACCAGCAAGGAATCCTCCAGCACGGAGCAGACCACTGGCGGTAACAATGGTAATGACGACAACGACAACACGACCACCAACTCGAGTTCAACCACCACGTCTTCCGCAAATAACACACAGAACAAAGACGATGATAACTAGCCTAAATTAAAAGCGATGCGCCGTTCCCTTCATTGAGAACGGTGCATCGCTTTTGTTTTGGCTTAAAGGTTGAAAGCAGAATAAGCGCGCTGATTTCCGTAGCGGCAGTGTTCGGTCCACAAAATTAGTGAAACCAGGAGCCTGCGCCTGCCAGGGGTTCCGCCTGCTATGGGGGACGCCTCCAGCCTGAGAGGCAGGCTTCCGGTTCGCTTGGAAGCCTTGCCCAACCCGCAAGTCTCCCAAGTCGCCCCACGCTGTAAGCTGAGAAAAAACCTCAGCTAACACCGTCGACACAGCTAGCTCCACCCCTGGCGAGCTCCGGCGGCGTAGTGCTTACCAGCAGTATCAAAGTTTGTCGACAAATCAATTGTTACCCAGGGTTGAGCCGCTGGTTGCTGGTCAGCACTGTCGTAGCCGTGAGTGAGCCAAATATGGGTTCAGCCGTGGGAGTTCCCTTAGTGGCACGATTCATGCCGCTTAGGGAACTGGCGTCTTTGAGACGTGATCTTTCGGCTCAAAGCGAGGCCGAGACCGTTTCTCAGGCTCGGTCCGGTCCGCCCACCGCGATCCAACCCATATTTGGTGAACGGTAAGGCGATCACTTTCCACTGCGAAACTGTGAACGACTAAACTTAACACCATGAGTTGCGCGATGACCTTAGTTTTAGTCACTTTCTATCTTTCAACTTTTGTTTTGGTTTAATGTTGTCGTTACTGGTTACCCGGCGCTAGTTATCCGTTAATTTAAAGATCGGCACGTCCGGAATATCATTGCCCGGTGTCGCCGTGTTTTGCTTGCTGGGCCGGGGATTCTGACGTTCCTTGTCGCGTTGAACCTGAGCGGCCGTCTTCAGATTCTTCTTTTCCCAATTCAAGAGGATCCGGTCCATGTATTTTAGACTGTAGGCCTGGCTTAAGACCGCTTCTTTTAACGCCAGCTGGATCAGCTCCGGCCGGTAGTGGTCGTCGTCTAGCCACTGGTTAATACTCTCCATCTCTAGTGGCGACAGTGGCCGACCGAATTCCGTTTCGATCTGGTTAAAGACGGTGGCCCGGTCGGTGGTCTCGGCCTGTTTCACTTCTTGCTTCGTGGTCTGGACGGCCAATTGACTGAGCTTTTCTAGCAATAGCCGAAAGTCATAAGCGTCTTGCTTCTGGCCCTGCGCGTCCGGTACGCTGGTAATCGTCATCAATTTATTGGCAATCAACTCGTGTAAAATCTGATAGACGCGTTGCTTATCCCAACCGAGATGGTCCGCAATATCTTCGGCCTCCGGCATCTTCTGGCCCCGGTCCATGTAACGCCGTAACTGTAGGAACACCAAGAGTTGGTCGGTGGTCATCCCCACCTCACGAAAGTGGTCGAGCAGATAGTTGGCAATGCTCGTTTGCCCGGCCTGCACATACCGCTGTGTAAAATCTTCCATTTCTAAAAATCCCCCTGTTCAGCCACCGATGCCGTCAAGCCGTCAGTGGCAAGAAACGACCGAACGCCTAGCTGGCGGTCCGATCGTTTTTAGTCTAACCTTTTAAAAAGTAAAAGTTGTGTGGCTTAATCGCTCATAAACGCCCGGAGTCGATCGACCGCGGCCTGTAACGTCGCGAGGTCCGTGGCGTAGCTCAACCGAATGTGCCCGGGTAAGCCGAACGCCTCGCCGGTGACCGTGGCCACGTGGGCCTCGTTTAAGATCAAGTCCACGAAGTCCGCCGTGGTCGTGACGTGCTTGCGTGCCATCGCCGCCGTGACGTCCGGGAAGAAGTAAAACGCCCCGGCTGGTTTCGTCAGGCGAAAGCCCGGTAACGCCGCCAATTGCGGATAAATGACGTCGCGGCGGTGCTTGAAGCCCGCTTTCATTTCGGCCACCGAGGCTTGACTCCCGGTCAACGCGGCCGTGGCGGCGGCTTGACTCACCGCCGCCGGATTTCCCGTCATGTGAGAGAGTAGCGTCTTCAAGGCCTGGGTAATGGTCGGATTGGCCACGGCATAGCCGATCCGCCACCCAGTCATCGCGTAGGTCTTAGACACCCCGTTGATCAGCACCGTGTGGTCGTCAATGGCCGCCGAGATACCCAGCATCGACGGGGCCACCTGGTCCGTATCGTAGAGCAGTTCGCCGTAGATTTCATCGGCCACGATGACCAGGTCGTGGGCCACGGCAAACTCACCAATTGCCCGCAGTTCCGCACGCGTATAGGTCGTCCCGCTGGGATTTTGCGGCGAGTTTAAGACAATCGCGCGGGTCGTCGGCGTCACGGCCGCCGCTAACTGCGCGGGGGTCACCTTGAGCGAATCGGTCGGGGCTACCTCAATAGGTTGCCCGCCCGCCAACTTCACCTGTTCGCTATAGCTGACCCAGTAAGGTGCGGGCAGTAACACGGCATCCCCAGGATTGAGCAGCACCTGAAATAACGCATAGAGGGCCATCTTGGCGCCCGTGGTCACCACGACCTGCTGGGGGGCGACGTGGATGTCGTGCAACGTGGCCAGATTGGCCGCAATCGCCTGGCGCAAGGGCAAGACGCCCTCGGTCGCCGTATACCCATTGACCCGATCGGCCTGAATTGCCGCGACCGCCGCATCCTTAATGGCTTGCGGCGTGGTGTAATCCGGTTGCCCGACACTAAGATTGATGACGTCGATGCCTTGGGCTTGAAGCGCCTGCGCGCGTTGCCCGGTAGCTAACGTGGCCGAGGGGCTGACCCCCTGGGCGCGATTTGACAAATGCATGTTACCCGCCTCCTGAATTAAATGTTGGAGATTTGTTGTAAGACTTGTCCGTTACTGTACTGGTACGTCAGGTAGCAGAGCTTGCCACTCTTATTGAGGTAGCTAATCTGCCAGGCCGGCTTCCCGTTAAACATACTGAGGGCCGCGGAGAGCACCTTCTTCGGGTTGTGTTGCCACACCTTCTGTAAGGCCGCATTCCGGGAGAGCCCGTCGCTTTGCTTGAGGACCGTGACGTTCTTCCCGGACTTCGGGACGATGGCGTAGACGGCCTGTTTCGCCTTGTTCTTACCGGCAACCGTGTAGTAGGTCGTATCCAGATTCGTCCAGTAAAACCCACTGGTGCTGGTCAGATGGCCAGACTTCTTGGCGACCGATTCCGCTCGCGCTTGGTCTTGGCTGAGGGGCTTGGTGGCCTTATTAATCACGTAGCCCGCACTCAGCAACAGAATCAGGATCACGATTAGTACACTGAGCAGAACCCAGTGGCGTGGTCGCTGACGCCGTTGATATTGTTGTCTCATCAATTTCCATCGTACTCCCTTGTCAGAATTCAATCTCTCCCAAGTATATCAAACTTCCGGTGGCGTCTGGGAATCGACTGGTCTTTTTTCAAAAAAATTAACTAAACCTTGGGAAATCGCCGTCACATCACCGGTGGTTCGTGGTAAGTCAGCTGGCAAAGCCCGGAGAATACTTTGCCCGTAATGCCGTTCGATGAGGCGTTGGTCCAAAATCACGATGGCGCCGTGGTCGTCCGGCGTCCGAATCAGGCGCCCGACCCCCTGCCGAAGCTTGAGGGTCGCCGCCGGTAAGGCCGCATTATAGAACGGATTCTTGCCGGCCGCCTCCAGCCGCACGTAATCGGCCTTGACGAAGACGCGGTCTGGCGAATCGAACGGCAAACGGGTCACAATCAGCAGTTCCAGCTGTTCGGCCGGCAAATCGATACCCTCCCAGAAGCTGGCGGCCCCCAATAGGATGGCGCCGTGACTGGTAGCGAAGCGTTTGGCCATGCGTTCGCGACTCCCACTAATCCCCTGGGCGAAGATCTCGCGCTGGGCAAATTCTGGTTGCTTAACCAACTGCTGGTAGACCTGGGCAATCACGCTTAACGAATTGAAGAGAATCAAGGTTTGTTTGTCCACGGCCCCCGCAATCTGGGTGATTGCCGCGGTCAAGTACACCACGTAATCGTCGGGCGAGACGCGATTCAACTCGGGACCGGAATCGGCGATAAAGAGTTGGGCCTGCTGGGCGTAGTCGAAGCTCGACCGCATTCGGTGGGTCACCGTCTCATCGCGTTCCAGGTCGAATTGATCCAACACGTACTGTGAGCGCCCGGACGAGAAGAGCGTGGCCCCCGTCAGGAGAACCGGCTGAAAGTGCGTATAGATTTGGCGGCGCAAAAAGCCCGCCGTGGCCAGCAAACCGCTGGCCAACTGTAAGCTATTCCGATCGCCCACGTGGTTAATCGTCACCCAAAACAGGCTGGCCGTGTGGGTCTTGGTCACCTGGGCGAAGATGTCTTGGAGCTGGGAGATCTCGTCGTCAAACTGGTGAATCCGCGTGTCGACCTGCGCAAACAGGTGTTGTTCCGAAGCCGAGAAGCGGTCCTGCTGACGATCGAAGCTCCGCCGCAACGCGCCCAGTTCCGCCAACAGGTCGGTGGTATCCGCCACCACCGTCGCCACGAGGGGGTCCGTTTGGGGACGCAAGGCGTCGAGGTCCGCGGTCGGAATTAATTTTTCGATGGTCTGGTTTTGATTATTTCCCCGCTGTCGCGCCAGAAAGGCCAAGAAGAGTTGGCTCACCAGCTGATTCAGCGTGGCCTCCAGCTCCTCGCTCAAGCGCACCATGCGATTGAGAATCGCCGTCGCCTGCGCATCCCCTAAAAAGAGGTTGAGGAGGCTGGGACCAATTTCACGATTGATGTCCCGTTGCACGTGATGTAAGGCGTTGGTCAACTGAGCGAACTTAACCTGCGTCCGCCGCTGTCGTAGCGTGCTTTCGGCCAAGTGCTGGGCCTCGTCAATCACCAGGTAAGGCCGATCCAACTGCTCCCCCAGGTCCTGAGCGTGTTCGCTCAAATAGGCGTGGTTGACGATAATCACCTGCGCCTGGGCCATCCGCTGGTCGCGGCGCCGTAAGAAGTCGTCTTCGTAAAACGGATTGTCCGTTGACGTCGCGCCCTCGTGGACCACCTCTTGGAAGTACGGGGCCCGGTACGTCGCGAGGTGCAGTTCGTCCAGGTCGCCCGTAGTCGTCATGGTCAGCCACACCAGCAGGCGAAGCTTCAACAGCTGGGTCTGCTTGGAACTCTCGGCAATTTGCAACGTGGCCGCAAACTTTTGTAAGTCCAGATAGTGCCGACTGCCCTTGACCAGCACCGCGTTAATCTGAAACGGCACGATCTGGTTCAAGAGGGGCAAGGTCTGGTCGAGGAGTTGTTCTTGCAGCAAGGTCGTGGCCGTACTGATGACCACGGCGCGTCCCTGCTGATTGAGATAGGCCATCGGCAACAAATACCCCAGGCTCTTCCCGATTCCGGTCGGCGCCTCGACAATCATCTGCTTGACGGGATGCTGATCGCTGGCCGCGTAATTGTTATAAATGTAATTCATCATCTTGGCCTGTTCCGGTCGCCATTCCAGGTTAGCCGGCATCAGCTTTTGCTTTTGTTTTTTGGTCTTGGGATACTTCGACGGTTCGGCTAACGTGGTGGCCGGTAGCTCGGGGGTTCGCCGCAGGGCCAGCCCGTTTTTAATGTATAGATAATCCGGTAACTTGCGGGGCTTGGCCGTGTTTAGCCGCAAGGCCACGTCAAAAAGAGCCGCCGTTTGGAGCGGTAGTTCGGGATGCAGGTCGATCATTTGTTGAAGCGTAACCAGGGGTAAGGCCCGTAAGCGCCGGAACAAGAAAATGAAGAGTTCCGCCGTGGCGCTGGCATCGCTATCCGCCGAATGGGGATTGTCGTGTTCGATGTTAAAGAGGCCACTGAGGTCGCGCAGCCGGAAGCTGGCGGCCGTGGGCAGTAAAATCTGACTCAACGACACCGTGTCTAAGCCTTCAATGTTTAATTTGGGATACCCCACCCGGGCGAACTCCGCGTTAATAAAGGGTAAATCAAAGTTGACGTTGTGCGCCACGAAAACCGTATTGGTCAGCTGGCTGTACAGCGTGGCGGCCACGTCATCGAAGAGTGGCGCGTGCCGCACCCGTTTGTTCGTGATGCCGGTTAGCCGCGAAATGCCCGCGGGAATCTCCCGCAGCGGATTCACGTCGGTTTCGAAATGATTAATAATCTTGTTATGCTGGACGAAGACGCACCCGATTTGGATAATGCGGTCGCCATCTGTCACACTGGTTCCGGTAGTTTCAATATCGACCACCGCGTAAACCGTGTCTTTATCCATAATTTGCTCACCAATTTCTGCACGATTGCGTTAATAACTGGCACTATGATACACCACTTAGGCGCCCGACGCTACTACCAACGTGCGGACATTCTCTGACCTGGCCGCTACGATTGGTAAGTGTGGAACAACTTGGGATAATTGCGGGTTCTGCACGGCTTCCAAGCGAACCGGAAGCCCGCTTTCTAGGCTGAAAGCGTCCCCCATAGCGAGCGTAATCCCTGGTAGATGTAGGCTCCTGGTTTCACGAATTTTAGTGGGCAGAACACCGTTGTTACGGGCATCAGCGCGTTAGTTCTACGTTCAATCTTTAGTTAAATGCGTTATCGCTTAGCGTCTAATGCGGGTAAACCAACACCGCCCTAATTGAGAAAGGGTTGCCACAATTTTTCGAATTAAAAGTCATTTTGGCTAATTTCCGTTGGGTTAACCCCCCTTTTTTTGCCCGTCATCGGCCCTAAATACCTGCTATCAGGGGCCCTTACTTCCAGTTTTTCCGCCAAACTTTCTATAGAAAGGGTTAATTTTTCGTAGAATTGCGAATTTTCGATAGCAAAACTAGCGCAATCAGAATCAGTAGAGTATGATATTCTGGTAGGAAATTTAATGGAGAAAGTGAGCGACCAAACTTGGGTAGAACGGTAAGTGGACAAAGTAATGCCAAAATCATTCTGATCGGTGATCACAGCGTGGTGTACGGACAACCCGCTATCGCCTTACCTTTGCCGTCGGTCACCACCAACGTCACCATGCGTTCGGCCACCCGTGGACAGCGGCTGAGTAGTCGCTACTTCGATGGCCCGATTAGCCAGCTGGGGCAGAACCTCGCCGGCGTGGCGAAATTAATAGACACCTTACTCACCCGTTTCGACGGTCACGAGGTGCCCTTCGACATGGTCATCACCAGCGACCTGCCCGCCGAACGGGGCATGGGGTCGTCGGCGGCGGTCGCGGTCGCCATCACCCGCGCGATGTACGCGTTCTTTGACCGGCCGCTGAATCGCGACTTGTTGCTGGCCAACGCGGAAATTGCGGAAAAGATTACGCACGGCAACCCCAGCGGCATCGATGCCGCCACCGTCAGCTCGGACGTGCCCATCTGGTTCGTTCCGCACCAAGAGACCACCCAGATTCCCTTTGCCTTACAGGGTTACCTGGTCATCGCCGACAGCGGGATCAAGGGCCAAACCGGTAAGGCCGTGGCCGCCGTGGCGCGGCGTAAAACCACGCTACCGACCGAAACCGACCAACAAATTGAAACGCTGGGCGCCCTCAGCGTGCAAGCCCGGTCGGCCCTAGCTAAACCGGACCTGGCTCAACTCGGCACCATCATCAGTTCGGCGCAGACGCAGCTCCACGGCCTAGGCGTGAGCTCCCCCGAGCTGGATCGTTTGACACAGATTGCCACGGCCAACGGCGCCCTCGGTGCTAAATTAACCGGGGGTGGCATGGGCGGTTGTCTAATTGCCCTGTGTCCCGATTTAACGACCACGCAACGGGTGCGAGACAGCCTAGTCGCGGCCGGGGCCACGGCAACGTGGATTGAAGCCTTTAACCTAGAGGAGGAACACCAATGAATGCCACGGTAACCGCAAGAGCCCACACCAATATCGCGCTGGTTAAATACTGGGGCAAGGCCGACACCGACCTGATTATCCCGCAAACGGGAAGCCTGTCCCTGACCCTGGATCAGTTCTACACCGACACCACGGTGGTCTTTGACGACCGTTTGACCGCCGATGAGGTCTCGGTGAACGGTCAACGCCTGTCGACCAGCCAGGCCACTAAAGTACATAACTTCTTGAACCTGGTGCGCCAGCAGTCTTCGCGCACCTCTTTTGCGCGAGTAACGTCCGTAAATCACGTGCCAACCGCGGCCGGCCTGGCTTCCTCGGCCTCCGCTTTTGCCGCGTTAGCCGGGGCGGCCAGTCGTGCGGCCGGGCTGACGCTTGACCGCACAGCCCTTTCCCGGCTGGCCCGCCGCGGATCGGGTTCCGCAACCCGGTCCGTCTTCGGTGGCTTCGTTGAGTGGCACGCGGGTCACGACGACCTCAGCTCGTATGGCGTGCCGTTCGTCGAGGATGTGGATTGGCCCATCGCCGTTGTGGCGTTGGTGCTTGACCCCCATCATAAGAAGATTAGCTCGCGGCAAGGGATGCAGAGTAGCGTGAACACGTCGCCCTTCTACCCCGCCTGGAAACAGATCGTCGCCGATGATTTAGCGGCCATCAAGCCGGCCATCTTGGCTCACGACTTTACCACCGTGGGCGAGACGCTCGAGTCCAACGCCATGCGGATGCACGCCCTGACGCTCAGCGCGTGGCCACCGTACAGTTACTTTAACGGCGACACCCTCGGTGCCATGCAGACGGTCAAGGAGCTCCGTGCCCAGGGAATCGCCTGCTACTACACGCTAGACGCCGGTCCCAACCTCAAGGTCTTCTGTCAGACCGCCGACGTGCCCGCGCTAACGGCACGTTTCACGCAACAATTCGGCGCAAACAACGTCATCGTCGCCCACCCCGGTCCGGGAATCCAATTTCTCGATTGAGTTGACGACACTATCTTAAAGGCTAAAATACTTTGATTAAACACTATAAAACTTATTAACGGTTACAGAAGGGACCTGATTTTTTGATTTCCGCGCAAGCACCCGGAAAACTCTATATTGCTGGCGAATACGCCGTGGTGGAGCCGGGCTATCCGGCGATTATCGTTGCCTTGAACCAATTCGTCACCGTGACCATCACGCCGAGCCACGACTACGGCCGGATCGCCTCCAAACAATACCAAGAGAACTCTCTTTACTGGCAACGCCAGGGAAGCGAGCTCGTTTTTGACAATCGGGATAATCCCTTTCACTACATCTTATCTGCCATTCGGTTAACCGAACAGTACGCGCAGTCGCTGGGCAAGCCCCTTGCCATCTACCACCTGAACGTCAACAGTGACCTCGACAGTGCCGATGGTAAGAAATACGGGCTGGGGTCTTCGGCCGCCGTCACCGTGGCCACCGTCAAGGCGCTATGCCAGTTCTACGACATCGACATGCCCAAGGACCGGCTCTTCAAGCTGGCGGCCATCGCGCACCTCGACGTGCAGGGCAATGGTTCACTGGGTGATATCGCAGCCTCCGTTTACGGCGGCTGGATTGCCTACCAGGCCTTCGATCGCGACTGGTTAGCCTCCGCGCGCCGTGAAATTAGCCTGACGGACCTGCTCCAGATGGACTGGCCCGGCCTGCAGATTGAACTGCTGACGCCGCCGGAATCACTGCGGCTCATGATTGGTTGGACCGGTACGCCGGCCTCCACCTCTCACCTGGTCGACAAGGTGGCCCTGTTTAAGGCCACTCGGCGCGAGGACTACCACGCCTTCCTCAGAGAAAGCAAGGCCTGTCTGCAACGCATGATCGCCGGCTTCCACGCCCAAGACCTGAACGCTATTCAGACCGAAATCGGTATTAACCGTCAACTGCTGAACCAACTGGCTAATCTCAGTCACGTCACCATCGAGACCAAGTTGCTCAAGACCATGTGCGACATCGCCGTCCACATCGGCGGCGCGGCCAAGTCGTCCGGTGCCGGTGGCGGGGATTGTGGTATCGTCATCATCAATGCGGCCAAGGATCTCGCTAGCCTGCTCAAGGAATGGGAACACCGCGGTATTGAACCCCTGAAGTTAAACGTTCATCACGTGATCGAATAAAAGGAGAACGCCCTTATGGCACAACTTTCACGGCACGCCCACCGGAAGGACGAACACCTTTCGCTGGCCGAAAAATTCTATCAACCCACCGCAACCAGTCAGTTTGACCAGCTACGGTTCGTCCACCAGGGGCTTCCCGAGATGGCTTACGAAGACGTCGACGTCCACACGACCCTCGGCCCTCTCACGTTGCCGGTTCCTCTGATGATTGAGGCCATGACCGGCGGCAGTCCGCGGACGGGCAAGGTTAACGCCGCGCTGGGCCGCATCGCCGCCACCACCGGGATGCCCGTGGCCAGTGGCTCTCAGAGCATTGCCCTCAAGGACGCCGGTGCGGTACCGACCTTCACCGTCCTGCGGGAGAATAACCCCGACGGCCTGGTCTTCGCCAACATTGGGGCTGGCCATTCGGTGGCCCAGGCGAAGGCCGCGGTCGACATGTTGGCCGCCAACGCTTTAGAGATTCACATCAACGCCGCCCAGGAATTGGTCATGCCCGAGGGAGACCGGGACTTTCACTGGCTAGACGAAATCGGCGAGATTGTCGCCGCCCTCGACGTGCCCGTGATTGTCAAGGAAGTCGGTTTCGGCATGGCTCACGAAACACTGGCCCAACTGGCCGCAATCGGCGTGCAATACGTGGACCTCGGCGGCCGTGGGGGTACTAATTTTGCCCAGATTGAAAACTTCCGGCGACCGGAGAAGGAACTCACCTATCTGGCCGGCTGGGGGCAATCGACCGTCGAGTCCCTGTTTGAGGCGCGTCAGGTCCCCGCACTTCAGGTCATTGCGACCGGTGGGGTGCGCCAACCGCTGGACGCCATCAAAGCGCTGGCCCTGGGGGCGTCCGTGGTGGGGAGCGCCGGGCGGATTTTACACAGCCTGATCAAGACCGACGAGGCCACGACCACCCAGATGCTACTGGACTGGCAAACCGGTCTGCGGACCATCATGACGTTACTTGGCACCCGCAACTTGGCGGCCCTCCGGGAAAAACAGCTCCTCCTCTCCCCTGAACTGGAGAGTTATTGCCGGCAGCGCGGTCTGACGAAGTAACGCATTTTGTCCCTTACAAAAACCATAAAATCCCCAGTGAGGTGCTTTCTGATGCTACCATCAGGAGGTGACCTTACTGGGGATTATTGCGTTAACGATGATTCGAATTAAAGGGTGGCGTCCGTATCGTAGACCGTGAAGCGCAACCCCTTGGGGAAGAAATTCTTCACCGTGGTGCCCACGACCTTGCCGAAGCCCACGGGCTGATCGGCACAGGTTAGAAGGTACCAGCCCTTCTGCGGCGCGGTGGCTAGCGTGAAGGTCTCGCCGTGAACCCAGGCGCGCCACTGGTCACGCGTAATGGCCAAGGTCTGATTGACCGTCAGAGGATCGCTGGCCAGCGCCAAGGCGTAGGCCGGCTCGAAGCGGTTCTTCTTGAAGGTACCCAGATGCAGGCCCGGCCGGAAGACGTGGCATTTCTTGAGATTAGGCAAGTCGGCGGGAACGGCGAAGAGTTGATCCTTGACCGTCACTAGATTGGCCAAGGTCGTGGTGCCCAAGACCTGCTGGGCAAAGTCCTGCCAGAGATTCCTTTGGTCGCCGGTCAGGGGCGTGCCTAACTTTGCTTGGCCGTGCACGGCCGGAACATCGCCCTGCGCACGCTCTAATTTAGCCACAAAGTGCCCTTCGCCGGCCATCAAATGGGGAAAGAGCCGGGCGGCCTTCTTTAATTCTGGATTGCCATCGGCCCACTCCGGCCGGGCATCCACGACGCCACCAACCTTGGTGATGGGCACGAGGTGAAAGTCGGGGAAGTTCTGCAGGACCCACGCCATCATCTGTTCATCTTCTTCCGGGGCGAAGGTACACGTGGAATAGATGAGTTGGCCGCCGGGCTTGACCATCTTCAGGGCCTCGGTCAGAATCTCGCGTTGCCGGTCCGCACACTCCTGAACGTAATCGAGGGACCAGTAGCTCATGGCATCCGGATCTTTACGGAACATCCCCTCACCGGAACACGGTGCGTCTACCAGAACCTTGTCGAAATACGCGGGAAAGACCGGACTCAGCCGATCCGGCGAGTCGTTTAAAATGACAGCCGACCGGACGCCGAAACGCTCGACGTTTTCCGCCAGCACCTTCACGCGTTTGCGATTAATCTCGTTGGTCACCAGCAGACCGCTGCCTTGCAGGTAGCTGGCCAGATGGGTCGTCTTGCCCCCGGGCGCGGCACAGAGGTCGAGCACCTTGTCACCAGGTTGTGGTGCGGCCGTGGCCCCCACAAACATGGCGCTGGGTTCCTGACTGTACACGGCGCCGCTCTGGTGCGCCAGGGTCCGACCGCCCACCGTGCCGAAATGGCCCAGCGGCTCGTACGGCACCGGCTTGGCCGCGGTCAAAGCCGCCGCCAAATGGTGATGCGCCGGGTTAACGCGATAGCCGCTCAGGCTGGGCGCGTCAAAACTCGCCAAAAAATCGGCCGCTTCTGGCCCCAGTAGCCGTTGATACTTCGTTACAAAGTCTTCAGGTAAATTCACCGTTATTCCTCCATCTTGTATGTTACAATCAATCTATTTGCTATATACATAATGCCGCATTTGGAACTTTTCCTCTGCCTATTATACCCGTTTTAAGAAGCCAGCACTACCCCACGGCGGCGCGAAAAGGATGCAACCAACCGCAATCTGTGTTAAATTGTAAGGGTTACTTTATTTCAAAATTGCGAGGTGTTCTCTGTTGGAACGAAAACTTATTGCCATCGACTTGGATGGCACCACTTTAAATGCGGATGCCCAGATCTCGGCTAAGACGAAAGCCGTTTTGACTCAGGCCCGCAAAGCCGGTCACATCGTCAGCATTGTGACGGGACGGCCGAACCGCATCTCGGCAAATTTTTACGATGAACTCAATCTGGATGGTCCCATGATCAACTTTAATGGTAGTCTGGGGCACATCCCCCACCAGCAATGGTCGGGTGAATACCAGTATACCTTTACCAAGGAGATCGCCTTTGACCTCCTGGCCCACCGCGAGGAGCTCGGCATCAACATGATTGCGGCCGAGGGTAAGAACCTCTTCTTGGCGGTGCGTCAACATCCCGTGGAAGTCGGCTTCTTCCCCACGGTGCTGAAATCTAATGAAATCTTGAACCAAAAGACGCTGCGCGAGAACCCAACCAGTCTGACGGTGGCGGTGGACCGTAGCCATCAGGAACACCTGTTGAGTTACCTGCGCCACAACTTTAGCGATACGATTGATGCGGCGCCGTGGGGTGGCCCCAACGCGGTCGTGGAACTCGGCGTAAAGGGTGTGCAGAAGGCCACCGGCGTCGAAGTCTTGGCCCACCACTATCACGTGGAACGGCAAAACATCATTGCCTTTGGCGACGAGCATAACGATGCCGCCATGATTGATTACGCTGGTTGGGGGGTGGCAATGCAAAATGCGACGGCCCCCATCAAGCAACTGGCCAATGACATGACCACGCGAGATAACGACCACGACGGGTTAGCCACCTACCTGCAGGACTATTTAAAATTAGCCGAATAGACGCAAAGATAAGAAAAGTCAGCGCGAGCAATCGTTTTTAGATGCTCGACGCTGGCTTTTTGTTAACCTCACTTTTATTCACAACACACTCGACCTAGTCCGCCAAGTAGGCCGTCATCAGCTTCTGGTAGAGCATCGTGAAGTCCAGATACATCTGCCGATCCACGTACTCGTCGACCTGGTGGGCCGTCTCGTTACCGGGACCGAAGACGATAAACGGATAGTTGTGCCCCTTGTCCTTTAAGAGGTTCGAGGCATCCGTCACGGCCGGCAAGGCGAGCTTAGGAACCGGGGCCCCCGCGTACCCCGCACCGATGGCCGCCGCCAGATTACTCAAGTCATTATCCTTGGGCTCCTCGACCGGGGACTGTGACATGTAGATGTCCATGGTCACGCGACCGCCCTGTTCGTTGACCTGGGTCACCAGTTGTTGGAGCGTCTGAGTCACGGCCGCGTTGTCAAACTCGGGAATCGTCCGCACGTTCATTTCGGCCGTGGCGCTGGCCGGAATCGAATTGACCTGATTACCGCCGTTGAAGACGGTCGTGTTAAAGGTCAGCTCGCCCAACGTGGCGTTGACCCGATCGGTCTGGCGAAAGGCTTCGTTGGCCTGACTCAGTAACGACAGGAGCGGATCGATCGCGTTTTGCCCCAATTCGGGCATGGAGCTATGGGCCGCCTTCCCCTGCGAGGTTAATTTCACGTCCATCGACCCCTTGTGCGCGGAGAAGATGTGGTAGCCGGTGGGTTCGCCAATCAGTAAGGCGTCGACATCGCTCATCGTGCCATCCTCATAGAAGGCCGCAGAGCCCGTCTCGCCAACTTCTTCGCCCACGGTTGCCATGAGTCGAATCGTGCCCTGCGTTGGCTGGTCGGCCGCGTGTAGATCAATCATGGCGATGACCAGCGCCGCTAGACCGGCCTTCATGTCGGTGATCCCGCGACCGTACAGCTTATTACCACGCTGTGTCAGTTGAAACGGGTCACTGGCCCAAGCCGCCTCGTCACCGGGCGACACCACGTCCATGTGCCCGGAAACGCCTAAAACGGGGTGGCCCGTTCCAATCTCGGCCACTAAATTGGCGCGCGTGTCACTCAAGGGACGCAACTCGGCCTGAATATCGTGGTCGGCCAACAACCGTTGGAGGTAGGTGGCAACCTGCGTTTCGTGATCGTTCACCGACCGAATCGCCACCAGGTCCTCAAGAATCTGTAATTTCTGTTCATCCGTAAACACTGCCATCGCTGATTCCTCCTTAATTACTTAAATTGTAACGCAATCAATCATTAAACTCATGGATTTACTTTCCGCCCGGTCGGTGCCGTCACATTCCAATTTACCCCACTACTTTTACTAATGTAAATTTTCGGGAGTTTGTTGCATTCTTGCCGAAAATAATGGTTGCTAGCTACAATAAGCTGATTTAACAGCATTTAGATATTGCAGTTTTCACAGAATCGACCTTATTTTGGCTCAGATTTCAGAATATCCGCCTATTTTAAGGCAATTCGGGTGAGGTTACCGGTAAATGTAGGCTACAAAAAGCCGTATCAAGCGATATTAATTCCCCGTTCCAACCAAAAAAACGAGCTGTTTTCCCTGGTCACTCTCGTTTTCGCCGATAGCGCAGCCGAATCTGCTTGGGAAGTGCCCCATACATCTCTTGAAACATCTCACGGGCGGTTCGCCGGTTCGTCAAGCCGTGCCTATCCATCAACGTGTCCACCGGTATCTCCGTATCCAACAAGTCGCGATACAAGTTATTCAAGCGAATCAGATAGACGTAGTGCCCCAGGGTGACCCCCGTTTGGGCCTTAAATAGTCGCGACAGATAGCTGGCATTATATCCAAATTGATGAGCCACCGCCTTGACGCTCAATTTTTCCCGGTAATGCTCGTTGATATAAATCACAATCGATTTTAAATGACTTGAACTCTCCGTCAAGGGATCGTCTGAGTCAGTAAAGTTTAACACCAGTATCTTCAATAGCGTCAAGACCGTGATACCGGTATCGAGGAGGTAGCCACGCCGCCGTTCGTGGTTGATTTGATTTAAACGTTTAAACGTCGTCACCACTTCGCGATAGGCCGGCGTATCCTCTAAACCCATAGTGGAAAAATTCAACCGTTCCGGATGACTCACGTACTGTTCGATGAACCCCAGTGGAATCTGCAAAACCAGCGACCGGTTCGGCGTATTCGTGACATCGTGAATCACGCCGGAGGAAACCACAGCGAAGTGGTTGGCCCGAATCACGTGGGCCCGACCGTCGAACTGAAAGGTCAGCCGGCCGGCCAGCACACAAACCAATTCGAGGCTACTGTGCCAGTGAAAGGGGACGTACCCACTGGTGGTCACGTCAGATTCGTAGAACCGAATCCCAATGTCTAAGTTGGACACGACATTTTCGTGATGTTGCCGAGTCATCGTCCTCATCCTTTCCAAAAAAGTGACAATCATTACCTAGTTGCCAGCAATAAGCGACAACCTGATGAGCAATCATTGACTTGTATCCGCTTCCAAAGTATTCTGAGTTCAGAAATTAGTTCTCATTATCGACTAATCGAAGTGCTGTTACGACAGCCTACAAGTACCCTAATTTTAACAAATGGAGTGTGAAATTACCATGTCACAAATTCAAAATCCAATTATTCCCGGAATGGCCCCCGACCCTTCAATCATTCGTGTGGGTGCGGATTATTACATCGCCACCTCAACCTTCCACTGGACGCCCGCCGTTCAAATCTTCCACTCAACCGACCTCGCCAACTGGCAACTCATTGGCTACGCCCTCAACCACGGCGAAGTTGACCTGCGGGGAACCAACACGCCGGCCGGCATCTGGGCGCCCCATTTATCCTATGATGCGCATACCCAGAAATTCTGGTTAGCTTACTCCCACATGCAAAACATGGCCGGTCGCGAGTTCAACTCGGATTCCTTTGCCGTCTCGGCCGATAGCATTACCGGGCCGTGGTCCCACCCCGTCTATCTGACCTCCATCGGCTTCGACCCGGCGCTCTTTCACGATGACGATGGCAAGCATTACGCCGCCATTCTTGAATGGGAGACCCGCACCGGCTACCAGGCTCCCGGCCATATCGTCATTGCCGAGGTTGACCTGAAAAATGGCGGTATCATCGGCGATTGGCACCGGGTCACTACTGGCTTTACCACGCGTGGCTGCGCCGAAGCCCCACAGCTCTACAAACACGCCGGCTACTACTATCTCCTGATTGCGGCCGGCGGAACGGGCTACGGGCACGGCGTTGAGATTGGCCGCGCCAAGACCGTCTTCGGTCCCTACGAACCCAATCCTACCGGTGAACCCATCATTACCTCGTCCCCCCGTCACCTCTTCTCGCTGGGCGATCCGGACGCCGGACACTTCGAGATGTTTAACCCGCAGTCGCTCATGCAAAAGGCCGGACACGGCTCCTTGGTCCACACGCAAACGGATGAATGGTACGTTGCACACCTGATGTCCCGGCCACTGGCGGGGCAAAAGAAGAATCCACTGGGCCGCGAAACCTCCCTGCAAAAGATGCGTTGGACCCAAGACGGCTGGCTGGAAATGGCCGATGGCAGTAATCTGGCTAAGATGCAAGTGGCCGGTTTAAAGGGGGTAGCGACCACCCAATCGCCAACACAATTTGACATTCACGATGACTTCGCCAAGACCACCTACGATCGACGCTTCATGACGCCGTACCGAACGCAAGACGCCAGCTGGGTGAATACCACGGAAAATCCCGGCCACCTGCGAATTCACGGGCATAACTCGTTTTTCTCTCAGGTGAATCCCAGCATTATGGCCACGCGCGCCACTTCGCTGGACTACACGGTTCAAACCAAGCTTACCTTCCATCCCGACCACTATTCAGAAACGGCCGGACTGGGGCTCTACTACGACTCCAACAACTGGCTATACACCCGGATCTGTCAGGCCGATACCGAAGACCACACCGTCCTACGCGTTCTGCAAGCCAAGTTAGGCGACCGCATCGATCACGTCTTTGACGAGGTCACGGTCCCTAACGACACCACCGAGATTCGGCTGGACTACCATCAGGGGACCGCTCAAGTTACCTACCGTTTAGACGGATCGGCCGATTGGCAGCCTTTAGGCGACGCCTTTAACGTGACCTACCTGTCGGACGAGGGCGTTAACGGCGCGCCCGGTGAAATCGGGGGCTTCACGGCGTTGTTCAACTTCATCGGTGCCGTCGATGCCCATCAGCTACAGTCCTACGCCGACTTTGATTACTACACGGTCAAAAACAATTAAGAAAGAGGCTTTCAGCTATGACTAAAACCACGATTTCTCTCAAGCGTCTGATTCCTGGACTCATCATTGGTCCGGCCAGCTGGCTCGGTCCCTACATCGTCATGAACAGTTTATTCCTGCCGGCACTGATTCAGCACTTCAACGCCGCCCACAAGGTAGAGTTGGTCGCACTCTTCTCGACCTGTGGGATGATTGTGGCGGCATTGTCCAACATGATCGCCGGAGCCCTGTCGGACAAGACCAAGTCCCGGTTCGGTAAGCGTGCGCCCTGGCTACTGGGTGGGGCCTTCGTCTTCATGCTAGCCATGATTGCGGCGTCCTTCTCGCCCAACATTCCGGTTCTCCTAACGGCGTGGATGGTGGGCCAAGCCGCCCTCAACTTCATCGTGGCGCCCATGGTGGCTTGGATTGACTTTGCCCCCAAGGATGGCCGGGGAACGGCTTCCTCCGCTTACGGGGGGCTAGGGATGGCACTAGGAAATAACGGGTTCAACGTGGTTGGCGCCCTCTTCCTCAGTCAATATCGACTCGGCTTCATTATCTTCGGGATCTTTACCTTTATCGGGGTCGCCATCGCCGCGCTCATCGTCCACGAACCCTCTAACCTCGATGAGGAGCTGGCCGAGAAGGCACCCAAGCCCAAGTTAACCCTGAAGGACGCCGCTTCAATCTTCCCCCGTTGGTCGATCGGACGGGACTACTACATGGCGTTACTGGCCAAGCTGTTCCAAGGCGTCGGCAACTTTGCCATCACCGGCTACATCCTCTACATCATGACCGACTTCCTTCACCGGGGCAGTCAAACCCAGTCGTCCATTCAATTAATCAACCTGATTATGCTGATCTTTGGGGTCTTCATGGGCTTCGTGGCCGGACCCGTGGCCGACAAATTTAAGATTTTGAAGCTCCCCGTGGGCTTCTCCACGCTATTTCTGGCCCTGGCCGCCCTGATGCTATTCTTCTTCCGTGATACGTTTGGCATCGTGACCTACGCCTTTGCCGCCGGAATCGGGATGGGGCTATGGAATTCTCTAGACAACCTGCTGAATCTGGAAGTAATTCCCGACCAGAACCGGGTGGCCTTCTTCCTGGGCGTCTACAACCTGGGAAACACCATTACCCAGGCCATCGCGCCGGTACTTGCCGCGGCCGTCATCTCCATGTTCGGCTACTCCGGGATCTTCATCGTTTCCTTCGTCTTCTCACTGATCGGCGGAATCTTAATTCTAAGCATCAAGTCGGTCAAACGATAAATCACTATCTAGTTTGATCGTCAAACTCCCAAGAGCGGTTCATCGGCCGTCTTGGGAGTTTTTCTATAACCTAAAACGACCACCTACCCATGACGGGCGGTGGTCGTTTGTTTAAGTCGTCTAGTCTTCAAAAGCCTGCGTCGCCTTAATCGCCGCTTGCCAGCCCTTGTAGCACTTCTCACGTTTGTCGGCCGCCATCTGAGGCGTGAACTCATCACGCAAGGCGTGCATCTTCCGAATGGCGTCCATGTCTGGCCAGAAGCCAACCGCCAAGCCGGCGAGGTAAGCCGCACCCAGCGCGGTGGTTTCGTTGATGGCCGCCCGCTTGATTGGCGTATCTAGGATATCCGCCTGGAACTGCATCAGGAAGTTGTTGTTGGCCGCACCCCCGTCGACACTCAGCGACTGGATATCCAGACCGGTTTCGTTGGTCATGGTATCCACGACGTCTCGCGTCTGATAGGCGATGGCTTCCACCGTGGCCCGCACGAACTGTTCGCGCGTGGTCCCGCGAGTCAGGCCAAAAACGGCGCCCCGCGTTTCCTGATTCCAGTATGGCGCCCCCAACCCGGTAAAGGCCGGCACGACGTAAACGTTCCCAGTGGTCTTGGCATCGACCGCCATCTTCTCGGATTCGCTGGCGTGCTCGAAGAACCGCATGCCATCGCGAAGCCACTGCACGGCGGACCCCGCCACGAAGATTGACCCTTCCAACGCGTAGGTAACCTTATTGTTCAGGCCATAGGCGATGGTCGTCAACAGGCCGTTGTGGGACAACGTAGGTTCTTCCCCGGTGTTCATCACGATGAAGGCCCCGGTCCCATAGGTGTTCTTGACCATCCCTTTGTCAAAGGCCGTTTGACCAAATAGGGCCGCCTGTTGGTCCCCCGCAATTCCGGCAATGGGCACCTGGACCCCGGAGAACGTGTAACCGGCCGTGTAACCGTAGATTTCGGAAGATGACCGCACCTCTGGCAACATCGCTGCCGGAATGTTCAACCAATTCAAAATGTCTTCGTCCCACACTAAATCGTGGATATTGTATAACATGGTCCGACTGGCGTTGGTGTAGTCGGTGGCGTGAACCCGGCCACCGGTGAGCTTCCAGAGAATCCAGGTGTCAATGGTCCCAAAGAGCAGTTCGCCGCGTTCAGCGCGTTCCTGGGCCCCGTCAACGTGGTCTAAGATCCAACGAATCTTGGTTGCCGAGAAGTAGGAGTCGATGACCAGCCCGGTCTTGTCGTGAATCGCCTCGGTGTAGCCATCGGCCTTCAATTGATCGGCCAGGTCGCTGGTCTGCTTGGATTGCCAAACCACGGCATGATAAATGGGTTCCCCGGTCTTCTTGTCCCACACGATCGTGGTTTCCCGTTGGTTGGTAATCCCGATGCCCCGCACCTTGTACGGTTGCACGTCGGAATCGATTAGGGCATCGGAAATGACGGACTGGACCGCGTTCCAGATTTCATTGGCGTCGTGTTCCACCCAACCCGGTTGCGGAAAGTATTGGTGAAATTCCCGCTGCGCCTGTCCAGCAATTTGGCCGTGCCGGTCGAATAAAATAGCCCGGGTACTCGTCGTCCCTTCGTCAATTGCCATCATGTATTGTTGATCATTCATTGTCTTAGACTCTCCATTCATTCGTTGTTAGCAACGGCCTAAATCCACCGTGATGTCGCACTTGTCTCTAGTATACCGAAAAGTGTCCGCCGCGCCAAACGTTTTTGCAAATGAAACCGCCACCAAGGCGAATGTATCGGGGTTGGTGGCGGTTTATAAGATTTCGGAAATTCTGATTACTTTTCGTCGCTCTTCAAAACGCCGGCCACGCCGTAACGGTTAGGCTGCATTTCGCGCAGAATCACGTGAACGTGTTCAGCCGGGGCACCGGTGTTCTTGGTAACCGCCGTCGTCACGTCTTGGACCAAGGCCTTGAGTTGGTCTTGTGAACGACCCGCAATCAAATCAATGTTAACAATTGGCATTTTTTTCGTTCCCTTCTCTTTATGGATATGGCTATTATACCGGTAACCACCGATGATGGCAATTACTGGCTTACTTTTTGGCCGTCTCCTCGCGCAACTTCAACTGTTCCGTCTCATTATAGAAGTTCCCCTCGATATCGACCGTATTGACCAGGTTGACGAAGGCTTGGGGGTCGACTTCCTTGACCGCATGCTCCAATGTATAAAGTTCATACCGCGAAATAACGGTCATCAGGACCGTGCTCGACTGCCGCGTATAGGCCCCAAACGACGGAATCACCGTGATACCCCGAATGAGAGTCTTATTAAGTTCCGCTATGACGGTCTCCTGCTGCGACGTGACGATAAAGGCCGTGAGTTTTTGATGGCGGGTGTGAATGCTATCGACCACCCGTGACATTGCATAAATCGAAATAATCGTGTATAACGCGCTCTCCCAGCCGAAGAGGAAACCGGCCACGATCACGATGCCGAAGTTAATCATCAACATCAGCGTCCCAATCGTCCGTCCCGTGGTCTTCTCTAGCACCACGGCCACGATATCCATTCCACCGGTCGAAAAGCCATTCTTCAGCGGATAGGCCACGCCCACCCCGGTCAGAATTCCCCCGAATAAGGCGGCCAGTAACGAATTATTAGAAATATTATTAACCGGTATGATGATCGCCAGGACCGAGTTCAGCACCGCGACCATGATGGAATAGATGGTAAAGCCGCGTCCCACCTTGAACCAGCCCAGCAAGCCGATCGGAATGTTAAAGAGGAGGATGAACCACCCGGTACTCAGGTGAATTCCGCCCGCCGCCAACAAAGTGGCAATAATCTGAGAGATACCGTTGATCCCGGCACTGAAAATCTTACCGGGAACTAAGAATTCATTTAGCGCAATGGCTGTAATAATGGCCGATCCTACCAAGATTAGGAGGTGTTTGCCGACCTCGCGTCGCTTAGTTTCTAACATAATTCTCATTTTCACGCCTTTCTATCGTCAGTCGTTTTCACTATTTAACCACAACTCCTGCGACTTAGCCAGCCCAATAACAACCAGTCCGACAGTTTTTCAGACCCACAACAATTGAAAGCCCCGGGATAACCGTAATCATAAAATTGTATAAATATTTATTATGATGAGAAAATCGTGTAAAATAATTAAAAAAATCCCGAAACTAGTCCCGTTTTCCCTTAAAAATGTTAGAATGAATAACGTACATTTTATTCAACCGACAGAAAGGAGTACGCCCATGAATTATTCCGCTTGTACCAGTATTTTAATTGGCGCGCAAGCCACCACGGACGGGTCGGTCATGATTGGCCGCAACGAAGACGCCAAGGCCGCTTGGCCCAAGCATTTCGTCGTTCACCCCGCCCACACTGCGACCACGCCGCAACAGTTTGTCAGCACGGATAACGGCTTCACCATGCCCTTACCCCTGAGTGCGGCCAAATATACCGCCACGCCCGAGTGGACCGACAAGTACGGTCTGTTCGAGGAAGACGGGATCAACGCGTTTGGCGTGGCCATGAGTGCCACCGAGAGTACGTATTCTAACGAACGCGTGCTGGGTGCCGATCCGCTAGTAAAGGACGGGATTGGCGAGGAAGCCATGGTGACCGTGGTTCTCCCTTACGTCCAAACCGCCAGAGCCGGCGTGGCCCGTTTAGGCCAAATCGTCGAACACTACGGCACCAGCGAATCCAACGGCATCTTGTTCGCCGACCAACACGAAGCCTGGTATCTGGAAACCGGGGCCGGCCACTACTGGGTCGCCCAGCGCATTCCGGATAACGGTTACGCCGTGGTCGCCAACCAGATGGCGATTCAAGACATCGACTTCCACGATAGCGAAAACTTCATGTTTGCCCGCCATCTGCAGGAATTCGTGGCCGACAATCACCTGAATCCAAGTCGCGGTCGCTTTAGCTGGCGCGACATCTTCGGGACGCAGGATCAATCCGATCTCTACTACAATACGCCCCGGGTCTGGTATGGCCAACGCCGCTTCAATCCGGAAATCGACCAGGACCCGCAATCCTTCAACCTGCCCTTCATTCGCTACGCCGACCAGCTACTAAGCATTGACGATGCCCAGGGCTACCTCAGCAGTCATTTTGAAGAAACGCCCTACGATCCAGTCGGGTCTGGCACCGCCGAAGAGCGCAAACGGTTCCGCCCGGTCAGCCTGGCCAAGACGCAGGAATCACACGTCTTACAGCTGCGGCCCGACCTGGATCCGGCCCTAGCCGGCATTCAGTGGCTGGCCATGGGGGTCGGCGCGCAGAGCGTCTACGTGCCATTCTACGCCGGCATCGACGCCACGCCGGACGCTTACCATTTAGGCCAAGCCACCTATGATTCCAAGTCCGCTTACTGGGTCTACAAGTTAGTTAGCGTCCTGCTCGATGCGCACTACCATGAGGCCTGGCCGACCGTCAGCGCCGTTCAAAAAGACTTGCGAATCGCCTTTAAGCAATCCGTCAAGCAGACCGATGCCGTGGGCCAGCAACTCAGCGGTCTCGAACTCAGCCATTATTTGACGCAACAGGCCAACGCTAACGCCGCATTGGGAATTCGACGTTACCGCGAGCTAGCGGCTACCCTGATCACCCAAGCAACCGATCTGGGCCCGTTGAACTATCACCAAGATTTGAATTTATAAACACACGTGAAGCCTAGCCTTCACGCCAATATGGGAGATATTAATCTAATGGAAAAGCAAAAAAAGATTGGACTCTTTAGCCTGATCTTAATGATTTTTTCGGCCATTTATGGTTTCGCCAACGGAACCGTGGCCTACGACCAAATGGGCTATGCCAGTATCATCTGGTACGTCCTCGCCGCGCTGTTCTTCTTTCTGCCGAGTGCCTTAATGCTGGCGGAATACGGATCGACCTTTAAGGAAGCCAAGGGGGGCATCTACTCCTGGCTCGCCGAATCCATCGGTGAAAAGATGGCCTTCATCGGGACCTTCATCTGGTTATCCTCTTGGATTATCTGGATGTTGTCGACCTCAACCAAGGTCTGGATCCCACTATCTACGCTGATTTCCGGGAGTGACCAGACGCAGACCTGGGGAATCCTGGGCCTCAGTTCCACGCAAACCATCGGGATTCTCGGGATTGTCTGGATCCTGGCCGTCACCTTCTTTGCCACCCGTGGCGTTAGCTCCATCGCTAAGATTTCATCATTGGGTGGGATCTTCGTGATGGGTCTGACTATCCTGTTCTTCATTGCCAGCATCTTAATCTGGTTCTTAAATGGTGGTCAACTGGCCGAACCGGTTAATGGCTTACACAGCTTCATCGCCTCACCTAACCCGCAATTCCAGTCACCGATGGCCCTGTTGTCATTCGTGATTTACGCCGTCTTTGCCTACGCCGGGATGGAATCCATGGGGGGCATCACCGATAGTATGGATAAGCCGGAAAAGACCTTCCCTAAGGGGCTGATCATTTCCACGATTACCATCACCATCGCCTACTCCCTGTCCATCTTCCTCTGGGGGATCAGTGCCAACTGGCATGACGTCCTCGGGAGTGGCTCCGTTAACTTGGGGAACATTACTTATGTGTTGATGAATAACTTGGGACTGGTCATGGGCCACGCTCTAAACCTGTCACACGGCACGTCCGTGTTGATTGGAGACGTGTTGGCTCGACTAACTGGACTCAGCATGTTCATGGCTTACCTGGGGTCCTTCTTCGTGTTGGTTTACTCCCCACTGAAGTCCTTTATCTTGGGCTCTTCACCAAAGCTCTGGCCTAAGAAGATGACGCGTCTCAACCAGGCTGGCGTGCCGGCTTACTCCATGTGGATTCAAGCCACGGTCGTTGCCGTCTTCATCTTCTTCGTTTCCTTTGGGGGCTCCGCTGCCAAGGAATTCTACCAAATCCTAACCAACATGGCCAACGTTTCTACGTCGGCACCATACCTCTTCTTGATTGGGGCCTTCCCATTCTTTAAGAAGCGGACCGACTTGGAACGGCCATTCGTGGTTTACAAGAACAAGGTCTTCACTAACATCATCGTGGGCATCGTGTTGCTCGTCTTGATTGCCGGCATCGTCTTCACCTGCCTCCAACCAATCTTGGACGCCGATTACAAGACCGCCTTCTGGACGATCATCGGCCCCATCTTCTTCGGAGCAGTCGCTTGGATCTTCTACCGCAACGCCGAGAAGCGTTCGGCTAAGGAGAATGTCACGGCCAATGACGAAGATTAATTGTGATTTTAAAAAGTTCTCAGATGTGGTGTCTGAGAACTTTTTTTCGTCTAAATTCAGTTATAGTGCCCACCGATAAGGCGTTCTCTGGTCACCGCCGCCGCAACGTCCGGTCCGGCGCATGGGCAATAAACAGCGGCACCCGCTCCTCGACGACATCGCTAAACTCCAGGCCGTACCAGTGTTGCGGCGACAAGCTAATCCGTTGTAGCAGGAGCCGACCACCGATCAGCCAACGGTCCAACGGGGGCAGGTCGTCCTGGGCACCCAAGTCCTGTAACTGCTGGTTAAGCATGACGAATTTAAAATTCCCCACCTGCCGGCCCGGTTCACTGGCGTATCTCGGCGTCTGATCCGCCAGATTACCGGAGGCCAAGAGGTCATTTACAATCTGCCGCAGGTAAACGTTTAGACGCTGAGGCTTCTTAAAACCCAGGTACAGTTGCACATCCATCACGTTATCCGTGCCCAACGTTTTGACCGCGTAGCTACATTCATAGGGCGTATCCGTCTCGTTAACCGTCACGAACCAGTAGACTGCCGCGCGCTTGGGCTGTTGATCTAGGATGGAATAGACGACCGCCCGCTTAATCTCGTAATCCGCGGTCACGTGGCCCACGTAGACCAGATTCGTGGCAAATAACGGCACCCGCTCATCGCCACTCAACGCCGTCAGTTGCGGCAGAAAATCCAGTAGTGAGACGTGCTCGTCCTCGGCCACGTGGGCACTGCGCCGTTGATTGCCGTAGTACCAAAACACCATGACCGTTAAGATCACCAGCGTCAGACAGAGCGTCACGTACCCACCGCGAATAAACTTTGCGAGGCTGGCAAACAGGAAGAGGCTTTCCAACAAGCCAAAGGCGACCACGTACAGGGTGGCCAGGTGCCGGTGTCCCCGCTGCTGGAGAAAGGCGTGCAGGAGCAGCGTGGTCATCAGCATGGTAATGGTAATCGCCAAACCATAGGCCGCTTCCATGTTACTGGAGGTCCGGAAGAACCAGACGATGCTCAGCGTGACCAAGCACAGCAGCCAGTTGACCGTGGAGATATACAGCTGGCTGATTTCATTTCCCGGAAACTTAATCCGCAGGCGCGGCAACAACTTGAGGCCAATCGCTTCGTGGACCAACGTATACGACCCGGTAATCAGGGCCTGCGAAGCGATGATGGCAGCAATCGTGGCGATCCCAATCGCAAATAAACGCCATTGACTGGGCACCATCGCGTAGAAGGGATTGACCAACCGATTGACACCGGCCTGTTCGGCGTGACGGATCATCCACGCCCCCTGGCCCAGGTAGCTCAGCATGAGCATCAGGTAGACGAACGGCCAGGTCCCGTAAATGTTGCGTTTGCCCACCTGGCCCATATCCGAGTACAGCGCCTCGGCCCCCGTGGTCGCCAGGAAGATGCTACCGAGGATGAAGACGCCCTGTCGGTTGTCCGGACTCACCAGAAAATTCAGGGCGTACAGCGGCGATAGCGCCTGCAGAATCGCCGGGTCGGCGGCCAAATTGTACAGTCCCACCAATCCGATAAAGCTGAACCAAATCAGCATCAAAGGGCCAAACGACCAGCCGATCAGTTGCGTCCCCACGCGTTGGACCAGAAACAACCCCACCAAAATCCCGGTCACGACCAAGAGAACCCAGCCCTGTTCCCCACTGAAGTGAAACGGACCAAACGTCTGATTCTTCAAGCCCTCGATAGCGGAGGTCACCGTTACGGCGGGCGTCAACGTTCCATCGGCCAGCAAGGCGGCCCCACCAATCAAGGCCGGTAGGATCAGCCACTTGGCGCGATTGCGGACCAACGCATACAGCGCGAAGATGCCGCCCTCATGCCGGTTATCGGCCCGCATGGCCAGCAGGATGTATTTAACCGTGGTAATCAGCATCAGCGTCCAAAAGATCAGTGAGATACTTCCTAACATCACCGGCGTTATCGTCGTGAGTTCGCGGCGGCCCGCCTGGTCGATGATCGCATTCATGACGTAAAGAGGCGAGGTACCAATGTCGCCGTAGACGATTCCCAGCGTAATTAGCATCCCCACCCCCGTGAGTTTTTGTGTCGTCATCTTCACGCGAAAACACCCCCTACAACCACCGGTGCGTCACGAGCCGATGACGAATTTCTCCTAGGACTAAAATAAAAGCCGTGGTCAGTAGCCACACGATTCCCATGCCGGCAGAAATCGTGTGGCCCGCGTAATGGCCCGCCACATAGCTAATCCGGAAAAAGGCCAATCCCAATAAATTCAACGTGTAATGGGTCACCCCGGCCGCGTGAACGTAGGCGTAGGTCCCGGAGATAAATAGCGACAATAGGCCCGCCGATACCACCAGGCCCCCCATAATCTCAATGATGAGCCGCACAACTGTCTTTGGCATTTGGCATTCCTCCCTCTTTGCTACCCATCATACTGAACTACCCGGTTAAAGCCAATCAGCGAGCCTAGCTTGAGGAAGTATCTAACCAAATTGATGAGTTACTGAACGAGTTAAGGGTTAAAACGATTTTTTCGCCGGAATTAGTGAAAACTTGCAACAAAATTAGTGGAAAGTCCATTAGTAATAAGTAGAGGCATAAAAAAATCGCCCGCCATTCCTACGAATGGGCGAGCGACTTTCAAATCTAAGAAACTCCGGCTTGCTAAACAATCTCTCTGAATCTCTTTATTAGCATCTCTTAAACTCTAAGAAGTAACTATACACGATAAAGTCTGACTCGTCAAGGTTTATTTTGACTTTGCTGTCATCAGACTTCGTTAATCGGGAATTCTCCCAAACACTCAGGCAAACCTCTACAAATGATTCTAAATAAGATGACGGTAAGGCCCCCCAACAACGTCTATTTAATCGTCGCCCCAATAAGTATTTCAACTCGAAAAAAATAGAACCCTCAAATTCTCCCCAACTCCCCCTGATTTCCCCTGTCCAGTGAAAAAAATCACCAAGCCAAACGCCCCACCATTCCAGGCTTGGATGGGCTTCCATCAAAAAATAAACCTTGCAATCTAAAACCTAGACGAGTAGACTCCAAAATATGGCTGAAATTTCAGTCAATTTTTTAGCATAAATGCAACATGCCCTATACTAATTTTCTAAGGCGGAGATAAATCAGTATCAGGTCTTGCATTACAATGCGACATGCCCTATACATTTTAAGGCATTATTGAGGAGTGTGGAGAATGAAACATAAGCTTTTAACCGGTGGTGCCCTAGCCGCCGGACTGGTACTGCCCGTGGTTTGTGCCGGCCTGGTTGTCCATTCACTGTGGGACCCGTTCGGTCGGACCGATCAGTTGCCGGTAGCCGTCGTGAATGAGGATCGCCCGGTTACCTATCAAGGCAAACGTCTGGCGGTGGGCCAACAGGTCGTACACCAACTCAAGCATAACCATCAGCTGGGCTGGAAATTTCTTTCCGCTAAGGCTGCCGCCACGGGTATGCGCCACAACCGGTATTACACCGTCGTCACCATCCCCGCTAATTTCTCGCAGCGCGCCACGACCGTGACCTCTGGCCATCCCCAAAAGATGCGTCTCGCTTACAAAACCAACGACTCGTTGAACTATATTGGTGAGATTATCAGTCAATCCGGCGCCGCTGAACTAAATACCGCCGTCAAACGAGCGGTGACCAAGGCTTACGCACTGAGTATGTTTGACCAGATCAAGGCCAGCGGGCGCGGCTTTCAAACGGCCGCCAACGGGGCCACGCAACTCAAGGATGGAACCGTCACACTGGCAGACGGCATGAATGCCTACACGACCGGCGTCAACCAGGTTAAGGACGGCCTGCTCCAGCTAACCACGAAAGTCCAGCAGTTGCCCACGGGGGTTCACCAACTGGCCGCGGGCGCCGATCAGTTGTCGACCGGCCTTCGAACCCTTCAGGCCCAAACCCAACCGCTAGCCAGCGGCGTCAACCAACTAGCCACCGGCGCCAACCAGGTCTCGACCGGGTCTACGACGCTAGCCGGCGGTCTGCAGCAATTGGCCACCAAGACGGCTCCCCTGACCAGTGGCGTCAACCGGTTAGACAACGGTTCCGCCCAGGTCACGGCCGGGCTCAAGAAGCTCAATCGACAGACTGGCGCGCTGGCATCCGGCGTGGTCCAACTGGCCGATGGCAGTCAAGTACTGGCCACGAGTACGGCTAAATATGTCAACGGCGTTTATCAGGTCCATACGGGCTTACAACAGCTGGACACGAACGGTCAAACGCTGGCCAGCGCCGTCTCCCAATTAAGCGACGGCTCTTCGTCATTGGCCAGTCAAGTGGCCGCGGGACAGGCCGACGTCAACCGGTTGGGGACCGCCATGACCAGCCTCAAGGACCAGGCCGCAAGCGGGACCGCCACCCTGCAAACCCAAGGCGATCAGCTACAGCAGAAGCTTCAGGCTGATTTAGCCACTTTAGCCGGCACACTCGCCAGCGGTAGCGCATCGTCTGCCAAGGTGCAGGCCGTTCAAGCCACGCTGACCCAGCTACAAGATTCCGCCGCCACGACCAGCACCCCCAAGGTCTCACGAGCGGCGACCAAATTAAAAGCGGCGGTCGCGCAATTGGACCAGCCCCAAGCAGCCTCGCAGTCGACCGGGATGACCCAAGCCGAAATCGACGCCAAGATTGACGCCGTGGCCCAGGAAACGAAGATGTCCGCGACGCAGAAGGCTGCCATGACCGCGGCCCTAACCAATGCTGGACAGCATAAGTCGGCCACCGCAACGAATACGACCGCGGCGAAGGCAGCCGTCACGGCGGCCGCCAATGAACTCGCCCAAGCGAGTGCTACGGCCACGCCAGATACGTCAACTTCGTCAGAAACGGTGGCCACGCTAAAGCGTGAGGTGGCGGCTTTGGCCCCAACCGGCAAGACAACACCTTCGACCGCCCTACTACAGGTCATGCAAGACGCCCAGCAACTCAAAGCGCTCTTCTCGTCTATCACGGGCGCGATGACCCAACAAAACCAGGCGCTAAGTCAACTCAACGGTGCCGTCAACACCAACGACGATGCCCTCGTCAAGCAGTACGGTACCCTCGTTAGTGGCACCCAAACACTGGCCAGTGGCCTAACACAGGTCAATCAGAAGGTGCCGGCCTTCACCACCGGCGTGCAGCAATTGCTTGCCGGTAGCCAGCAGCTCGCCACCAACGGGCCAGCACTAATCAGCGGTTCCCAACAACTGGCGACCGGCACCGCCAAGTTCAAGGGCGAAGTGCCCGCCTTAACCGGTGGCGTGACCCAACTACTCAACGGGTCACTCACGCTCACTAACGGGTTGGACCTCTTAAATGGTCAGGTCCCTGCCTTGACCGGCGGCATGGGCCAGTTGGTCACCGGTGCCGGGCAACTAACCACGGGAACTCACCAATTGGCGAACGGCTTGACCCGGCTCAACAGTCAAGTTCCGGCCTTGACTACCGGCGTTTCCAAGTTGGCTAACGGTGGCACGCAACTCCGTGGTGGGCTCCAAGCCCTGAACCAGCAGGCTCCCCAACTAGTCGCTGGCGTCACCAAATTATCGGCCGGATCACAGCAGCTCGCCGCAAACACGCCTAAGCTAATGGCGGGCACGCAGCAGCTCCAACGGGGTAATGGTAAACTGGCCACGGCCCTACAAAGCGGTGCCAAGCAGGTGAAGGCCACACCACTGAATGACCGAACGGCCGACATGTTTGCCTCGCCTTCGACCTTGGCTCACGAGCGGTTCAGCTACGTCCCTAACTTCGGCCACGCCATCGCACCATTCGTGGTTTCACTCCTAACCTTCTTGGGACTGACCGGCCTGGTCGTCTGGTTTGATTATCGTAAACAGTTACAAACGCCGCGGCAATTGGCCAACTTAACGGGCTGGGTCCTGTTACAATCCCTGATTACCAGTGCCGGTATGGCCATCATGCTCCATGCGGCCCAACCGTTTACCTTCATGGCCTTAACCGGTCTCTTCGCCTTAGCCGTCTTAGTCGTCGAACTCGTGCTCCGGCTCTTCATGGGTCGCCTGGCCGTTCTGGTCATCGGCGTCCTGTTCTTCTTACAGCTCTGCGTCGCCAATGGCATCTTCCCGGTCCAAACCGTGAAGACGCTCTACGCGCCGCTAGCGAAATTCCTGCCAGTCACGTACGCCAACCTGGGACTGACGCAAGCCCTCAGTGGCACCGGGATTAGTCCCGCGGTTCTGACCATGGGGATAACTGCCGCAGTCGTCATCGTTTTGATGGGCGGCGCGCTGATCGGGTTCAAGCTCATGCGTCCTCGGACAACGGCAATCGACGACCCACAAAAATAATGATTTAAAAATTTCGCGTTCCTAACGCCCAGAACCCAACAAAGCAGACCAACTGGTGAGTCCTTCACTGGTTGGTCTGCTTTGTTTTGCGAACGAAAAATTACGATGCTAGTTTAAATCCTCATTCTTATTCTTCACCGGACCTCGTCCCCAACAGATTGCTTCACCTCACTGCCCACGCTCTTGCGAACACAACCAGGACGAACTTGGCCATAGAAAAAGACCAACCACCGAAGTGATTGGTCTTTGACTGATAACTAGTTGCGACGGCGTTCTGGGATCCGCGCTGCCTTACCGTTAAGTTCACGGAGGTAGTACAGCTTAGCACGACGAACACGACCTTGACGAATAACGTCAATCTTAGCAACCCGTGGGGAGTGTAATGGGAAGATCCGTTCCACACCGACACCGTTACTCATCTTACGTACCGTGTAAGTTGCTTGGATGCCAGCACCCTTACGCTTGATGACGACACCTTCGAACAACTGGATCCGTTCGCGGGTACCTTCAACGATCCGGGCGTGAACCCGAACAGTATCCCCGGCACGGAAGTCTGGCACATCGTCCCGTAATTGTTCTTGGTTGATCTTAGCAATTAAAGTATTTTGGCGCATAATTAATTCTATCCTTTCGCCAACACTCATTCTCAGTTTCGACAGCGGAATGTTGTTTTTGTGGCTAAACAGCCAAAAGTAAGTGTATCATATCTCGAAATGCCTGTAAAGGTTATTTTCTTGACTCCTGTTCGGCGGCCTGCCGCTCTTCCTCTTCAATCCGAACGTCCGCCAGCAAGTGCTTCTGTTCCTTAGTCAGCTTGCTATGGTCGATGAGGTCCGGTCGCCGCGTGTAGGTCCGCCGCAGGGCCTCTTTTTGCCGCCACTCGTCAATCTTCCCGTGATTGCCGCTAATGAGGACGTCCGGTACCTTCATTCCTCGAAAATCGGCTGGCCGCGTGTATTGCGGATATTCCAACAGGCCGGAAGAAAAGGAATCGCCGGGCGCAGATTCCTCGTTGCCCAGCACGCCGGGTAAGAGACGCACCGTGGCATCGATCATGACCATTGAGGCCAATTCGCCCCCCGTCAAGACGAAATCTCCCAAGGAGACTTCATCCGTCACGAGTGAGCGAATCCGCTCGTCATAGCCCTCGTAGTGCCCACACAGGAAGGTTAGGTGTTCTTCGTGGGCAAATTCCTCGGCCACGTGCTGATTAAAGGTCACGCCGGCCGGGTCCATCAAGATGACGCGGCCCTTGGGTAACCCCTCGGCTTCGGCCTGTTCCTGCGTGGCCTTCACGGCATCGAAGATCGGTTGGGGTTGCAGCAGCATCCCCGCCCCGCCACCGAACGGGTAGTCATCCACGTTGCCGTGCTTATTGGTCGAATAATCCCGAAAATTGGTGACGGGCATGGTCAGGTGGCCATTTTCGATGGCCTTACCAACAATGGAGTCGTGCATGGGACCGGAAAACATATCGGGAAATAAACTTAACACATCGATTCGCATTACTCGAGTCCCTCCATCAATTCTACCGTGACCCGCTGATTCTCCAGGTCAACGTTCTTGACGACTTGGTCAATCTTAGGCAATAACAGATCGTCTTTACCCGGACGGTCAACCACCCAGACGTCATTGGCGCCGGGCGAAAGAATCTCCTTGATGGTCCCGAGCTTTTCGCCGTCTTCGGTTACCACGTCCAAGCCCACAATCTGGTGGTAGTAGTACTCACCGGGTTGGAGGTGGTCATTTTGTAGCTGGTCATCGGTCACCTTCAGCGTGCTTTGCTTATAAATCTCCACGTCGTTAATGGACGGCTTGCCTTCAAAGCTCAGCAGGTAGAAATTCTTATGGGGCCGTTCGGACGCCACCGTAAGCTTCACCGGTTGGGTCTGCCCCTTCTGAAAGGCGTAGAGCGTGGCGCCGACCGCAAACCGACTCTCTGGAAAATCGGTGATGGCGACCACGCGAACTTCCCCCTTGATGCCGTGCGTGTTGACGATGGTGCCGACTGTGTAATATGCCATCTGACTGGCCTCCTTATTTTTAACTTTTTTGATTGCTTCATTAAATCTTGTATTGTTCTGGCAACTGTCGTCGTACTGGTCGCCTTACCCGCAACGAGGCCTGCGGCTGCCAGCAATTCCGCCTGCTGTGGGGACCGGCTCCAGCCAAAGGACGGGCTTCCACCTCGCTTGGAAGCACCGGCCTTTGGTGGTTCCAAGCGAGGGACGAGACCGCTTCACAGGCTCGTCCCGGTCCTGCCCACGGCGTTCCAGCTCATATTTGGCGAACGGCAAGGCGACCCCAGCACATTTCCCGTGATATTGGGTACAAAAAAACTCGAGGAAACGTTGTCGCCTCACTCGAGAGTCTTTGCCGGGCGGTCATCAATGATGAGTCGTACCCGTTTATTGCCTTGAACGCGAACGCTGTAGACGATCGTACGAATCGCCTGCGCCACGCGGCCTTGTTTACCGATCACCCGCCCGATATCGTCCGGATGAACGGTTAACCGATATTCATAGAACCGGTCCGTCTCCGCCGGTGTAATCACCAACGCTTCGGGATGTTCCACGAGTGGGCTAACAATTGCTAGAATTAATGCCTTAAAATCGGTCATGGCTAATCACTACTTTTTAGTGTATTTAGCTTCGTGGTATTGCTTCATGATACCAGCGTTGGAGAGTAAAGTCTTAACCGTATCTGAAGGTTGAGCACCGTTGTTCAACCAGTTCATGATAGTTTCTTCCTTCAACGTGATTGAAGCAGGTTGGGTAACTGGGTTGTACGTTCCAACTTGTTCGATGAAACGGCCATCACGAGGACTCCGTGAGTCGGCAACCACAATCCGGTAGAATGGACGCTTCTTAGAGCCCATCCGCTTTAAACGAATCTTAACTGACATGTAGACACCTCCTGTATTTCTTTCAACGTGTAATAATATACCAGTTTCTGGATATGATGTAAAGGGTTTTTTCTTTACACCTCGAAATTATTCAAAAGGACGCTGTAACCAGGCCCGATCGTCCGCCGTTAAAAACCGCTGATTGGCGGCAATCCAGCGTTGAACGGCGCCGTAATCCGTGAAGTCTAATTTCACGGGAAAGACCCCCGCCGCCTGTAAATCCTGGGCAAAACGTAGGTCGGCCACGGTAATCGGGGCCTGAAACAGTGGATTTTCCATCGCCCGGCTCCCCCATTCATCGGCCAGGATGGCCTGGGCGTTTCGGTAAGGGGCCGTTCGTTTAATCAGCGCTCTTAATTCACTTGCCGTTAACTGTTGTGTCATGACTTTTGCCCCCTTATCGCCTGCCACTGTGGATCGGTCGTCAGACTCACCACGGTGCCGGGCGCGTTTTTCACCGAAAATGCCGCTACCGGACTCGTTAGTAGCCAGATGACGGGCACCGGTAGCGTTGGTTGAAGCTGGCGTTCGCCGTAACCGTCCGTCAAGATAATCACCAGCTGACCGGCCGCGCCCTGCAATAGCCGCGGTAAGGCATCGAATACGGCTTGAAACCGGGTGCCACCACCGCCCGTTCGCATCAGATGCTGGGGGCGCCGCTGCAGGCTAAAGCGGCGCTGGGGGTCCACGACCGTATCAAACGGGTAAACGGTCACCTGCGCGGGATAAACGGCCAATAACGTGGCCAATTGCCCCAGGAGGTAGCTAATCTCGCGGTTCCCCATGGACCCCGATTCGTCGACGAACACGGAAATCTTCTGCCAAGTCGTGACGATCTGCCCCGGCAACTCCATTCTCGCGGGCTGGCGCCGATTGAATCGGCCGAAAGCCGGCTGCCGCCCCGCGGGAACCTGACCCAGCCCCCGCTTCAATAGCCGCCGCCAGTCCAGTGGCTGTTCCGCGACGGTGGGCGTCAACGCCGCGCGCATGGCTCCCGGTAAGGTCCCCCGTTGCTTAGCCGTCAGGGAATCGGCCGTTCGCTGAAAGAGCTGGCGCCGCCACTGTTCACGCGTGGCCGCCGCGGTCGCATCGGCTGCCCGCCACGTGGCGTGACCGTCCAGATCGCTAGGGTCGTTTCCGGCCTCGGCACTTCGCCGCGCCACCTGATCACCGCGGTTGGCGGGACCACCGGTCGGTAGCGACCGAGCGCTCGCGGGGTGCTTCGCCCGCCAGTCCCGCAATTGCCGCAGGTACACGGCCGAATCCTGCTGGCGCTGCACCGGTTGACCAATGAGTTGCTGCAAGCGCCGACTGGTAATCGCCGTGGTCGGCAGGTCCGTCAGATAATCATTCACCGCGGCATCGGTCGCCCAGCGCACCAGACCCGCCTGTGCCGGCGTCTTGAGGGCCTCGGCGTAGCGCTGAGGGTGTTGCCAGAGTAAATGCAAGACGGTATGCCGCAACATGGCGACCCACTGCGTCCCCGTCCAATCCTGTCGGCCGAGCGCCGCGGGAGCCAGTCGTAAGCGCCAATCCGTGGCCGTGGGGCGCAACGCCAAGGGCGAGTGACCCGGCGCAATCTCCACGGTCATTTGGCTCAAAACGCGGCCGTAGAACGGGTCTGTTTGTAAGAGGTACATCACGGCATCCCGGTAGGCCTGGTGGGCATTGGCGTCCTGCTGGGCGGCGGGGCCGGTTGCTAATCGTTTCAAATCCTGGGTTAAACTCGGCATCACTTACACCTCGATCTGACTGCCGCGCCGACCAATCGCCGTGAGCTGCTGATACAGCTGAGCCACCCCCGGCGTCGTCGCCGTGGCCGCGGCCAACTGTTCGAAGAGGTTCGGCGTATCCGCCATGTCCTGAGCGATGGCAAATTGCCCATCGGCGGGACACCCCGCCAACAGCTCACTGAACCGCTGGGCGTTGCTTCCCGTGGTCAGCGGCCAATCGGCCTGATCGGCCAGACATAATCGTAAAATCTGCTGTTGTTGGGCGGGGGCGAGGGCCTTAAACGTTGTCGGTGCCGTGGCGTCTTGAAAGGCCTGATCCACGGTCAGCCCCGGCCGTTTCTCCTGGACGTAACCCGCGAAGGCCGTGCCGACCGTCATCCCCAGATTCCCCTGCATGATGGCGGTCACGACCGCCGTCTGGTTGAACAGCTGCTGGTTCTCCAGCTCCCGGAGCGCCTGTGAGACACGTTCCCAGGCCCGCGGCGTCGGCTGCAGGTCGTCATCGGCCGTCGCGTTGGCCGTGGCCACCACGTGCAGATCGGCGGGGTTCTCCGCCAAATAGTCGGTCACCAGCGGCACGATCCGCGGCTCACCGGCCACCGGCTGTGTGGCCCAGCTCAGCCACGTCTTCGTGTCGGCCGCCAGCACGAGGCGCGTCGTCCGGTCGGCAATCGCGGCATCCCCCGGCGTCACGCCGTAGTGGCTCTGCTCGAAGCCGGCCATGGTCGCGTCCGGATTTTCCGCCAAGATGAGATGCACCTGTTCCGGAAGCGTCAGCGTATTGATTTGCCGCTGTAAGACCAGGTTCATCAGCTCACTTTGGACCGCCTGCGTGCCCCGATTAAATTCGTCTAGAAACCAGATAATTTCCTGATCCGGATGGGCCTCGGCGTAGCGAATCATGGCGACCAGCGTGTGCGAGTAGCCGAATTGAACATCGGCCAACGACCCGTATTTTTCCGTCTGAACGAAGGAATCACTGGTCAGTGGGGGCACCGGAATCACCAGATCCCCCTTCTCCACGAGGCTCACCACCGTGGTAAACAACTTGGCGTGGCGCTGTCGGGCCAGATCGGCGACTAACGCCGACTTTCCAATGCCGGCCTCACCCACGATGGTGGGCACGCTACCACTCGCTAAGATTACATTCGTTGCCTGTAGACAGGCCTGATACGTCAATGCCACGACCTTCACTCCAATCTATGGTCGCCTGACAACTAAAAAACGGCGGTCGCTCAGGTAAACGACCACCGTTTTTTAATTCGGTCAGTCAACCAGCTATTACGCTTATTTTACCACGCGTCGCTGGAAGAACTTAACGATTTCTACAATCACAATCATCATCAATGAGGCGCCGAGGACGATGCTCCACTGGAACAGGTTCAGGCTAGCCACGTGGAACAAGCTGTTTAAGCCCGGCACCAGAATCGTCATGGCCAGTAAGGCAAAGGCAATCAGGATCGCCCAGTTGAAGAACTTGTTGCGGAACAGCCCCACCGTAAAGATCGAGCCATGAATCGACTTGGAGTTAAAGGCGTGGAAGAGCTGAATCAGTCCCAGCGTGGCAAACGCCATGGTTAACGCGTCCGCGTGAGCCAGGCTAGCCGTCGCATGCACGGGGTACGTGATGGCCATCCAGTAAACGAACAGCGTGATGCCCCCTTCGAGCAGGCCCTGGTAGAGAATCCCGCCGAGGACCCCGCCCGAGAAGAAATTCGACTGACGCCCCCGCGGTGGTTGCTTCATGATGTTACGTTCCATGGGTTCCACCCCTAAAGCAATCGCCGGCAACGTATCGGTCACCAGGTTAATCCATAGTATGTGAACGGGGGCCAGGATTTGCCAGCCCAACATGGTCATCATGAAGAGCGTCAGAACTTCCCCTAGGTTGGCGGACAGCAGGTACTGAATGGCCTTTTGAATGTTCGCAAAGACCTTCCGTCCCTCTTCCACGGCCACCACGATCGTCGAGAAATTATCGTCGGCGAGGACCATGTCGCTGGCCCCCTTGGAGACCTCGGTCCCGGTAATCCCCATGCCAATTCCAATGTCGGCGGCCTTCAGGGCGGGCGCATCGTTCACACCGTCCCCGGTCATGGCCACGACCTTGCCGTGCTGTTGCCAGGCGTTGACAATCCGCACCTTATGTTCGGGCGCGACCCGCGCGTAGACGGCAAAGTCCTTGACGCGTTTGGCAAAGGTGGCATCGTCCATCTCATCCAGTTCGGCACCGGTCACCACGGCCTGCGTCTCACCGGCAGTCATGATACCTAGCCGCGTGGCGATGGCGGCCGCCGTATCCTTGTGGTCCCCGGTAATCATCAGCGGCCGAATTCCGGCTGCCTTGGCATCGGCCACGGCCTGCGCCACCTCCGGCCGTTCGGGATCGATCATCCCTACCATGCCGGCGAAGACCAGGTCATTTTCCACCCGGTCGCTGGTTAACTCACTTGGCACCTGATCGACGATGCGGTAGGCAAAGGCCAACACCCGCAGCGCCTGGGTCGCCAAATCATGGTTGGTCGTTAGAATCGTCTGCCGGTCATCTGCCGTCAGCGGTACCACTTGGCCATCCCGTGCCAATTGTGTGGTCCGTTTCAACAGCTCATCTGGCGCCCCCTTCACCGCAATCAGGAAGCGCTGATCGGGTAGCGGGTGAACGGTCGACATTAATTTCCGCTCGGAATCGAAGGGAATCTCGGCTACCCGGGGCAAGTCGGTTAGAACCTGCTGGACCGGATAGTGCCGGTCGAGTTGATACTGGACCAACGCCGTTTCTGTCGGGTCCCCGGCCAAACCGTCTGGGGTCATCTTAGTATCGTTACTGAGAATCATGGTCTGCGCCAGGCGGTTGTCGCGCGCAAAGTCCACCGTCGCCGCATCGACCAACTGATGGTTTTGATAAACCTTTTCGACCGTCATCTTGTTTTGCGTCAGCGTCCCGGTCTTATCGGACGCGATAATGTCGGTACTCCCCAGCGTTTCCACCGCCGGAAGCTTCCGGACGATGGCGTGGCGTTTAGCCATCCGTTGGGTTCCCAGCGCCAGTGTAATCGTGACGATGGCCGGCAATCCTTCGGGAATCGCGGCCACGGCCAAGGAAATCGCCGTCAACAACATGTCAATCAAGCTCTCGGCCTGACGCCACATCCCCATCGCAAAGACGATGGCGGCAATCACCAGGATCAGAATGGTCAAAGACTTCCCGAGTTGCGTCAGGTTGGCCTGCAGGGGTGTGGTCGTCTCGTCGGCGGCTTCCAGCATGCCGGCAATCCGGCCGACCTCCGTCTGCATCCCCGTCGCGACCACGACCCCGGTGGCTCGGCCGTAGGTGACGTTACTGTTCATAAAGGCCATGTTCGCCCGGTCACCGATAGCCAAGTCGTCGGCGGTCAATACCGCCGCGCTTTTTTCGACCGGCACGGATTCACCGGTTAACGCCGATTCCTCAACCTTTAACGAGCCGACCTCGGTCAGCCGTAAGTCGGCGGGAATGATGTCGCCGGCCTCCAGTAAGACGATGTCGCCGACCACCAGCTCGTCACTCTTGACGGTGGTGACCACGTTGTCCCGCCGCACCGTGGCGTTGGGCGCCGACATCTCCTTGAGCGCGTTGATGGCTTCCTCGGCTTTAGCCTCCTGGAACACCCCGAAGATGGCGTTTAAGACCACCACAATCAGGATGATGATGGCATCGACCACCTCACCGGTCAGCCCGGCGATCAAGGCCGCGACCAGCAGTACGATAATCATAAAGTCCTTGAATTGCGCTATGAATTTTTGCAAGAGCGAGGTGGTCTTCTGTTGATTCAACGCGTTCTTGCCGTTTTGGGCCAGCCGTTCTTGCACGGTGGCGGCGCTCAGCCCGTGGTCATCGGTCTGTAGCGCCTGGTAAATAGTGGATACAGGTTGCTGGTAAATTGGGATCTTGGCCATTTTTCCATTTCCTCCTATGGTGTGCGCTCGCCCCATTTAGTTAACTGATAATCATGATTAACGACCACAATTACCGGTTAAAAAAATGAGGCTTACGCATGCACACAAAATTGTGAACACACATAAGTCTCACTATTTAAGACAATACCGGATTGGCTTCTTGCTGACGATATTGCCGCAGAGGTTCCTGCTAGTTACTCCCTTATGACTTGCTTTAGGGGTAGTATACCGGATAAATCAGTCGCTGTCTACCCTTTTGCGTTGCGGACTGTCGACCGTTCAGTCGCTAGTCCAGCGCCCAGTTACTTACGCCGCTTCTTCTTACTCTTGAGGCGCTTACGCTTATTTTTCTTCATTTGACGGGACATCCGGTTCATGGCCATCTTCTGCATGCGGCCCATGCCGGCGCCACCGCCCATGCCCGTGTTGCCCATTAATTGTTCCATACCGGACATGTTACCCTTGGAGACCTGATTCATCATCTTCTTCATCTGGTTGAACTGCTTAATCATGCGGTTCACCTCGTGAATGGGCCGACCGGAACCGGCCGCAATTCGCCGGCGCCGTGACGGATTCAACAGGTCGGGATTCGTCCGTTCCTGCGGCGTCATGGAGTAGACCACGGCCTTCAGATGCTCCATATCCTTGGGGTCCATCTGGGCGTTCTTCATGGCCGGATTGTTGGCCATTCCCGGAATCATCTTCATGATTTCATCCATGGGACCCATCTTCTGAATCTGAGCGATTTGGTCCAGAAAGTCGTTAAAGTCAAACGAGTTTTCCTGAATTTTTTCCGTTAATTCTTGGGCTTGCTTCTCGTCGTATTCCTTCTGGGTCTTTTCGATCAGGGATAACATGTCCCCCATCCCCAGAATCCGAGACGCCATCCGATCGGGGTGGAAGACGTCCAGGTCGGTCATCTTTTCACCTTGACCAATGAACTTGATTGGCTTGCCGGTGACGGCCCGAATCGACAGGGCGGCCCCACCACGGGTATCGCCATCCAACTTGGTCAGAACCACCCCGGTAACGTCGAGTTTATCGTTAAACCCTTCGGCGGTGGCCACGGCGTTTTGCCCGGTCATGGCATCGACGGTCAGAAGAATTTCATCCGGATGCGCCAAGGCCTTAATCTTGGCTAATTCGTCCATTAACTGTTCATCGATTTGTAAACGACCGGCCGTATCAATGATGACGTAGTCGTTGTGGTTCTCGGCAGCCTGCGCCAACCCTTGCCGCACGATTTCGACCGGATCAACGTCCGTTCCTAATTGGAAGACCGGCACGTCAATGCCCTTAGCAACCTGAACCAACTGCTCGATGGCGGCTGGCCGGTAAATATCGCCGGCAATCATCAGTGGCCGCGCATTTTCGTCTTCCTTCAACTTCCGGGCTAATTTACCCGCAGTCGTGGTCTTCCCGGCCCCTTGGAGCCCCACCATCATGATAATTGTGGGAATCTTGTCGGACTTGTTCAGGGGAACGGCTTCGTCCCCCATGGTCTTGGTTAATTCTTCGTCAACAATCTTGACGATCTGTTGGGCGGGGTTCAACCCCTCCAGCACATCGGCACCCATTGCCCGTTCGCGGACCTGCTTAACAAAGTCCTTAACGACCGTAAAATTAACGTCGGCTTCCAGTAAAGCCAAGCGAATCTCTCGCATCGTTTCGCGTAAATCACTCTCGGAAACTTTCCCCTTTCCTCTGAGTCTACGCATTGCGTTTTGTAATCGTTCCGTTAATCCTTCAAACGCCATTCGTCTTGCCACCTAACTTTCATTGTTCTTCTAGATTTTCAAGTCCCGCAACCAACCGGTTCAGCGTCGCATCGTGGGGATAGTGGTCCGCCACGTACGATTGAATCTCATCGGCCTGCTGGTTGCGCGCCGTAAATTCCTGATACAAATGCAGCTTACCCTCGTAATCCTCTAAAATCTTCTCGGTTCGCCGCAAGTTGTCGTACACCGCCTGCCGACTCACGTTGAATTCCTCGGCAATTTCACCCAAGGAATAGTCATCACCGTAATATAACTGCATATAATTATTCTGTTTTGCGGTCAGCAACGGCTGGTAGAACGCAAATAAGGAATTAATCCGATAATTTTTTTCAATCTCCATGCTTGGTCCTCCCAGATAGTCACCCATTGCCGCCCGGTCACCAGCGCACCCTCGCCGACCAAACCGAACGGACTTACACACTCTACTAGAGTACCGATTTTTAGCGGTTTCGTCAATTTTTTTCGCGGGTTCTCCGCTAAACGATAGAAAAAGAAGCCATTCCACGGTTTAGGAAATGACTTCTCGGTGAAACCGATTCAATATTCTCGTCTGGCCGCCTTACCGTTCGCCACTGACCACCTGCGTCTGCCAGAGATTCCGGCGCTGTGGGGACCGCCTGCGGCCTGAGGAACGGTCCTCCGGCTCGGCTTGGAGCCTGATAAAGACCATCAGTCTCCAAACACGTCCCGCGCTGTAAGCTGACCCAGAACGTCAGCTAACACCGCCGTCACGGCTGCCTCCATCTCTGACTGCCTCCGGTTACAAGCGGCTAAAGCCAGCCCACACGAACAGCACTGGGACGGCGGCTTTCAGTCACGGTAATTGGTCACAGCATCCGTAGCCGTGAGTGAGCCAAATTTGGTCTCAGCCGTGGGATTTCTTCAAGTGGTCTCCTTGAAGAAATGGCGCCTTTGAGACGTGATTTTCGGCTCAAAGCGAGGGAAAAGACAGCTCTTTGGCTTTTCCCGTCCTGCCCACCGCGTTCCAGACCAAATTTGGCGAACGGTTAGGCGGACAGACCCCGACAAAGCTGCTGGAAACGGCTAGCCCTGCCGTCATAAAGTCTGATTTGGCCTAGTCGTTAGCCGGTTCCAGGTAAATCAGGGCGTCGCCGCGGTTAGCGCCCTCATCGCCCCAATCGTCATGGATATCAATTCCAATGTGCCAACCCGCATACCCGGCCCGGACACTAGCGGGATAACCGGCCGCCGTCAACAGTGGTTCGTAAGCCTTGAAGTAGAACGGCAAGGCATCGGACTGGGGATTACGTAAATGAATCACCGTTTGATGAGGCCCCACGTAATCGCCGTCAACGGCATCCGTTGGCCAGGCCGCCGCATTGGCTTCCCGAGAAAGCTTCTGGTCGGTAATCGTGCCGGGGAATAACTGTTTCAGCGCCGCGGCAAAGGCTTTTTCATTGCTCTCGGTGAGCTTACCCGTGGGGGCCGAGACGGTCGGCGTCGTCGGCTTAGTCGTGGTCGGCGTGCTACCGGCGGCCTTTAAGTAGCCGCGCCAAATCCACCCCTGTAACGTTCCATCCGCACTCTTGACGTGGTAGTAGATGGCGCTGTATCCCTTATTCTTCTTGTACAATTTTTCATGGGCATCCGTGTACCAGGTCACGGTCGGCGTGACATCGTTATTACTGTAACGAATCCCCAAGTGGCGGGAATAACGGGCGCCCTGCGTTGCCGTGAAGGCGTGTTGCTTCATAGGCTTACGCCAAACCAACCGCACCGACTTGGAGCGCTTGGCCGAATACTGGCTGTTAGCGGACGCCGACAGGCTAGTGGCGCCCATGACGCCGGCCCCCACACCCAAAACCAATAGTGTTTGAACAATCTTTTTCATACCTAAATTCCTCCCTAACTTTTCCTGTCTAGTTCCACTTAACCCCGCAATGAAACCGGACTAATTCTAGTTTACGCCAATTTTACCGAACGCGACTATGACATAACGGTTACAGTTTCATCAGTTATCACGAATCATATCGCCGTAAGTGGGGGCAACGGCAAGCAAAAAGGCTAGGTCGTCGGAAACCGCAAAACGGTCAAGACCACCTAGCCTTCATTCAGGTCAAAATTTTTACTTTTCCAACGCCTTAACGTCGATTAACCCCTTGAACAAGCCGTAGACAAACTCGTTCGGATCGAACGGTCGCAGGTCGGAGATCTGTTCACCCAAGCCGATAAACTTCACGGGCACGTGGAGCTCGTTGCGAATGGCCAACACGATTCCCCCACGAGCCGTGCCGTCGAGCTTGGTCAGCACGATTCCCGTCACGTCCGTGGACTCCTTGAACAATTTGGCCTGCGTCAGCGCGTTCTGCCCGGTTGTGGCATCCAACACCAATAAGACCTCGTGCGGTGCCGTGGGAATTTCACGCGTGATGATCCGTTTCATCTTGGCCAATTCGTTCATCAGGTTCACTTTATTCTGCAACCGACCGGCCGTATCCACGAAGAGGATATCGTAGTCTTCGCGCTTGGCTTTCTGCACGGCGTCAAAGACCACGGCGGCGGGATCGGACTGGGGTTTCCCGGTCACGATGTCCACGTCCGCACGTTTAGCCCAGACGTCCAACTGCTCCGTGGCCCCGGCTCTAAAGGTATCGGCCGCGGCCAGCAGCACCTTCTTGCCGTCCTGGTGGTAGCGGTTGGCCATCTTCCCAATGGTCGTGGTCTTTCCAACCCCATTGACCCCGACAAACAGGATCACGGTCGGGCCTTCCTTGGCCATGTTCAGCGCGGTACTTTCGTCATTACCGGCAGCATCGTAAATTTCCACCAACTTCTCGACCACCACGTTCTGCACGTCGGCAGACTTCTTGGCGTTCTGGAGCTTGACCTCGTCGCGCAATTCATCGCTGAGCTTAACGGCCATGTCGAAGCCCACGTCGGCGCCGATCAGGGTTTCTTCCAAATCATCGAAGAAACTCTCATCGACGTGCCGGAAGTTCGCCAACAAGGCGTTCAGCCGTTCACCAAAGGTATGCCGCGTCTTGGCCAGGCCCTTGTCGTAGAGCTGTTCGTCGCTGACGGGTTGCGCCGCTGCCGATTGGTCATCCGGAGCAGCGGGGGTCGATTCTGCGGCGGCACTGCTAGCGGCCGACTCAACTGGCGCCTCGGCCGGTGTCTCTGCTGATTCTGGCTGCGCAGGTTCCGCAGCGGCCACAGACTCCGGTGCTGGTGACACCGCTGCTGCAACGGACTGGGGCGCTTCGTCCGCCGCTTCGCTCGTTGCGACATTAGCGGGTGACGCCGCAGCAGAGCTTGCCATGGATTCGGCTGGCGTGGTCGGCTCAACAGCCGCCTCACTGGTGGCGTCGGGTGTTGGTGCCGCCGAACTTTCAGCGCTTGACGCCGGTGCTTCGGTTACGCTCGCGGAACTCGGCGCGGTCGATTCCGCCGCACTGGCCGGCGTTACGGCAACGTCCGCACTACTGCTAGGCGTGGTCGTAGCGGCGGAAGATGCCGTCGACGTTTCCGTGGCGGCACTGCTAGCGGCCGACTGGGGCGCTTCACTGGCGGGTTCTTTCTTCGCCCGGCGCCGAAAAATATCAAATAATCCCATTAGGATTGCTTCCTTTCCTTCGTGGTTTCTTGGTCCAGATCCACGGCGACCATCTTGGAAACGCCGGACTCCTGCATCGTTACCCCGTAAAGAATGTCGGCTTGCACCATCGTTTCTTGACGGTGGGTAATCACGATGAACTGAGTCTGATCTTGGAATTGATGGATGTAGCGGGCGAATCGGGTCACGTTGGCCGGATCGAGCGCTGCCTCCACTTCGTCTAAAATGCAGAATGGTACGGGTTGTACTTGTAAAATAGCAAATAATAAGGTAATGGCGGTCAGGGCGCGTTCTCCCCCGGACAGAAGCCCCATGTTCTGGAACTTTTTGCCCGGCGGCTGCGCCATGATGTCAATCCCGGTTGTCAATAAATCATGCGGATCGGTCAAGACCAGCTCGGCCTTCCCCCCGCCAAACATTTGCTGGAAGGTGGCGGAGAACTTGGCCGCAATCTGGTCGTAACTCTGCTTGAAGCGGCGTTTAACCTGGCCATCGAGCTCGTCCATCGTGGTCGTGAGTTGGTCACGCGCCGTGAGCAGGTCGTCGCGCTGCTTGGTTAGAAAATCATAGCGGTCGCGAACCTCCTGGTACTCGTCAATGGCGTTGACGTTGACCGGACCGATCTCGTCCAGGCCCTTCTTGAGGAGCTTCAGCTGCACGGCCAGTTCGTTACCCGGTAAATCGCTGACTTCCTGCTCGGCCCCGGCCAGACTCAACTGATATTTCTCGGCCAACTGATTCTGTTGCTGGTCAATTAGGGCGGCGAGCCGGGTCTGCTGCACCTGAGCCTTTTGCAAATCATCGTTGGCCAGCTGTAAGAGGCCACTGGTTCGCTGATTGGCGGTCTCGGCCTGCGCGAGCTGATCGTTGACCGTGGTCAATTGCTCATCGGTCGTCCGTAACTCGTGGTCGATGGCCTGCCGATCCTTTTGGGCCTGAGCCAACTGCTGTTGGGCTTCGGCCGGTGACAGGTCCGCACGGTGGTCGAGCTGATCGCGTTGGGCGGTCAACTGTTCAGCCTGTTGCTGGGCCGTTTCGATCTGGGCCTTCAGGTCGGCACAGGTTGCCCGTTGCTGCTGTTGGCGTTCCTTGGCCGCGGCTTGCCACGCTTGTTTCTCCGTGAGCTGCGACTGCTTGTCCGCCTGTTCAGCGGTGACCGTTTCAATCTGCTTCTGTACGGCTTGCACCTGCGCTTCGGTCGTCGTAATCTGCTTTTCACCGGTTAGAATCTGTTCGGCCAAATGCGCGTCCTGCTGGTCATCCCCGGCATTCTTGGCCTGGTCGATATCCAACTGGGCGGCCTTGACCTGGCGGCTAGCCTGCGTCAACGTGGTCTGCGCCTGGGCGAGTTCGTCATCCAGCTGCCGACACTGCGGCTGTAACTGGTTGATTTTGGCCTGTAACGTTTGACTCCGTTGTTCACTGGCCAGCATCGCCTCACGGGCCGCCTTAATCTTAGTCTCTTGTTCCTGGAGTTGCGGTTTCATCTGACCAATGGACGCCTGCAGCTGCTGCAATTCCTGCTGCTGGCGAAGCACACTGCTGTGATTCTGCCGGTTTTGTCCCCCGGTAATGGCCCCGCTGGCACTGACGACATCACCGGCCAGACTGACCACCCGGTAACGGTGATGAATCTGCTGACTGATGGCCACCGCGGTGTCTAAATCGGCCGCAAAGATGGTCGTTCCTAACAGATAATGCAAAATACTTTGGGCCTGATCGGCAATCTTGACCAAGTCACTCCCGATGCCTAAGAATCCCGATAATTGCGTTAACTGTTGCCGCGTCCCCCGGTCGATTTGCCGACCGCGAATGGCCGTCAGCGGTAGAAAGGTTGCCCGGCCGGCTCGCTGTTGGCGGAGATAGCTCACGGCTTGTTTGGCCGTGGCTTCTTGATCCACCACCACCTGCTGGAGCTGGCCGCCCAAGGCGTATTCCACGGCCACCGTATAGCGTTCCGGCACGTCCAGCAGTTCCGAGACGGCTCCCAATAAACCAGGGAACCGTTGCCGCTGCTTAAGAACGGCTCGGACCCCCTGATAAAAGCCGCCGTATTCGGCCGAGGCCGCCTGTTGACTGACCGCCTTCGTTTGCGCCCGCTGATAGACTTCCAACGCCGCCTGCCAGTTGTGCTGGAGTTGGCGATAGGCTTGTTGCTGTTGCTGATAATGACCGGCCTCTTGATCCAAGGCCTGTTCCGCTTCATTCAGGGCCGCCTTGTGGCTGGTCGCCGCTTCGGTTGCGGTCGCGACCTTCGCTTGGGCCTCGCGTTCGGTAGCTTGGAGGTCCGCAATTTGCCGGGCCACCCGTTCTCCCTGCTGGAGCAAACGTTCCTGATTCTGCTGAATATACTGCCGTTGATTGCGCCAGTTGGCCACGGCCTGTTTTTGGTCAAAATACTGTGTGCGTAACTTCTCCAAGTGCTGGCGCAGTTGCGTCACCGTTTCCGGCGCGGTCGCCTTGACCAAGTCGCGAACTGTTTGCTGGGCCGTCTTCAACTGGGCCGTCAAGTCCTGCAAGTTCTGTTCCGTTTGCGCTAACTGCTCGCGGTCGTGGGCCATGTCGGTGGCCAATTGCGCCAATTGCTTCTCGGTTGCCTGGCGTTGCTCGTCTTGGTGGCGTTGCTGCTCACCGGACAGATTGACCTGGCCTTGGCACTGCTCAACCTGCCGGGTCGCCGCCACCAATTTAGCCTGAAGCGCATCCTTTTGGGCCAACAGGTCGGCCTGTTGCTGTTTGAGGCGCTGAACCGTCGTCGTCTGTTGGCGCTCGGCGGCCTGGTGATCGGTGACCTGCTGTTGCTTGGCCGTCACCGCGTCATCGGCCGCGCCCTTTTGATCCAGTTCCGTGTGGAGTTGCCGCACCAACTGGGTCTTCTCCAACAGGGCGAACTTCTTTTGCTGGTCTAAATAATCCTCGGCCAAACTGCTCTGCTCTTCCAGCGGCTCCAAGCGTCCTTCCAACTCCGCAATGATATCCTCAACGCGATGCAGGTAGGTCATGGTCTCCTCGAGCTCACGCTGGGCCTTTTCCTTGTGTTTCCGATACTTATAAACGCCCGCAACTTCCTCAATGATGTTGCGGCGGTCCTCCGGTTTGCTGTTAAAGATTGCTTCAACACGGCCCTGCGAAATAATCGAGAAGGAATCCTGCCCCATTCCCGAATCCATCAACAGTTCCGTGATGTCGCGTAACCGACAGCTCTGACCGTTTAGTTGGTACTCGCTCTCGCCGGACCGGTAAAGAATCCGACTGATGGTGAGTTCCGTGTAGTCACTTTTAAGATAATGATCGCTATTGTCCAGCGTAATTGCCACGGCCGCCCGATTCAACGGGTGCCGGTCCGCCGACCCCGCAAAAATCACATCGGGCATCTTGCTGCCGCGCAAACTCTTGGCGGACTGTTCCCCCAAAACCCAACGGACGGCTTCGGAAATATTACTCTTGCCACTGCCGTTAGGGCCGACGATGCCAGTCATTCCCGGCAAAAAGTCAATTCGGGTTTTATCTGCAAAGGATTTGAACCCGCTAATTTCTAATGTCTTCAACCGCATCGTTAGTCATCCTTACTCTGTTTTCAAATTCTCCAGGGCGTGGCGCGCCGCGTTCTGTTCGGCGTGCTTCTTCGAGTGGCCGTGGCCCTCACCCAATTTCTTATTGTCCACGTAAACCGCCACCTCAAAGGCCCGATCGTTGTCGGGACCTTCTTCGTCTAACAAGCGATAGTCGATGTCCACCGACCCGTGCTGCTGAACCAATTCCTGGAGTTCCGTCTTGTGATCGAAGAACTCATCGAACCGACCCTCATCCAACTTGGGAAAGACCACCGTGGTCACAAACGCCACGACCTTGTCCAAGCCTTGGTCCATGTACAACGCCCCGATGAATGATTCAAAAATATCACATAACAGGGAGTCCCGTTGCCGGGCTTGCGCCTTCTCTTCACCCCGACCCAACCGAATGTACCGGTCGAAGTGACACTCACGCGCAAAACTAGCAAAGCTCTGTTCGTTAACCATGGCGGCCCGCAGCCGCGTCAACCGCCCCTGCGGCATGTTCGGGTAGCGACGGAAGATATAGTTGGAGACGACCAACTGCATGACGGCATCCCCTAAAAATTCAATCCGTTCATAGAACTTCAAGCCCTGATTGGGGTGTTCGTTCACGTAGGAAGCCTGCGTAAACGCCTCATCTAGCAGGGATTGATCTTTAAAATGAATATCAAAATTATCCTTTAATTCTTGATTTAATCCAGCAATCACGCGCTAATTCCCTCATTTCTATTGCGTTTTCTTTACCTTGACTGATGGGTGGTAGTTTTGGCTGGCCGCCTTGCCGTTCGCCCCAGATGAGTTGGAACGCGGTGGGCAGGACGTTTCGAGCCAAAGAACGGTCTCGAAACTCGCTTGGAACCATCCCAAATCGGTGTTTCCAAGACGCCATTATCTAACCGGCTATCGCCACTTAGATAATCCCACGGCTGAGCTCATCTGGGGCTTCACTCCCGGCTACGTTGCTAATCCATCCAACGATTGACTACAAGCAAAGCCACCAGCGGCCCTTCAGTGCGGCATAGCACCAAATTCGCGACGGCTGCCCTCATGCGGCTTTCCGACCACTGGCCGCACCCGCAGCCCAACCGCTCTTGATTGAAAAAGCCCGGGGCAAAAGGATGCGGCCCGGACTCGCTCAGTGCTTATTTTGCTTCGGATTGATGCGCCACAACGTAGTCGACCACTTCGCCAATCGTCGTTAACTTTTCGGCGTCCTCGTCGGAAATTTCCGCGTTAAAAGTATCCTCTAATTCCAGGACAAATTCCACGAAATCAATCGAATCGGCGTCTAAATCCTTCTTAAAGTTCAACTGCTCGTTGATCTGGTCCCGATCGATTTCAAACCGGTCGGCAATAATATCCGCAATCTTGTCAAAAATTTCTGCTCTTGTCATATCTAATCCCTCGCTCACAGTATTCAATAAGTAGTCTAACCGTTTTGGCAGACCTTGTCTAGCAAATTAATAGGGCACCCTTCGTCGTTTCACGGGTGACCTGCGCCCTGCCGGTGACGGTCTGACTCCCACCACCAGTATAAACCGAATGGCTCGTCAGCAACCGACTAATTGCTCACCGCGGTCACCTTACGTCGTTCAGTCATCAAATCGAGGCAACTTTACTTCAAGGATTCCTTTAGTGCCGCCATCTCATCGGTGTGGTCCGCGAAATACGTGACGAGCTGGTCGGCACTCTTGGTTTCGACCAATTCGCGAATCTGACCAATCGTGTTCTTGACGGTTGGTGCCTTGCTGGAACCGTGAGTCTTCACAACCGGTGCCTTAAGGCCCAACAGAACGGCCCCGCCGTACTGCGAGTAATCCATGGCACTCTGGACGTTCTTGAAGACCGGCTTCAACAGGCCGGCCCCAATCTTACCGCCCAGGCCACCACTCATGATTTCACCCTTGATCAGCTTGAGCATGGACAACGCGGTCCCTTCGATGGCCTTGAGCGTGGCGTTTCCGGTAAAACCATCGGTAACGACCACGTCCGCCGCCCCGTTTAACAGTTCCCGTGATTCCACGTTACCGATGAAGTTGAGGCTGTCGATGCTGGCCAGGGCTTGGTAGATCGCCTGATGAGCCATATCCCCCTTATCGGCCTCGGTCCCGTTGTTCAGGAGACCAATCCGCGGCTGTTTGACGTGCATAATCGATTGCGCGTAGTACTGACCCATCACGGCGTATTGGACAACGTTGAATGGCTTGGTATCGGCGTTAGCCCCCACATCCAGCATGACAAAGCTGGACTGGTCCGGCTTCCGCAACACGGGTAACGTAGTGGTCAGCCCCGGCCGGTCGATGCCCTTGATCCGGCCAACAATCAACAGACCCGCGGCCAAGACGGCACCGGAATTTCCGGCGGAGAAGAAGGCATCCGCGGCCCCCTCCTTCACGGCCGTCGCCGCCAGAACAATGCTAGACTGCTTCTTGCGGCGAATTGCGCGGACCGGTTCGTCCTCCATGGTAATGCCTTCGGCGGCCGGCATCAGCGTGATGCGCGTGTCGTCTTGAATCAGCGGTTTCACCTGCTCTTCTTGGCCATACACCAAGAACTCAACGTCGCTGTAAGCGTCTCGAGCCTGTTCAACCCCTTTGATAATTTCAGCGGGGGCGTAGTCGCCACCCATTGCATCAACGGCAATTTTCATCATTCGTCTCCTTCTAATCCATCGTAGTATTCTGGTGGGCCGTGGTACTGAGAAACGCGGCCAATGCCAAATTGGCGTCTTGCTCTGCCCAGTCGGGAGCGGCCACCGTTTCCTTAGCCGCCTGTTGGGCCACGCTCAAAATATTCAAATCGGCCACGGGATCGCCGACTTTAAAGTCCGGCACCCCGGATTGCTTTTTACCCAGAATATCACCCGGGCCCCGTAATTCCAAATCCTTTTGCGATAAAACAAAACCATCATTGGTGCTGGTCATGGTCGTCATGCGTTCCACCGCCAACTCGTTCTTCGGGTCGGCAATCAGGATGCAGGCCGAGGCCTTCTTGCCCCGACCGACCCGGCCACGCAACTGGTGAAGCTGAGCCAAGCCAAAGTGGTCGGCATCGTAAATCAACATGACCGTTGCGTTGGGCACGTCGACCCCCACCTCAATCACCGTGGTGGCCACCAACACCTGAAACTCGTTGGCCTTGAAGGCATCCATGACGGCGTTCTTCTCATCATTTTTCATCCGGCCGTGAAGCAGGCCCACCTTGTACGTCGGCTCAAACTCCTCCTTAAACCGCGCGTAAATGGCCTCGGCATTCTTCATGTCGACCGCTTCCGATTCTTCAATCAGCGGCGTCACCACGTAGGCCTGCGAGCCACTGCTCAACTCGGCCTTGACCTGACGGAGCGTGGCGTCCACCTGATTACTGCGAATCCACGTGGTCTTAATCGGCTGGCGACCGGCCGGCAATTCATTGATGACCGAAACGTCCATTTCACCGTAAGCCGTAATCGCCAGCGTCCGGGGAATCGGCGTGGCGGTCATGGCCAAAACGTCGGGCTGTTGCCCCTTCTCGCGCAAGGCCTGACGCTGATTGACGCCGAAGCGGTGTTGCTCGTCTACCACGGCTAAGCCTAGGTGATGGTAGCTCACCTCCGGCTGAATCAGCGCATGAGTCCCAACGATCAGGTTGACCGTTCCGTTGGCAATCTGCGGCAATAGCGTCTTGCGCGCGGCGGGCTTCGTGGCCCCGGTCAGTAGCGCGACGTTCACCGGAAAGTCGGCAAATAACTTCGCCAAATTATTGGCGTGTTGTTCCGCCAAGATTTCCGTGGGTGCCATCAACGCGGCCTGCGCCCCGGCCGTGATGGCGGCGTACATGGCAATGGCCGCCACCACCGTCTTCCCACTCCCAACGTCGCCTTGTAGCAACCGGTTCATGTGTACGGGGCGTTTTAAATCAAAACAAATCTCGTTGACCACACGTTTCTGCGCGGCGGTCAGCTCGTAAGGTAACGCAGCAATAAAGGCCTTGAGCCGCGTCAAATCATACGCCAGGGTCTGGCCATGTAACGTGTGATCCTGTTGCTTAACGATCTGCAGACGCGTCTCGAATAAATAAAATTCTTCAAACTTGGCCGTGCGCCGGGCGGCCTTCGCGGCGGCATCCCCCGCCGGAAAGTGCATGTCATGAATCATTTGGCGCCGGTGCAGCAGGCGATACTGGACACGCAACGGTTCGGGAATCAGGTCAACGATGACCGGTTCGTAGGTGGTATAGGCGCTCTCCACCAATTTCTGAATCGTACCCTGACGAACTTCCTTATTGGCCGGGTAGATGGACCCCATGCCGCCATCGGCACTGGCAATAATCTTCATCCCGGCCAGGCTTTGGCGTTTGGCATCGAACCGCCCGTACACGGCCAGCTCATTGCCCACTTCGAGCTTATCCTTCAACCAAGGCTGATTGAAGAACGTCACCGGAATAATGGTATGTTCATCCAGCAACAGGCGAAAGTTCAGGCGGGTCTTGCGCCGACCGAACCGCGAGATGACGGGAGCGGCGGCCACGGTGCCCTTCAACGTGACCTTCGCCTGGTCGGTCAACTCGGCCGGGTCCTTGGCCTGCAGATCCTCGTAACGGAAGGGAAAGTACGTCAGTAAATCATTCACATTTTCAATGTCCAGCGACTTCAAGGCCTGCGCGCGCTTGGGCCCAACGCCAGCCAGTTCACTGACCGAGTCATTTAAACTAACCATGCCAACACCCCTCCCATCATTTTAGTTGCTTGGTTAACCTTGTTTTAGAATTGGCTAAAACTGTTGCCTGCGCTTGCTAGCAGTTCCGCCTGCTGTGGGGACCACCTCCAGCCACAGAACGGGCTTCCGGTTCGCTTGGAAGCCTCACCCAGACCGTGAGTCTCCCAAGTCGTCCCACGCCCTAACCTGGCTGAAATCGCCAGCTAAGGGCGTTGTCACGGCTGACTCCACTACTGACGATCTCCGGCAGGACAGTGAACAGCCCAGAGGTCACGTCCATTCGAAAGCCGTTTAACTTTTACTCTGATCAACAACGTAGCCGCTGACCAGTGGCGAACTAGCCAGTCATTCTGAACTGCGCAGCTGATCCCTTTGACGGCAAGCCACCATCGTCAATCGTCCACCAGCATCGGTGACGCTTTCTTAATTTCTAGCTATCCTTATTTTACGACTTTCTCGCTAACCCGACTAGACCGAAATCACGGACCAATCCAAGCCGCAATAACGTGAAAGAGGACCGGGACAAATGTCCTGGACCCCTTTGGTTAAGCCTTATTCCACAGAAATCAGGAATGGGTAGACCGGTTGGCCCCCACTGTGAACTTCCGTTTCTAATTCGTCGTCTAAGTCTTCAACGGCCGACTGTAGCTGATCCGCCACGTCTTCGGTCGTATCGGCACCGTAAATAATCGTGACAATTTCACTGTCATCGTCTAACATGGCCTTCACCGTAGCGACCGCCGTCTTGAGCAAATCGGCATCGGTCACCTTGATGGTGCCATCGACAATTCCCATATAGTTGCCTTCCTTGATGTCAAAACCATCAAGTTCGGTATCCCGAATGGCGTGGGTCACCTGACCACTCTTCACGGCGCTCAGGTTTTCTTCCATTGCCGACTGGTTATCCGCCAATTCGGCGTCGGGGTTGTAACCCAACATGGCCGTCATCCCCTGCGAAACCGTCTTGGAATGCACGATCACGGCTGGGATGTCCGCCACCTTAGCCGCTTGTTCGGCGGCCAGGAAGATGTTTTTGTTGTTCGGCAACACAATGGCCCGTTTGGCCTTACTCCCATTGATGGCGTCCACGATGTCTTGGGTACTTGGGTTCATGGTTTGCCCACCGTTGACCACGTGCGTGACGCCCAGACTCTTGAAGAGCGTGGCTAAGCCGTCACCGGCCGCAATGGCGATAATTGCCGTATCGGTAGGGGCTTCTTCTTCAGTCGCCGGTGCCGCCGCTTCAGCAGCCTCTTCATCATGTTCCATGATGGTCTCTTGCTGCATCCGCATGTTATCGACCTTAACCTTTGCCAGATCCCCAAATTCTTGGCCCCAAGCAATCACCTTGCCTGGGTGTTCCGTGTGGACGTGGACCTTGACGATCTCATCATCATTGACCACCAACAGGGAGTCCCCGAGATCGGCAAGGTACTTGTAGAAGGTGTCGTAGTCGAAGTCGTGTTGAACTTGCTTGCCGCGACCAATGCGGACCATGATTTCGGTACAGTAACCATACTTAATGCTGTCGGGATCGAGCTTGCCTTGCACGCTTTGGTGGTGGGTAGCTTCGATCATTTCATCCATTTCGGCGTTGTCTGGTTGGTAGTCGCCTTCTTCGGCCACGCGACCGTTCAGTGAATCATTAAAGGCTTCCAGCACAAAGGTCAACCCTTGGCCCCCGGAATCGACCACGCCGACTTGCTTCAAGACGGGCAGAAGATCTGGTGTCTTGGCCAAAGCAGCTTTAGCGGCCTCAAACACGGCATCCATCACGACCAACACGTCGTCGGATTCTTTAGCGGCATTTAAACCAGCCTGAGCCCCCTCGCGGACCACCGTGAGGATAGTTCCCTCGGTCGGCTTCATAACGGCCTTATAAGCCGTTTCTGCGCCGGCTGCGAACCCATCGGCCAGGTCTTGCGCCGTCAACGTCTGCTTGTCGGCCAATTTCCGCGAGAAGCCCCGGAAAATCTGAGACAGGATCACGCCGGAATTTCCCCGCGCCCCCATCAACAAGCCCTTGGCCAGTGCGGTCGCCAACGCCCCGACAGCATCGGTATCGGCGTCGCGTTCGTACTTGGCCCCGCTCTGTAGCGACAGGCTCATGTTAGTCCCGGTATCCCCATCAGGAACGGGGAAAACATTCAATGAATTAATAAAATCGGCATTCTGGTTTAGCTTTTGCGAGGCGGCTTGGACCATCTTACCAAACTCAAGATTAGTAATTTCTGTTACTTTCAACTAAGTATCCTCCTTGATTTCAGTACGTCTGGCTAATCAGCCAACACCCGCACCCCTTGAACAATAACGTTAACGGAATTAGCCGTCACGCCTAACATCGTTTCTAGGTTATATTTGACTTTAGATTGAACGTTCCGTGAAACTTCGGAAATCTTCGTCCCGTAGCTCACAATCACGTAAACATCGATGGCCACGCCATTGTCTTCCTGACGCACAACCACCCCGCGGGCGTAGTTCTCCCGTCGTAAGATGTCATTGACATTATCCCGAATCTGATTTTTGCTTGCCATGCCCACGACACCATAATTATCAGTCGCGGCACCCCCAACTACGGTCGCAATCACTTCATTTGTAATATCAATTGTTCCGTACTGAGTCTTAATCTTTACGGCCATGGAAATAGCCTCCTTATCTGGATATACAATCTTAACAGAAATTAATCTTACCACAACCACGCCCAAAATAGAAATGGGAAGACTGAAAACCACGTTCTAAGGGGAAATAGGTGTCAAGTAGATTTCCTTGAAAGAAAACGTTGCGTTCCGCAAAAGAGTATGGTAAATTAGTCAGGTGAGCAAAAAGCACTGCTTTTAAAAAAAGTAATGAATGAATCAACAAAGGAGGGTTTACGCCATGGCAAAGGATTTTATCAACGGCAAGCGGACGCGCTTCGGTAACAAGCGTTCTCACGCTTTGAATTCAAGTCGTCGCGCTTGGAAGCCGAACTTACAAAAGGTTCGCATCTTAGTGGACGGTAAGCCGAAGAAGGTTTGGGTTTCTGCTCGGACTTTGAAATCAGGTAAGGTAACCCGCGTCTAGTTAAACGGACACGGTTAAACGAAAAAAGCGAGGAGTACAGGTTCACCTGTGCCCCTCGCTTTTTTCGTGTTCAGCACAACGTGGTTTACTATCTTCTGGGCTGGCCGCCTTACCGTTCGCCAAATATGGGTTGGATCGCGGTGGGCGGACGGGCCGAGCCACTAAGGGAACTCCCACGGCTGAACCTATATTTGGCTCACTCACGGCTGCGAGAGCGCTGACCAGCAACCAACGGCTTACCCCCGGATAACAATTGATTTGTCGACAAACTTTGATGCTGCTGGTAAGAACTACCCCGCCGGAGATCGCCAGGGGTGGAACCAGCTGTGGCGACGGTGTTAGCTGAGGTTTTTTCTCAGCTTACAGCGTGGGGCGACTTGGGAGACTTGCGGGTTTGGCAAGGCTTCCAAGCGAACCGAAAGCCCGCCTCTCAGGCTGGAGGCGTCCCCCATAGCAGGCGGAACCCCTGGCAGGCGTAGGCCTCTGGCTTCACTAATTTTAGTGGACAGAACACCGTCGTTACGGAAGCAGCGTGTTAAGTCTACTTCCAACCTTTAGTTCAATACTTCTACCAAAAAATCGTCGCTCACCGGAAAAATTCCCGTGAACGACGATTTTTAATCAGCTACCATAATTACCCCGGTACCCCTCACGTTATTCGTGGCGGGCCTCGTAGGTATCACAGCTTTGAATGACACACAGCAAGCCCGTATCGAATTGGAACTCGCCCGTGTCACCCATGAATTCATTGCTGGCTAGCGAAATGGGATACGGAATCGGCTCGTTGTGAAGTTGGTATTTTTCGTTAATCAGACTCAGGTGGTCGATCGACGTCAGCGGGATGAAGGCCAGATAATGCTTATCCGGTTCCCGCGTGATTTGATAGTGCCCGGGCAGGTAAAACGAAATGGTGTTTTGCTTATCAATCAAGCGAATCCGGTTCGCGTAGCGCTTATACTCCGGCTGAAGCACGATGAACAGGTTGGCCAGAAAATGGTCCAACCGGCCACCGGTCGCCCCGTAGATGTCCACGCGCTCGGCCCCATAGTCGTTCAACGCCACCGACACCGCAAACTGGGTATCGGTGAAGTCCTTTTCCGCCTTGGCCTGGCGAATATCCTTAACGTTGCGACGAACCCGTTGGAGCTCGTCTGGCTGTAAGGAATCAAAATCCCCAATCGCCGCCACCGGCTGAATATTGTGATCGATTAACCGTAACGTCCCCCGATCAACGCCAATCCAGGAGCCGTCAATTTTCCGTGAACGCAGGTCGTCCGGCCACTCAGCCTTGGGCCCACCCACGAGGAGATTGAACGTTCCGCCCCGTGGCATTATTTCGTTGCGGCCTTTAAGGCATTGATGCGTTCAACCGGGTCATCGGCGTTGAAAACATACGACCCAGCCACGGCAACCGTTGCCCCGGCATTGGCACAGTCAACGACCGTCTTGTCGTTAACCCCACCGTCAACTTCGATATCAAAGTCGTAACCCTTGGCCTTCTTGATGGCGTCGAGTTGCGCAATCTTTTCGACCGTGCTGTGTAAGAACTTCTGGCCACCGAAACCGGGGTTAACGGTCATGACCAGCACTTGGCCAACCATGTCTAAGACCGGTTCGATAGCGGACACTGGGGTTCCTGGGTTGATGACCACTTCGGGGGTTACCCCAGCGTTTTGGATCATTTGCAGAGCCCGGTGAATGTGTGGCGTTGCTTCAACGTGGACCCCGATGATGTCGGCGCCGGCCTTAGCAAAGTCATCCACGTACCGTTCTGGGTTTTGAACCATCATGTGCACGTCTAAGACCATCTTGGTGATGGGGCGAATGGCTTTTACCCAACCCGGACCGTATGACAGCGCTGGGACGAAGTTACCATCCATAATGTCGATGTGTAAGACTTCGGCACCGCCCTTGTCGACCTTTTCGATGTCTGGTTGTAAATTGACGTAATCTGCACTTAAAATTGATGGCGCTACTTTAATCATAAATTTTCTTCCTCATTTCTTTTTATTGTAAACAGGTTTTTGATTCTTTAACAACGTGAGTAATTGCAGGTAGTTGTTGTAACGACTCTGCATGAATTTTCCAGCGGCGATGCCGTCCTTGACCGCACAGCCCGGTTCGTTCACGTGAACGCAGCCCCGGAAGCGACAATCCCGCGAAGCCAACGCGAACTCGGGGAAATAGTGGCCCAATTCGCGGTAGTCAATCGTCAGGGTGTCGTAGGATGAGAAGCCCGGCGTATCGGCAACCAGTCCACCGGCCACCGGCATCAGGCTGACCTTACGCGTGGTATGTTTCCCCCGGTTCAACGCCGTGGAAATCTCGCCGGTCGCTAGCGTCAGGTCCGGTGAGATGTGGTTAAGTAACGTGGACTTCCCGGCCCCGGTTTGTCCCATGATCACCGTCACCTTATCCGCTAGTAAGCGACGCAGGTCGGCCAGACCACTCTCGGCAAACGGTTCGCGCGTCAAGCAGACCTCGTAACCAATCTGTCGGTAACCCGCCGCCAACTTCTCAAATTCCTGGTAACGGTCATCGGCAATCAGGTCGGTCTTGGTGAAATAAATGACCGGCGCAATGTGACTCACCTCTAGGGCAACCAACTGCCGGTCCAACAGGTTCGTGGAGAATTCGGGCGACGCTACCGCCGTCACGACCACGCCCTGATCCACGTTCGCCACGGGTGGCCGGGTCAGCGCGTTATCCCGCGGTAAGATTTCTAAGATGTACCCTTCCTTGGGTGTCGAGCTTTCGAAACGCACCCGATCGCCCACCAGTGGCGTGATTCGCCGCTTACGGAAGTTGCCCCGCGCACGGGTTCGATACAGCTCACCATCGCTAAAAACGTCGTAAAAGCCGCTCAACGATTGGCGAATTTGTCCCTCTGACATGCAGCACCTCCTTCTTCTTTTTTCCATCTCGTGATGGTGCCAACCTCAACGTTGGCGACAAAAAAACTCAGTCCTCTATCATTATAAAAGAACTGAGCTATAAATGCAGGTTTTTTCCTTAATTTTTCGTGACGTGATTATCCGAAGCAACGACGTGGCCATCACGAACCACCTTGTAGGCCCCGGATTTACCCGATACCACCGTAAACGGTAGCGTCACGGTCGTATCCGCAGTAATCGTCATCTGTTTGTAAATCGAGCTTAGATCGTGGTCCTGGTCGCGCAGATAAATCTGCACCAGATTGCTGTCGCTGCTGGACGAGGAACTACTGTCGTCATCGTCGTCGGTATCGTCATCATCGCTCGAGCCACTGTCGAATGGAATCTTGACGTTCACACTGAACTCATCGACGCTGGAACTGCTCTCGCTCTGGGCACCACGCGACATGGTCAGGGTGATCTCGTCACCTTCCTGAACCACGGCGCCCTCACCTGGCGACTGGCGAATCACGCGGCCCTTAGCGACATCGCTGGAATAGGCGTATTGAAAGGCCAGATTCAAGTTGTGATCGGTCGCATAGCTCTGGGCTTGCCGCTTCGTCTTATTGCTCAGGTCGGTCAAGGTCACTGTCTCCGATCCCGTCGAAACGGTAAAGGTCAGATCCGTCTTGCTGGGAACCACGCTGCTACCGGCCGTCACGCTCTGCTGCATGATCTTACCGGCCGGTACGCTGGTCGAATGCACCGACTCGCGGTGAACGCTAAAGCCCATAGCTTCCAGCTTGGCCGCCGTGCTCGCGTACGAATCGCCGCGGTAATCGGCCAGTTTAACCCGCTTCGGCCCGGTACTAACCCACAGGTCAACCACCGTCTCTTGCTTGAGCTGGGTGCCAGACCGCGGCTCCGTCCGGACAACCCGGTGGAGCTTGACCTTATTGCTAGCGGTCTTGTGCACCGTACCCACCTTGAGCTTGGCCGAGGTTAATGCCCGCCGTGCGGCCGCTTCCTGGTCACCCACCACGTTAGGCACGTTGGTCATCTGTGGCTGGAACAGCGCCATCCCGATAAAAATCCCCAAGATAAGCAGAAGGACAATGCCTCCCGCAATCAGGAACTTACGTCGACGTGGGTGGCGATACTTCTTGCGTTTTTTCTTGCCGGTCTCCTCCTGATCGGGTGTGGGGTCGGCCTTAGCCGTTGCCGCGGCGGCCGTATCAGTCTTAGCGATCGCGTGAGGCACCGCCACCGAACTGAGGGCACTGGCCGGCAAAACCTTGGTCTCACCGTCGTCATTCTCGGCCGGTGTAAAACGCACCTCGCCCGCCCGCTTAGGCGACAGCGACGTCTTCAAATCTTCCGCCATGCTGGCGACATCGGTATACCGATCCGCTGGGCGTTTCGCCGTGGCCTTGAGCACCACGTTCTCCAACGCCTGGGGAATTCGGGGATCGATGTCTCTGACGGACGGAATCTCCGATTGGAAGTGTTTCAACGCAATGGAGACGGCGGTTTCTCCCTCGAAGGGCACCGTCCCGGTCAGCATCTCATAGAGAATAATCCCTAACGAATAGATGTCAGACTGTTTGGTCGCCATCCCCCCGCGCGCCTGTTCCGGCGAGAGGTAGTGAACCGACCCCAGCACCGTGTTGGTCTGCGTCAGACTATGTTCGGACAGGGCCACCGCAATCCCGAAGTCGGTAATTTTAGCGACGTGATGCGCATCAATCAAGATGTTTTGGGGCTTGAGGTCCCGGTGAATAATGTTATGGGCGTGGGCCGTCTTCACGGCGTTTAAGATCTGCGCCATAATTTGAATGACTTCCTGATACGGAATCGGAAAATTCTTCTTGATAAAGGCCTTGAGGTCGGTTCCCTCAACGTATTCCATGACCAGGTACTGCATGCCATTTTCCTCACCGACATCGTAGACCTGGACAATATTGTCATTGACTAATTCCGTGGCCGCCAGAGCTTCCCTTTGAAAGCGGCGCACGGTTCCGGGGTCATCTCTGAGATCTAACCGTAAGAGCTTGACGGACACGTCACGGTCCAGGATCAAGTCATGTGCCAAGTAGACGTTGGCCATCCCCCCTTCGCCCAGAGAACGGACGATGCGGTAACGGCCATTTAACGTGTAACCCGTGCGCATCAGCTCACCTCCCCATCGAGGTTCGCAATGATCAGAACCGTAATGTTATCCAAGCCACCGGCGTCGTTAGCCATCTCGATGAGGCGATCGCACTTCTCCGCGGTCGTCCGGTCGCTGAGCAAGACCGCCTGAATGTCTGCGTCCGTGACCATGTTCGTCAGACCATCGGTACACAGCAACAGCTGGTCGCCCGTCACCAATGGGTAGGTGTTCAGGTCGAAACGCGCGTCGGTCGAAATCCCTAGCGAACGGATGATGACGTTCTTTTGGGGATGGTGCCGGGCCGCTTGCTTACTAATCTCGCCGCGTTTGACCAGTTCGTTAACCAGGGAGTGATCCTCCGTCAATTGCCGAAACTGGCGGTCCCGCAGCAGGTAGGCCCGTGAATCACCGATGCTCGCAATGACGACCTCCTCGGTGAAGTACAGGGCGGCAACCAACGTGGTGCCCATCCCGTTTAAATCGGCAAACTGGTTGGACTTATCGATGATCGACTGATTCTCCGCGGTGATTTCCCCGGTAATCCAGGTGCGCGCATCGCTCGGCGTGGCAAGCTTGGTCTGTTCAAACTCATGGCCGAGGTGGGACACGGCCATGGCGCTGGCCACATCGCCCCCCTGGTGACCGCCAATGCCATCGGCGATAATGGCGAGGTGTTGCCCCGCTAAATTCGTGAAAACATCCACGTAATCCTCATTGTCCTGGCGCTGCTTGCCAATTGACGTTCGGTATGCCACTTTCATTGCCCGTCACCCCTATTTTTTCTTACGAAAGGCACTCACGAAGAAGCCGTCTGAATCGAAATCATCCGGATAGATGGCTAACGTGTCCGTGCTCCGGTCATCCTTGACCTGTAACTGCGTGTTCACCCGCATGGATTCGAAGTCCGGATGATCCGCCAAGAACTTAGCGGCCACGTCGGCATTTTCCGTATCCAAAATGGTACACGTGCTGTAAACCAAGATGCCATTAGGCTTTAACTTTTCGCTCACGGCATCCAAAATTCCCAATTGAACGCGTTGCAACTGCTGAATATCCTGCGGCGTCTTTTCGTAACGAATCTCTGGTTTCCGTCGAATCAATCCCAACCCGGAACACGGCGCATCGACTAAGATTCGGTCAAATTGCTTCTTGGGGAAGCGATCGTTAATCTTCCGGGCGTCCAAGGCCACGGCATCCACCCGGTCGCTCACGTGCAGACGTTCGGCGTTCTTTTCAATCAAGTTAACCTTCTTGGGATGGAGGTCTAAGGCCGTCACCTTACCGCCGGAATGGGCGTTGAGGAGCGCGGAAATCTGGGTGGTCTTCCCACCGGGAGCCGCACAGGCGTCTAAGACCTGATCGCCAGGCCGGACTTGTAGGGCCTCCACCGGAAGCATCGCACTTTCATCTTGAATCGTCAGCTCGCCGGTTTCAAAGACGTTGCTCTGGTTAGCCGCCTTGTCATCCAAACGAAAGGCATTGCCGGCAACCACACTGGGCGTGACCGTGTAGCCTTGGTCCGTCAGGGATTGTTGCACCGCTTCGGCCGTCGCCACCGCCGTATTGACCCGCACGGACTGCGCGGCCGGTTGATTAATCGTTTCTAAAATGCTGACGGCCTTCTCGTCACCGACCTGCTTTTGAATCGCCGTCACCAGCCATTCCGGCACGGAGTACTGTAGGCTCAGCCGTTGAACGGGGTCCTTAATCTGACTGATATCGGGAAGCCCCTGCCGATCGATGGCGTGTAGGACCCCGGTGACGAAGCGCCGAATCCCCTCGTGGCCCCGGTCCTTAGCCAGTTGGATGGCTTCGTTAAAGATGGCCCGCTTAGGCACCCGATCCAAGTAAAGTTCCTGGTAAAGCGCCACCAGTAAGGTCATCTTGACCCACGGCAACACCTTTTGATTAGGCTTCACGAAACCCGCTAAGTAGTATTCCAACGTTAATTGATGTTGGATGGTCCCGTAGACCAGATTCGTCACGAAGCGGCGGTCAACGTCGCTTAAGTTATGGCTCTCTAAGGTCTGTTCCAATTGTAAATTTGAGTAAGCCCCGTTGGCCACGCGCGTCAAAGCTTCAACGGCTAAAGCCCGGGGAGTCGTATTCTTTGTCATTATTCAGCCACCTGTTCGCCAATTGTCAATGCGTCGCTCGTTCCATTGAGAAAGTCGGTAATGCTTAATTTCGGCTTGCCGGCCGGTTGAATCTCGTTTAGCGCCAAGACCCCGTGTTCGCCAGTCGCAATCGCCAAGTGATGCTTATCGTGGCTCACCAGTTCGCCGGGCTTGAGGTCCGTCGTCTCATCCAGAACCGTTACGTCCCACAGCTTGGTCCGCACGCCGTTCAAGTAAATGTGGGCGATAGGCGCCGGGCGGAGTGCCCGCACCTTGCAGTCAATCAGATGGGCGCTGAGGTTCAGGTCAATCCGTTCCTCATCGGACTTAATCGTAGGTGAGAAGGTCACCTGGGATTCGTCCTGCGGCACCGGCGTAATCTCACCGGCCAGTAACTTAGGGAGCGTCTCTAACAACAGGTCGCGACCGACCAGACTGAGCTTATCGAACATGCTACCCACATCGTCCTGATCGGTAATCGGAATGGCACGTTGGGCCAAGACCGCGCCGGCATCCATCTTCTTTTCCATGAACATGATGGAAACGCCGGTCTCCTTGTCGCCATTCATGATGGCGTAGTGGACCGGCGCCCCACCGCGGTACTTGGGCAGAAGGGACGCGTGAACGTTCACGGCCGCCACCTTGGCCGCCTTTAACAACTTAGTGGGTAAGAATTGACCGAACGCCGCCGTCACAATCAGATCGGGCGCAAGCGCAATGGCGCGGGCCATCTCGTCGCTACCGGAGATCTTCTGGGGCTGGAGCACCTCGATATTATGTGCCACGGCCACCTGCTTGACGGGGGAAGCGGTTAAGACGTGCTTCCGGCCCACGCGCCGATCGGGCTGGGTCACTACAGCCAAGACGTCGTAGCCCTTTTCAATTAAACTGCTCAGAATGGGCGCCGAAAATTCGGGCGTGCCCATAAAAATTACTGAAGTCATCGTACACCATACTTTCTTGGGTTAAATTCTTTGGATTTTAAGTTATTTACGTTTTGTTTTTTTAAGTCGCTGCGTCTCCGGCTACCAGGGATTCTGCCGCTGTGACGACCGGAGAAAGCCACAGCGCGGTCTTTCTCCTCGATTTAGAGCCGTTCTCTAAATCGCCTAGTGAAGTAACCTGGTTGAGAAACACCAGCTAACTTCACGGTCACGGCTGGCGCCATCCCTGGCCTCCTCCGACTACGCTAACATCCACAAATCAAATAAGCTTTACCGCCAGCGCCTGGAGTTACACGTAACCAAGCGGCGTCAGGCTTAGGCTCAGCCGTGGAATTTTCCCACGCATTTTACTTGAGATAACAATAACTTAGAGACTCGACTCAAATTCAGGACTTTAGCTTTTTCCGTCCTCCCCACCGCGTTCCAGACCAAATTTGGCGAACGGCTAGGTGGACAGCGACGTCACACACTCTAATGATAGCAGATTGGGCGCCCAATCCCTATTGTCTTTGGCAATTTCATCCGATTTTTTCGAAATCTGACCACTCAGCCTCGCGGACTTACATGAAATTCATCGGTTCGGAGTCGATGGTCACGGATAAACCGTGACGGGCTGGCACTTGGGCGGCCTGGCGAATCTGTTCCAGCACCGCGCGGAGTTGCGGCTCGTGTTTGTATTTAATCACCACTTGGTAGTAGTACTTCCGTTTAACCCGGGCAATTGCCTTGGGCGTGGGGCCGAGGATGATGGCGTTTGCGCTCAACCCCTGCTTTAAGGCCGCCACAATCTGATACATCGCCTTGGCCGCCACGGCTTCTTCCTCATGACTGGCCGTCAGTTGGACCGCAAAATAATACGGTGGATAATTCCCCTGATGGCGCATGTGCATTTCCGTCACGAAGAAGCGCTCGTAGTCCTGGCTCTGCGCCAACTGGATGGCGTAGTGGTCCGGGTTAAAGGTCTGAATGTACACCTCACCGGGCTTAGTTGCCCGACCAGCCCGACCACTCACCTGCGTGAGCAATTGGAAGGTCCGTTCGCTGGCCCGGAAATCCGGTAAGCCCAAGGCGGTATCGGCGTTCAAGACCCCGACCAACGTGACGTTGGGGAAGTCCAGGCCCTTGGCAATCATCTGAGTCCCCAGCAGGATATCCGCTTGGTGTTCCCCAAATTGCCGGAGGATTCGTTCATGGGCCCCCTTACGCCGCGTTGAATCCACGTCCATTCGTAGGATTTTAGCCGTGGGGAGCAATTTCTCCAAGGCCTGCTGAACCTTTTGTGTCCCGGTCCCGTAGTAACGAATCTTCTTGCTATGGCAGTTCGGGCACACGTGGGGAATCGCCTCTTCATGCCCGCAGTAATGGCATTTCATGCTGTGAGTGTCCATGTGTAACGTCAGAGAAATATCGCAATTCGGGCATTTCAGTACAAAACCGCAGTCCCGACACATCACGAATGACGAATACCCCCGGCGATTCAGCATCAAGACGATCTGTTCGTGCCGGTCTAGTCGGGCCTGAATCGCCGTCATCAGGGGTTCGGAAAAGTCGCTGTCACCCTGCTGCTTCAGCTGTTCACGCATATCCACGATGTGAACGGTCGGCATGGGCTGGGCCTTCGCTCGCTTGGACAGGACCAACCGGGTGTACAGGCCCTTGGCCGCCCGAGCTCGCGTCTCGAGTGAAGGCGTGGCGCTGCCCAAGACGACCGGACAGTGGTGGTACCGCCCTCGCCACAACGCGACGTCGCGGGCGTGATACCGGGGATTCTCGTCTTGCTTATAACTGCTTTCGTGTTCCTCGTCCATGATAATCACGCCGAGGTTCTCGACCGGTGCAAAGACCGCCGACCGGGCGCCCACCACCACCGTGGCCTCGCCGCAGTCGATCCGGCGCCATTCGTCATACTGCTCGCCCTTGGACAGACCGCTATGCAGGACGGCCACGCGCTGGCCAAACCGGGCCTTCACGCGATTGACCATCTGCGGAGTTAAGGCGATCTCGGGCACCAGCATCAACGCCGTTCGTCCCCGTTGAAGGGCCTGGGCGATACTCTGGAGATAGACCTCGGTCTTCCCACTCCCGGTCACACCCTCAATCAGGAAATTCTGGGTCTGCTGATCGTCGATGGCCCGGGTAATCGCCTGCACGGCGGTCTGTTGCTCGGCATTCAACCGTAACGGCTGGATCGGCTTCACCGGCTGATGAAACGGATCACGGTAGACCTCCAGTGTCGACTTGGTCAGCCACCCCTTGTCAGCGGCCGTGGCGATCACGGCGGGCGTGACCCCGGCGCGTTTACCCACGGTGGCTTGGGCAACGGGCGTATCCGGCGTCATTTCCGCCAGATACTGGAGCAAAACGGCCTGCTTCGGGGCCCGCTTGCGAACCGTTGCGGCAATCTCCCGGAGCTTGGTCGGCGTCAGGGCAGGCGTAATGCCCGTGGTGGTCTTAGCGGCCGCGCGGTTCTTCACCTCGTAGACCACCTCGACCTTTCCCGCCCGTTGAAGCTTCAAGAGCCCGGCCACCGTGGCGTCGTCTAACTTCGCGGCGTCAAAGTCGCGGGGCGCGCCATCCGGAAAGTACGTGGCCATCTCGGCGGCCGTTAACGGCTGGGTCGGGCGAATCTGGCGCTTCGGTTGGGCCTTCAGGAGGTTCGGTAACATCGTTTGAATGCAGGTAATACGAAACGCATAGGTCGTCTGAGCCAACCAATCGGCCAGCTGACGAAGCTCGGTGTTCAAGACGGGCGCCAGGTCGAGGACCGTTTCGATGGGCTTCAATTGGCCATCAAAGCTGGTCACATCGCTCAGCCCGACCACCACGCCGGAGACTAATCGGTGGCCACGACCAAACGGGACAATCACCCGCATCCCCACTTGGACTTGATGTTCCAGCTCGGCGGGAATCGCGTAAGAATAAGGATCATTCGTCTGCATCGTGGGAACATCTACTAAAATTTGGCCAATCTGGGCCATGGCGGTCACCTCATTTCGTTTCTAAAATAGCGGCTAGTCGCGCAACTAAAGCCGTCGCAATCATCTGTTTACTGGTCTTAGGGGTCTGATCGCGCGAACCATCGGCTTGAATGAAGGTAACCTGATTGTCATCGCTATTGAAGCCAATGTCCGCCCGGGAGACGTCGTTTGCGGCCAACAGGTCTAAGGACTTGCTTTGTAGCTTACGTTGCGCGTTAGCCAGCAAATTCTGCGTCTCAGCGGCAAAGCCCACCGTGACTTGGTTGGTCCGTTTAACCTTGGCGACTTCCGCTAAGATGTCCGGCGTCTTCTTGAGTTTTAAAATCAATTCATCATTGTCCTTAGTCTTCTTAATCTTCTGATCGGCGGCCGTTAGTGGCTGAAAATCAGCGACCGCGGCGGCCATCACCAGGGCGTCGGCTTGCGGAAAACGCGTCAGGACGGCCTCGGCCAGTTCCGCGGTACTCTGAATGGGCACCACGGTTACGCCGGCCGGTGGGGTCAGGCGGGTCGGCGCCGTAATCAACGTTACCGTGGCCCCGGCCGCTTGGGCCGCGGCGGCCACGGCATACCCCATCTTACCGGAGGAATCATTCGTCAGGAACCGAACGGGATCGAGCCGCTCACGCGTTCCGCCGGCCGTGACGATGACGGACTTCCCCCGAAGCGTTTGGGGCGTAAATAATTCGAGTTGTTCCAACTGCCGCACGATGTCGGCCGGTTCCGGGAAGCGACCCGTTCCGGCATACCCCTCGGCCAGTGCTCCGGTGGCTGGCTGGAGAACCGTCACGCCGTCGTCCAGCAAGCGCTGGCGATTACGCTGGGTTGCGGCGGCCTGCCACATGTGGCTGTTCATGGCCGGCACCACCACCTTGGGCGCGGCGGTGGCCAGCCAAGTGGCACTGGCCACATCATTGGCCAAACCGTTGGCGAACTGGGCCATCAGGTTGGCGGAGGCCGGTGCCGCAATGGCGAGGTCCGTCCAATCGGCCAGTTCCACGTGGGCAATCTGCCCGTCATCGTGCCACCAGGTCGTGTCGGTCAAGACCGGTTGCTTGGTCAACGCCGCAAAGGTAGCCGGTGTTACGAATCTTGCCGCTGCCGCGGTCAGGACGACCCGCACCGTGGCTCCCGCGCGCTGCAGGGACCGGGCTAACGTCGCCGCCTTGTAAGCCGCCACACTACCACTAATCGTTAACGTCACATGTTTTCCTTCAAACATCCTTTTCCTCCGTTCGCACTCACTTGATAAAAAAAGCCAGATTACCCAACGGCAACCTGGTCTTTTCTGAAATGCCCGTGTTAGGCGTTCAAATCTTTTTCGTCCGGATCGATCATTAAAGCGCCGGCTGCGATTTCTTCGAGGGCGCGACCAATCGTCTTTGGGGACTTGTAGTCGGTCAAAAGTGGCTTGGCACCAGCATCGAGCTCGTGGGCCCGCTTGCTAGCCAGCATAATTAAAGAATACCGTGAATCCACTTGTGCTAATAAATCATCAACTGAGGGATAAAGTAGCATTTTTTATTCGTCTCCAATCATTTGTTCGTAATCCGGCATGACCCGGGTTACCCGTAACCGTTCACTGCGAATAATCATCTGAATCCGGTCAACCGCCTTGCTAACTTCATCGTTGACCACCGCGTAATCGTAGTTGCGCATCATCTGAATTTCACCAACGGCCTTCTTGATTCGTTTGTTAATGACGTCCATGGCGTCGGTTCCCCGACCAATCAGGCGGTGCTTCAATTCCATCAAATCAGGGGGTGTCAGAAAGACAAAGACGGCATCGGGACAATTGGCCCGCACCTGCATGGCCCCGTTGACTTCGATTTCCAAGAAAACATCCTTGCCTTGATCCAAGGTCTCATTAACATATTTTAACGGGGTGCCATAGTAATTGTCAACATACTTGGCGTATTCCAGCATCTGTCCGGTCCGAATGTTCTCCTCGAATTCTTCCTTGGAGACAAAGTAATAATCGACACCGTTGACTTCTCCCTCACGCGGTTGCCGCGTCGTCATCGAAATGGAGTAGGAAAAGTCGGTCTCGCCGGTATCGAACAGGGCTTTACGCACCGTTCCCTTACCAACGCCGGATGGGCCCGAAAGCACAATGAGCATTCCACGTTTAGCCATCGTTTAAAAATCCCTTCACTAAAAATTTAATTATGACACCGCCACCCGTGGGCACCGTGTCGTTTAAAGTCAAAATTCTATGACTTCAGCTATAATCTATAGGTTACTATATTACCACTATTTAGGAAGAAATACTGCCCCTAACCCCGAAAACACGAAAAAAATTGCGGTTGACGCCCGCGCGTAAGCGGTTTACTAAGCGGTTGGACTGCGTTCCCGTTTATCCCCAACCTGCGACCAACTGTTCGGGTCACCTTTCGTGGTAGGTCTTCAAATTTAATAAGTCGAGAAAAGCGCGATAGCTCAACCTTAACCGTCTCGCTGCTTAAAATTATCCGGAAATTGTGAAAAACTACTTGCAATATCAAACACGCGTTCGTATAATAAAAGCACAAACAAATGTTCGAGGTGATCAGCATGCAAAACTTAATTACGAATGGCACGACTGCCCTGTCTGATCGGGTAGCAACGGCGTACAAAGAACTTTTCAGCGATTTGCCCGTCATTAACGGCCAGGTTGTTTATCCGCAGATGCCCACTTTCCAATTGACTTACTTTATTCAGCAGGCCCTTGACCGGCATTACTTGGTGCGCCTACAGTTCAAGGCGCCCGCAGAAGTTGCGCCCACGACCGTGATGGGTCACTTGAAGGAAGACGCCGCTGGTCACCTCATTTTAAAACAGAGTCGGACCTTAACCACAATCGTGGCCCCCGGCCTGCTCCGGTCCGTGCAACGCGCCCGTTAGACCCAACAACGTCCACTGAAATGGCGACATCGCTCTTCCAGTGGACGTTGTTTTACTTAGAGAATACGGTTGCTGGGTGCTTGACCTGATGGAAGTACAGCGGATAGCCGTTGACGTCTTCCCCCTGACGATACTGCTTGACCGTTAGAATTCCCTCCTGGAGCTTGACCAAGAATTTTCCATGCTTAATCTTAATGGTCTGATAGCCCTGGGCATTGGCCCGTTGATTCCAAGTGCACGTGCCCGCCTTGACCGTTCGGCTGATCCGGTAGGTCTGCTGATCGACGGGATGCCACTTTTGCTTTGCGTAGTAGCCACCCCCGAAGATGAAGGTCGACTTGGTCACCTTCACCCGATACTGCAAGTCCTGATACTGAAACCAACTTCCGCGATAAGCCTTGGGCGTCGATTGAACGGTCGCTACGGCGTGAATCGATTGCGGCTGCACATTGCTGACCCCAACCGCAATTCCCAAGGAAGCGACAGCTACCCCGACAAACAATCCGACTTTCATGATAACATCCCCCAAATCGTTATTTGTTACCATCAATTATACGATGATTTACCATCATCCTCCTATTGAAACGCTCACCTGTACTGCGGCTAAAGCGGCCATACGACGGGATTGATTCGTTCACTTAACTTGCTAACTAGGTATAGACAAAACGGACACCACCACTGTGATGTCCGTTTTAATTTAGGTAACTTAATTCTTTAACCGTGACTGATGCCACCGCCAGCCGGCTAAGCTCAACCCGAGAATCAGGAAGCCAATCAAGAAGGCCCACAGGCTGCGCTGGCCATTGGTTCGTGGCAGGGCGCGTTGTTGTGCGGTCCGTGACGTGGCGGCGTGGCTTGCGCGGTCCGTGCCGGCAGCGTTGCCGATATGCCGAGGCGCAGTCGAAGCGCTAGAACTGCTGGTCCCCACGTTGGCCACCACCTGATGCTGAGTCTTCGTGGTGGTTGAACTGGCATTGGTCGTCTTCGTACTGCTGGTGTCCGAATTAGTGTCGGATTGGGGATTATCCGTGATAGAAGACGAGGACTTTGAATGACTCGTTGCTGGGACACTGGAACTAACATCGAATGAAGATGAAGAAGACGAGGATTCCCCATCACTACTGCTGGTGCTACTACTGTCGGTGCTACTACTGCTGCTACTATCCTCGGTTGGCTGGTCACTCTGCTTGACCGTTTGAACGCTCTCATCCTGCGCGGTAATGGTGACCGCAACCGGTTCTGAATTCAGCTGATAGCCGTCGGGCGCTTGGGTCTCTTCAAAGTAGTACGTTCCCGGAGCGAGCTTGCTAACGGTCACCTGTCCCTGAGCATTCGTGGTGAGATTGTCTTTAACCACCGCGGTGTCATCGGGAGTAGCCTCTGTGCCTGTACCCTTGCCCTTAACCAAGCGATAGGTCGCACCCGGAACCGGCGCCTTTGTCTTCTCATCGGTTTTGGTCAGTGTGGCGCCGTTGGGCTGGTCACTTTGGGTTAGTTCGTGAACCGTTGGATCATCTTCGGCCGAAATTGTAAAGTCGATGGGCTTATCAGCAACCAGATAACCATTCGGTGCAGTCGTCTCAATCAGCCGATAGTTGCCAACTTCCAGACTGATATCTCTTAAGATGCCCTGAGCATTCGTGACCAGACCCGTTTGATAGTCTGACCAATTACCTTTACTAGACTCTCTTTGTAACGTGTAGACCGTACCAGCCAACTTAGTCGTTGACTGGTCAGCATCCGTCTTCGTTAGCTCAAAACCTCCCAGGTACCAGCCATCAATAGTCGCACTGGCGCCCCAACTATAGTTTTTGAAAATGTTTTGGGTTGCCGGAACACCGTCGGGAGCTCCCGGGTCGGTCGTGGTATCTCCGCCCCCGGAGGCACTAACCAGGCCAACCGAATTACTGAAATTCCCCTGTTGATGGGTCAGAAAATACTGGGGATCAATATCTGTATAGTAGAAAATATCCACTTTTTTCGTCACACCTTTTAATTTCATGACGAGGGTCGATCCGGAATCGGTGGCACTAAAATCACCCGCAGGTAGGACTGGGTCGGTCGTTATCTTATAGGGATCGGTGTCCTGTTGCGCTTGATGAAAAGTCATGTACGGCCCAATCTGATCGGTTAAGGTAACATCACCCAAATTTTTATTGTCGGGATTTAACGTAATCTGCCAAACAATATGCGTCGGATAACCATTTTTATCATAATCATACTTAAGTGGCCAACCATTCTTTCTGATCAGATCAACGCCGGAACCACCACCCGATCCCGAACTATTCGTTTTGCCCTGCACGTGAACTCTAATAGTCCCTGTACGACCGGTATTCGTATTGCTTAAGTTACCATTAAACGTAATAATCAATTGGTGTGCATTGTCCGGATTGGGTAGCATGCTTCCGGCAGGCTTATCGCTCCCCTGAAGTTGAACGTCAGTGGGTATCGCCAAAAAATTGGAATAATCGGCCGTCTCCGGTAACGTCACCGTCACCGTATCTCCAGCGTTAATCGTCTGACCATCCTCAATTCCCCAGTTATAAGTCAGAACGTAACCCTGGCCCGCCATTAAATCCGCTCCTGAGTCAATCGGATTTGTCACGCCGTCTTCCGTGATTTCTGCCGGCTTAGTAACACTACCCGTCACATAGGCATTTAAATTCTCCGCTCGTGCCGTCAACCAGCCCCCACTCATCAGGACCAACAACCCTATCATGAGGCCTAGAATCCAGAAGCTTAACTTTTTCCACATCACCTATTCACCCCTACACCGTATTTGTTTATTGACTTAATTATAGTCTAACTCTGCGGTTAATTTAAGGGTTAATTTATATGTCCACTAAACTAATTCGTTGCCAATATTAAAGGCGATTACCAATCGCTTAATAACCGCCTGATTAAATCATGATTTATTTTGGCTGGAAGCGTGAGCCGCCTTGGCTTCATCGGCTAATTTTAATAGCTCATGAGCGTGTTCCAACGCCAGCTTCGTGACCTGAGTTCCGGCCGACATCCGTGCGAGTTCATCCACTCGGCTACTTTCGTCTAAACGGGTTAACGAGGTCTCCGTGCGATCGGCAACCACCCGCTTGGCAATGAAATAATGGTGGTCCGCCATGGCCGCGACCTGCGGTAAATGCGTGATACACAGGACCTGCGAGGCCTGCGCAATCCCACTGATCTTTTCGGCGATGGCCTGAGCCACCCGGCCGCTAACCCCGGTATCCACCTCATCAAAGATGATTGAGGTAATCCCCTGCGATTCGGAGAAGATGGTCTTTAGGGCCAGCATGATCCGCGACAATTCCCCACCGGACGCAATCTTAGCCAGCGGGCGCATGGCCTCACCGGGATTGGTTCGCAGGTAGAACTCCACGTGATCGAGCCCCGTACTCATCAGTGTCTGGGACTTCGCCCGGGTAAAATGCACCGCAAAGACGGTCTTATCCATGTACAAATCGGCCAATTCACCGTGAATGGCCTTTTCCAGCCGTTTAGCGGCCTGCTGGCGGGCCTTGCTGAGCTTTTCGGCCAGCTTCAGCAGGTCCGACTCCTGGCTGGCCACCCGGTCCTCCAGGTCATCGGCCGTCTCATCGGTCGCCTGCATCTGCTTTAACTCCGCGGCAATCTTATCGTAGTAACTTAAAACCTGTTCCTCGGAGTCGCCGTATTTCCGCTTGAGCTGATTGATCACGTCCAAGCGGCGTTCAATCTCGTCTAGTCGGCCCTCATCCCACTCGAGTAGGTCCAGCTGAGACGACACATCCCCCACCGCGTCGCTCAGCGCGTAGTAGGCCGTCTCCAAGCTCGACGCAATCTGCTTAAAGGCCGGGTCGAAGTCGGCAATCGCCTGCATAGCCTGCATGGCACTGCCAATCTGGTCGTTGGCCCCGGCGCTGGTCTCTTCGCCGGTCAGAATGGCCTGGGTCTGTTGCAAGGCGTCGTTAATTTTCTGGAAATTATCCAGCCGATCGCGCTCCGCTACGAGTTCATCTTCTTCACCGGCACGCAGCTGGGCCGTTTCAATCTCGTCTACCTGGAATTTCAGCATGTCGAGGTGTTGGGCCCATTCCTTTTCGTTGGCCCGTCGGCTCTCCAGGGTCGCCTTCAACTGCGTGTAGGCGGCATATTTCTGCGTATAGCTGGCCGACAGCTGGGCGACCTTTTGGCCCGCAAACTCATCGAGCATCCCCAGGTGCTTCTCCGGTTGCATGAGCTCCTGATGCTCGTTTTGCCCGTGAATGTCCACGGCCGTCTCACCAATCCGCTTGAGGGTGCTGGTATTGACCAGCATGCCGTTGACCCGACAGGTGTTGCGACCGTTGGCGTGAATCTCACGCTGAAGAATCACGCTACCATCGTCGTGGTCAATTCCCAGGTCATCGAGTACCCGGTAGGTGGTTCCGCCGGCCGGAAAGACGAAGCTCCCTTGGATGATGGCCTTGTCCATCCCGGTCCGCACAAAGTTGGCCGACCCCCGACCACCGGCTAGTAGCCCCACGGCATCAATAATAATCGACTTCCCGGCCCCGGTTTCCCCGGTCAAGACCGTCATGCCATTTTTAAAGGCAACATCCAACTGGTCAATAATGGCAAAATTTTTAATCGACAGCTCCTGTAACACGTTCTGGCCTCCCAAATCTGACGCGATTTTATTCGTTTTCGTTATCTTTATACGTCCACGTTGAATAATCACAAGTCGTGAGCGTAAAACGACCACAGCTCCTTCGTCAGCACTGCGCTGGTCGGTCAGTCGTGGTCGGTTCTAATCCGCAATCATGCGGTTAATCGTCTCTTCTAATTGTAAGGCACCCTTGTGGGAAACACAAACGGTTAACACGGAGCTATCGTCGCCAACCGTGCCAAACACGAACTCGTAACGCATCTGATCCAGCAGTGACGCAATCACTGGACCGTTACCCGGCAACACTTTCAGGATGGTAAATTCCCCCTGAACGGCGAAGGAAACGTACGCGTTTTGTAAGGTTCGTTGTAATTTCTTCTGGGTGTCAATTTTCTTTTGAACTGGCAGGCTGTATCGGTATCCGCCAGATTCAGCCGGCAACTTCACCAGCTGCATCTCTTTAATATCCCGTGAAATCGTCGCCTGAGTGACGTGAATCCCATCCGCCTCAAGAAGATGAACAAAATCCTCCTGACGTTCAATTTCACGTGACGTTAATAGACGTTTAAGCAGTTGCTGGCGTTCTTGCTTCTTCATACTTGGCCCCCTCTTTCTCTGATAAAAAATGCATAATCTTATCATATACCAGACCTAAGTATTTGGAAAGCAAATTCTCATAATTTTCTCATAAACTAGTGATTCAGGCCCTCATAGGCGGCATCAATCGTCCGGTCAACGGAAACTGAACTTGCACAAACTGCATTTTTATCAACCGATCGTAAATGAACCAGGAACTCAATATTCCCTTCGCCACCCTTAATCGGCGAGAAATCCAGACCGAGCACGCTGAAGCCGGTAGCCACCGCAAAGTCAATAATCTGCTGCACCACTGCCGTATGCACCGCGCGATCCCGCACAATACCGTGGCGACCCACATCCGCGCGATCCGCCTCAAACTGCGGCTTAATCAACGCTACGACATCCCCACCAACGGCCAAAATGTCCTTTAGTGGCGGCAAAATCATTTTCAGCGAAATGAAGGAAACGTCAATCGAACTAAACGTCGGTTGCCCCCTGGTAAAGTCGGCTAACTTACTGTAGCGGAAGTTCGTGTGTTCCATGACCACCACGCGCGGGTCCTGCCGCAGCTTCCAGACCAGCTGGTTGCTGCCCACGTCTAGGGCGTAGCTCAGCTTGGCGCCGTGCTGGAGCATCACGTCGGTAAAGCCCCCGGTGGACGAGCCAATGTCCAAAACCACCCGGTCGGTCACGTCAATGCCAAACGCCTCGAGGGCCTTGGCCAGCTTAAACCCACCCCGCGACACGTAGGGCAGTGGGTGTCCCTTAAGGTGTAGCTCCGTGTCCGCCGGAATCAAAGAACCCGGCTTGTCCAAGCGTTCTTCGTTGGTTCCCAGGATTTCTCCGGCCATCACCGCACGCTTCGCCTCGTCTAACGAGGTAAAGACGCCCTGTTCCACTAATAAATCCGCAACCCGTTTCTTTTTCATGGTTTCACCCGTTTCGTGTCAAAATAACTGAAGAAGGCCGCCAACAGCTCGCGACCATCACCGGCCGGTAACTGCGCCAGCGCGTCCTTACCGGTCCGAATCGTGGCGATCAACGCTTGATTGGCTCCCTCAAGGCCGAGCTTGCCGGGATAGGTATTCTTCGCCTCGCCAGCATCCTTTTGGGTAGCCTTTCCCAATTCTGCCGCCGTGCCAACCACGTCTAGGATATCATCGTAAATCTGAAAGGCCAGCCCGAAGGCATCGGCAAACGCTAGGTAAGGCGCGCGCTGGTCTTGAGGGACCGCTCCCAGAATCAGGCCCGCCTGAACGGCGTAGTGGAGCAAGGCCCCGGTCTTCTCGCGATGGAGCACCCGCAACCGATCGAGCGGTAGGTCAACGTGTTCGGACTGGATATCCTTGGCCTGACCCGCTACCATCCCACCAGGACCGGCCGCAACGGCCAGAGCCTGAACGAGTTGAGCCTGAGTGGTCGCCGGCAGGTTCGTGGCCGTGAGCCACTGAAAGGCCAACGTCAACAGGCCGTCGCCGGCCAGCGTGGCCATCCCCGCGCCGAATTTCACGTGGTTGGTCGGTTCGCCGCGCCGCAAGTCATCGTTATCCATGGCGGGTAAATCGTCATGAATCAGCGAATACGTATGGAGTAGTTCCAGGGCCATCACCGGCCGCCAATGCCGGGCATCGTCGAAAGTCTGTCCCACCGCCTGCAAGGTGGCCACCGTCAGGAGCGGTCGCAGCCGCTTACCCCCGGCCAGGACGGAGTACGCCATGGCTTCGGCCAACCGGTCATCGCCGGTGTCTTGCGCAATGGCCGCTTGAAGCGGGGCATTTAACCGTGGCACCCAAGTCGTCTCAAATTCTGTTAGCCGTGTCTCAATCGGCATCACCCGTGCCCCCTTGTGGCGTCTCGAAAGCTTGTTCCTGATCGTTATCGTCCATCATGGTCGCCAGCGTTTTTTCGGCGCCCTGCAGAGTCGTCTGCAGGTCCTTACTCAAGGCAACGCCCTTCTGAAATTGGGAGAGGGCTTGTTCCAACGGAATGTCACCCTGTTCCAACTGCGCCACGATGTTTTCTAAAGTTGTTAAGTTCTCTTCAAAAGTTGGTTTTTGTTCTTCACTCATGCTGATCCTCCGATGCTGGTTGAATGTCTACAATCTCTGCGGTGGCCGTCCCATCGCTCAAATGAATCGTGGCGTTGCCGGTCTTCAAATCACCGGTCTGCCGCACCACGTGATCGTCTTGGGTCACGTAGCTATAGCCGCGACTCATAATCTTCAGGGGACTTAAATAATCCAAACCACTGATTAATTTACCCACGTGCTCCTGCCGATCTTCCAGATACCGCTGGGCTTCCGTCCGCAAACGTGCCGTCAGCTGGTCCACCGTGGTCCGGTCGCGTTGCACGCGAGCCAACGGATTTCGGCTTCGCAGGCCCTGTTCGGCCAACTGATACCGTTGCCGATTCTGGCGTAATTGCTGCTGCATGTTGCGCGCCAAGCCTTGTTGGGCGTGGTCGAGGCGTTGCACGTAGGTTTCGTACAAACGCTGCGGCTGACGGAAGACGTAGGCCGCCATTAATTTATTTAAACGTTCCTGTTGGAAATGAATCCGGTTGGTCATGGCATTAAAGAGCCGCGTCCGCTGCTGCTGAAGCTTCAAGACTTCATCGGTCAACACCGGGACGGCCAATTCGGCCGCCGCCGTGGGCGTAGCGGCCCGCACGTCGGCTACCAAATCGGCGATAGTCGTATCCGTCTCGTGGCCCACCGAGGAAATAATCGGAATACGACTGGCCGCAATAGCCCGCGCGACACTCTCCTCGTTAAACGGCCAGAGGTCTTCAATCGAGCCCCCACCCCGACCAATGATCAGGGTATCGTAGGTTCCGGCCGCGTTGACCCGTTCCAGTTGGCGAACCAGGTCGGGCGCCGCGCCATCTCCTTGGACCACCGCGGGATACAGGACAATCTGGGCGATGGGATACCGCCGGCGCGTGGTCGTGATGATGTCCCGAATGACGGCCCCACTGGGACTGGTAATCACCGCAATCCGCTTGGGAAAGCGGGGCAAGGGCCGTTTGGGCGCTGAGAAGAGACCCTCATCGGCTAATTTTTTCTTCAATTGCTCGTAGGCCTGATAGAGCTGGCCGATGCCGTCCGGTTCCATGCGCTCCACGTAAATCTGATACTGTCCCGTGGGCTCATACAGCGAAATCCGCCCGGTGACCAGCACCTTCATCCCGGTTTCCGGCGTGAATTTCAACTTCTCGAAGGCCGACCGAAACATGATGGCACTGATCTTGGCGTGGTCATCCTTGAGACTAAAGTATTGGTGGGCGTGTGGCCGCAGGCGAAAGTTCGAGATTTCACCCGTCAGATACACCTTGCCCAGGTAAGGATCCACATCGAATTTACGCTTCAAATACTGGGTCAGCGCCGTAACCGTTAAGTAATCAGTTGCTGCCAAGTTGCTCACTCCACTCACATAAATCTACCGTCTGCTGCATTAACGTGGCAATCGTCATGGGGCCGACTCCCCCGGGCACCGGCGTAATGGCCCCGGCGCGGTCGACGGCGGCATCGAAGTCGACATCGCCCGTTAACTTACCCTGTTCATCGCGGTCCATCCCCACGTCAATGACGATGGCGCCACGTTTAATAGCGTTGCCTTTAATCAAATGCGTGACGCCCGTGGCGACCACTAAGACGTCGGCCGTACGGGTCAGTTCGCTCAAATGCTTGGTATGCACATGGGCCACCGTGACCGTCATATCGGCGTTCAGCAGCATGGCCGCCATGGGCCGACCGACAATCATGCTCCGACCGACCACGACGGCTTGTTTACCGCGCAGGTGTTCATTCAGGGTGCCCAGCATGGTCATGATACCGCGGGGCGTACACGAAACGGGATAATGGCCGGGCAAATTAGCCAGTAACCGCCCCACGTTCAGCGGGTGAAAGCCATCCACGTCCTTGGCCGGGTCAATGGCCGCCACTACGGCCTGTTCGTCCAAACCCACGGGTAGTGGCGACTGAACCAGAATCCCGTGAATGGTGGCATCGTGGTTGTACTGGTCAACGATGGCGAGCAGTTCCGCCTGACTGATGGAAGCCGGCAACTCCCGCACGACGGACTTGATACCTAATTTAACGGCCTTGCGGTGCTTGTTCCGCACGTAAATAGCGCTGGCCGGATCATCGCCCACGATAATCACGGCGAGGCCGGGAACGACCCCCTGTTTCGCTAACGCCGCTACCCGTTGCTGGGTCTGTGCGTTGAGGTCCTTTGCGATCTGTTTACCGTCGATGATGATTGCCATTGCAACTCGTCCTCCCCATAAAATTCAAGTTACTTTCCATTTTAGCATACCTCTTCTGAAAACGGGCAAGGTATCCGTTCCCATAACAAAAACTATACTTCCGCGGACGACACCGCCTCGTGCTGGTCTTGGCGAACAACCCCCTAACCGCCAGATCCCGCCAATTCACCGTGACCCGCCTCCAAAAATCCGTAAACAAAAGACCGACCACCCTTCCGGCAATCGGTCCTCTCTAGTTAAGCTTGTGAATCCGCGGAGTCGCCGTCCAACGTATGGGCCAGCACACCGTTAATAAACCGCCGTGAACGGTCATCGCTGAAGTTCTTGGCTAATTCCAAGGCTTCGTTGACGGCCACCCGGTTCGGCACTTCTTCCACGTGCTCGATTTCAAAGAAAGCCATGCGCATAATGACCAGATCGGTCTTCGCGATTCGCTTTAATTGCCAACCAGTACTCAAATACTGGTCGATCTGCGCGTCCAGCTCGGCTTGGTTGGCCAAGACGCCCTGAACTAAAGTCGTCAGATAAGCGGGTACAGGAACGGTTTGGTTCGGGTCATCGGTCAAGACGCGTTGGTATAACGCCTCTTGATCGGCTTCAGGATTGGCATTCAATGCAAACAACATTTGAAATGCGCGTTCCCGAATCTGATGTCGTGTAAGTGTCACTATTGGTCACTGTCTCCTTCATCGGTCTGGTTAAACAGGTTGTCTGGATCCACCTGTTGCGCCGTCTTTTCGGGAATGACGCCTTCCACGTGAACGTTGACTTCACGTAAATCGAGGTCGGTCATGAACAGCAATTGTTGCTTCACGCTATCCTGAATGGCCAAGGCAACCTTGGGAACCGCTACCCCGTAATTCAAGTAAACGTAAACATCAACTGCTAATTCGTCGCCGTCAAACACGAGCTTAACGCCCTTACCGTGTTGTTCCTTGCGACCCAAAAGCTCCGTGACGCTGTTTGCCAATGAACCACGCATCCGCGCAACGCCCTCAGTTTGGCTAGCCGCAATGCCGACGATGATTTCGAGGACTTGTGGCGCCACTTCAATCTTGCCCAGTGCGGGTTCCTTTGATTCTAAAATGATATTAGTATCTTCTGCCATTCGTTGACCCTCCCTTACTGTTTAAACGTTTAAAACTTAGGCACGAGAAATGTAAGTTCCATCGGTCGTGTTGATGGAGAGCTTGTCGCCTTCGTTAACGAAGAATGGCACCTGAACAACGAGTCCCGTGTTCATGGTTGCTGGCTTGGAACCACCGGAAGCGGTGTTCCCCTTGATACCAGGTTCAGTCGCCGTTACCTCTAAGACTACGGTGTTCGGAACTTCAATCCCCAGAACTTCGTTACCAAATTGAACCAAGTCAACATTCATGTTTTCTTGCAAGTAAGGTAATTGGTCCTTGATTTGTTCGTCGGGCACTTCGATTTGTTCGAAGTTGTCGGTGTCCATGAAGACCCGGTTGTCGGCATCTTCGTACAGGTATTGCATGGAACGCGTTTGGATGTCGGCACGTTCCATCTTAGCACCGGCACGGAAAGTCTTTTCTTGAACGGCACCGGTCCGTAAGTTCTTCAGCTTTGAACGGACGAATGCGCCACCCTTACCTGGCTTAACGTGTTGGAATTCAATAATCCGCCAGATTGCGTGATCGACTTCAATTGTTAAACCGTTTTTAAAATCAGCAGTAGAAATTGCCATAATGTGTTCAGCCTCCTAAAATATGTCCTCTTTATAATATCAATTCTTACCCATAAAAAGCAAGATGAGCGTGTGACTTACAGAATAATTAAATTCCGAGGCGCGGTAGTCAGCGTCTCGTGACCGGTTGGGGTAACTAACAAATCGTCTTCGATTCGCAGTCCCCCCTCGCCAGCAAAGTAGACACCGGGTTCCACCGTGATCACCTCGTTAGCGGTCATCACGTCCGGCCAGCCACGACCGATGTTGGGTCCCTCATGGATATCTAGTCCAATCCCGTGACCGGTACCGTGGATGAAGGCTTCCCCCATCCCCTGTTCGGTCAGGTAATCGCGACCAATGCGATCCAGTTCGCCACCCGTGACGCCGGGCTTAACGGCGGCCATGATCTTTTCTTGCGTGGTCTGAACGGCTTGGTACGCCGCCTTCAGGTGATTGCCAGGATCGCCCAAGGCCACGGTTCGCGTCACGTCGGACGTGTACCCGTCCACGTAGAACCCGCAGTCAATCGTGACCATCTCATGAGCGGCTAAGGGTTTATCACTCGCCGACCCGTGCGGCCAAGCGGACCGTGGCCCACTGGCGACGATGGTGTCAAAGCTGGTCCCGGTCGCGCCGTGGTCGACCATCCACCGTTCCAGCCAGTGAGCGGCCTGCCGTTCGGTCAGCCCCACGTGGAGTTGATCAAAGAGCGCGGTGACACCTTGGCTGGTCAGGGCGGTTGCCCGCCGGATAGCCGCAATCTCGGCCGGTTCCTTGATCTGCCGCAGCGCATCGACCACACCGGTCAGCGGCACGATATCCGTCCATAAATGCTCATCTAACCACTGGTACTCGCCCAAGGATAAACTATCCTCGATTCCCAGTACGGTGGCCCCTACGGCCTGTAAATGGTCGTTAGCCGCCTGCAAGTAATCCCGGGTGATTGCCAAGGGCATCTCCGGAATGGTCTGCTTAAGCTCCGTTTGGTACCGAGCATCCGTGATAAACACGGCGTCCTTGGCCGTCACCAGTAGGTACCCGTCGCCACTCTCGACACTAGCCCCAGCCAGATACTGCTGATTGCTTGCGCTAGACACCAGAAAACTATCGATACTTAAGCGATCAAATTGTGCCTGTAACCGTTCGATTCTAGTCGTCATAAACCCAGCCCCTTTGCCAAAATAGAGATGAATTGATTGTTGTGCCAATCCTAGTCGATTGGCTTAACTTCTCCCAACGCATTTGCCGACCACCGAAGCAACACCACGATGGCTCACAGATATGTAACGCCCCACGGTGACCCTGATTGGCGGTAACCCTTAGAGAGAAGAAAGAAGAGCTCAAAGCGAATTGGTCTCGCCTCAAGCTCTTCAGTCGTTACGAGGAAAACCTCGTGTTATTTAGCTGCTTCTTCTGCAACTGGGTATACGGATACTTGACGCTTGTCACGGCCCAGACGTTCGAATTTAACGACGCCAGCAACCTTAGCAAACAACGTATCGTCACCACCGCGGCCTACGTTTAAGCCAGGGTAGATGTGCGTCCCACGTTGACGGTAAAGGATAGAACCACCGGTAACAGTAGAACCGTCAGCAGCCTTCGTCCCAAGACGACGACCAGCAGAGTCACGACCGTTAGCAGTAGACCCACCACCTTTATGGTGAGAGAAGAATTGTAAGTTCATGTTCATCAGCATAAGTTTCACCTCCGCAAATTAGTCTTTGGTTTCTGCGAATTTAACAAAATCCGCGTAATTTGTGGCGACATCTCTTAACCCATCCTCAAAACTCTGGAGGAGCGTTTGTCCCTTAAGTTCAGCCGTTGCTTCCAGCTTTGGTGGGAGGTGGACTTCCAGAAAGCCACCTTCCTGATCGCGGTTGTCAACCTGCACCGGAATCTCAGCGATTCGTTGCAGACTATTGACAGTCGTAATCGCAAGCACCGAGACTGCAGCACAAACGATGTCTTGACCATACTCACCTGAGTCAGCGTGGCCAGTGATTTGGAATGAATCGATTCGGTTAGTTCCGTGATGGAACGTCGCGTGAATCATCGAGATCGCCTCTCTTAATCTTTAGGTTTAAGCGTTGATAGCATCAACGACAACCTTCGTGTATGGTTGACGGTGACCCTTCTTCGTATGTTGGCCTTTCTTGGCCTTGTACTTGAAAGTAACAACCTTCTTTTCCAGACCCTGCTTTTCAACAGTTCCAGTAACAGTTGCACCTGCAACAGTTGGTGTCCCAATCTTAGGCGTGTCGCCACCGACAAAGACAACTTGGTCAAAAGTAACCTTTTCACCAGCTTCAACGTTCAACTTTTCGACATAAACAGCTTGGCCTGCTTCGACCTTGTACTGCTTGCCGCCAGTTACGATAATTGCGTACATGTATGTGCACCTCCTTATATTGTTAGACTTAGACTCGCCGAAAACAAGTGCTCCGCAAGCGGAAAACTTAATGACTCGTCCCGAGCGGTTGCAGCTGTGGAAGTCCACAAATACAACATGAAAATTATACTTGATGGGCTATCTCACGTCAAGCTTTATTTTCAATTGACCGTTAGCGATTGAGATTTGTGGTCAAAAACCACTGACTCAGGCGCGTGGCCTGTTGATCCGGTAATAGTTTGGCGAAGCTACGGCCCAGGTGCTCATAACCAAAGCGCCGGTCGTCCGCCAGCCACTGCATGATCATCCCCATGAAGGCCGAGGCCAGATAGCTCGCTGGAATCTCATTTTCCGTCATGTGAAAGTTCTCCTGATCGCCCTCAAAGCTCATGCCAAAGCGATAAAGCTTTTGAATCAGCGTATCTAGAAGTGTCTTGCGAAATTGCGGAAATTGCGTATCAAATAAGGTTGTGAGGATTTGATGATGCTGGTCGGCAAATTGAAGACCGGCGTTCAGGTCAAATCCCACCACGCGAACACGCCCGGTGGCCGACGCCTCATCGGCCACCGTGGTGATGGTTTCCGCGTGGGCAAACCATTCGGCGATGACCTGCTTTTCCGTTTGCAGTAGAAAATCGGCTTTATCTTGATAGTGTAAGTAAAAGGTGCCCCGTGTAATCTGAGCCGTCTTGGTTAAGGCCTGCACGGAAACTTCCTTTAGTTGGTGGTCCTCAAGTAAGGTACTCAGTGCTTGACGGAGTCGTTCGTTGGTTCGAATGACCCGTGGATCGATATGACTAATGGTAGTCTCCTCCCTCTTGTATCCGTTCTAAGTGTTCGTCGTTTGGCGACCCCATCGCTGATTCATCAGCGACAATTATTTACAGCCTATAACTTTTACGTCGGTGTCAATTATGCCTAGTGGCGCCAATTTTTAATTGACTAACCACCGACCAATTCCTAACAGTCCTTGCATTCTAACAGTCCTGTCTGCAAAATACCAGCCGGATTTCACGAATCGCCCCGAATGGCCCCTTAGCAATCAGCCTAAGCAAAAAGGACCGACGACAACGACGATCCCTCTCGATTGTATGCCTTAATAATCATTGGCCTGGCGATCCAGGTTAACCTGACGCTTGGCCTCATAGGCGGCTTGAATCTCATCTTGTTGGAAACCCAAGTCCACGAATCCCCACTTCAAGAAGAGCCGCCAAGCGTGGCGAAAGTCTTCTTGTCGGTGGTCAAAATCACTATTAAAGAGCATTCGTTTCAAAATTAAGTATTGTTGATCTAAATCCTTGGCTGGCCGGCTCTTCTCTAGACCAGTCAAGTCTTCTTCGGTCATCATAATCAGATGCGTCCACGTCTTCTTAGCGGCCACCAGGAAGAAGAAATCCATCGCATCGGTGTACTCCGTGAGCAAGGTCTGCCGGGGTGTTTGCCCCTCGTCGGCCTTGCCGCGATGTGTCTTCCACACTTTGAACCACTCAGACGTATTCGCCGTCTCTGCTAATTCCACGTCCAGTGCAACGTAGGCATTTTCAATCTGAACCTTACGGGGCAACTCGATGTCGCGGTCCCGCGTAATCTGTTCGTCCAATGCAATCGACTGCTGCACTAATTTTGCCAACTCTAACACCGACTGAACCTCCTAACCGAAGATGAGCGGATCTGACTTAATCTCCAGATCCGATAGATTTTCTAAGTACCAATCCCGCATGAACGGGTATTGCAAGAGCACATCGAACCAAGAAATCTTCTGCTCATCGTCATGAACCGTCAGAACCCATTCTGGTTGACCCTCTAATTGGTTGTTGAAAATATCGACGACCACGCCCTTATCGAGGGCAATCTCGGCGCCGTTGCCGTTAACCCCGTTCGTCAGCATGTAGTCGTTCTTCGCTGCCGCCACAAACAACCGGTCAACGATACCCGCCGGCAAGTCGGCCGCGCGAACCGCGTAGTTCTGCCGGTTGGCCGCGTCCAAGATGTTAAAGTCTACGGAATAACCGTAGTCTTCCTTGAGATAACGCGCGAAGTCGAGCAGAACTTGAACGGACGTCTTGACCGTTTCGGCCGGGACCGTATCGTGCAGGTCAATGATAAATAACTGCGTTAACGCATGGCTGTTGAACCGGAACATCTTCCGTTCCAGATTCAGGTAAAACAGCGACTGACCCGTAGCCCGTTCGCGGTAGAACACCCCACCGTTCTCGGAGGTCTCCACGCGGAAGTTAAACGTCCCCCGGTCGCCCAAGCTCGTCAGCTGCTGCGTTAATTCCTCGCGATGATCCCGCGATTGTAAGATTACCTGGCTTCCTTGATCGTGGAGTTCCAGCATCCGTGACATGAATAACAGGTAGTAATCGGCGTTGCTGTACTGGTGTGGGAAGGTCACGTAATCGGAGTCGAGCTTGAAGTCGGCCAATTGCGTGGCGGCATCGACCAATTCGTTGGGATCGGTCGTCCGGATGAGTTGGTCCATCAGCTTGGTAAAGGTCAACCCCGTCTGCAAGCCGTCCTTAATGGCTTCGTTATAGTTCAACAGACGGCCGCTGGTGGTTAGCGTGGATGGATCGTTTTCGTTAATCATCGACAGTCACCTCGCCCTCGCTCTTGCCTAATAGGCTGTTCAAGTAGTCGGCATACAAGCTGGCATTGTGCGCCTCGAAGTGTTCGAAGTCATCGAAGGCCTCACGAATGCTTTGCTTTTCATAATTTAAGATCGTGTCTTCCTTGGATAGGACCAAGATCTTATCGTCATTTTCCTTAATCAACTTGTGAGCGTTTAAGGCCTTTTCGTCCTCGTCCGCCAACTGAGTTAATTGGTCAATGATCTCTTGGCGTTCCGTCTTCACCTTACCGGATTCCCAAGGCATGCTGCTCTTGCCGCTGTTTTCCTTTAACTGTTCGCGCAACTGCGTCTTCTGATTGTCGCGCTTAGGTTGGGCGTTGACCAGTTCCTGGAGCTTTTCGCTTTCGGCAGAAATGGCTTCAATCTTAGACGTGTTGAGGCGTTGATTCTGGCTTTCCAGTGCGAAGGAATCGCGGAGCTTCTGGTATTCGGTCTTGTCGAATTCGAAGCGAACGTTGATGACGTCGAGGTCACCAAATAAACGCCGGTCCCACCAGTTACCAAAGTAGATGTGGAACATCCCCGTGGTAAATTCTTCGTAATAGAAAAACGGGTAGATGTGGCCTAAATAATCAATTAAATTGTCGCTTAAATAGTGGCTAATTTGGGGATGAATATTGTCGACCAATTCTGCTAAATGGTTCACAGACCGGTTTGTCCGGGTCTTCTTTACTTCTTGGTAATAGCGAACTTGATCAAGAAGTTCGTAGATTTTTCGGTCATCACCATGCTGAACCGCTGCCTGCATCGTGCTTAAGTAATCGAGTTTGTTGGCGATTACCTGCGTTAGGGCATCGGCCGCATTGGCTTGCTGTTCTTGATTTTCCATGGATTATCCCTCATTCTCATGTTCCCCAGCCTGTGCTGAAAACATTTGGTTATACGTTCATGTTACCAAAAAACGCCGCAGAATAAAGCAGTTTCCCCCAAATTTGCCGGAAAACAACGAAATTTTTAAAAAACTTGTACCGTTAGCTCCCCAACCGTGAGCTTTCCCTGTTCTGACTTGGCTAGCCACTCGTCGGTGAAGCTAGAGTTAGACGCCGTCCCGTTCGCCCAATTTCTCGCTGTGAGTACAGGCCCCGACCGGCGCAAACGGCGGCCAGAAACGACCATACAAGGGAGCCGCAACCGTTTCTACCCACGCCTGCCGGAACCGGCACTGTGGCGGCTTTGAGACGTGGGCTGTCGGCTCAAAGCGAGGACCAAGACCGGGCCTTGGCTTGGTCCGGTCCTTCCCACCGCGTTCCAGACCAAATTTGGCGAACGGTAAGGCGGACAGCGCGGACTAGGCTTCAGCGAAATCAAAAAGCCACCCACAGCGTTTAGGCCGTGGGCGACTCCTATTTGTCCGACACGTAGTCAAGCGACCACGTCCGGCTGTTTATTTCGGTTTAGTACAGTTCCAAGTACTGTTCGCGTTCCCACTGGGAGACCTGCGTCCGGTAGGAGTTGTATTCCAAGTTCTTGGCTTCCATGAAGCTCTGGAACAGGTGGTGGCCCATGGCGTTACGCATGACCTCATCGGCCGCCAAGTCCTTCAAGGCATTGTGCAAGGTGTCTGGCAGGTTGGTGATGTGCTTTTCCTGACGTTCTTCGGCGTCCATCCGGTAGATGTTCCGGTCGATGGCTTCCCGTGGAGCCAATTGATTCCGCAGACCGTCCAAGCCGGCTTCCAACACGGCCGCGATGGCCAGGTAGGGGTTAGCCGCCGGGTCCACGCTCCGGAGTTCCAAACGAGTTGATAAGCCCCGGGAGTTTGGTACCCGAATCAGTGGCGACCGGTTAGACCCGGACCAAGCCACGTAAACGGGGGCTTCGTAACCGGGAACCAAGCGCTTGTAACTGTTGACGATTGGGTTGCAGATGGCGGTAAAGCTCCGGGCGTGCTTCAACAAGCCACCCAGGAAGTGGAAGGCGTCTTCTGACAATTGCATGTTGCCCTTTTCATCGTAGAAGGCGTTGCCCTTGTCGTGGAATAACGACATGTTCAAGTGCATCCCGGACCCGTTAATCCCGGTCAACGGCTTTGGCATGAAGGTCGCGTACAGGCCGTACTTCCGAGCGATGGTCTTCACCACCAGCTTAAACGTCTGAATGTTATCGGCGGCGGTCAGGGCATCCGCATACTTAAAGTCAATTTCATGTTGGCCAGGGGCGACTTCGTGGTGGGCGGCTTCGACATCAAAGCCCATTTCTTCCAGCGTCAACACGATTTCACGCCGGCAGTTTTCACCCAAGTCCATTGGGGCCATATCGAAGTAACTTCCCTTATCGTTCAGTTCGGTCGTTGGCTTGCCATTTTCGTCCATCTTGAACAGGAAGAATTCCGGTTCCGGTCCAATGTTGAAGGCCGTGAAGCCAGCCTTACGCATATCGTTTAAGACACGAATCAGGTTGTTCCGTGGATCCCCTTCGAACGGCTTACCATCCGTGGTGTAGACTTCACAGATGACCCGGGCAATCTTGCCTCGTTCCGTACTCCAAGGGAAGATCATCCAAGTTGAAAGGTCAGGGTACAGGTACATGTCACTTTCTTCAATCCGCACGAAGCCATCGATTGAGGAGCCATCAAACATCAGCTTGTTGTCTAACAATTTATCTAATTGGCTGATTGGCACCTCGACGTTCTTAATCGTCCCGAATAAATCGGTGAACATTAACCGTAAAAATTTAACGTTTTCGTCCTTTGCCATCTGGCGAATATCATCTTTGGAATAATCCAGCTTTGCCATTAAAATCGCTCCCTGTCAGTTTTTGTATCTACCAAATCGCCGGTTAAAGGGGTCGCTGTTGCAGCCCGGGGTCCGGATGGCCCAAGCCCCCCTGCCGGATGAACTCATCCTGCAAGATCCGGCGGACATCCTCGTCCGTCAACGGTTGCTGTTGGGCATCCCGCTTGGCCTGAGCCGCGGCGTGTTGCTGATCGTAAATGGCCTTGATACCCGCCACGTTCACGCCATCCGCTAAATAATCACGAATTTCCAGCAAGCGGTCAATATCATTCAGTGAATATAGCCGCCGATTGCCTTCGCTCCGTTCGGGAGAAATCAGCCCCTGAGCCTCGTAATAGCGAATTTGCCGTGCGGTTAAGCTCGTCAACTTCATCACGGTTCCCATTGGCAACACGGCCATTGACCGGCGTAACTCTTTCTCCTTCATGTGATTGGCCCCCTTTAACTATGACGCTATCATACCACCCCACGACAGAGAGTCAAGAACTTATGTCAGATTTTATGACATGAGTCTTGATTTTTAACAAACCTTTAGTTAATTGGCTATACCAAATCAGCGTTGTAACCATTCGGCAACCCGTCGATCAATGATTTCTCGTTGCTCCGGGTGCTGGACCAAATCGTACCAGGTCGCGGTCGTTTGGTTACGGAACCAGGTTAATTGGCGTTTGGCATAGTGCCGCGAATCCTGTTTGACTGTTTCGATGGCCGCCGGGAGTTTCTCCGGCGCATCGAGAACCGGGAGGAGTTCCCGGTAGCCGATGCCCGTGGCCGCCGGTAAAGTCGTCCCGCCCTGATCCGCCAGCCAGCGAACCTCATCGAGAAGGCCGGTCTGCATCATCAGGTCCACCCGTCGATTGATGCGGTCGTACAGCACGGCTCTGTCCGTATTGAGCGCCAGATAGCGTTCGTCATACTGCGGTCCCCCATTCTCCTGATGAGAGAACGGGTGGCCGGTCACCGCGATAACCTCCAGTGCCCGCACGGTTCGCCGGACATTGGTGGTCGGAATCTTGGCCGCGGCCTGGGGGTCCTGCGCGTTGAGCTGCTGCCACAGGTAAGTGGCCCCCTTCTCGCGGGCGATGGCCCGGAAACGATCGCGAACGGCCGGGTCGCCCGGCGCATCGGCCCCGAGCTTCAAACCGTCAAACAACGCCTGCAGATAGAATCCCGTCCCACCGGCGATAATCGGCAAGTGCCCCCGCGCCGTGATGGCTGGAATTAACCGTTGTGCGGCCGCCACAAATTGGGCGACCGTGAACTGTTGATCAACGTCACGGACGTCGATGAGGTGGTGGGTCGCTTGGGCCTGTTCCGTCGGCGTGGCTTTGGCTGTTCCGATGTCTAGGTGACGGTAGACCTGCATGGAATCGCCGGAAATGATTTCACCGTTGAATTTTTGTGCCAGGGCGATGGCCAGCGCGGTTTTCCCCACGGCGGTCGGCCCCACGATTGCTAAGACTTTTTCCATGAATCGGACACTCCTTGTATTTGCTGCCGCAGACGAACTGCCTGGGCTGGATAATCGGTAATAATTCCCGCAAACCGGCGCTTGAAGCAATAGGTCATGTCCGCACTCGAATTGACCGTCCACGGCCGTAACTGCATGTGGGGCAACCAGAAGCGGTGCGCCTTCACCCAGCGAATGTCCGGGTGAAGGTCCGCAACCTGGTGAAGCCGTCCCATCTTCTTGGCCTGTCGACTCGCCGTCTGGAAGAGCTTGGCGTATTCCGCCTGCGGATACAGCCGCCTTAACGTCACCAACGATTGGGCCCGGAAGCTGGAAAAGACCAGCCGAAAGCCAACCGGATGCTGCGTGAAATACGTGGCCAGTTGCTGTTCGAGGCCGGGATATGGAAATTTATTGGTTTTGAGTTCGAGATTAAAAATCCCCGTGAAGCAGTTCCGCTGAAGAAGGCGAATCACCTCGTCCAAGGTCGGAATCTGGGTGCCCGCATAGGCGGGATCAACGTGGCTCCCCGCGTCTAACGCTTTGAGTTGCGCCAGTGTCAGGTCGCGCACCTGCCCACTCCCATTGGTCGTCCGGTCCACCTGCTCGTCGTGCATGATGATCATTTGCCCGTCGCGTGACAACTGAACATCCGTTTCAATCCCATCGGCACCATCGTCCAGTGCCGCCTGGAAGGCCAACAGCGTATTCTCCGGCCGGGTTCCCTTACTCCCACGGTGGGCAATAATTTGCGTTATTTGTCGGGTAAACACGGTTCCCATTCCCTTCACTATTCTTAAAATCTAGCGTACCACAAAACCACGATTTTTTTCGACTGGCATCTGCTAATCACTGGCTATTTCGTACAAAAACCAGCATAATGGAAGCGGATAACTAATTAAAAATGATGGGAGTCGATACGATGAAACATTTCACAAAGGGATTCCTCTTTGGCGTTGTTGCGACGGCTAGTGCCGTGGCCGGAGCCGTCTTCTCTTTCAGAAAGAAAGTCGTTCAGCCAATTGAAGATCAAGAAGCACGGTTTGAAGAAAACCGCAAACGGGCCAACCGGAAGAGTCATTCTGCGCACAATGGTTAAGCCCCTCAGGAATCCGGAAAGCGTTCCGGGTTCCTTTTATTTTGGGGATGGTCGTCCCACGACCGGCTCTGCCTACTGGACTCGCCAGCTAACCGCTCCATCGCTTCACCTGAATTAAAGGCAATCTCTGCCGTCTTGTGTATGGCCCGGACAATTAAAACGATTAATGACATGATCAGGGCGTCTTCACCGACGAGCTTTCCGTGGGTAACGCCCATAAAATAAGGACCCCCGGCCAATGCCGAGCGTCCTTATTTTTTAATATTTCGTCTTCTTCGTCTTACCTTCCCAACGAACGTAACCATTCTTTAAGATAAAGATCTGCTGGAAACCATCTTTACCCAACATGATGGCCGCACGTGTGCTAATGGTCTTCCCTTGGTCGTATAAGTAGACCGGAAGATCCTTACGCAGCTGGTTGTGGTAAGCCTTGAACGTGGAGTAAGGAAAGTTGCGCGCCCCCAAAATGTGTCCCGCGTCAAAGTCCTTCTTTTCGCGTAAGTCAACGACTTGAGCCGTCCGAATACCAGCCTCAAATGTATCGGCATCGATCAACTTTGCTACCCGGTTGCGCCGAATAACCGTGGTCAACTGCCAGCCGCCCCACACGGCAATAAGAATGATGAGGACAATCATGTAGACCGTCCATCCTGAGATTGCACCAATAACCAAAACGAAATCTTCCTTCCTAATCCTCTAAATCTTTAATTTGTTTTTTGAAACCGTAAAGCTAATGACGCCGCGCCAATGACGCCGGCATCGTTCCCAAGTTGAGCCAACCGTAACTTGGTTGAGTCCCGAACCGCCGGGAAGGCATTTTCTTGGAAATACCGCGTCGTTGGTTGTAACAGCGTGTTACCGGCATTCGAGACCCCACCACCGATGATGATGTTGGCTGGGTTCAAGATGTTGGCCACGTTAGCCAGGGCCAAGCCTAAGTAGAAGGTCACGCGATCGACCACTTGGTTGGCCAAGATGTCGCCGTTGTCGGCCAGGTAGAAGACCATCTTGGAGGTGACGCTCTCCTGATTGTCTTCCATTTCCTTCAAGCGCGAGGTGCCCATGAAGTCCTTGGCCATATCGGCGGCCACGTGAACCACGCCGGTTGCCGAAGCGTATTGTTCCAGGCAACCGCGCTTACCGCAGGTGCACAGGTAGCCGTTAGGTTGAACCGTCACGTGGCCAAGTTCACCGGCGCCACCGTTAATCCCGTGGAGCAGGTGACCACCAGCGATGACCCCACCGCCGACACCGGTGCCCAAGGTCACGAAGACCACATCGGCATCCTTTTCACCGGCACCCTTCCAGTATTCACCTAAGGAAGCCACGTTGGCATCGTTATCTAGGATAAATTGAAGCCCAATGCCGGCCTGAATCTGGTCGCGCACCTGTTGGCGCTTCTTCCAATTTAAGTTGAAGGCGCCAATGACCGTTCCATTGTCAATATCCACAGAGCCCGGCGTCCCCATGCCGATGCCAATAAAGTCGTCCTTGCTAAATTCTGAATTGCTAATATGTTGGTTGATTGAATCGATGATGTTGGGAACGATGTGGCTTCCTTCGTCTGAAATATCCGTCGGAATGCTCCACTTTGCCAGAATCTCGCCAGCAGTGGACAGAAACGCCATCTTTGTCGTGGTCCCACCTAAGTCGATTCCAATTAAATTCCGTGCCATACTCTAAATCCCTCCAATGGATTGGTGTTGATCTTTTGCATGTTGTACTTCAATGCGGTGTTCATGTGTGAGAACCACCTTGGCCGCCACAAAGGTCTTGTCGTCGACCACCCGTGCTTGATGGAGGTGATCCAATTCCAATGCCATGACTTCGATGTCCCAGAGACGCTTGCCCACGTAGACATAAATACCAAATTTTTTAAGTAGCTGCTGAACATCATATAACGTTTTCATTGTGCCACAACCTCCGTGAAATTGCACGAGACATTTTCGCTTCTACTGCGCCATACCGTGCAGATACAACCATACCAATCCAACGATTAAAGCAACCGTTGCTACAACTCGTTTAACCGGGCTAACCTTACCAATTCGAGGAACCCCCAGTGAATACGCTACCAAAAAGCCCGCGGCCAGTCCACCAATGTGTCCCGCCAAATCAATCCCCGGCGCGAATAAATCAAACAGAATGTTCATCACCACGAAGGCCAGGAAGGTCTGGGCGAGCTGGCGAATCACTGGATTTTGCCAGAAGGATTCCCCTAACATCATAAACGCCCCAAACAGACCGAAAATGGCCGTGCTGGCTCCCGCCGATAAACTATTCGAGAAACAAAAACTAGCGATGTTACCGCCGATCCCAGACACCAAGAACAGGGCCAGGAATCGCGTGTGACCAAACGCCGCCTCAATCTGCATCCCCACGAAATACAACGTAATCATGTTCATCAGGATGTGCGTAAAGCCAATGTGCAGGAAGATAGGGGTCACCAACCGCCACCACTCGCCCTGTTGAATCAGCGCATTGAGTTTCGCCCCAAAGGCAATCAGGACATTGACGTTGGTGCTCCCCCCAGCGAGGGTCATTGCCCCATAGACCAGCACCATGATGACGATCAGGCCCACGGTCATAAAGGGATATTGATTAAGCCGGCTCAGTCGATATTTAACTTGCGCCACACTGCCGCTTCCTCTCTATTCTAATTTAGCGGCTAGTACCGCGTCCAATAATACGTCAAAAGAATCTACGGGCCAGGTCGGCCGGTCAATCTGTTGGGCCGGTAACGCCAAGGCTACCTTGGTCCCGGTCGTGTGCGGCAGGTAACGGTCGTAATAGCCGCCACCGAAGCCCACGCGCTCACCAGTGGCCGCAAAGACCAATCCAGGAACGATGAGTAAATCGAAGTCCGCCGGGTCAATCACGCGGTTGTCCTGCGGCTCCATCAGTCCGAATTTCGTCCGGGCAAGCGTGGTGGTCTCATCCATCACGTGAAAGGCCATCTGCCGGTGCGGCAGGGTCTGAGGCACGGCAACGGTCTTTCCATCGGCTTGGGCGCGTTCAATGATCGGTCGCGTGGCCAACTCGAAGCCCCCACTAATCGTCGTCGCAATCGTCCGGGCTTGTTGGTAAGCGGCAGACGACCAAAGTTGCTGATAAAGATCATCGGCCGCCCGCCGCCGATCCAGCACGGCCATTGCGGACAGTGCCTGAATCGTTTGCTGGCGAATCTCTGCTTTACTTGGCATCATTTACCCCCTTGATTCTTTCGTGATATAAAAAAAGGGTCGGACTCTCGCCCGTACCCTTACTTAGTTTCGCGATGCAAAGTTACTTTCCGTTCACGCGGGCAGTACTTCTTAAATTCAACCCGGTCCGGGTTATTACGCCGGTTCTTGCTGGATAAGTAGTTGCGTTCGTGACATTCAGTACATTCTAAAGTGATGTGTACACGCATTGTGGGTAACCTCCCAACTTGTTCAGAATTACAGGCATGAGCCTTAACTCGTAATATATTACCATTAATTCGGCGCAATTACCAGCTATAAATCCAAATATGTTAAGGAAAAATACTTAACAGCTAAATTAACGGCTACCAATGCGGTTTCGCCGATCAAAACATTCGTGGGTGACTGGTCGCCTTACCGCTCGCAAAAATATGAACCCCCGGCAGGCGCAGGCTCCTGGCCTCACTAATTTTAGTGGACAGAACACTGCCGTTCCGGGAATCAGCGCGTTTATTCTACTTTCAACCTTTAGGCATCAAGTATCGGCCCACCAAAAAAGCAACGCCCACCAGCCTTCCGGACTAGTCGACGTTGCTTAACGGTCATTATTGATTAATCGTTGAGGTTGACTGAACCGTCTTCCAGTAGGCGGCGTAAATCTTCTTGGCCAACGTCATGTTGTTGCTTTCGGCATCAGTTCCCAGGTTAGGCATGGCCAAGGCCACGACCACTTGGGGATTCGTTGATGGCGCAAAGGATGCCAGACTCAGGGTAACCGTTTCGCTACCCTTGTAGTAGGTCTGGGCCGTCCCGGTCTTGGCGGAAATCTTCGGCGTAATCGAAGACATGGCGCCACCGGTCTTGTAGGTATTGCTCCCATGAACCACATCGTAGAGCCCTTCCTTGACCAGTTTCTTCTCCGCTTCGGTCATACCAATCGTGTTCAAGACTTTCGGCTCAACCGTCGACTTGACTGCACCGAGCTTCCCACTCGACGTCGTCCCCCGAATGGATTGCACCACGTGTGGCGCGATCCGGGTTCCGCCGTTAGCGATGGTAGACATGTACTGGGCGACCTGCATCACCGTATAGGCATCGTAGTTCCCGAAGGACAGGTCCAAGGCGTTCCCAATGTGAGAATACGAACTAGACCCTTCCAAGCCGGAACTTTCACCCGGCAAGTCAATGCCCGTCTTCACACCGAGACCGAATTGCTTGAAGTACCCGCGCTCGATATCGAACGCCTTGGTACTCATGGTCAACGCGGCACCGGAGGAATAGTTAAAGCCGGCTTCCTTCATCGCCAACTGCATCATGTAGGAGTTAGACGACACTTCGAGGGCGCCCGCGGCGGTAACCGCGATATCCTGACCCCCGGACTTGTTGAACCAGGAAGCCTTCTTGACCCCACCAACCGTGATCGGTTTATCGGTCAAGACACTGTTGGTGGGCGTGATAACACCGTCCATCAGGGCTCCGGACACCATGGCACCCTTGACAACGGACCCCATAACGATGTCGCTGTTAATGGTGCCCAGGGCGTTATCGGTAATCTTACCCGTCGATGGGTTCCGGTCGACCCCGGCCATCCCGATGACCCCACCGGTATTCGGGTTCATGACCACCGCGTAGGTCCCGGTGGAGTTTCCACCGGCCCCAGACTCGGCCGACTTGACCAGACTCTGCAGTTGACTCTGGAATTTAGAATTAATGGTTAACTGAAGGTTATCCCCCTTCTGCCCGCCATACTTCTTGACTTCCTTAGTCACCGTATTGTTCCCGGCCACTTCGACCTGCTTCTCGGCCTTGGTCCCGCGCAGCACGGATTCGTACTCCTGTTCCAGGTAGGATTGCCCCACACTGTCATTACGCGAATAACCTTGCGCCAGTAACTCATTGACCCGGTCACTCGGTAACCCGGTCTTTTCGGACGAAACGGTCCCGATGATGGAATTCATCGACTTACCGTTCGGGTAGTCCCGCGACCAACTCGTGCCGACCTGAACCCCGGGCATCTCGGACAGATGTTCACCAATCTCGGCAATTTCCGTACTCGACACGCCAGAATCCTTGATGTAGGTGGTTGACAACGCGTAGGCCCCACTCATCTTCGCAAAGATGGCAGCGGCGTTTTGCTGAGTCTTGGTTAATTTGAAGGAAGAATCATTCTCCAAATAACTCAAGGCCTTGTTGTAAAGTGCCGTGGTCGACAAGCCCTTGGTTCCGGAAAGCTTGCTTTCAACCGCCTTCAACCGCTTCGTGTCGGTCAGGTAATAATCAATGGCCTGACGAGGCGTTAGGCTACTCGTTGAGACCGTCAAATATTGGCCAAGTTTGTTGGCAATATCGTACATGCTGGTCGATAAGACGTTGACCCCCTTGGTGTACGAGATCGCCTGATGGGCCTTGTTACCCACTAAGACCTTGTCGGTGGAATCGTAAACCATCCCCCGTTGCACGTTGGTTGTCTCAATGGTGGTATCGGTCGAATTGACCTCCGCCTTAAATTTTGACCCGTAAATCACTTGCAAATACGCCAACTGACCAATCAGCGCTGCAAATAACAGGGCAACGATAATGAATAGGAAGTTTAACCGAAACGGGATCTGCGACTTCTGGGGGCCGTCAGAACGCCGGTTACGGTTGCTAACTCGATTATAAAAATTCTTCACAACAGCTCTGCTCCTTATTGTACAGCTACTATTTTACCAAACTTCGCTTGAGACAACTATCCCGCTACCGAAATTTAATGTTTCTATGCTATTCTAGAGACCAGAACGCAAAATGTACAGGCTCCAAGTTAACTTTTATAATTTCTAAAGATTGAGGTGGCTTACTTGCAAGTTCGAAACCGGCGCTGGCGCCTCTCACCACGCCAATTTACCCTCCTCGGGGCTTTTTTAACCCCGTTTGTTCTCATGACGGCCTATTTTATTTACCGTCAAATGGCCCCCTTTGGGTCGAGTAGCCTGTTAACGGTCGATTTAGGCCAACAATACATCGACTTCTTTGCCTACATGCGGCGGGCCTTACTCCACGACCCCAGCAGCATCTTCTATTCCTTTGCCAATGGCTTGGGCGGGGAAATGTTGGGGACCTGGGCTTACTATCTGCTGAGCCCCTTAAATTGGATTCTGTTGCTGTGTCCGGGGTCTTCGCTGACGACCGGGGTCTTCTTCCTGACGGTCGTCAAATACGGACTGGCCGGGCTGGCGTTCGCTTGGCTACTGCTCAAGACCACTCCGCAATCCGGGCTCAAGGCGATCACCTTCGCCACGGCCTATGCGCTGATGGGTTGGTCGATTGCTAACCAGCTGAACATCATGTGGTTGGACGCAGCCTACCTCTTGCCGCTCGTGTTCTACGGTCTGTATCTCCTGATGACCACCGGCAAGTGGCGCACCTACGTCGTCTGGCTGGCGATTACGCTCGTCGTGAACTACTACATGGCCTACATGATTTGTCTGTTCATGATCCTCGCCTTTATCTTCCTCGCGGTTGATCGTTACACCGATTTTCGTGGCGTACTCAAGCGGGCTGGTCAGTTCGCCTGGACCTCGATTGCCGCCGGCCTCCTGTCGGCCGTGATTCTTCTACCTACCTGGTGGTCACTGGCCCAGAGTAAGGCCCAGTACACGGTCACTTCATTTAAGTGGAAGTTCGAGTTCTTCCCGCCTAAAATGCTGGCGAAATTCTTCCTAGGGGCCTTTAACTTTGACCAGATGCCCGATGGGACGGCTAACCTCTTCATTGGGGCCATTGCCTTGCTGGGCGCGCTCTTCTACTTCGGCGACCGCAAGATTGCGTTACGTACCCGGATTACGGCGGGCATCGTCACCGCCTTTCTCGCCCTCTCACTGTGCGTGCAACCGCTGGATCTCCTGTGGCACGCCGGGCAATTCCCCGTCTGGTACCCGTACCGCTTTTCCTTTATCGTCAGCTTCTGGCTGATTTGGTTGGCGGCGCAGACCCTCACCGACGACTTCGAACCGGGGTGGCTAGCCATCGCCGTGGTGACGCTCATCGTCGTCGCCGGAGCGGCTTACGTGGCCCTGAACCTGAAGCATTTCAAATTTCTCCAGGTCAATCAGGTTCTACTGGGCATGTTCTTCGTGGTCATGGCATTAATCCTCACCACCCTGCCAATCCGCCACTACTGGATCTACCCGCTGATGTTCTTCGTCATCGGGGTAACGGAAGTGACAGCCAACGCCTTCATCTCGTTAAACAACATTAGTTACGTCTCTCAGGGCGAATACGGCAACTACACCAACGAACTTCAACGGCTGGTTAACCGTGTCCAGAAGAAAGACCAGGGCTTCTACCGCATCGGAAAGACCTTCATGCGGACCAAGGGAGATGCCTTCCAGACCGGCTTCAACGGCGGGGGCGTCTTCTCCTCCGTCTTACCGAAGGCCGTGCCCGCCTTTTATGGCAATACCGGGAACCCGGACGGCGACGGCTTTGTGGCCTACAGCAACGGGACGCTGGTCACGGATTCCCTGCTGAATATGAAATACTATTTCAAACAAAAGGAACTCTCCGGGGCACTCAGCGGTTCCAGCATGCTTCCAGCCTCGTCTAATAAGGCCGATGTGGCCGATTACACTAAAGTTGGTGCCGACCACTGGGCCACCACCTATCGGAACCCCTACGCCCTCCCATTGGGCTATGCGGCTAACTCACAGATTCTTTCACTGAAGAACAAGACGGCCGACCCGGCACAGTACCAGGCCAACTGGCTAGCTGCCTTGACCGGCAACACCGCCGATCGGCAGCTGTACGTGGCGGAGAACTTCGATCAGGTTACCTTTGCTAACATTAATCAGCAAACGAAGATCACCGGCGCCATGCTGCAGAAGAAGAATCTGCTGAAGCCCGGAAGTATCACGTTGACCATTAAGCCGACGACCAACGACCCATACTACCTGACGTTTGGCTCGACCGTTAACCCGGACAACGCCACCTTCGTGCTCAACGGCAAGACGCTCAACCAGTACAAGACCTACCGGAATACCATTCTGGTGAGTGCCGCCGATCACGCCAAGGGCAAGACCATCAAGCTGACCATCACCCTGAAGAAGGGCTCCCTGTGGCTGGAAAACTTCACGCTGTACCGGTTGAACGCTAACCGCTTCAAGTCGGCCGTGACCCAACTCAAGGCCCAGCCTTGGCACCTCACCAAGCATTCCAGCCGCTACTTCAGCGGAACGGTGACCACCAAGGCCAACCAGGTTCTGAACACTTCGATTCCGTATTCCAAAGGTTGGCACGCCACGGTCAATGGCAAACCGGCCAAGACCTACAAAACGGTCGGAATGTTTACCGCGGTGAAGGTGCCGCAGGGCAAAAACACGGTGACCCTGTCTTACTGGCCACCCCTGTTGAACCTTGGCTTACTCATCAGTGGCCTGACTCTGGTGGTCCTGACCGGCGGCTGGTGGCTGGTTCACCGGCGACGCTAAGCTCAGATGGTTCGAGCTATTGTCACACTGACCGTGCTGGTCGCCTTGCCGTTCGCGACATCTAGGCTGGAACGCTGGGGAAGGACGGTCCGAGCCACACCCCGGTCTCGAACCTTGCTTTGAACCGCGAAAAGACCGCGTTTCAAAGTCACCAATTCACCAGCCAAAACCGCTGGTGAATTCCCCGGCTGAGCCTAGATGTCGCTTCACTCACGGCTACAAACGCAGACTCCCCCGCAATAAACATCACATCGCCTAGCTTCTCCAACACCGGATCGTGGCTAATGACTACCACGTCTGAGATCATCAGAGGTGATGCCAGCTCATCGGGAGGAAGCGATAAGGCCAGCCAATCCCGTCATGCTGGTCAATGAAAACCTATTGCGCTCAAGTCAGCGTTCTCGTACATTCACAGTCAAATGAAACCAAACAAGCGGCCCGCCAAATGAATTGGTGGACCGCTTGTTTGACGTCATATCTTACATTGAAGGTTCCTAGCTGTGCCTCATATCCTACCGGAAGTTCCCGCAGAACACAAGCAAAAGCCCTGCGACCGTTAAGCCCGATCACCAACCGTAAGCAAAAAGCTCTGCCGTCACGCACAGAGCTTTTAACTATCGGTCCAATTCACCGTTCTCATCGTAAATATAGGTCGGCCCATCCGTCTTGGGGTCGTAATCGATGGTCAGGTCGTAGCCCACGAAGAACCATTGATCCCCTTCAGTAATGTAGTAAGTCACATCGTCCTTGGTCTCCGTTACAACAGGATCTCGGGGATGGTCATCCGGCGTCATCCCCAGTGAAAATCCTTCGTGCACTGGCGTCTTACCGTAAACCTTACCGAAGAAGCGAATGCCGCGACCGGTCATTCCCATTTCTTCTCGAAACCATTTACTTGCTGCATCAGTAACCGTAATTTTCATTATCCAAGACTCCTCTTAGGCAGACTATGAATCCGTTTTCATGTTCTCCTCATTTATAACATGGCAGAGGTCTTCTTGGCAAGTTTCTGACACAGCCCCCGGTTGCCAGCAATTCTAACTAGCCGGGCCGCCTGACCGCTCATCACGCAAAAAAAGCCCGGGCAGACGTCCCAGACTTTTCAGCAGATAACTTTAATTATCGAAACGGAAATTCCGTTATTCCACGTCCAAAACCTTCACGGACATGTCACCACCCGGCGTATCGAAGGTGACTTCTTCACCCTTGCGGTGGCCTAACAGACCCTTGGCAATTGGGGAATCGTTGGAAATTTTACCGGACATAGGATCGGCTTCAGCGGCCCCCACGATGGTGTATTCTTCGGGTTCTTCATCGGGTAATTCCTTGAAGGTAACCTTCTTCCCCACCGTGATTTCATCCTTGTCGGTCCCATCGTTGTCGATGATTTGGGCGTATTGAAGCATCCGTTCGACGGTGCTAATCCGCGTTTCCAACATACTTTGTTCGTCCTTGGCTGATTCGTATTCCGAGTTTTCGGACAAGTCACCGTAAGAACGGGCAATTTTAATCCGGTCAATCACCTTTGGCCGTTGCACCATCTTTAAGTCTTCCAGCTCTTTTTCGAGCTTTTCCTTACCTTCTTCAGTCATTGGATACATTTTATCTTGTGCCACACTGGCCACCCCTTTTAAATTATTTTTTTAATATTAACGCGTGCGCTAACCTAAATTTTAGTTTGTAGAAAAGGTTAGCCGGTTTACCAGCTAACCCGTCCTATTCTATATGGTTGTATCTGGATTGTCAAAAACTTGTTCATTGCCACTGGCTTCGAGAATCGCCCGAATCTTCGTGACTAAGAGGTCAATGGCGACCTGGTTCTCGCCACCTTCGGGAACAATCAAATCAGCGTAACGCTTGGTTGGTTCCACGAATTGATGGTACGTTGGCTTAACCGTTGCTAGGTATTGTTGAATGATGGATTCCAAGGAACGACCCCGTTCATTCATATCCCGTTCGATTCGCCGAATGATCCGAATATCATCATCCGTATCAACGAAGACCTTGATGTCCATCAGGTTACGCAGGCGTTCGTCATCCAGAATCAGAATTCCTTCCAAGATGATGACGTCTCGTGGTTCCTGGTGAATGGTCTTATGACTCCGCGTGGAAAGCGTGTAGTCGTAGACCGGTTTTTCAATCGGCTTTCTATCCAACAGCTGTTTGAGTTGCGAGATCAGCAAGTCCGTGTCGAAGGCCAACGGATGGTCATAGTTGACGGCCGCCCGTTCTTCCATGGTCATGTCCGATTGGTCATTGTAGTACGAATCCTGCTGTAAAATCATGATGGAATGCCCAATCAATTGATTAAAAATTGCCCGACTAACCGTTGTCTTGCCACTTCCGGAACCCCCGGTAACCCCAATAATAATCGGTCGCTTTTTGTCTGCCAACACTGTCGCCATCCTTTACTTATTATCACTTGCTAATGAACTGGTCTTTTCTTGATGCTGTGCGTAAGTCTGGGAGAAGTAAACCTTTCCCGTCTTGGTATTAGCGATGAAGTAGTAGTACCCCTTCTTCTGATCCTTAGGGTGCAACACCGCCTTGATGGAGGAAACACTTGGATTAGCAAATGGCCCCGGACCATACCCCGTATGCGTATACAGGTTGTATGGTGATTTCACCTTAAGATCCTTGTAGGTCAAGGTCTTCTTGTTCGTCTTCAAGGCGTATTGCACGGAAATATCGGACTGTAAGGCCATACCAGCTTTAATCCGGTTCAAGAAGACCCCGGCAATCTTGTCGCGATCCGTCTGTGAGACCCCTTCACGTTCAACCAGGGACGCCAACGTCAGGACCTCTTGGACACTTCGCTTCTGTTTCTTGATGGTGGCGTAACTGCCCTGCAGGTTCTGGTCGGTCTTGGCGACCATCTGCGTCACGATATCCTTGAGGGTCATCTTCTTACCGGCCTGGTACGTGGCGGGTGCCAGATAGCCTTCTAACCGATAGCGCACGTGCTTGGCGTTCTTGGCCGAGGTCAACAGTTGCGGATACTTCTTGGCCAACTGGTCAAAGAAGCTCTGATCCTTCATCAGCTTTAAGAACTCCGCCTTGGTGAAGTCCGTTTGAATCGGAATCTCGGCCGCTAACTGGTCAACCGTCTCGCCCTCACGAACTAGCAACTTCCCCGCCGTACTCTGGATGGGTTCTGCCGAGCCCCCCTTTTGGAGTTGCTTGGCAATCTGCTTTAATGTCATGGACGGCTTTAACTGGTAATACCCCGCCTGAAAGTTCGTGAACTTATTCGATTTCACGTAGTAGTTGAAGACCATCCCACTCTTCACAACTTTTTTGTCCTGCAAGATTTGTCCAATCTTATTGGACGTAGCGCCTAGGGGGACGTGAACTTGAACCACGTTATTATCCTTGGTATTCATTGGCTTGAGTGCCGTCTGGAAGTAATGATACCCGAAGATTCCAATCACCACTGCCAGTAAAACCAGCAGACTCGCCACACCAATCATGATGCGTCGGCCAAACGATCGTTTTTTGCCCGAATCCTGCCTCGACGGTGTGGGCGTATTGCCATTATCCAACTTATTTCCTCCGTTCTATGCCATAGTCTTCTCTATTATACAGAAATTCCCGGTGAGCGGAAACACGAAAGCTCGACTTTGATGAAATTGTAATAAATCACCGACTAAACCGTTGCTCCCCATTTTTACATGGTCCAACGATTCAGTAAAAACGCGTTCGATTTCTAACTGAGAAATCAAGCGCGTCTCTTCACTCATTATTAACGAATCTGCGCACCTAAGTCGTCTTCCAGACGCTTAGATACCTTCTCAAAGGCTTGGGTCACGGCGTCGTCGACCAAGGTCTCGTGCTTGTCTTGGTAGGTCAAGGTGTAGGCCAGAGACTTCTTGCCCTTCGGCACCTTCACGCCGTCGTAAACATCAAACAGTTTAACGGATTGCAGGAAGGCCCCGCCGCGGCGTTCAATCAAGGCCACGACCTGTTCGTTGGTAATGTCATCGTCCACCAACATCGCAATGTCGCGGGTGATAGCTGGATAACGGGAAATGACATCGTATTGGTTTTCTTGCTTAGGCATATCGATGATCGCCTGAAGATTTAGTTCGAAGACGTAGGTCGCCGCAATCTTAAATTGCTTAGCAATCAACGGGTGAATTTGCCCCAAGAAACCAATCCGGTGGCCGTGGACCAGCACATCTGCAGTCCGACCTGGATGCATTTCAGGCATGTCGGCATTCGGTTCGTAGGTCACGTCCCCGTTAACCGCCATGTCTTGCAGGTAGGCCGCCACAATCCCCTTCATTTGATAGAAGTCGACCGGTTTAGCGGGTTGGTTCCAGGCTTCGGGCATCAACGTCCCGGTGATGGCTCCGGCGATGTGTTCCTCTTCGCTTGGCCGTTCGTTACCGTCCTCGCGGTAGAAGACCCGGCCTTGTTCGTACAGGGCCACGTCCTTGACCTTACGGGCGGAGTTGTAAGCGATGTCGTCCAATAGACCGGAGATCACGTTCATCCGCAAAACGGCGTGATCCACCGTCATTGGCCAAGCCAAGTGGGTCGGTTCGCTGGCCTTCATCATGAACATCTGTGCCTTTTCTTCGGTCGTCAGGGCGTAAGAGATCGCTTGGTTCAGGCCTAAGCCTTCCAGCGAATGCCGCGTGGCACGCATCAGGCGTTGCTTGGTGGTCAACGTGCCCATCGTCATCCGGCCGGTTGGTAAGGTTGCGGGAAGCCGGTCGTAACCGTAAATCCGCGCGATTTCTTCCAACAAGTCGGCTGGAATGTGAATATCGTTCCGGCGAACGGCCACGGTCACCGTCAACGTATCGCCGTTGATGGCCACCTTGAAGCCCAGGCTCTCCAGAATATGTGAAACCTGGTCCATGGTGAGTTCGGTTCCCAGAACCGCATTGACGTGGGTCAACGTGAGGTCAATTACTGCGGGGGCGGGAATATTTTCACTCCCGACCACCGTGCCAACCTGCACGTCACCGGCGGCCAACTCGTTCATCATCTGAGCGGCGGCATCCAAGGCTTCTTGCACACCGGCTTGGTTAACGCCCCGTTCGAAACGTTGGGAAGCGTCCGTGTGCAAGTTGTGCCGTTGAGCGGCCTTACGGATGTGGTCGTGTTCGAAGACGGCGGATTCAATAGCCACCGTGGTCGTGCCGTCCTGAATCGACGTGCTCAAACCACCCATGACACCGGCTAAGGCGATTGGGGCCTTCTCGTCGGCAATCACGATATCATTTTCGTCGAGATCGTGGTCGTTTTCGTCTAAGGTCGTCAGCTTTTCACCGGCCTTGGCCGTCCGCACGTACACGTCTTCACCGGCAAACTTGTCGTAGTCGAAGGCGTGGAGTGGTTGACCATACTTCAACATGATGTAGTTGGTAATGTCCACCACGTTATTGATTGGCCGCATCCCGGCATTCCAGAGGCGAATCTGCAGCCACATGGGACTTGGGGCCAGCTTGATGTTCTTCACTAAGCGCATCCGGTACTGTGGTGACAGCTGGTCATCCACGTGCACGGCGAGTTGGTCGGCAATGGCCGCACCGGATTCTTTCACCTCGGGATGGTCCAGCTTGACGGGTTGGTCGTAAATGGCGGCCAAGTCATGCAAGGTTCCGTAGAGGCTCAGCATGTCCCCCCGGTTAGGCGTCACGTCCAAATCGATCAGGCTGTCGTTCATGCCCAGGTAGTCGTAAACGGCATCCCCTGGCTTGGCGTCTGCGGGCAACACGTAGATCCCGTCCACGTAAGCCTTGGGGACCACGTCTTCACTGAAGCCAATTTCTTGTAAGGCACAGATCATCCCGGCAGAAGGCACACCGCGCATCTTGGACTTCTTAATCTTAACGTTGTCGGCAATCCGGGAACCGGGTAAGGCCACGATCACATTCTGACCGGCCGCCACGTTGGGCGCGCCACACACGATTTGTAAGGGATCGTCTTCGCCGACGTCGACCTGACAGATGTGTAAATGGTCGGAATCTGGGTGGGCAACCATTGAGAGGACGTGCCCAACCACAATCTTCTTGAGGCCATCACTCGGCGTGGTCACCCCGTCAACTTCCACGGAAGTCCGTTCGATCTTTTCCGCCAAATCAGCGGGCTTTACATTTAAATCCAAATATTCTTTAATCCAATTGTATGAAATCTTCATGGTTGGCGATTATCCTTTCTTTGTAAATTGGGTGAGGAACCGGACGTCATTTAAGTAGAAGTTCCGGATATCATCGACACCATACTTCAACATGGCAAAGCGATCGGGACCAACCCCAAAGGCAAAGCCACCGTAAACGTCGGGATCAACGCCGGCCATCTTCAAGACGTTCGGGTGAACCATTCCGGCTCCTAATACTTCGATCCAGCCGGTGTTCTTGCAGACCTTGCAGCCCTTCCCACCACAGTTAAAGCAGGTAATATCGGCTTCGACCGAGGGTTCGGTGAATGGGAAGTAACTCGGCCGCAACCGGACGTCAAATTTGTCACCAAATAATTCGTGGGCCAAGACCTGTAGGGTTCCCTTCAAATCAGCCATCGTGATGTGCTTGTCAATGACCAATCCTTCCACCTGATGGAATTGGTGGGAGTGGGTCGGGTCATCGGTATCGCGCCGGTAAACCACACCGGGAGAGATCATCTTCAGTGGCCCTTGGCTGAAGTCGTGTTTCTCCAGCGTCCGCGCCTGCATCGGTGAGGTCTGCGTCCGCATCAGAATTTCCTTCGTGATGTAGAACGTGTCCTGCATATCCCGGGCTGGGTGGTTCTTGGGCAAGTTCATCATTTCAAAGTTATACTTGTCTTCTTCCACTTCAGGACCGCTGAGGACTTGGTAGCCCATCCCCAAGAAGAGGTCTTCAATCTGGTCCACGATCTGTTGGATCACGTGGGGTTCACCCTTGGCAACCGGTGTCCCGGGTAAGGTAACATCCAACGTTTCCTTGGCCAATTGAGCGTTTAAAACGGCCTGTTCCAGTTCGGCCTTGCGTTGGGCCAAGGCATTGGTCAAGTCGTCACGAATCTCGTTAGCAAACGCCCCCACCTTGGGCCGTTCTTCGGCGTCTAGGTCCCGCATTCCGCGTAAGACTTCGGTAATGGGCCCCTTTTTCCCTAACAACTGGACGCGCACTTGATTAACGTCTTTTAAGTCTGAAGATTTTTTGATATCTGCTAAACCGCGTTGCCGCAATTCGCTGAGTTTATCCTTTAACGACATACGTCATCCTCCATTTTCTCTGCTTTTTTCTACTTCCGTTGGGTACCCCTGACCACAAAAAAAGGCTCCGTCCCTTAAACTAGGGACGAAGCTTCGCGGTACCACCCTGATTCAGTTAGCTCCCCAAAGGTTGCCAACCACACTCAGAAGTGATAACGGTCACTCACCGGAAAATCATTCATCGTGTCGCCACGACTCCCGATTACAACTCAAGAACTGAATTCACCCAGTAATTTGAAGTTTGCTTCCAGTCTTGGCAAACTCTTCCTGACAAATTGCACCGGCTACTGCTTTTCTATCATCGTTTTTAAATTATTACATGTTATAGACTAGCCGACTTTTAAACGACTGTCAACTACTTCTGGTCTTCCTCGGTTGGGCAAGACCACTTGTCGGACCACGCATGAACCGCGGCCATGACATCCTTAAATTCTTCGCCCTTCGTGGTCAACTCGTATTCGATCAACGAGTTGTCCGGGAAAGTCCGCCGAACGATGACGCCGTTAACCTCAAGTTCCTTAAGACGTTCGACCAAGACCCGGTCACTGCAACGGGGTACCTTACGGGCGAGGTCTTTAAATCGTTGGGGCCCCTCGTGGAGGAGCACGTCAATGATGAGACCATTCCACTTCTTCCCAAGGAAAGAGAAGGTCTGTTCGAACCGCGGACAGAGTGAGAAATCAACTTTCTCCGCCGGCTTCTCTGATGACATCATTTGCATGTTAATTCTAGCCTCCCATCTAAGTTTCGAGCGAAACTAGGCGTTAGGCGTAAGCTTTTCAACGAAGGCTTGGACGTGCTTGCGAGTTGGTCCAAAGAATTCATGAACGGCTTCGTAATCATCAACCAAGGAGACGATGGCACTTTCCCGATACTTCGGCATTGCCAGCGTTGCACCCCACATGTGCTTCAAGATAATATCCTTTTCCATCGGGCTCAGGTCGGTCAGCTTTTCAGCGTTCCGCAGGGCCACACGCGGATGAATGAAGGCATGGGAACCCAAGTTGAACTTCGTCGTGCGCCAGTCATAATAGAATAGATCGTGTAACAAACCACCCCGTGCGGTGGCCCGGGTATTCAAGCCAAGTTTCTTTGCAACTAAATAACTGTTATAGGACACCGAAATAGAGTGTTCCAAACGGGTTGAATGGTGATGCTGGGTATAATTCGCCAGGCGTTGAACCGGCTCCTTTTCCAACAAATCAGAAACTAAAGCGAGGTACTCGGGGTCATCACGCCAAGTAAGTTTGGTCATAGAATGCTTCCTTTTCATTTAGAATTATGATTTTTAGTCTTTCTCAATTACCCTATATCATACTTCCTTTTAAAGAAAAAGCAATGAAAATGTCCTGAAAATCGGTCTGATTTACCGTTTCTTAACGTTCAACCGACCAAACGGAACATGACAATCCCCGCTGCAACGGCAACGTTGAGCGATTCCGCCTGCCCCTTAATCGGAATGTAAAGATTTCGTGTGGTTAATTGCTGGAGGTCCGGCGCCATGCCATTCCCCTCGTTTCCCATCACGATGGCCCCAGCACTCAGGGGCGCCACGTCTCGGTAATCCTTTGCCTGGGGATCGAGGTTCGTCCCGTAGACCGGCAACTGCCGCCGGGTAAACGCGCTAATCCAGTCGTGCAGGTCGCCTTCCACCAATTGAACGTGGAACTGACTGCCCTGCATGGACCGTAAGACCTTCGGCAGAAAGCGACTCGCACTCCCCAAGCCCAAGACCACGCCGGTCAATCCCGCCGCATCGGCCGTCCGAACCATCGTGCCAATGTTGCCGGGGTCCTGGACGTGATCCAAGAACAGCCAGGTTCCCGTGGCCGTGGCCGGGTCAATCGCCGTCTCATCGGGGATCGGGGCCGTAGCGAAGATGCCCTGCGGTGTACTGGTGTCTCCCAGGGTCTGGGCAATGCTGTCGGTTAATTCGAAGACGTCGACGGTCGCCGGAAAAGCCGCCTCGTGCGCGGCCAATTGCTCCGCGGTCCCCATGATGGCGGTCAAAGGAAGCTCGGCCTTCAAGGCTTCCTGAACCAGGTGCCACCCCTCCAATAAGTAGGACTGCGTGGCCCGCCGCCCCTTCTTCGAAGTTAAGGCCCGCCACTGCTTGACGCGCTTGTTTTGACCCGACGTTATTTTTTCTCTCAAGTTAATAGCCTCCATCTCAGCCGCATTTATTCATTTATATATAGTAGAAATCCGTTTCATTAAACGCTGACCTAACTTTAACCGTCAGCGTGGGGTTAAACCCCGCCACAAGTTGCACGGTTAATTTTACCATATCACTAGGCACTCGCGGAACTTCGCGGTATGATTAATCTAAATTTCCACATGAGGGGGAACTTTTTGTGATCACGCAACACATGTTAGTCACCGGCCAGGTTCAGGGGGTGGGCTTTCGCTGGTCCGCCGCGAAGTTGGCCCGCCAATTGGGCGTTACCGGAACGGTTCAGAATTTGCCCACGGGACAGGTCGCCATCGTCGCCAGCGGGGATGAGCCCCAACTAGCCGACTTCGCCCAGCAAATTAAGCGGGGCGTCACCCCCTGGGCGGTGGTCCACGACCTCAAGATAACCGCGGCCCGGACGCAACGCTTCAGCGATTTTCGCATAATCACTAGATAATCATTTGAAAATCAACACCAAATCAAGTAATATGTTTGATGTTAGCGGCGTTTCTGCCGTTTGGGGGCGTGCGCGCTCTACGTTTTAAATACAAAGGGGTTCAAAATTAAATGAAAATCTCCAAGAAAGTCACGGTTACCGGTGCTCTAGCGGCCATGGCCCTCGTCCTGAGCGGCTGTGTGCAGACCAAGAACGGTAAACCGTACGGCTTCGTCTACGACTACTTGGCCGTTCCCGGGCAACACGTTATGGATTGGCTGGCCCAAATCTTTGGTAACAGTTATGGCTGGGCCATCATCGTCCTGACGGTGATCGTCCGGATGGTGCTGCTCCCCGTCATGGTGAAGCAGATGCGCAATGCGACCGTCCAACAAGAAAAAATCTCCATGGTACGACCACAGATGGCCGCCCTACAGAAGCGCCAGAAGGAAGCCAAGACGCCGGAAGAACAATCCGCTGCCGGCCAGGCCATGATGGCCATGTACAAGGAAAACGGCATTAGCATGACCGGTGGAATTGGCTGTTTACCACTGTTGATTCAGATGCCCATCTTCGCCGCCCTCTACGCCGCGATTCGGTATTCACCGGAATTATCCAGCGCCGTGTTCTTCTCGATTCCATTAGGGAAATCCAGTTGGATTCTGGCCATCCTGTCCTTCCTGTCTTACCTGCTTCAGGCTTACCTGTCTATGCTGGGGATGCCCGAAGATCAGAAGAAACAGATGCGAATTACGCTACTTCTTTCCCCAATGATGATTCTCTTCTTCACGTTGAGTTCACCAGCCGGGTTAGGCCTCTACTTCTTCGTGGGTGGGCTGTTCGCCTGTGTTCAGACGTTAATCATCAACTTCTACCGGCCTAAGATTCGCCGGGAAATCAAGGAAAAGATGAAAGACCGGCCCGCTCCGGTGATTGAACCGGTCGTTTCCAAGCCCGCAACACCGGCGGCCAAGGCCCAAGCCAGTGCCACGCAACAAAAGAAAAACCGTAACCGGAATGCCGGTAAGCAACAACGGCATCATTAATTCAATCTCAAATGACTACGAAAAAGCTCTCAGTCGCGATGACTGAGAGCTTTTTGGCGTTTAGCGGTTATTAACCTCTTTGATTGCTGATATTTTCCATCACCGACTGCAAACCCTGTAGCTGCGCTTATTGGCTATAACAATCGGTATGCTTGTATTTAGCAAGTATCAGGCTAATTTGAGACAATTGGCCATTCAGGTTCAGCGCCTGGCACCACACGCTTTACGACATCAACAAATTCTGCCGTACGCCACTGGGAACATCGGCTTTATCCACGGCCTCCCAGGTCTCCACGTTTTGCCCCTTCGTGGTGATCTTTAGATAGTGATGGGGCTTCAGCACCCATTGCGATTCGAAGTGGAGCTTGCGGGCTTCCCCACGTTGATTATAGGTCTGCATCTCGTAGACGTATTCGTGTTCACCGCCCCCACCGATGTAGTGACGAATGGGTTTAACGGTAGTCTCGGCGTAAACGGCCTCCGTCTTGACCGCCGGATTCACGTTATCAATGGCTAAAGCCAACTCCGAACCCTGGTTCTTGGTCAGGTTGGGCGTAATCACGGCGCCGGCGCCCAGCAACACTACTAATCCCCCACAAAACAAGACAAACTTCAGTAAAAATTTCATTTTAAAATTTCCTCCCCGTATCGGTTAACTACTAGAGTAACTAACTAGTTATCTTAGAATACCCGATGCCCCTTAACCTGTCAACCACCAAAATCAAAATCAACCTAAAAACCCCCACAGAACGCTGTCCGTTCCGTGAGGGTTCTCTTGCTAATCTTTAAGATTTTGATTTGGTTGGATCTTCGTGTTCGGACGCCGTCTGGTCTGGAGAATCCTCCAGCAAGGCCGACTTGATCCCCGGAATCCCAGTATCGTTAGCCTCGGCCTGCGCACGTTCCTTCTTTTCATTCAGCACGCGGGCATCCTCATCCGATAGAATCGGCAGGGAAATCCGGAAGACGGACCCGTAGCCCACGGCACTTTCAATGGTAATCTTCCCGTGATAGGCTTCGATCAGCCGTTTAGCAATCGCCAACCCCAGTCCGTTGCCACCCTTGGTCCGCGAACGGGCCTTATCAACCCGATAGAAGCGGTTAAAGACCCGGTCACGGTTCTCTTGGGAGATTCCCTCACCGAAGTCTTGAACGGCCACCTCGACGTTCCTAGAGTCGCTCTCGAAGGTCAGGTGAATTTCCTTCCGCGTCTGCGTGTATTTCACCGCGTTGTCCAGCAGAATAATCAGAATCTGTTCCAAGTGATTCCGATAAATCTGCGCCTGAACCGGCTGGTGAACGTCGTCATCGAGGATAAAGACGAAGTCCGGGTGAATCATCTTGAAGTTGTCGTAAACCTGTTGAACCACTTCACTGACGTTGGTGACCTCATTGGTGTAGTTCACCTCAATCTGTTCGGCCCGTTGCAGGTCCAACATTTCTTGAACCAGGCTCTTCATCCGCTTGGTCTCCTGTAAGGAAGCCTTGATGGATTCATCGAGGACTTCGGGATCATCCTTACCCCAGCGATCCAGCATCTCCATGTGACCCTGAATAATCGCCACGGGCGTCCGCAATTCGTGGGAAACATCCTCCACGAACTGCTGTTGCTGGTCCATGTAGCCCTGCGTCGTATCCAGCATGCCGTTGAACAGATTACCGAGGTCGCTGAGCTCATCCGTGTGGCGAATCTCCGGTACCCGTTTATCCGTCTGCGGATCGTCTCTAACGGCGTGAATCGTCTCGCGAATCGACTCCACTGGCCGCAGAAGAAATGACGCCAGAATATAACTGAGGATGGCGACCGCCAGCCCCGCAATCAAGCCCAAGACAATGGCGACCTGGAATAACTTGACCTGCGTGGCCCGGTAATCCTTCAGATTATCCGTCACCTGGACGTACCCCAGCAACTGGTCATTTTCCTTACTGTGAATCGGCATCCGTCCGACCAAGTGTTTGCGCTTATTCAGCGTGGTGACGGCGATATGTTGCTTGCCGACCGCCTTAAATTTAGCGGTGGTGTCCCCGGTTGAGAAGAGCGCCTTGCCCTGCGGATCGTACACCGTCACTGTCTGACTGTCCCGCGCTAGGGTCGTGACCACCGCGTTGTTGTAGGGCGCTCCCTGGTTGGAACCACTGGTCTCATCGGCCAGGACGTTCCGCGGCCGCAAGAGCTGATCAACCTGATGGTCCGTCAGCGTGGCACTCTGATTGCTCAGTCGCTCGACCACGACGTTTAACGAATCCGCCACGTGCGTTTTCTCCTGCCGCATCAGAACCGTCATAAAACTACTAAAAATTAAAATCACGATGGCCGCAAAGATAATCAGCACCCCAAAGGCCGTTGACAACGTCCATTCCCATTTTAGAGAAAAACGAAAGCCCTTCTTCTTCGGGGCTTCTTCTGCCTGCTTCTCGCGATCTTCTAGATTGATGGCTTTCACGAACGCATCACGTACCCCGTGCCCCGGACCGTCTGAATGTAACTCTTCTGGCCGGCCACATCAATTTTATTCCGAAGATACCGCACGTAGACATCGACCACGTTGGTTTCCACTTCGGATTCGTAACCCCAGACCTTGGTCAAGAGCACGTCTCTGGCCAAGACCACGTTGATGTTTTCCATCAAGGCCAAGAGCAGTTCGTACTCGCGCTTGGTCAGATTGATCACTTCATCGCCCCGCCGCACGATCCGGTTTTCCTTTTCAATGGTAAGGTCCTTGAATTTAACGGTCGTCTGCTTGGTGTTCTTCTGTTCACCTTCCAGATGAATCCGCCGTAATAAGGCCCGCACCCGTGCCAATAATTCTTCAATCGCAAATGGCTTAACAATGTAGTCATCAGCCCCGTGGTCTAACCCCGATACCCGATCGATCACGGAGTCACGCGCCGTCATCATGATGATCGGCGTACTCTTGACTTCCCGCACGCGCCGGGCCACTTCAATTCCGTTAAGTTCTGGCAACATTAGGTCCAGCAAAATAACATCGAAGTCTTGGGATAGCGCTGCTTCCAGCCCCGTCCGACCGTTGAACTGCACGTTGGTCTCGTAGCCTTCGTGCTTCAATTCAAGCTCGACAAAGCGGGCGAGATTTTTTTCATCTTCAATAATTAAAATTCGACTCATTGCGCTTTAACTCCTCTGACTAATTAAATGCGTCCACCACCAAACAAATCCATACCGGCGGCGGGCGTCCGTTATTCATTTCAACATTTAATTTTATCATAGTTTCTCATAATTGTATGCGAAAACCACCAGTCGCCTCACATTTATCCAATTTTTACGTTATTGGCCAGCTGATTTTCAAATTGGCTATCAATGACAACCGGTTGCATACAATTTGACAATCTGCTTTTGAAAACCCTTCAAATTTTTTCTTTCACATTAGGCCGTTTAATCAACAATCCAAGAAAGCGACCATTGTCGGCTTTGAACAACGGATCACATATTAAGTTTTTTGTTTTTGTTCACATTTTCACTTGAAATTGAGTGAGTTTTTAGTATACTAGGCATTGTAGAAAAAAGAAAAGGGGTTTTTTGAAATGAAAGCTGCTGTTATTCGCGATTCAGTTGACGGTTACGTTGACATTAAAGATGTTACCTTACGTCCCATCACCCATGGTGAAGCCTTAGTTAAGATGGAATACTGTGGTCTCTGTCACACCGACTTACACGTTGCCGCTGGTGATTTTGGTAAGCAACCGGGCCGGATTATTGGACACGAAGGTGTTGGCCGGGTTATCCAAGTTGCCGACGACGTTGAAAACTTAAAGATTGGTGACCGTGTTTCGATCGCTTGGTTCTTCAAGGGCTGTGGCCACTGTGAATACTGCCTGACCGGCCGCGAAACTCTTTGCCGGAACGTTAAGAACGCTGGCTTCACCGTTGACGGTGCCATGGCTGAAGAATGTATCGTTGATGCCAACTACGCCGTTAAGGTCCCAGAAGGTTTGGACCCTGTCGAAGCAACTTCCCTGACTTGTGCCGGTGTTACCATGTACAAGGCTTTGAAGACTGGTGAAACGAAGCCCGGCCAATGGGTTGAAGTTGTCGGTGCCGGTGGTTTAGGTAACTTGGCTATCCAATACGCTCACAACGTCTTCGGTGCCCACGTTATCGCCGTTGATGGTAACCCTGACAAGTTAGCCGCTGCCAAGAAAGACGGTGCTGAAATCTTAATCAACCGTCATGACGGTGATGTTGCTGAACAAATCCAAAAGAAGGTCGGCGGTGTGGATAACGCCCAAGTTACGGCCGTTACGAAGGACGCCTTCACCCAATCCGTTAACGCTTTGAAGCCAGATGGCAAGTTGGTTGCCGTTGCCTTACCTCAAGGTGATATGGAATTGAACATTGCCAAGACTGTTCTGGATGGTATCTCAGTTCGTGGTTCCTTAGTTGGTACCCGTCAAGACTTAGCTGAAACCTTCCAATTCGGTGCTGAAGGCAAGGTTCACCCTATCGTTCAGACTCGTCGTCTTGACGAAGTTAACGATATCATCGATGAAATGAAGGCTAACAAGATCGTTGGCCGGATGGTTGTCGACTTCACTAAGTAATCATTTCAAAAACTTCAATACTTCCAAAAACCCCACGCTGCCGTGAAAGCGTGGGGTTTTGTTGTGGGGTGACATCAATTGGCTATGAGATGACTGATAGCCTGACACACGTCTAATAATTAACCGTAGTGAAATCAAACTGAAGAGATGGCCCACCCTCGATTTCTCTGAGAGCGACCTCTCTTTCACTTTTTGCAACCGAAAATCAAAAAACTAAAAATTTCTGGGTCCATTTTTTAGTTCTACCAAAAAGAGGGTCACCTCCAATTGGAGATGACCCTCTCTGAAAAATTTAGTAAGAAGAAATTACTTCTTCAATGGACTCCAAGCCCACTTCGTAAATTCTTCAATATCATGACCTTCGTCACGGGTAACCTTGAAGTGCTTAGCTAAGATGTCATCCATCTTCTTGTCGAAGGCCTTTGCGGCAGCTTCGTCAATAACACCCTTAGCAGCTAAGGTGTTCGCAGCATCCTTGGCTTGGTGGAACCGGTCTAATTCGGAGTATACACGCATGTCGTAAGCAGTCGTGATATCACCGTCTTCACGGTAACCATGAACGTGCAAGCCTAAGTGTTGACGTTCGTAGAAGAAGGATTCGATCAAGTCTTCGTAACCGTGGAAGCCAAACAGAACTGGCGTACCAGATTGACCGAAGAGTGACGTGAATTCAGCATCGCTCAATGCACGTTCGTCGTTCAGAGGGCCGTTCTTCTTTTGAAGACGTTCCAATTCAACAACGTTAACGTAACGCATCTTAACGGCTGGGAAGGCGTCGTTGATCAGGCTAAGAGCAGCCAGAGTTTCGATGGTTGGTTCAACACCGGCAGAAGCAAAGACGATATCAGCATCTTCACCTTCGGCAACAGTGGAAGCCCAATCGATAGTCTTAACACCCTTAGTAGCCAATTCTTCGGCTTCATCAATAGAGAACCATTGTTGACGAGGTTGCTTAGAAGCAACGATGTGGTTCAACTTTTGACGGTCGTTGAAGGCCCGGTTAAATACAGCCAAGAGCGTGTTCCCATCGGCTGGAAGGTACTGACGGATAAAGTCAGACTTCTTTTCAGACAAGTGGGTTAACATACCTGGATCTTGGTGGGTGTAACCGTTATGGTCTTGTTGGAATACAGTTGAAGTAGAGATCAGGTTCAATGATGGGTAATCATTCCGCCATGGTTCTGCAGCGGCCTGACGAATCCACTTGAAGTGTTGCGTGGTCATTGAGTCAACAACCCGCAAGAATGATTCGTAAGACGTGAACACACCGGTACGACCAGTCAAGGTGTAACCTTCAAGCCAACCTTCAGCTTGGTGTTCTGATAATTGGGCATCCAAGATACGACCTTCAGGAGCTTCGTATTGGTCATTTGGTTCCTTGACCTTACTCATCCATTGACGGTTCGTAATCTTGAACATTTCCCAAAGACGGTTAGACATCGTTTCATCAGGACCGAATACACGGAATGATGATGGGTTCTTCGTGGCAACGCCGGCGAAGAAGGTTGACAGAACGTTCATGTCCATGTTCCGGTTACCATCTGGTAATTGCGTCCCACGGTTGTTTTCGTTGATGTCGTTAGCGAAGTCTTTCCAGTTAGGTAAGTCAAGCATGGCTGGCTTTTCGCCACGTGCACGACCACCGTTAGCAACTGGGTTAGCAGCCATCCGCTTGTCACCCTTAGGGGCAAAGTCAGCGACTTCTGCCTTCAATGAACCATCCGTGTTGAATAATTCGGCTGGCTTGTATGAGTTCATCCAAGCTTCGAATTCTGGTAATTCATCAAAGTTGTTTTGGCTCAAGCCAAGCGGAACTTGGTGAGCACGGAATGAGTTTTCAATTGGTTCGCCGGCTGGGTTCTTTTGAGGACCGCCCCAACCCTTTGGCAAACGTGCGATAACAACTGGCCAAGCGGCGATTTCACCGTCTTGGTACCGGCCGTTTTCACGGGCGTCTTTTTGAATTTGCTTGATGTCAGCGATAGCTTGGTCAAATAACTTAGCCGCCTTTTCGTGGTAAGTCATGTAATCATGGATATCGTCGTTTTCGAGGAAGCGTGGTGACCAGCCCAAACCTTCGAAGAACTTCGCGATCTTGTCATCGCTCATCCGAGAGAAGATAGTTGGGTTGGAAATCTTAAAGCCGTTTACGTCAAGGATAGGTAATACGGCACCATCGTTCTTAGGGTTCAAGAACTTGATGGAGTTCCATGCCGTCATAGCAGGACCCGTTTCAACTTCACCATCACCAACTACAGTAAATGCAATTTGGTCTGGGTTGTCTAAAACGGCACCAGTCGCATGGGAGAGAGAGTAACCAAGTTCCCCACCTTCGTGGAGTGAACCAGGCGTTTGTGCAGTCATGTGGGACCCAATTCCACCTGGGAATGAGAACCGCTTGTACAGACGAGCCATACCTTCGAGATCCTGAGTAATTTCAGGGTAATCTTCAGTGTAGGTACCGTCTAAGTAGGCGTTTGTAACCATAACTTGGCCACCATGACCGGGACCACCGATATAGAACATGTTCAAGCCGTACTTGTTGATTAAACGGTTGGCGTGGGCGTACAGGAACGTTTGTCCTGAGATCGTACCCCAGTGTCCGATAGGCTTAACCTTAACGTCTTCTTTTTTGATTGGTGTGTTCGTTACTGAGAACAATGGGTTGTCCTTCAGGAAGATCATACCACCGGAAAGATACGTTGTAGCACGCCACCAGGCGTCAACCTTTTCCAAGTATGACTTGGAATCGTAATCTACTGCCATGAATTTTACACTCCTTCGTTGAATAACATCCTTCTAAACAATTAACGTAAATCATTAGAGGTTAATTTTGTACTTCTTCATCATACTAAATTCTATCGAAAAGTCAACCTTTTTGTAAATTGATACGGTCCAATTTAGCAAAAAATGATTTACAGCGTTAAAATCCTGACGTCCATTGCCCGATTGTGAGCTGGCGATTAGTCAGGGAGCATTGCGACCATCCCCGCCGCTGTAGGATTTTGGTTAAAATCCACGAATCCCTATTCAGTCGATTTTAATTTTTCACAGTCAACGGCCAGAATTTCAAAATTGGAAAAAACAACGTGAAAAAAAGCGAAATTTCCCTAACACAAAACAGACTTTGCGGATGTTCGAGTTCATTTTCATCCGATGAGAGTCCTCCAGATTGTCAGGTCACTTTTCATTAAACAGTCTACCAAAGGAGCGGGAATTTCCCTACTGTTATGCTTCACTTTTCGTAAACTCTTATTATTTTTATCATGAAAGCCCTTCATTGACAAAAAGGAGCCCAGACCACCGTCTCAGCTCCTCAATTTCTATTTAACTTAGGCCACCGTAATCTGCTTACGACCGTTTCGCTTGGAGTGGTAAAGGTTCTGGTCCACCCGATTGTAGAAGTCCATGGGCGACTGATCCCCCGTCAGCACGGATGAAACGCCGAGCGACAGCGTGACCTGAATCTTCTGGTCCCCCACGGTCACCGTCAGCCGATTGACCGCCTCGAAGATTTCGGTTGCAATCTGACCGGTCTGTTCCAGCTCGTAACTCGGTAGTAAGATATTAAATTCCTCGCCACCCGTTCGATACAGCTAGAGCTTCGGATCGTTTCTGGCCAATACCCGCTGGGCCGTGGCTGCGACCTGCTCTAAGACGGCATCCCCCGCCGAGTGACCATAGGTATCGTTAACCCGTTTGAAATGGTCAATGTCGAACATAATCATCGACAAGGGCTGGCCCGTCCGCAAACTATCCTTGAAGAAATACTTTACCGAATCCGTATAGGCCGAGAAATTCCGGGCCTTAGTCAACGTGTCGTGGCTCGCTAGCCGAGATAACCGCGCCTTCAACTCCCCATCGTGCGTCAACATATTCACGTAGGCGTAAAGTAAGAGCTCGAAAATGACCAAGTACAGCCATTCCTGCTGAAAGGTCGTCCAGCTAAAGTGGAACTTCAACTTCATCCATAGCCACAGCAGGCCACCGAACGGAATGCCGACCCCCATGTAGACCAGCCACGCGTGGCGTTGGTCGTGAAACCGCACGCGAATCCAGTTCATCACCATGAAGAAGAGCACCAGCGTGATGGCGTGCCCCCACGACTGCCAATACCGGATCGAATCGTCAAAAATCATGTATACCAGGACGATTGGCGGGAAGATATACGCCGAAAGATGAATATTTAGAAAATACGCACAGAAAATCACGGCAATCAATTGAAAGTTCATAAATTCCCACGCGATGGGTTTCCCCAACACGGGAATCTGCATGGTGAAGATAAACACCAAGATGTAAATTACGCCGTACCATGCGTTTAGCACGTCATCGGCGATTGCCACGTGTCGGCGGTGACACCAGGTATCTAGCCAATTAAAGGTGACCCAATATAAGGTGAAGACACCTAAGATAAAGAAAATACTCGAAACAAATGGTGGAACCTGCCACTCTGACCATGTCATGGTGAAACCCTTCTTCACTCAAAGATAGATGCTAACGTTGCATCAAAATGTTTAAGATTTAACACTTAAATTAATTAACACTTTATCCACTCAATTATGCCAAAGATTACTGACAAAAATCAACTGACCTGTGTATCTTTTCACCATATTTACTTTACCAGATATTTTTCAGTCCGCAAAACCAGTTCATCACCGCGAATTGACCAGCCCGTCTAGCCAAGCACCTCAGGTTGTCCCGTTGTTTTTTGACAAAAAGTAAGTATAATTTATTATGATATCGATAGTTTTGAATGGAAACTGATAACATGAAGTATATACTAACCTAATAAACAGTAAAAGGGAAGGCCATTGTATGAAAGTCATTATTGTTGGGTGTACGCACGCCGGAATCGCCGCGGTCAAGCAGGTCTTAAAGAACTACCCCCAAGCCGACATCACCGTCTACGAACGACAAAAGAATATTTCTTATCTCTCGTGTGCCACCTACCTCCACATCGAAGGCACCGTCCGCTCCCTCGCGGACACCTTCTACGCGGAGCCCGCAGATTTCACGAAACAAGGGGTCCAGATGAAGATTCAGTACGACGTCATCTCAATCGACGCGCAGACCCACACGCTAGTGGCACAGAACCTCTTAACCAAGGAAAAGTCCACGGACACCTATGACAAGCTTATCATGGCAACGGGATCGCTGACGGCTATCCCCGCCATCGTCGGCATCGAGAATCCCAAGGTTCGCTTATGTAAAACCTTTGACCAGGCCCGGGATCTCTGCGCGGCGGCGAATGATTTTCGCCGGGTCGCCATTATCGGTGGGGGCTACATCGGCGTGGAACTCGCCGAGGGTTACGCCCGCACCGGCCACGAAGTCACGCTGATTCAAAAGCCCGACCGCGTTCTGGACGGGTATCTGGAACCCGACTTGTCGCAATCCGTGGCCGACTTGCTCACCAGCCACGGCGTCCACGTGCTGACCAACACGCGGGCTACCCGGTTTGCCAACACGGCCGACGGTGCCCTAGCCATCACCACCACGCAGGGCGAATTCACCGTAGACATGGCGGCAGTTAGCGCCGGTATGTTGCCGCAAACCGAATTACTCTTCGGTCAGGTCAAGATGACCAAGAACGGGGCCATCATTACTGATGACTACATGCAAAGCTCCGATCCGGATATTCTGGCCGCCGGCGACAATGCCGTCATTCACTACAACCCGACCCACACCGCGGCCTATTCGCCGCTGGCCTCCCATGCCGTTCGCCAAGGTGCCCTGGCCGGAATGAACGCCTTCGAACGCCGGGTCCGGACCATCGGCACCCAATCCTCGACGGCGGTACTCATCTTCGATCACACCATCGCTTGCGTTGGGATGACCGTTGCGGCTGCTAAAGCCGCCCGCTTCAACGTCGCCAGCATTCGCTATCAGGGCAGTTACCGCCCCGACTTCATGCCCGAGGCCTACCAGGTGACGATCGAACTCGTCTACAATCGGAACAACCGCCGCATTTTAGGGGCCCAGCTAATCAGTAAACACGACGTTTCTCAGGCGGCCAATACGATCTCCACGCTAATGCAGAACAACGCCACGATTGACCAACTGGCGCTGGTCGATATGCTCTTCTCGCCTAACTTCAGTCAGCCCTTTAACTACTTGAACCTAGCTGGCCAAATGGCGGTCGCACAGGAAAATGGGTATCAACGGTCCTAAACGGAAACAGTCTTCGGACGTTAATCGGCAAGTCCTCATTAAAAACAACCACCAAAGGCGGTGAGATTTCCCAGAGAAATCTCACCGCTTTTCATTAGCTTTGGTGGGCGTATAACACCTTGAGGGTCTTCGTATCCGCCGCAGACAAGTGTAGATGGCCCTGATCATAGGGATACATCACGGACTGGCGACTCTTACTATGGTCGAGTCCCACCGCGTGTCCCAATTCATGAACGGCCACCGAGACCCGAATTCCCGCCTCGGGATGGGCTAAGTTAAGCCCGGCACGCGCACGATTAATCGTGTACGTCCCCAATCCGACGTATCGCCGAATCTCCGGTCCCCCTTCACCGAGCTCTAAAAAGGTCGGATGAGCGCCGTCCTCGCTGCGATTATAGGTGTAAAGGGTAATGCCATTTTGCCGTTGCCGCGGTCGTCCCGCCACCAATCTCACGATGCCCGTCCGATTATAGACCGCAATGGCATCTTCAAAGATGGGCCGGACGTTGAGCGGCACATCGGCCGCAAAGTGGTAATAGTACGTGGTCTTCAACGGATGTTCCGCGGCAATCTTTTCCACTGGTGTCCCCGCTTGTTCCCGACTCCCCGGTAACCGCGTCTCCAATTGGTGCATGACCCGATTGACGCGTACGCGCGTGAACGCCCAGTTCCGGGTCCCCCCCACCTGCACGATACCCAATAGGCTCAAAATCAGTAACGCTAACAGTATCCGTCGCTTCCACATGCTTTTGTGTCTCCCCTTTTAATTCGACTATTACTAGTTTAGCGGTCTTGTATACGGAACCCCAGCTAAACTTGTTCCGGCAGTCAGTTTTAACCGGGAGGTCGATTAGGTTTGACAATCCAATTATGAACATCATTATATTTTAATGTTAAAGCTAATCTCCACGGGCCTGAATCCCCTTCCCGCCCAACGGTGAGAATTCGATAATAATTCCGTTAGTTTCCGATTTTACGACGATTTTTGTTTAAAAAAAGAGCTCGGACGTCCACGTCCAAACTCCTGACTTTAACCTTTATCGTTTACAATTTCGTCGTGGAAAGTGGTCGCCTTACCATTCGCCAAATAGGGGTTGGGTCGCGGTGGGCAAACCGGAAGCCCGTCTTTTAGGCCGGAGGGGTCCCCACCATAGCAGGCGGCTCCTGGTTTCACCAATTTAGCGGACAGAACCCCGGCGACCCGGGGATCAACGCGTCAATTCTACTTTCAACCTTTAGATTTTCAGTAGATCTTGCGGCCGGTCGAGCAGATAAGTTGGCTGCTCGGTTTTCACCGCGGCCGGATCGGCGGCCCCCCACAGCGCTCCCGCCGTCGTAACGTCGGCGTTATGCCCCATTTGGATATCGTACTTGGCGTCCCCAATCATCACGCTGGACTGAGGGTCCAAGTCGAAACGAGACAGCAGATTTAACACGCCATCCGGGGCCGGCTTGTAGTGGTCCACCTGATCGGAGCCACAGACGGCCGTGAAGAACGCCGCCATATTCGCCTGCGAAAGATTGCGCTGCAACGGCACGGAATGCTTGCTAGAAACCACATAGAGGCGCTTACCGCGGCCCGCAATTCGGCTAACGTCGCCGTCATACCGGCAAAGGGGCGAATCCCCGTTTGCTCGGCCCGTTGATACTGTTGGCGAAGTTCGGTAAATAGCGCGGTCAATTCGCTGGTTGACAGCGTTACGGTCGCCATTTTGGCAAATGATACCTCGATGGGGACACCCATATACCCTACGATGGCCGCTCGCGTTGGCACCGCAAGGCCGCAAGCACGGTAGGCCGCCTGAGTCGCGAGCACCGCCACCTGACTCGAGTCGGCCAACGTGTTATCAAAATCAAAAAAGAAATTATCCATCCCACACCTCGTTTGGTCGCGTCCTAGATCAACATCAACGCGGATTGAATCGTCGTCAAGACCCCGTCGTGTTCGTTGTCCACGCTGGTCACCCGCGTGGCGGCGGCTTGAACCTCGGCCGGCGCATTGCTCATTGCCCAACTATGCCGCGCATATTGGAGTAACGGCATGTCATTGGCGCCATCGCCAAAGGCCATGATCTCATCGGCCGCCACATGCCAGCGTTCGGCCAGCCACTGAACCGCTGGTAGTTTGCCCACATTAGCCGCGACCACGTCCACCACGCCGTAACCACTATCATGTGCTCGTAATTGCCCATCGAAGTAGGCATTCAGGTCGGCCACTAACTGGGCCCCTTGCCCCGGCGCCGTGGAAACACTGATCTTCTTAATCCGGTCCGTAACGGTACTGAGGTCGGCCACCTGGTGCAGGTTATCATAGAACTTCTCGGCTGCATCGATCAGAACCTGGGGCGCACCCGTTTCGGTGTAAGACCCCTGCTGACCGACCAAAATGATGTAGGCCGACTTCAGAAAATCTTGGTGCCGGTCAACGGTCACGAACTGCCGAACTTGCGCGGCACTCAGGCTCCCATCAAAGACCTGTTGGCCCTGCAGATAGATCGAGGCCCCGTTCTCGGCCACAATCGCCAAATTATCGGCTAAGACCTCATGAAATAATTTTTCCAAATGGGTAAACTGATTCCCGGAGGACAGCACCAGGCGAATTCCCCGTTGCTTCAACGCCGCCAAGGTCTCCTTGAACAGTGACTGATTGAAAGTCTGGTCATTGTGCAGCAGCGTCCCGTTTAAATCGGTCGCGATTAATTTAATTGCCAAAATTTCACTCCTCAACTTTTCGTTAATGTCGTTATTATACCTTTTTTCCCGAAGTTTGCCTAAAGCCTCGTCCGCTCGACGACGCAAAAAAGCTCCCAGAAGCCGCGGACTTCATGGGAGTTTTCTTGACTAAATTAAATTAGTTGTTTGCGTTCTTAACCGCAACGACCTGACGGCCATCGTAGAAACCGCAACTTGGGCAAACCATGTGTGACTTACGTAATTCACCACAGTTTGGGCAAGGGGTCAAATTAGGCGTCGTCAACTTAATGTGACCACGACGCATAGCTTTTTTCGTCTTAGACGTTTTCCGTGCTGGTACAGCCAAAGAAAACACCTCCTTCAAATAAAATTATATCCACTAGTGAAAAAATTTTTAAGGCTTACAAAGGCGATTATTGATCATCCTGATCAGGGAAGAAATCCTTTAACTTTGCAAGACGTGGATCAACTGATTGATTTTCCTTCTCAACCGCTTCAAGGTTCTCTTCGGAAACGACCTCCCAGTCTTGACCGGTCGGCATCGCTTCGCCTTGTTTCTCGGCGTCAGAAAGAATGTGCATCGGAATCTGTAAAATAATGTTATCCCCGACGGCCTTGTTTAGATCAATCTGGTCATCGGTCACCACCATCACGACATCGGTCTTTTCAAATCGCTGCGTGGCGGTTGGATCGGAAACATAGAATTCCGTCATTTTGAAATCAACGGGTAAATCGACCGGTGCTAGAGACCGGCTAGACGGCACCGTTAAGTCCGCCTTAACTTGCGCGACGATCACGACATCACCGCCACCAACTACGGAGGCGATACCCTTGGCGTGAACGGGTCCAATATCCAGAACCTCGTCGCCATAACGTTCCATTAAATCCGCCTTTAAATCCAAGGTTTCATCGAACATCAATGGATCGTTTCGGTGATTCTTTCGCAGTTCGGTCAACGACCATTTCATCGCAATCCCTCCAATGCAACGTGATAAATTATACCTGTCAAAAAATGTGATGTCAAGGTAATTTCCTTGATAGTCACTTTGAAAGCGTTATTTTTACGGGAATCCGGCCATAATCCTGGGGAATCCCAGTAATCAGCGTCCGCAACGCCCCTAACCGATCGTCGAGGGCGCCCGGGCCGCGTTGCCAATCGCGGTCAGCGCGACTCACCAGCGGGAGGGTGACCTGCTTCTTAATCTGATGCAGATAGCGCTGACCCGTGGGCGAATAGCCTAGGACCCGTAAGTACTGCGGCGTCACCTGCATCTCCGCGGGCTTCATTTGCCCGAGTAGATAGGTCGACTGCCGCTGTAAGCGCGTGTAGGTGTAGCGCTTGGTCTTGACCGCGTGCATGAAGTCCGCAAACGTCGCGCTGGTCAAAGCCGCACGCTTCAGGCGATACTCCACACCCTCCGTCAGCTGATAGAGCTGGCGGAAGTCGGCCACATCCCCACTGACCAGCTGATAACGCAGATACGGCCAGAAATCGACCCAACTGGTCAACTGAGCATTTTGCAGGGCCGCCAGTGTGGTGGCCGGTACCACGGGCGCTACGGCCGACCAGTCCCCGGCCAAGGCCGCGGTACGAATCGCCGTGGCACTGGCAAATTGGCTAGCCGCCGCAATCTCGGCATCGTTGTGCTGACTCCCCTTGCGCGCGAGAGCCAATAAGTCCAGCGGGTTGCCCTGCCGCCGATTGGCCAACGCGTAGAAGAAGCCTAGGATATCATTCGCCGCATTGAGGGTAATCCCCGTCTGCTCACGTAGGTAGCCCTGAAACAGCGAGGCGTAGGTCTGATCGAAACGTTTAAACGTGGCCGGATCTCTGGGAAGATTGGCCATTAGCCGCTCGTAATCCATCTCGGGATGCTCACTACCAAAGGCTAGCCAGCGACAGCGCAAGGCGGCCACCAAGGCCACACCTCCGGCCGCAAACAGGTGGGCCGGCTGGACGGCCATGGCGGTGGGCAATTCCACCACCAGGTCCACACCACCATCAATGGCGGCCTGCGCGCGTTGCCATTTATCCATGAGGGCCGGTTCTCCGCGTTGAACCCAATTGCCACTCATCACCGCAACGACCACCTCGGCCCCCGTCAGCTGTTTAGCCTGGCGGACCTGGTACGCATGCCCGTTATGAAACGGATTGTATTCCGCAATAATGCCTACCGCCTGTAAAGCCATGCCTACGCCTCCCGCGTAACCTCGAAGAACCAGCGCGTGGTCTCCGGCGTCACATCCGCTTCACCAAAGTCCGCACTCACCCGTTTAAGCGTCAAACCCGCGTGCTTGAGCGCCGCCTGGTAATCGGCCAAGATGTAAGTCCGCTCGTGATGGAGCTCGGTCACCTTGTGGTAATCACCAGTCTCCTCATTTTGGGTGAAGAAGGTCAGGTCATGTTCGGCCGCATGCGGCTCGTCTTCGATACCATAGCTGGTCCAGATAAAGGCCCGCGTGTCATCGACGTAATTATACATGTACCCCGGATAAACGTCATCCGTTTGGTGCGGCGTAATCACGTCGAACAAGAACTTCCCACCAACGGCCAGATGATCGTGAACCTGCCGGAAGGCCGCCGTAACCGCCGCTAGATCGGGCAGATAGCAGAAGGAATCCGCAAAGCAGGTAATCGTCTGGTAATCGCCAATCATCGTCAGATCGAGCATGTCACCGGCCATCAGAGGCATCGTCACCTGGGCCTCCTCGACGTGTTTAGCGGCCAGCGCCAACATTTCCTCGGAGAGGTCCAGGCCACTCACCTGATAGCCACGTTGGGCCAGTAAGACCCCCAAACGGCCACTCCCACAGGCGAGGTCCAGAAGTTCCCCGTCGGTGGGTGCAACCCGTTGGGCGACAAAATCCAGCCATTGATCGTACATGGCTGGATCGAACAATTCGTCGTAAAGCTCGGCAAAGGACTGATAAATCATGCTTCGGCCTCTACCCATTGCGTTAGGTCAACTTCTGGGGCATCGGACCACAGCTTCTCTAAGTTGTAGTGGCTCCGTTGTTCCTTCTGGAAGACGTGAACAATAACGTCGCCTAAGTCAATCAAGATCCAGTTGGCGCTATTCTTCCCTTCGACGTCCTTGATGGCCACGCCCTGTGCACTCACTTGGTCTTCGACTTCATCGACGATAGCTTGAATCTGCCGACTGGAGTTGGCGTCCACAATCAGGAAGTAATCGGCCATCAGGCTGACCTTCCGCATATCTAAAGCGGTCATATCTTCCGCCCGCTTGCTTTCTGCAGCTTTGACTGCAATTTCTAAGACTTGTTTGCTATCCATGCAAGTACCCCTCTCATTGTTTGAAACTCTGATTATTTTAATGTTAAATTCGGCTGGCTTACCGCTGATACCGCGGTACCCAGGCATTAAAGGTCGCTAGTGACTTGGGGTAAACGGGCAAACCGTTCTCCACCAGGTATAGGAGCGTGTGTTGCGCCTGAAAGGCCACGCCAGCACCCAAATCCTTGGCGGTAATCCGCCGCGCCTCATCGACCCCGGGAAAATCACGCGCGGGTTCGATGTAGTCGGCCATGTAAACCACCTGTTCGAGCGGCGTCATGTAGACATCACCGGTCGTGTGATGCCGGACCGCATTCAAAATATCTTCATCGTAAATGTGCAATTCTCGTTTGATCAGTTCCGCGCCGACCACCCCGTGCCAGATGGCATTGCCGTAGTCCAGCAATTCCGGGTCGAGTCGGTAGGCCTTGATGGCGGCAATAAAGTCGTCATCGGACCGCTGCTTGGCGTAATCGTGCACCAAACCGGCGATGCTGGCCCGTTCGGCGTCCACGTTATTCTGAGCCGCCAATTCCAAGGCGGTCTGTTCCACGCGCAAGACGTGGTGGAACCGCTTGGGCCGCAGCTGTTTGGCCAGCTGATCGACTAATTCCTGACGCGTGCCAGGGAAGATATTCGCATGATACGTTAACTCAGTCACGATATAACAGATGCTCCTTTATATAAAGATCCACCATGGTCGGTACCAAGTAGCGGACCGATTGTCCCCGTCGAATCTGATCGCGAATCATGGTTGAACTAATCCCAATGTTGGGCACGTCCACCCACAGTACCGGATACGGTGATTCGCGGGTAAACCCTTGACGACAGACCCCCACGAACTGAACCAGCTTGACCAATTCATCGATACGGTACCACTTGGGCAAATAAGCCACCATGTCCCCACCGATGATAAAATAATACTGATTCTCTGGGTGCTCACGCGTCAGCTGAACCATCGTGTCATAAGTGTAACTCTTCCCGCCACGTTGCACCTCGGTCAACTCCAGCTTAAACAGCGGGTTGTCCTTAATGGCGGCTTGCACCATGGCCACGCGGTCGGCGGCCGGAATGGCCAGCTTACGGTCAACGTGCGGCGGCTCGGCATCGGGCATAAAGAGAACCTGGTCAAGTCCCAGTTGGGTGGCAACTTGATCGGCAATCACGAGGTGCCCCAGATGTGGCGGATTGAACGTGCCGCCAAGAATACCAATTCGGCGTTTCTTAGCGGTGGCCTGCATCTGAGTCGCCACCTGCGTACTCGTTTGCTCTGCGATTTTTACCACGACTGCCAGACCTCCTAGATATTTTCAACGACTGATGAAATTCTTTGGTTTTCCTCATCCGTTGCGGGACGGTAAAGTACCAGGACCCGACCGATTGTTTGAACGACCTGAATGTCCGTCCCCTGTTCGATAAAGTCCTTGGTTTCTGCCACCGTGGCTTCCGCACTCTGTTGGAGATTGATCTTAATTAATTCGCGTTTTTCCAAGGCACCGGTCAATTGATCCAACCAGGCCTGTGTTAAGCCATTCTTACCCACTGAGAATAAGGGGTGCATGGCGTGTGCGTGAGCACGTAAATATCTCTTTTGTTTCCCTCGTAACACGTTGTTTTCCTCCATTATTGTCTAAATCATTGCGCGCCGGACCAATACGCCGACGCCTGCAGGTGCCCAACCGGTGACATTAACGCCGGCCGGGACGGTAATCCAACCCAGTCCTTCAAAGACCAGGTCGCTCTTAACCGTGGTTTTAAATTCATGCGCAACCAACGGTGGAAAATCGTCCTTGTTTTCGGGTTGCGGTGGCGTCAACAGTTGTCCCAATTGACGTTCATAGAAATCGTCCGCATTTTCCAGCTTGGTTCGATGAATGTATAGATTATTTTCGAAATAAGCGATGAAGCCACTCTTGGGCCCCTTCACGTAGTCAAACCGGGCAACCCCACCGAAGAACAAGGTCTGCTGGTCGTTCAACTGGTAGGTCTTGGGTTTAATCTGTTTCTGCGGCGCCACAATCTTGAGGTCCTTGCCATCCAAGAAGTGAGCCATTTGTTGATTTTGAATGATGCCGGGGGTGTCGACCAAGACGTGATCGTCATCCAGTGGTAATTCAATCTTATCCAACGTGGTCCCTGGGAACCGCGAGGTCGTAATCAAATCCTTGACCCCGGTGTTTTGCCGGATAATTTGGTTGATTAACGTTGACTTCCCAACGTTAGTCACCCCAACCACGTAGACATCGCGGTCACCACGATACTTGTCGATCATGGTTAGCAGTTGGTCCACAGACTGGTTAGTCTTCGCGCTCAGCAACGTCACGTCGATTGGTCGTAAGCCTTGTTCGTTGGCCCGTTGCCGAATCCAATCCTTTAATTTACTGCGCTTCAACGAACTTGGCAGCAGGTCTTCCTTGTTTCCCACCAGCAAGATGGGATTATCGCCCACGAACCGGTGTAAGCCGGGAATCACACTCCCATTGAAATCAAAGATGTCGACAACGTAAACGATCAGCGCGTTAGCATCCTGAATCTGGGTCAACAGATTTAAGAAATCGTCATCCGTCAGACCGACCGGCACAATTTCATTGTAGTGCCGCAGCCGGAAACACCGCTGACAGTACACTTCTTCTTTTTCTAACCCCTTGTCCAAGGCCGACTGCGGCGTATAGCCGGGAGCCGTCTTGTCTGTTGTCTGAATCTCCGCTCCACACCCAATACAGTGCAAAGCCTCACCGTCAATCAAAACGGGTTCAGTGTGTTTTTCGTTCATTAAGATCCTCCTGCCAAGTTAGTTCTGGGTACGCACGTCGCAAACGCCACATGACGACCTTTTCCAGTAAGCGATTGCCCTTCGTAATCCAAGCATCCGACTTTAAAATCGGCTTCACCAGGACACTTCGGACACCACTCCGATGTGCCGAAAGGACGTCGGTCATGAGCTGGTCGCCCACCATGATGGCTTCCTCGCGGCGTAAATGCCACCGCCGCAACGCCCGCCGAATCCCCCAAGTCAACGGCTTGAGGGCCCGGTGAACGTACGGCAGATTGAAAGGCGCCACGGCTCGGTCAACCCGCGCGCGGCTATTGTTGGACACCACAATGACCTGGATACCGGCCATTTCTAACATCGTTAGCCAATGCCGTAATTCAGGTGTGCCATCGGGATTATTCCATGCAATTAAGGTGTTGTCCAGGTCGGTCATCACAGCCTTAATGCCGTGAGCTCTTAACTGATCCGGTGTCAAATCGTATATATTTGTAACCATCCACGTTGGTTTGAATGCGGAAACCATGCGGGTGACTGCCCCCCTTCGTCCGTTTGCCGTTACCGGCTGTCTAGCTTTTCATTATACGCAATTTTCGCAGATTTTACCACTCGTAAAGGCCGAGAATCTCCGGAGAAAATCCGTTAAAATTACCAGCCTTGCGCCGTTGCGGTTGGTAGCGGTTCACACCATACTTTTAATATCTCATGAGCTGTTCTTCATAATTGAACCATGCAGAACAGTTGAGTTCCTACCAATTCTAATAATTTTGCCCATTTCGGGCGGCCGCTCTCAAAGTTTTCTGTTCCGGAAATTGGCGGCTTCTGAAACGTGTTCGGCAAGGCAGGTCCCTGCGCTTAGCAAGCTAAGTGACTCCTGCCCGGCAAAGCCGAACTCATCAAACACAAGTAGTTTCAGCCACTTCGGGCGGCCGCTCTCAAAATTTTCTACTTCAGAAACTGGCGGCTTCCGAAACGTGTTCGGCAAGGCAGGTCCCTGCGCTTAGCAAGCTAAGTGACTCCTGCCCGGCAAAGCCGAACAGAAGCCCCTTAGCTCCCTAATGCTCAGAACCTAAGCGCCTTGCCTCTCACTCTAATAAAAAAGAACCCCGCTTATCAGCGAAGTCCTTCTTCCATTAACTGAATTAAGCAGCCAATGCAGCCTTAGCTTGTTCTGCTAAAGCAGTGAATGCAGCAGCATCGTTAACTGCCAAATCAGCTAACATTTTACGATTAACATCGATGTTGGCTAACTTCAAACCGTGCATCAACTTGCTGTAGCTCAGACCGTTCATCCGGGCTGCGGCGTTGATCCGGGCAATCCAAAGCTTACGGAAGTTACGCTTCGTAGCTTTACGGTCACGGAAGGCGTATTGACGGCCCTTCATGACTTGGTCCTTGGCAACCTTAAATAAACGGTGCTTTGAACCACGGTAACCCTTAGCTAACTTTAAAACCTTCTTACGACGTGCGCGTGTAACAGTACCGCCTTTAACTCGTGGCATAATCTTTTCCTCCTAAATCAATTCAAACATTATGTCGACATTTCGTCGACCCGAAAAATCTACGACTAGCTTACTTTTGTAACAATGAATGGTAAGTCTTCAAAGTCGTTTCGTTCATCATCCGGGTACCACGAAGGTTCCGGCGTTGCTTCTTGGTCTTACCGTGGAAACGGTGAGACGTGTAAGCATTGGCACTCTTGATACCGCCCTTGGCAGTTACTTTGAAACGCTTAGCTGCGGCGCGGTTAGTCTTCATCTTTGGCATAATACGTAATTTCCTCCTTAAATCGGCAGCTGATGCTACCCAATCAATTCACATTATTTCTCTGTGATGGGCGAAAGCATCAGGAACATGCTCCGACCGTCCATCTTAGGCCGTTGTACAACCGTTGCGACATCCGCCGTTTCAGCTGCCATACGATTAAGCACTTCGCGACCAATGTCCTTATGGGTAATTGCCCGACCCTTAAACCGGATTGAAACCCGAACTTTTTCACCCTTAGCCAAGAACTTCTTAGCGTTCTTCAGCTTGGTGTTAAAGTCGTTGGTATCAATGGTAGGACTCAAGCGAACTTCCTTGACACTGACCACTTTTTGCTTTTTACGCGCTTCGCGTTGCTTCTTTTGCAACTCGAACCGGTACTTCCCGTAGTCCATGATCCGGGCTACTGGTGGCTTAGCTTTCGGTGCAACCAAAACTAAATCGAGGTTAGCGTCTTCGGCGATCTGTAAAGCTTCGCGCTTGGTCTTGATACCCAATTGCTCGCCGTCACCAGCGATAAGCCGTACTTCACGTGCTCGAATTCCCTCGTTGACAATCGTGTCGTTTGCTATGGTAATCCACCTCCAAAATAATCTCCGAGAACTGCAGAATCTCACCCACAAAAAATGCGGGAACCTTTGATGATAATCAAACGGCTCCCGCAAGAAATCCAATCAAAATAATCGGATTAACGTGCATATCCAGCCTAGCAGCGTTAGCCACAAGGCGAGAAGCGGAAGCCTCTGCTTAATTTCTCAACTTAACCATCATACCAGCTAGCGTAGAACATGTCAACAGGGTTTTGTTACTAAAATATTGAGCTAACATCAAGACAACAAAAGGGCCGAGGCATGACCCCGGCCACCTTTGCATCAATTCTCTTCTATTCCCTAGTTGTTCGTCAGAAACATAATGGCTTAGTCTTCGCGACTGTAAGAAGCGATGTCGGCTAAGATTTCCTTAACGAAGGCGTCACTGCTCATGGATTGACTGTCATCTTCACCGTACTTCCGAACGGAAACCGTACCGTTAGCCATTTCATCTTCACCCACGACCAACGTGTATGGAATCTTGTGAGTTTGGGCGTCCCGGATCAGGTAACCCATCTTTTCACCACGCTTGTCAACGTTAACCCGCACGTCAGCGGCCTTTAATTCGGCGGCTAACTTGTCGGCGTAGGCCCCGTGCTTTTCTTCGGAAACGGGGATAATCGTGACTTGCTTAGGCGCTAACCAGGTTGGGAAAGCACCCTTGTAGATTTCGGTCAAGTAAGCGGTGAACCGTTCCATCGTTGAAACCAAACCACGGTGAATCATGACTGGACGGTGTTCTTCACCATCGGCACCGACGTAGTGTAAGTCGAAGCGTTCTGGCAACATGAAGTCTAATTGAATGGTCGACAACGTTTCTTCGTTCCCGAGAGCCGTCTTGGTTTGGACGTCCAGCTTAGGACCGTAGAAGGCGGCTTCCCCTTCGGCTTCAACGTAAGGTAAGCCCAGATCATCCATGGCCCCCTTCAACATCGTTTGCGCGTTGTTCCACATTTCATCGTCGTCAAAGTACTTTTCCGTGTTCTTCGGATCGCGGTAGCTCAAACGGAAAGTGTAATCCTTGATATCGAAGTCACGGTAAACCTTGACCATCAAGTCCAGGATACTCTTGAATTCGTCTTGGATTTGTTCTGGGGCAACGAACGTGTGACCATCGTTCAAGGTCATTTCACGAACCCGTTGCAAACCACTCAGGGCACCGGACTTTTCGTAACGGTGCATCATCCCTAATTCGGCAATCCGCAATGGCAGTTCGCGGTAAGAACGGATGTGGTGGTTGTAAATTTGAATGTGGCTTGGGCAGTTCATTGGCCGCAATTCAAGTTGTTCGCCATCGCCCATGTCCATTGGTGGGAACATGTCTTCACGGTAGTGTGCCCAGTGACCGGATTGCTTGTACAGGTCCAGGTTGGCCAGAACTGGCGTGTAAACGTGTTGGTAACCGTTGGCCACTTCCTTGTCAATGATGTACCGTTCGATCGTCCGCCGAATCGTGGCCCCATTTGGCATCCAGTAAGGTAACCCGGCACCGACCTTAGGATCAACGAAGAACAAGTCTAATTGGTTCCCGATAACCCGGTGGTCACGTTCACGGGCTTCTTGACGCTTAGCCAAGTCGGCATCCAGGTCGGCTTGCTTGTAGAAGGCTGTCCCATAAATCCGTTGGAGCATCGGGTTAGAGGACTTGCCTTGCCAGTAAGCACCGGCAACGGAAAGCAACTTGAACTTCTTCACGTCACCCGTGTTGGCTAATTGGGCACCGTCACTCAGGACTTCGTGATCGCCAACCTTTAAGAAGTTCACTTGGTCGCCGTCAACGGCCTTGATCAAAGCCGTCGTGTAAGGATCGTCCTTGGCCTTGGCTAAGGCGTCATCCTTGCTGACCGTCAACCGTTCGATGTCGAGCTTGTCACCCACCAACTTTTCAACGATCACGGCAATGGCGTCTAATTCATCGACGCTAACTTGTTGGTCGTCCTTGTCGGTATCCACGTAGAAGCCATCTTCGTCGGCGCTAACTTCACCCAAGCGAATGGCTGGGAATTCCTTCTTCAAGGCAATCCGAACTAAGGCGGCGGTGGTGTTCCGCAGAACCGTCAGCCCATCGGCATCGCTCTTCGTGACGATTTCAATGCTCCCGTCATGCGCGATGGGGGTTAAGTTGTCGATTAACTCGCCGTCCAACTTGGCCGCAACGGCCTTCTTGCCTAAGCTAATTGAAATCGACTTGGCAACATCTTCTGGCGTGGTACCAGCAGCGAATTCTTTAACGTTGCCGTCTGGAAATTTAAGTGAAATACTTGCCATAATTTTCAATCTCCCTTATTGATTTTGGGCTGACCAACGAAAAAATCCCCAGTGCCAAAGAAGGCACTGGGGACGTCATTAACGTGGTTCCACCCGATATTTTTCACGAGACTACTCCCGTGAACTCTAATCGTCGATAACGGAACGGACCGGCCGGAAATTTCCTCCCGACAGCTAGGAAAGTGGTAATGTCGGCGGGCGCTAAGTCGGCTTCCAAGCAAGGCCAACTCTTCCTGTAAACGTCTCTGCCAACACCATGTCTTTCGTCATAGCTCGTGTGGTTTCACTGACTATTAAACACTTGCGACTAATTATTGTCAAGCGTTGATGCCGAAAAATTATCGGCTAAGTTACCAGAAATTCCGAACGCCCAGCAGCCCCTACTGCGGTCGCCGATTAGCCCCCACCATGGTAATCTCACGCGCCAGGAAGCGAATCCGTTGCATCAGCCGCTGGGCCTTTAACGGTTCGTCATCCCCCCGCGTCGAAATCCGCAGGTGTTCTTTTTCCAGCTGGGCCATGGAGAAGTTGGAGCTAAAGAACGTGGGGAGTTCCTCTTGCATCCGGTATTCTAAGATAACGCCCAGCACGTCGTCTCTGACCCAGGCCGACATGGCATCGGCCCCGATATCATCGATCATCAGAACCGGGGACTTCTTCAAGGCATCGAGTTTTTCCGCCACGCCGTTTTGGGCGATCGCGTTCTTCATTTCCACCGCAAAGCTGGGGAAGTGAACCAACGTGGTGGTGTACCCATCGGCGGCCAACTGATTGGCCACGGCTGCCAAAAGATAGGTCTTCCCCACCCCAAAGCTGCCGGCCAGGTAAAGTGCCTGGTGACGACGCTTCGGATTGGCTTCGTAGGCGTCGATAAAGTCCAGTGCGGCCATTAACGCCTCGGCACGGTCCTCGTCTTGATCGAAATTAGCCAGCGCGGCCTCACGAATATTCTTGGGCATCGCGATGGACTTCACCCGCTGACGCAACTGCTGCTGCGCCTGTTTCTCCAAGGTGTCGGCGGTCGGCACGTAGGCCACGTCGATCAGGTGATTCGACACAATCAGTTGCGGTTCATACCCCGTGGCAAACGTGGTGCCCCCCTTCGCGAGCTTTTCGCGTTCCGAGACAAACTCATACAGTTTAGCCGCCGAACGGGTGAGCACGTCTTCCGCCAATTCCTGCTGGTGGTCGTGATAGAACTTAGTCACGGTCGGGTCATCGTAGACCTTCGCCATGAGTTGACGATAGTTATCGTTTAAATGCCGCTGACTCATCAGTTGCTGCATGGTCTTACTTAAATCTTCCATTGGCTAGTCCTCCTTCCCTTTACTGCGTTTCTCCAAGCGGGCAATCCGCTGCTGCAATTGCTTTTGTTGGGCCGTCGTGAGCTTGGCCTTAGTGGTGGCTTGCGCCGTGCCATCTGGCTTCTTCGCCCAGTCCGGTAAGGTCTCCTTAACCGTCGGCTGCCGGCGCGAGCGTCGCGGCTTAGTGGCCGCCTGCTGGCGCTCCCGAATCTTCTGGATGGCCAGCTGGGGCGTGTTAATCTTGGCCTTACTCCAGTCGTTAGCAATCGTGTCCAGCAGGTTCTTATTCAACGTGGGCCGATCCTCATCGACCAGCACGTGATAAATCATCAGATTCAAGACGGACTCGGGGAATAATTGCCGGCTCACTAGGTCGCGGACAATCCGCTGCTCGCCGTCCGTCACGAAGCCGCCGGTATTTTGCTTAATTCCCTGTAGGAAGGCCGCCGGTGCCGTATTGGCCGCCACCTTAATCAGCGCTTGTTCGGCGCTCGAAGCCCCCTTAACATCGGTCGCGGCCGGTGCTGGAGTGGCCGGCGCAACCGAGGCCTGCCGGTGTTGTAAACCAAAGGCCTGGGCAACGATGCGTTTGAACTGCTCCGGATTGAAGACGTTGGTCGCCAGGTCGGTGGCCTCACCAATATAACGGGCCATCGTCGGTTCGTCTAAGCCATAGGTCGCATGCTCCGTCAACAAGAGCTGGCGATACTTGCTGACCGCTCGCGTATCCACGAAGGACCGCTCCAGCAGTTCTCCCAGCAGTTTAAAATCAAACTGGACCTGGTCCGCCGATAAATTGGGACCACTGGCTGGTGACGAGGTTTCGCGATTATGGGTAATCACCGCGGGAATATCTCGCAGCTCATCCCCATCAACGTGAAACACGTCTAAGAAATTTTTGGTAATATTCTGTTCATTTTCGCTTGGCTTGGCGACCGGCGTATTCGCCGTCACCAATGCCTGGTAAAGCTCTTCGCCCACGACACCCAGCAACTGAACGCTCAGCAGGTCATCCTTAAAGAAAGCCTGCGGCGTCAGTGGCGCATGGAGCTCGTAGACAAAGCTCGACAGGTCGTCCTCGGTCTTCACTCGCGTGGTCAATAACCCCGTGGCTTCCAACCGCAAACGCGCCGCATACAGGTGGGCTAAGTCGAGGCTCAGTTCCGCAAGTAAGATGGCGTGGCGGTGATAACTTTCCCGTTCGGGTAGCCAAAAAAGGGCCGAAAAGAGCCCCGTGGCACTCGGTCCAATAATCGGCTGATAGAGTTGCGTAAGCGTCTGCCAGCTCTGATCGGTCAGGCGGTCGGCCAGCCGGACCAAAAAGCCCGTTTTCGGCTGCAATTGGTGCCAGGAATCCTCCATGCCCTATTTCGCCTCGCTTTGCCGATGGTTCCGGTCCTTGGCCTTCGCCTTATCCTTATCCATCATGTCTTTTAATTCATTGAAGAAGACGCCGGTATCCTTAAACTGCCGGTAAACACTGGCAAATCGGATGTAGGCAATCTCATCCACGTCAACCAACCGGTTCATGACGTATTCCCCGATTAGCTGACTGGAAATCTCATTAACCCCCAACGCGCGAATCTTATTCTCGACGTCATCGACCATCTTAGTCATGACATCCATCCCCACCGGTCGTTTCTCCGCCGAGCGGATGATGCCGCGTAGAATCTTCTCGCGGTTGAATTCCTCACGCGTCCCGTTCTTCTTAATTACCAACAGCGGTGTCACTTCAACTCGCTCAAACGTTGTGAACCGAAAGCCACAGCTCTCGCACTCACGGCGCCGGCGGATGACGCGCCCATCGTCGGTCGGTCGACTATCGACGACCCGCGATCCATTATGATGACAGTGCGGACACTGCATTTTGGTCACCTCATTTTTTCATTGGTTCTGATTGATTTAAACGTTAACAACACGTCGACCGTTCACCACGGTCAGCTCCCACCAATTGCTCAGTCGGACTTAATCGCCGACGACGAGCCTAAATTAGTGGTGTCAAGCCATTTTACCACTTGTTGGCGCGTTTCGGCAATCGTTCCCGCGTTATCAATCACGACATCGGCGCGGGCCACCTTCTTTTCAATCGGCCATTGCTGGTCAATTCGCGCCTGCGCGGCCGCCTGGGTGAGGCCGTCTCGGGCCATCAACCGCTGCCGTTGAATCGCTGGCGTGGTGGCCACGACCATGACGTGGTCCACCAGATGAATCAAGTAACCCACCTCGTAAAACGTGGGGGCATCGATCATGATGGCCGGCACGCCTTGTTTCCGGTACGTAGCCAGCTGACGGGTGATTTCCGCCTGAATTAAGGGCGTGGTGATGGCTTCCAACCGACGGAGTTCCGTCGGTTGACCAAAGACCAACCGGCCCAATTTATGGCGATTCAATTGCCCATCCGCCTGACGGTAGTCCGCCCCAAAGGTGGTCAAAATCTGCCGCAATCCCGGCGTTCCCGGGGCAACCACCTCACGGGCAATCACATCTGCGTCGATGATGGTCAAACCGGCCTGTCTGAGCCAGACACTGACCGTGGATTTTCCCGTGGCAATGCCGCCGGTCAAGCCCCACACCTCAGTCATGGGCCAAACCTTCTTCCACAGCTTCCGGCGGATACGGCTGGCAATGCGGACAGAAGTGGGTTCCGCGCTGGGCCACCTTAATCTTCACAATCTCGGTCCCACAGCGCTCACAGGGTTCCCCCTCGTGGCCGTAGACGTGTAGCTGATTCTGGAAGTTCCCCGCCTCGCCAAAGGCCGTGGAGAAGGAGTGAACGGTGGTGCCGTGCCCGGCAATTGCGCGCCCAATCTCCTGGATAATGGCCTTTCGTAGCGTGGCGAGCTGATCGGTCGTCAACGTGTCAACCGGCGTCAGCGGATTAATCTTCGACAACCACAGAACCTCATCCGCGTAAATGTTGCCTAACCCGGCAATGCGCGACTGGTCTAGCAGAAATGGCTTGATAATCTTATGGGACTTGCCAAAGATGCGTTGCATGTACGCCAGTGTTAACGTTTCTTCCGTGGGCTCCGGCCCCAGTTTGCCCAGCGATGGCAGTTCGATTCCCTCCGTGCCGGTCTTAACCAAGCGCATTCGGCCAAATTTCCGGGTATCGTTGTACCGCAGTTCCCGGCGATCCTTGAGATAAAAAATCACGTGGGTGTGTTTAGGCACCGGGCTTCCCGCGGGTTGAACGTCATACTTGCCCTCCATCCGCAGGTGAGAGACCAGCGTCAGGTCCCCGCTGAGCCGAAAGAGCAGGTACTTTCCCCGCCGGTCGACCCGTTCAATCTTCCGGCCAATCAGGTCGGCCGTAAAGATCTCGGCGTCCGGTCGCACCATCTTGGGATAAAAGACGTCGACGTGGTCAATCGTCGCACCGCCCACGAGACTCTCTAAGCCCCGCCGAACGGTTTCAACCTCTGGTAATTCTGGCATACATTCTCTCTCCTTTGTAGCTACTTGGCGTCATACCAGGTTGGCCCGTAGTGACTCTCAACCTTCAACGGGATTTCCAAATCAATGGCGGAATCCATCACGCTCGGGACCAGCTTAGCCAACGTTGGAATCTCCTCGGCGGGTGCCTCGAAGATCAACTCATCGTGAACCTGCAGAAGCATCGTGGCTTGTAGGTCTTGGATGGCCGCTTCCATGCGAATCATCGCAATCTTGATAATATCGGCCGCACTCCCTTGAATGGGCGTGTTCATCGCGGTTCGTTCGGCAAAGGACCGCTGATTGAAGTTCCGCGAGTTAATGTCTGGCAAATACCGCCGCCGGTGTGCGATGGTCTCCACGTACCCTAACTCATGGGCTTGTTGCACCATGCGTTCCGTATAGGCCTTGACACCGGGGTACTCCTCAAAGTAGGTGTCAATAAAGTTCTTGGCCTGTTTACGCGTAATCCCAATGTTCTGGGACAGCCCGAAGTCACTGATACCGTAAACAATCCCGAAGTTAACCGCCTTGGCCTGCCGCCGAATGTTCGGCGTGACCTCGGCATCGGGGGCCATCTTAAAGATTCGCCGGGCCGTGGCCGCGTGAATATCCTCGCCCTCTCTAAAGGCTTCTTGCATGTTGGCATCGTGACTCATGTGGGCCAGTACCCGCAGTTCAATCTGCGAGTAGTCGGACGAAAAGATCTGCCAGCCCGGGTGCCGCGGCACAAAGGCCTTCCGAATCGTCCGGCCCTCTTCAGTTCTGACCGGAATGTTTTGCAGGTTCGGGTCAACCGAAGATAGCCGGCCCGTCTGCGTCAACGTTTGCAGGTAGCGGGTGTGGACCTTCTGATCCTCAGGGTGAATCACCTTGAGCAGGCCCTCCACATAGGTCGACTGAATCTTGGCAATCTTGCGGTAGCGCAGGATGTTCTCGGCAATCGGCGCATCGGCCGCCAGTTTCTCCAGCACGCCCACCGCCGTGGAGTAGCCGGTCTTGGTCTTCTTAATCACTGGTAGGCCCATCTTCTCAAACAAGATGTGACCCAACTGCTTGGGCGAACCAATGTTAAATTCCTCGCCGGCCTCCTGATAAATGGTCTGTTCAATCTCGGCGAGTTGCTCGGTAAACTTGCTCCCCATGGCCTCCAGCTCACTGGCGTCCACGGTAATCCCGGCGATTTCCATCCGCGCCAAGACGAAACTCATCGGCAATTCAATCTCCCGGTAGAGCTTGGTTTGTTCGTTTTCATCGAGGCCCTCGAATAATTTTGGCCGTAGCTGTTCAATCGCGCGGGTCTTGCGGGCCAGATGCTTGAAGAAGACCTCATCATCTTCGGGGATGGCCCGCTTGGCCCCCTTGCCATAAATATCCTCATCGGTCGCTACTTGCTCGTAGCCGTGTTCCATCGCCACCCGACCGAGGTCGTTGCTGTTGTCGTAGGTGTTCAACAAATACGAGCAGAGTAACAGGTCGCAGTCTACGCCGGCTAACGTCAGGCCTAAGCGATTCAAGCCCACGTACGTCCGTTTGGCGTCAAAGACCTGCTTGGCAACGTCAGAAGACGTCAGAATGGTCTTTAACGGCTCCTGCTGTAGGAGGCTGGCATCGCGGCTAACCCACCAGTGGTCGTCATCACCAATGGCAAAGCCAGCGAAGGGCGACGTGTGGTAATTTTCATCCGGCATTTCCAAGTAGAATTCACAGCCATCGGCGGTAAAATCGGGTAGCGCCACCATGTTATCGGCCGTCAAAACAGTGTAATCGATATCCTTGAGACCTGGCGTGGCGGTCGGTGTGTCGCCCTCGAAGTCCATCTTGCTCAGGAAGGTCCGGAAGTTCATGCGTTGATAAAAGGCCACCAGGTCGTCGCGGTTCGGCCCTTGATAGACCAGGTCGGCCACCTTTTTTTCGACCGGCGCATCGCGATTAATCGTGGCGAGTCGTTTGGCGAGCAAGGCCTGATCGTGGTCCGCCACCAGGTGTTCCTTGAGTTTCTTGGCGGTAATGTCGTCGATATGGTCGTAGATGCCCTCGATGCTACCGTACTTGCCGACCAGGTCCACGGCGCGCTTGGGTCCTACGCCAGTGACGCCGGGATAATTATCGGAGTTATCCCCCTGAAGGCCCTTGATATCAATGATCTGTTCGGGGGTCACGCCCATCTTCTCCTTGACGTAAGCCGGGGTGTAGCGTTCGATCTCGCTAACCCCCTTCTTGGAAATGGCTACCGTGGTGTGGTCGTTGGCCAACTGGGTAAGATCCCGGTCCCCGGTCACGATGGTCGTGGTAAACCCTTCGGCCTCGGCCTGCTTCGCCAACGTCCCGATGATGTCATCGGCCTCGTAATTCGGCAGCTCATAGGTCTGAATCCCCCGTGCGGCCAAGAGTTCCTTGACATAGGGAAATTGTTCGGAAAGTTCCGGTGCCGTCTTCGCCCGGCCGCCCTTGTAATCGTCGTACATTTTCGTCCGGAACGTGACCTTACCCGCATCGAACGCCACCAAGGCGTGCGTAGGGTCCACGTTCTTCAGCATGGTCTCTAACATCGTGTTGAACCCATAAATGGCGTTGGTGTGGAGCCCTTCGCTGTTGGTGAATCGCCCTAAAGACGTGTACAACGCGTAGAAAGCCTTGAAGGTCACACTGTTGCCGTCGATCAATAATAATCGTTTGTCCGCCATAATTCGCTCCTCCCGAGCGGCCGATCTGCGGCCACTCGCGTATTCTGCTTATATTTTACCAAAGATGGGCGCAAATCCGAAATGAAAACCGACCTTGCGTGAATTTTACGCGAGATGACCCCGTCAACCACCGTGACATCAGCCAATTGTCTACGCTTGTCAGGCGTTTCACCTGCTATGGCGAGACGCTTTCAGTCAAAGACCGGGCCTGCGACCATCAAGCCACGCGACAAGCCTTCATTCCGCGGCTGTTTTCTTTAGTTGCATGTTACATAATCCCACTAAATAGGCATTCGTTTCCCATTTTGTCTCAATGACATCGCCCAAAGAGTGCCCACGTGACGCCCACAACGTCCTTACTTTCAGTCTTCTACGCCGGCCGCCCACTTTTACCTGTTAGATACAAAAAGCGAAGCACCAGCCTTTGCCGATACCTCGCTCCATTGCTTCATGGGTTTGCTTGCGGTTAGTCTCTGCCGCCAAACAAGCCAAAGATTTGTAAGAGTTGTAAGAATAAGTTGACGAAATCCAAGTATAATTGTAATGCACCGTTGATGGCCAGCCCCGTACTGGAGACTTGGTCACCGTACTGGAGGTACATCTTCTTCATCCGTTGGGTATCCCAAGCCGTCAAGGCAGCAAAGATAATCACAGCGATAAAGGAGAAGATCATGGCAATCAGTGAGCTCCGTAAGAACAGGTTAATCACCATCGCCACAATCAGCCCAATCAAGGCGGCGGAGGCTTGCGTCCCGATCTTAGTCAGGTCGCGTTTCGTCGTGACCCCGATGGTGGCCATCGTCAAGAAGACGGCGGCACTGGAAACGAAGGCGGCGGCGATTGACGTTTGACTGTAAATCAACGTGTAGATTGAGAAGACGGCCCCGGTGACCACCGCATAGACCATCAGGCCCACAAAGGCCACGGTTGGACGCTTCATCGATTGGCCACTAATCACGAATGGCAAGACAAACCAGACAATGAGTGGCAGGATCATCGACCCACCGCTGAGGTTTTGCAAGGTCCCGCTGAACTGGGTTGCCATAACAAAAGCCGTCACGGCAGAAACCAGCACAGACAAGCCCATCCACCCGAACATTTTGGTCATGAAACCATTGAGGCCGACCTCGGTATTAATCGTTTGACGGGGTTGCTGTTCATAGTTGTTCATTGAAACGCTCCTTTTTTATTCAAACTTCCCCAGCTGAACACCGCCCAATTGCGGTATAACTTCTGGGTTTATTAGAGTATATTTTATCAAATCTAGGGCCAAATACAAGTAATCTGTCGCGGACAAGCCCACCAAAAAGGGGAACGATCCGCACCGTTCCCCCGTAAAAACCGAATTATTAAGTTTCTATTGCGGACAATTATTTACCGGCGCCACCTTCGTTATCGGCTTCACCGCTGGCCCAGACCTTATTGGCATAAATCGAATTGAACAACAGTGCCGCTTGCAGGGCCACTTGGGAAAGGTTCGCCCCTAGGGTTCCAATGCTCGTAGCGCCAATTAGAATCTGCACCGTCAGAATGCTCCAGTACAACACATTGGCAATGTTGACCACGATCCACAGTGACCAATTTTCCTTGTATTTCAAAATGTAGAGCAGTTGGGCAATGATGCTGACCACAAAGTTAACGGAATCGAAGTATGGCAGTTGACCGTTTAAAGCGGCAAGGACCACCCAGCCGATCGCCCAGGCCACGAACGCCCCGATGAAAATCCACCGCCGCGTGTTGCGTTTGAAGGAGTGGGTCGCCTCATCGTGGCCCCACATGTACCAGCCGATGGGTTGTGAAATCACATAAATAATATCCATGGCAAATGACCCATAGGCGTGGCTGATCCAGGCAACGTAGGTCATCGCCAGACATTGGATTAACCCGAAGATAAACGAAATCTTCCGGCCCTTCATCCCGTAGACCAGGCACAGCACCCCGCCGACCCCCGAGACCATCCCGATAAAGCTGTCGGGCACGATCATGTAGACCACCAGTTGTAGCAGGATTAGAATTGTGACGTAGATGACCTCAAACTTTTTCCAATTGGTAAAGAGCTGGTTATACCACCAGTTATGTTGTTTGGTATTGTCCATCGTGAATTCCCCTTTTCAAGATATCCTTTAATTAGAGCGACTGATCACTCAGAATGTTTAATGCCAATTTGATTGAGTCCGCCTCACCCTGAGCCATCAACGCGTCACCGTTGGACAGGTTGCTGACTCCCGCGGCCAGGTCGCCCTCGTAGAGCACCACGTTGTTTAGAATTGACAGAGTTTCTAACCCCCGTTGCCGGCCAATCACCATCAGCGCGCCGGATTCCATGTCCGCGCCCAGGATGCCCTTGTCCGACCAGAAGGCTTCGTTTTTAGCGTTATCGTCCATGTAGAAGCCGTCGTGCGAACGGATGATGCCGTAGTAGGCTTCCGGCGCGTAGTAGTGGGCCAAGGCCATTAGCCGAAAGGCCGGGACGGCGGGATAAATGTTCGGCACGTATTTACCGGTCAGGCCATCATCTCTGACCACGCCTTCGCCAATAATCAACTTGCCCAGGTCAATCCCCGATTGCATGGCCCCGGCCGAGCCCACACGGATGACCTTCTTAACCCCGACGTTGTTGAGTTCTTCCACGGCAATCCCGGTCGATGGCGCACCGATTCCGGTGGACATCACCAAAATGCGTTTGCCTTGGTAGGTGCCCAGAATGGACTTGTACTCGCGGTTAAACGCCCAGTCCTCAACGTCTTCTAAGTACTGACGACTCCGGTCGACTCTGGCCGGATCGCCCATGATAATGGCGCTATCCGTATCAATGGTCGGTAATAATTGCGTATGTGGTTCTGGTTCGGTCATGACTATCCCTCATTTCTTAAAATTGTGATCAGTTGTGGTAAATCCGTCACCTTAATCAACGACTTGTCCACGGTAATAACGGCCAGATCCCGTAGCTGCTTGAGAATTCGGTTGAGATTGCGGCTCGAGGTATCAATCTCATTCAGCAGGTTGGCTCGCGTCACCACCTGATTCTGCCGGGCGGCCCAGATAAGGTACGAGATGGTCTGATCCAACGCCGAATGCAGGCTATAGCGTTCCGTGCGATTCGTCAACGTGTAAATCTGACTAGCCAAATTATAAATCAATTCTTGGGAAAAATGGTGATCTTCCATCAGCCACGTCTTGAACTGCGCATTGGACACTTTGAGAACGGTTACCGGCGTCAGATTAATCACCGAGGCGCTGTAAGGCTTATCCAACAAGGCTTCCTGTTCACCGATAAACGCCCCGGGTTCGTAGATATCCAGGGCCACGGCCTTCCCACCGGTCGACATTAAGTAAATCTTAACCTTTCCCTCGGCCAAGATATAAGTATTGTCATATTGCGTGCCTTGTAAAAACTGAAATTCCCCCACCGCGTAACGCTCAATCTGAAAGGCATTGATAATATGTAACGGACACGTTCGTAGTAACTGCTGTAATGCTGACTGCTGCGTCACCAATCGTGACAAGTCATCGATCATCACACCAACAACTCCTTACAAGATAAGATTAGCAAATTCACGCAAAGATCCCAATGACGCGGGTCTCTAAATGTATCCGCTTTCAACGGAAAATTAACCCAATTTTCACCTTTTTAGGGACACTTGTCCTTGCCAAATTATACACGGCCTACATCCTTAAAAAAAGGAGCATCCCGACATCAGTCGAGACGCTCCTAATCGCAATAAAATTAAAGTTTAAAAACCCAAGTTCTACCACCTTACCGTTCGCCAAATTTGGTCAGAAACGCAGTGGGTAGGACGGAAAAAGCCAAAACTCGGTCTTTATCCGCAACCGTGACAGCACTGTTAGCTGAGCATCGGCTTAGGTAAGGTGAACAGCGAGTCGCCGCCCATATCTTGGGCCTTTAGTTGTTCTTCAAAGAAAGGTGGCTCAATAATTCTTCGTAAGCCCGTTCGTACTTCTGAACATCTCCGGCACCCATGAAGACCACCACGGCGTCGTGGAAGTCCAGGAGTGGCGACATGTTGTCGACCGTCAGAATCTCGCCGCCCTTGGCAATCTTAGCGGCCAGGTCCTTGCTGGAAACGGCGCCTTGGGATTCACGCGCGGAACTAAAGATGTTGGTCAAGAAGACCTTGTCCGCCAGATTGAGGCTCTTGGCAAAGTCATCCATCAGGGCAATCGTCCGGCTGAAAGTGTGGGGCTGGAAGACCGCAATGATCTCCTTGTCCGGATACTTCTGCCGGGCAGCGTCCAACGTCGCCTTGATCTCGGATGGATGGTGCGCGTAGTCATCGATGATCGTCATGTCGGCTAATTTCCGTTCGGTAAACCGCCGCTTGACGCCCTTAAAGTCGGCCAATTCACGCTTGATTTCGTCCATGTTGACCTTTTCAAAGTAGGAAACGGCAATAACGGCCAGGCTGTTCAGCACGTTGTGTTCCCCGTACAAATGAATTTCGAAGTTACCGAGGTTCTTGCCTTCATGGTAAACGTCGAAGGTGGAACCCGTGGTGGACCGCTTGATGTTCTTGGCTTGGAAATCGTCGCGATCGTTGGTGCCGTAGTAGTAGACCGGCACGTCCGTCTTTAATTTCCGTAACTCGGGGTCATCCCCCCAGGCAAAGATGCCCTTCTTCACCTGGTTAGCCCAGGTCTCGAAGGCGCTGTAAACATCATCGATGCCCGTGTAATAATCGGGGTGATCGAAGTCAATGTTGGTCATGATAGCGTAATCCGGCTTGGTTGCCAAGAAGTGCCGGCGATATTCATCGGCTTCATAGACGAAGAAGCGCGCATTCGGCGTTCCCTTCCCGGTCCCATCACCAATCAGATAAGACGTTGGTGCCACACCACTCAGCACGTGAGACAGCAGTCCCGTGGTGCTGGTCTTGCCGTGCGCGCCGGCCACCCCAATACTGGTGTAGCCTTCGATTAAATGCCCCAAGAATTCATGGTAACGGTAAACGGGGAGCCCCATGGCGCGGGCCTTCTTGATTTCTGGATGCTCATCCGTGAAGGAATTACCGGCAATCACCGTTAAGCCCTCGTGAATATTGGCTTCGTCAAAGCCCATAACCTTGATTCCCGCCTGTTCCAAGCCACGTTGGGTGAACGTGTACTGGGTAATATCTGACCCCTGAACCTTGAATCCCTTATCATGTAAAATCAGGGCAAGGGCACTCATCCCTGACCCTTTAATTCCAACAAAATGATAAACCGTTGCGTTATCCATTAAATGATCCTCTTTTCTACTCTTTGCGGTCCGGCCACAGGACACCAGCAAAACCGTACGAGTGACTCTTTTTCCATTCTAGCATATCCCCCCACCCCTTAAAAGCCAGAGTGCGTTTAAAACGAGGTGAGGTCTATTCACTTTACAATGAAGACGGTGCATCTTTATCGTGCGGTTCCGGCAAGTCCTTCCCCAGATCATCCGGTGTGAGATAAACCTCACGCGGCTTGGAACCATGTTGCGGCGAGACGTAGTGGTGTTGTTCCAAATCGTCAATCAAATTGGCCGCACGATTGTAGCCAATCGAGAAGACCCGTTGGAGCTTAGAAGTCGACACCGTCTTTTCCTCGGCAATATAGGCCAGGACCTTAGGCAACAACTCGTCCTGATTCTCCTCGGCCGTTTCTCGTTGGAGCAAGCCCTGGGGTTCGAACGCGTAATGCGGTTTACCCTGCGTGCGCACGAAGTCCGTGATGGCATCGACTTCGGATTCCACGAAGGCCCCTTGTAGGCGCATCGGTTGACTGGCCCCGTTGCCGAGGTACAGCATGTCCCCGCGGCCTAACAGGCTTTCGGCGCCGGCCGTATCCAAGATGGTCCGTGAATCGATCTGGCTGGAAACCATGAAGGCAATCCGCGTAGGAATGTTGTTCTTGATGGTCCCGGTCACGATGTCCACACTTGGCCGTTGGGTCGCAACCAGCAGGTGAATCCCGGCGGCACGGGCCTTTTGCGTAATCCGGACGATGTAGTCCTGAACCTCGCTAGCGGCCATCATCATCAGGTCGGCCAATTCATCGATAATAATGACAATATAGGGCATCTTCAGACTTGGTTCATCGTTAGCATCGGCACGGTCGTTGAACTGCTCGATGTTCCGGACCCCGGCCGCCGCCAGCTTCTCGTAACGTTGGTCCATCTCGGTGACGACCCACTTGAGGGCCGCCGCGGCCGCCTTCGGATCGGAAATCACGGGTGACAGCAGGTGAGGCAAGCCGTCGTACGGCGCCATTTCAACGGCCTTGGGGTCAATCAACAGGAGCTTGACCTGCGCCGGCGTCGCCTTGTACAGAATCGACAGGAGTAAGGAGTTGATGAACACACTCTTCCCGGATCCCGTGGCCCCGGCAATCAAGCCGTGCGGCATCTTCCGTAGGTCCGTAACCTGGGGTTTGCCAAATAAATCGACCCCGAGGGCCACGGTTAGCGGCGACTCGCTCTTCTTGAAGGCCGGTGAATTCAAGATTTCGGAGAGCATGACCGGTCGTGATTTGACGTTAGGAATTTCAATACCGACCGTGGTCTTCCCCGGAATTGGCGCTTCGATCCGGATGTCCTTCGCGGCCAAGGCCAGCTTTAAGTCATCGTTTAAATTCGTAATCTTATTGACCTTGACGCCTAGTGCCAGGCTAATCTGGAACTGCGTCACGGTCGGCCCAACCGTCCAGTCGGTGACGTGGGCGTCCACGTGAAAGGCACTCAGCGTGGCGTCCAGCACCTCCGCTTGGTGTTCAATCCATTCGTCCAGGGCTTCCTCGTCGGGCACCACAGGCTTGGGTAGTAGGCTCACGTCCGGGAAATGATAGCCGCGGTCGGCCGCGGTCGCATCTTCGGCCGAGACCGCCGGCGTATCCGGGCGATCGAATAAGGCCAGGTTCCGTTGGTCGTTGCCTTCCTCTTGCATGATGTCTCCCAGCGAATGGCCCAATCCACGCGTTGGCTTGGGCTTCGGCTTGGCCGGGGTCTTCGTTTCCGAACTGGTCGTGGTCTGAGCAGCCGGTCGATCGGTGGCTTGGGTGCGGTCAAGAAGTTGGTTAACCTCCGATGGCCGGGCCGCAGTCGACTCGGCCGCGGCTGACGACGCCGTGCTTGCCGTCACCGCGACAGATGAAGCCGGCATGGACGCCGACGTTGCGGTTAAGTCGGCCACGGAGGTCGACACCCGACGCGTCGTGGCATCGGCCGTGACGGCCGGCTGGTGATTAGTCGAGGCCACACTGGCCGGCGTTCCTGCCGCTGAGCTGACGGCTAAGTGCGCCGTTGAGCGAATCATTGCCGCGGAACTCACCACACCGGTCGCCGCGGAATCCGCGGTGGACTGGGCAGTCGTGGCGGTGGACACAACGCTAGACTCCCTGGTGGCGGTGTCGGATGTCTGCGCCGCGGCCGACTCGGCAGACGAAGCAACAGCAGACGTTGGTGCTTGCATCCCCACCGGCAGGTAGTCCCCTGCCCCACTGACTACCGAGCTAGCCGTACTGGTCGCGGTGTTCGAAGCCGTCGACGCCGGTGTTGCCGACGTTGCGGTCTGAGACTGGGGATAAAAGATTTCGGTCGGTGCCGCCACTGCCGCTGAAGGTTCGGATGAATCGGCCGCCACTGTTTCCGCGGTCGTTTCGGTGTCAGCTATAGCGCTGAGGTTGGCGGCGCTATCACTTTGCGTCGGGCGCGTTACGGACTCGGCAGACGCGTCAGCAGTCAAAGCCGCCCGACTGGTTGCCGTAGCGGCAGTAGACATCGTTTCTGGCGCGGTGGACGGCATATTTTCGACCTCGTCCGTGACTTTTTCGGCCACAGGGGTCGCCGCACTGGATTGTTCGGCCTGGCTCGCCGCCACTGGCGCATCCGACACCATTTCCGTTTCAGCGGCCGCACCAAAGAGGAGGAAGCTACTGTCGGCTTTCTCCAAGCGCTTAATTAACCGCCGATAACGCCGCCGGGATGCCGAGGTCGGGCGTGACCAATGCAATTGCTTCGGAATTGGCGTGACCTGAAACGGCCGGTAATTCTCGGCACTACTGTGCGGTGTTACACTAGCCGCGGCAGACTGCGCGGACGTGACGGCCGCCGAGCGGGCTGGTTCCTCGGATTGGCGAGGCGACTGTTGAGCCGCCTGCCGTCGTTGATTCTCACGTTCTTCACGCAATCGCAAGCGATCGTTACGCTCACGCCGTTGCTTGACGGAACGTTGAGCTCGTTCCGCCGTGGTATCTTCTAATTGTTCGGGGCTCGGCTTTACCGCGAATTTCCGGAAAAAGGCCGGTCCATCATAGTGCTCCATGTTTCTTCCTCCTTGACGGGTGCACACCGCACCTGCCGAATTTCAACGCTACGGGAGGAGACGCCGCCAAGACACGCGGCTGGTTAACTCATTCCCTGATTATCGGTTTAATCTAGTCGTCAGAGACTAGTTGATTAGTTCATAAATAAGGCAAAGATTGCTTCACGCCTACGGTTGGCCGGGTCCAATCGAACGGTTGCTATCGCGTGTCGCCCGGATGTAGCTGGTCGCGTGAAAAACTGACCAGTTTGCCAAGAGTGGTTAAAGCCAATCTCCCCTATTGTACACAAAAAAGCGGGGTGCCGACAAGGGCAATCCCGCTTTCATCCTACTTATTAAATAAATTTTTAAGCCGTGAAGATGGTTTGGCCGCGTTCGAAATCAAACGGTTCGCCAACCTCGTAGTCATCCGGCAAGATCAGGGCCCCCGGCTTCTGTGGTGCGTTGGCTAATCCCAACTCACGACCGGAGCAGATCATCCCGTCACTTTCAACGCCCCGCAAGGCACCTGGCCAAATAATCAAACCATTCGGCATCATGGCACCAACCTTGGCGACCACGACCTTAATGTCGCTTTGCATGTTCGGTGACCCACTGACAATCTGGAGCGATTGGTCTTGGTCCACCACCGTTTCCGTAACCAACAAGTGGTCGGAATCGGGATGCGGCTTGGCCGACTTTACGTAACCCACGATAAACTTGGATTCCGTTTGCGCCTCCAGTTCGCCGTTGAAGCCGGCGTCTTCCAAGGCGGCATTCAGAGCGGCAACATCGTCAACGGTCAACATGACTTGGCCGTTACCACTGATATTCGGCAAAATCTTGGAAATTTCCAAGAAGTTGTAGCCTAACGTCTTTTCCGTTTCGGTATCGTAAATACGCGCGATGCCGTCACGAACGGTGTGGGCCTGCTGTGGGGTGTCTTGAGCAACGATAACAATCAAAGTGTCCCCTAATTCTTGGGGATTGTAACTAGCAATTAACATGTGGGATCCTTTCCAACGGTTTTAATCGGCGTTAGTTGCCAATGAATTGATAAATTCTTCAACTTCAGCCTTAGTCTTACGATCTTTATTCACTAACCGGCCGATCTCTTCACCTTCCGAGTAAGCGATGAAACTAGGAATACCGAAGACGTTCAGTTCAACGGCAAGGTCAATGTTTTCATCACGGTCGACCGCAATAAACTTAAAATCAGGATATTCAGCTTCGATGTCGGGCATGGCTGGCTTGATGAAGGCGCAATCCGGGCACCAAGTCGCGGAGAAGAATAACATGGTTTTGCCGTCTTTCACGACGTCTTTCAAATCAGTGGCTGACATTTTGGGTAATTGTTCCATGAGGTAAGCACTCCTTTATTTAAGTTTTTAAAAAATACACAATCATCATTATAGCAATGTGGCCGGGGGATTACAAAATTTTAGCTCCCGATTACCGGAAGTGGCGAAATTGCAAGGCTAGCGGCTGGGAAAATGAAGTGACCGGGCAAACTCGAGCACCCGCTAATCGTCCGAGACAACGCGCACCAGTTCAATTGTAACGGTGCTCTCGTGAATCAAACGCGGCTAACTCCCTCACGTCATCTTTTTTCCAAACTTTTCTACCTTTTTACGGGAACTTCCCCGCAAACATTGTTATACTAGGGGCAGATAGAACGTTTACACGTCTTACAAAACAACTGCTAAGGAGGCGGTAGGATGACTGCTAGAAACGGACAACTTTATCAACTGAGCCTTACCGGGGTACTCGGGGGTCTCATGGGCATTTTCATCACGCGCTTCTTTGGTGGCGGATCACGTCTGAACCCCGACAATATTTTAGAACGGGTCAAGCATCAGTTCCGCCAAGAATCTCCCATCGAAGGCGCCTGGATTGAAAAACACGCGGTACCCTTTCAAAAATTCGCGGTGAAGTCCCGCGTCTACTACGGCGGTATCACCCGCTACGAGGATGATAAATTGGTGCAATACCAATTCGTCGCCGATGCGAATACTGGTAGCGTCCTCGATATTCACCGTCTTTAAAATTTACCTTGCGTCAACTCCGCGGTCCATCACTTGTCGATGGGGCCGCTTTTTTAATGCCCACCGCGATCCAACCCATATTTGGCGAACGGTAAGGCGACCACTTTAGTTAGTAATAAGTGACGGTACCAAAAGAGCCGCCCGTCACCGGACGACTCTTCTCGCTGTAGCTTAGCTTTAAACGTCTAGAGGTGTTTAAACTTGGTGGAATGATTCTGCAGGTCGGTACGGACAATCAATACGTCCGTCACGGCGTTGGCCACGACCGCACTGGCCGTCGACCCCATCAACATCCGTTCGACCACGTTGGAGCCAATCGCCCCAATCATGATCAGGTCGGCACCGTACTCCTGCGGCAAGGTCTTGGCCAAGTCGATGTTGGGGTGCCCGTAGTAAACGGACGTTTCAACGTGCTTGACGCCGGCTTTTTCGGCTTGTTTCCGGTATGCGTCGACGGTCTGTTCCGAACGTTGGCGGGCCTCATCCATAACTTCCTGATCAACAAAGCCGAAACCGACCTTGGTATTGTTGCCGATTCCCACGTAATCGCCACCCGTCATAATGGTGACAATAATTAAATCAGCTTCGTTTCTGACAGCCACCGCAATGGCTTTTTCCACCGCGCGTTTGGCTTGCCGGGAACCGTCCACCCCCACTAGAATTCGCTCGTAGCGTTCGGACATCTTTACCACTCCCTTGTGGGTGCTTCTCGCAACCCTATTTCGTTAACTCATAGGTCGCTTGCCCATAAATGGACATCGCCTTAATCAAATCATCTTCTGGTTGGAACTCATCGGCCTGATGCATGGTGTCTTGCGTGCCGGGGAACAACGCCCCAAAGGCCACACCACGCTTCATCAGTCGACCGTAAGTGCCGCCACCCACGACTTCTGGCTGGGCGTCCGTATCCCCGGTCTGTTGCCGGTAAACGTCCATCAGCGTGGTGACGATTGGATCGCTAGGATCCACGTAATGGGGAACCATTTCCCGTCCCTGCTGGATATCGACGTTCATCATCGCCGTGGCCTTCTGCAGGCCGACCAGAATCTCGGCGGCCCCAATCCCGGTTGGATAACGGAAGTTGGTGTTAATCAAGCCCCCCTTATCCGCGGTAAAGGTCATGATCCCCACGTTCATGGTGAGATCGCCCATCACTGAATCGTTAAAGTTCAGTCCTAGTTTGTGGGCCCGCGAATCGTCGTGCAGCTCGTTGGCTAACAAGGCCAAGAAGTCCTCGGCATCGCCGCCGAAGTCGTAGGTCGTTAGGAAACTGGCCAGGTAGGTTCCGGCGTTGATCCCGTTCTTAGGTTCCATGCCGTGAGCGGCCTTCCCAGTCACTTGGAAATGCAAGCCGTCACTGGTGGGTTCAACGGTCCCGGTTACCGGTGCTTGGTCCAAGAAAGTCTTGAAGTCCGCCACCAGTTGGTCCGCATCGGCCGTCACCACTGTGGCTTCAGCGTCCCGCGGCACCATGTTTTCACGCAGGCCGGCTTCGAAGTCCCGCAGCGTCACACGACCACCGTTGGCCCCGCCGAAGTGGCTTTCAAACGTCACGTTACCCTTTTCACCGTTAATCAGTGGAAATTCGGCATCGGGTGAGAAGCCCAACGTCGGTGCGGGTTCCAGGTCGAGGTAGTGGTGCATCCCCGTCCAATCGCTTTCCTCATCGGTACCGATGATAAAGCGAATCTTCTTGGTCGGTTGAATGCCCTGATCCTTCATCATTTTCAAGCCATAGTAGGCGGCCAAAGCAGGCCCCTTGTCGTCGGAAGTTCCCCGACCGTACAGGTTGCCGTCCTTCTTGGTCAGCGTGAACGGATCGGTGTGCCAGCCCTTACCACCGGGCATGGTGTCGGCGTGACCTAGAATCGCCAGCGTCTCGTCACCCTCACCGTATTCCACGTAACCAACTAAATTATCGAGGTTTTTAACCGTAAAGCCATCGCGTTTGGCCAAATCTAAGAATGCAATTAAGGCCTTGGCCGGACCGGGTCCGAGGGGATAGTCTGCACTTGCCAGAGAATCATCCCGTGCGCTGTCGATGCCGACCAGCGTCGTTAAGTCAGCGACATAGTCCTCGCGGTACTGTTCAGATAACTGTTGCCAATCAATTGCCATGATTGGACCTCCTTATAATTTTTTCGGACCACAACACTGTCCAAAGTATACTTGATCCTAATTTTAGCATACTGCCGCCGAATTGTAAGCCGTTTTCCACCACTAAAATGCTATACTGAAAGCGAAACCAATTTTGAGGAGGAATTCACATGGAAACGCTCTCGCAATCCATTCTCACCAAAACCATTCGGCAACGCCCCGCTGACAGCTATAAGGGGACTTACGGTCGGGTCACCCTCGTCGGGGGTAACCGTAACTTCGGTGGCGCCATTCTCATGGCGAGCGCGGCGGCCGTCTATGCCGGTGCCGGCCTGGTTACCACCCTAACCGATGCCAGCAATCAGACCAGTCTGCACGCGCGACTCCCCGAAGCCATGTTTGCCGACATGCGCGATCATGAACAAGTGAAATCTTTAACCACTTCGGCCGATGTGGTCATCGTCGGTCCCGGATTGGGCACCGATGTGGCTAGCCTGGCCACACTCAAGACTGTTTTTGCCGCCATTAAGCCCACCCAAACCCTCGTCATCGATGGCTCGGCCATTACGCTGATTGCCGAACACCACCTCGCCTTGCCCGCCGCGCACCTCATTTTCACGCCGCATCAGATGGAGTGGCAACGCCTCAGTGGGATTCCCATCGCCGATCAGACGGTCGCTAACAATCAACCAGTCGTGCAGCGACTAAACGCCACGGTGGTCGTCAAATCCCACCGCACGCAAATCTACACGCCCACGGCCGTCTACGAGAATCCGCTCGGAACGCCGGCACAGGCCACCGGTGGTATGGGCGACACGCTCGCTGGCATGGTAGGCGGCTTCGTGGCCCAGTTCGCCAACGCTACCGATGCCGTTTTGGCCGCGGTTTACAGCCACAGCGCTATCGCCGAGGAGCTGGCTCAGCATCAATACGTGGTCTTACCGCACCAGATCATCGACGAGCTCCCGCGCTTCATGAAGGAACACGAGGCCTTGGTCTAAACCCGAATGCCACGAAAAAATGGACAACGACCACGATGGCCATTGCCCATTTTCTTTATCTTTCAATTGTTTTTACTGGCCGCCTTACCGTTCGCCAAATTTGGTCTGGAACGCGGTGGGGAGGACCGGACCAAGCCGAAGCTCGGTCTTGGTCCTCGCTTTGAGCCGACAGCCCACGTCTCAAAGTCGCCATTTTCCCAAATGAACCACTTGGGAGAATCCCACGGCTCAGACCAAGTTTGACTCACTCACGGCTACGCAGGAAATCAACCGTTATGGCGGCTGAATACCGTCATGCCAGCGATGGTCGCGCGATTTTTATGGCCTTCAACCATCTTAACCAGAGGCAGTCAGGGATGGAGGTAGCCGTGACAGCGGTGTTAGCTGACGTTTTGGGTCAGCTTACAGCGCGGGACGCGTTTGGAGACCGACGGATTTTGTCGGGCTTCAAGCCGAGCCGGAGGACCGCTTCTCAGGCCGCAGGCGGTCCCCACAGCGCCGGAATCCCTGACAGACGCAGGTGACCAGTAATAGCGATTGAATCATCTTGATCCCTATTCGCCAGAATCAGTCGTTGCTTAGGCGGCCAGGCCGGTTCCAATCCCCTCTCGACTACTCCTGCAACGGCGATGCCGCGGGATCGTTTTCGAGCGGGCCGTTCAAGTCATCGATTTCCACCGGGAACAAGCCGCGATAGGACGCCACCGACAAGTCGGCGGGCAACCGCAACGGCCCGTACGCGATGCGACTAACGGGCCCGTTCAACTGCTTGAGGTCGAGCAACGTCGCCAGTGCCGCCGTGAGGTCGCGTGTCCGCACGGTGACCGTGGTCACTTGATGCACCTCATCCGGCGTCACTTGCACCCACTCAAAGGTCAGGTCCGCCAGTAACTCCGGCAATTCGGTAACCACGCTGCTCAGTTGGCACCGCAACGTGCTGACCCACTCCTGGGCCTCAACATCGGCCAAAAAGTGCTCATCATCGCTGGCCAGTACCAGGCCAGTGGCTTCCTTGGGCAGGTCCGCCAACGCCTTTAAGGGCCGCACCCGGTCCAACGCATTGAGCAGGCTTCCCAGGCTATGCGCAGTGGTCGGGTCCATGCTCAATTGAAAGCCAATGGGTTTATTAAACATTAAGTATTGGGGTTGACGCCCGGTAACGGCCGTGTCGTCCACGCGGACTTGATCGGCCTTGGCCACCGTCGCCAGTGGGGAATCCACGAGGTCGCCGTTGACCGTGACCCGGCCCTGGCGGAGCAACCGCAGGATTTGCCGCGGCGTGCCCTGCCGATGATCATTTAAATACCGTTCAATATTCATCGCAATTGCCTCCTAGTGAATGTGCAACCGCCGCCGTAAGCCGGCCACGCGATCCCCAATAATCGCATCGGCTAAGCGACTCTTCAACATCAGGTAAACGTAGAAATACCCACCCAAGACGGCCGCAATTGCCGTCACGACAAAGCTAATCACCCGACCGTTACTGCCGACCAGACTACCTAGCATCACCACCACGCGGGCGATAACAAAGGTCCCAATAGAGGCCAGCAGGATGCCGTTGGTTTTCTTGGCAATCGTGGCGTAGTTAATCCCGAACTGCACGTCCAGCGAGTGGATGATGAGATAACAGGTCACAAACAGACCAACTCCGGTGGCGACTAAAGGTCCAAAGGCTCCCAGGAAGTACACCAACGGCCATTGGACGATAAACTTGACCACCGTGCCGACCGCAAAGTAATGAACGGCGCGCCGGTTCTGTGAAATCCCCTGCATAAGCGCAGAGACCACGGTGTACAGGCCCAACAGAATTGAGAGATACGATGAGAAGGCCAGAATTGACGACCCCAGCGCCTCCTGCGTTTGACCGTAAAAGACAATGTTTAAGGGCCGAGCAACGGCGGCCATCCCCAACGCGGCGGGAATCATGACGAATTCAAACATCAGAAAGGCGTTGGTCAACTGCCCCGAAATCTCACGCTTGTTGCCGCGCGTGTAGGCCTCCGATAGCAGAGGCACCACGGTCACGGCCAAAGCCGAGGACAGCGAAATGGTAATCATAATTAATTTGTTGGCGTTCACTCCGAACAGCGCGAAGAGATCGTTTAGGTAAGCATCCGAATAATTGCCCGCCAGATGCATGATCGGTGCGAAGGTGTACTGGTCAATCAATTGGAAGATGGTAATGCCGGCACCCAAGATGATAAACGGCACGGCCTGGGCAATAATTTCTTTATAGAGTTGCTTGGCGGGGACCACTAATTCTTCGTTACTCCCGGCCACCAAGCCGCGGAAATAATCACGCCGACGCCAGTAGTAGACGCCGAGAATAATTAGCCCACACAACGCCCCGACAGCGGCGGCTAACGTGGATTGCGACACGGCAGACACCCAATCGCCCTTCATCACGTACATGATGATAAAGGCCGTGGCTAACATGTAGACCACGCGGGCCAGTTGCTCGGCAAATTGTGAGATGGCGGAAGGTGCCATCTGCTGGAATCCCTGGAAGTACCCCCGGGTCAGACTCATCGTGGGGATGATCAGGATCGCCCAAGCCAGCGAGTGGAGCACCGGAATTAAGTTCTTGTCGCCACCCGTGAAGAGCGGTGCGCCCAAGAACAGCAGTAAGGCAATGCTGACCCCCGTGAGAATGGCAATCACCAACCCACGCTTGTAGAGGCGCACACTGATGCCGTATTCATTAAGCGCATTATAGTGGGCCACCTGCTTGGCAATCGCGGAGGGAACCCCGGCGATTGCCGCAATCAGGAAGAAACTATAAATGTTATACCCCTTCCCGTACAGCGCGTTGGCTTGCAGGAAGAACGAGCCAAACCAAATACTCCAAGGAACGATATAGATTGCGCCGAGAATCCGAGAGAAGATACTCCCGGCCGTCATCCACGCGGAACCCGCGACCATTTGATCTTTCGCATTCACGGGTTGATTGCCTGTTTGATCAGACCTTGCCGACATTTGACACCCTACTTTCACTTTTTAAATTCAACGTCACCTAAGCTGGCGAAAACGGCCAGCTAATCAAACTAACATTATACCATAGCTTCGAACGCACAAATATCAGGTTTCGGTAAAGATTTGGAAATCTCGACGGGGACCCCAGCCGATTGCTTACCGGATGGGCCGAACAGTGGTATGCTGGAGGTAGTCAAGAAACAGATTATTCAAGGAGGAATGCCATTATGACGCAAACGGCAGCTCCGGAGATGCAGATGTCCCCGGAAAGAGCGAAACAGGTTGTGCGGATGACCAAAAGTATTCGGCAACATTTTCCAGAGTTAGCGCAGGTACCGGACGCACAGTTAATTTATGCAACCTGGCGTAGTTTTAAGCGGATCGACCAGACCAATGATAGCGATTATCAAACGATGGCTGACGTTTTCTTCCACGAATTTGACCGTCATTTACTCAACTACCAGTTCTCTAAGGCTGGCGAAGACGAAGTTGTTCGTCATCGCTTCTTCGCTATTCTAACGGAATTATTGCAATAAATGTTTGTGGTGCACCCTCGTTGACCGGTTGGTCCGCGAGGGCTTTTTGGTTAACGGCCATCATGATTGCCCGTGACGTTCGACTCCCCCGGCCAAAAGGTCAATCCCCCAAACAAAATTCTTAATTTTAGAAGCGCATGCGGTATACTGGTTATATAGTCATTGGTTACGTTTCCATTAGCCAACTGACCGAAATGATTAAAAGTGAGGCGATGGCTTTGCGTTACTTAGCATTATTGGGTAGCCACGAGCGCCACGGCATCACGGCGGGCTACCTCCAAGCCGTGCTCGACGGCTTACCAGAATCCGCGGAAGTCGAGACGGTCTTCCTGCGCGATTACGATATTTATCCGGACACCAAGGAACAGTCCTGTCCGGCCCTCGATGAGATTGAGGCCAAGATGGCCGCCAGCGACTTCTGGATCGTCTGTGCCCCAACTTACTGGGGCGGCATGCCCGGCGTAATGAAGCAGTTCTTTGACTGCATGCGTTTCCGGTTGGTCCGGATGACCGCTGAGGCCGATACCCTACCCGGAAAATACCAGAACAAGCACTATCTTAGCATGACCACCTGTTTCATCAGCTCGACGGACAACTTTTTCACCGGCATTACCGACCAGACCTTCGTCACGATTGACCGTGTTCTGACCGGCGCCGGTTTGATTAAAGTTGGCGAATTCGTCGGCACGGGCACCTGGGGCACCCACGCGCCACGGGAAAGTAAATTGGCCGAATGTCACCGACTCTCCCGAAAGATTGCCAACCGACCACGAAAGGATGATAATACCTTGAAACGTTACATACTGCTCTTCTTCATGATTGCCGTCATGGCCCTGATCACCATGGGCCTGCAGGCTTGGTGGTTCGGCGTCTTTGCGGCTGGAAAGTTCTGGCTGACGTATGTCACCTTCGTGGTGATCTTCTACGTGCTGCTGGCCAGCATCCTTCATTTCTTTACGTTCGTGCGGCACCGGCGGCGGTAGGCTTAAATCGGCTAAAACTATTTCGCTATATTAATCTTAGTCGTTTACAATTTCATAGTGGAAAGCGGCCGCCTTACCGTTCGCCAAATAGGGGTTGGAGCGCGGTGGGCGGACCGGATCGGTCTCAACCTCGCTTTGAGCCGATAACCCGCGTCTCAAAGACGCCAATTCCCTAAACGGCATGAACCGTGCCACTAAGGGAACTCCCACGGCTGAACCCCTGGCAGGCGCAGGCTCCTGGTTTCACCAGTTTTAGCGAACAGAACAAGATGGTAATTTACCCTTAAACCTTTAGACTGATTCATCAAATCTGGCAAATCCTCCGTGGATACGCCGGATTTTTTTGTTCCCTGGTCATGAGCTCCAAACCGTTTAGCAACTGTCACGCGCTCAACCTCGCCTTTCATTATCCCCCGCTTTCCCACCGCGACCAACCAAAAAGTGCCAGCCACCTCCCGATTAGGAAAGTGACTGGCACTAAGTTCTGTTTAAAATTTAGTTAGCAACAATGTTGACCAGCTTACCCGGCACCACGATGACCTTACGGATCGTCTTGCCATCGGTATGGGTCTTCACCGTATCGTCGGCCAAGGCTTGGGCTTCGATATCATCCTTGGCGGCATCCTTAGCGACCTTCAAGTGCGCCCGGACCTTACCATTGACCTGAACGACCATTTCAACCACGTCTTCGACTAATTGCTTTGGATCGTAGGTTGGCCACTTCTCGTAAGCAATCGTCTCGTCATGGCCCATCAGTGACCAGAGTTCTTCGGCAATGTGCGGCACGATTGGTGAGATCATCTTGACGAAGCCTTCCATGTACAGCAATGGGAGGCTGTCCGCCTTGTAGGCCTCGTTGACGAAGACCATCAGTTGCGAGATCGCCACGTTGAAGTGCATGGCTTCCAAGTCTTCGCTCACCGTCTTCACGGTCTGGTTGTAGATCTTGTCCAACTTACCATCGTTAATCATCGTGACCCGGTCACGCAGGTGGTTGTTATCGTCGATCAATAACCGCCATACCCGATCTAACCAGCGACGAGAGCCGTTGATACCTTCCGTACTCCATGGCTTGGAAGCTTCCAGTGGGCCCATGAACATTTCATACAACCGCAGGGTATCGGCCCCATCCTTCTCGACAATCTCATCGGGATTGATGACGTTCCCTTTGGACTTGGACATCTTTTCGTGGTTCGTTCCCAGAATCATCCCCTGGTTAACCAGCTTTTGGAAAGGCTCCTTGGTTGGGACCACGCCGAGGTCGTAGAGGAACTTGTGCCAGAACCGTGCGTAGAGCAAATGCAAGACGGCATGTTCGGCACCCCCGATGTAGAGGTCGACCGGCATCCAGTATTTCAGCTTGTCGGGATCGGCAATCGCCTGGTCGTTGTGGGGATCAACGTAACGCAGGAAGTACCAAGAACTCCCAGCCCATTGCGGCATGGTGTTGGTTTCCCGCTTTCCTTTACGCCCGTTCTCATCCACAACGTTTACCCAGTCATCCAGGTTCGCCAGTGGACTCTCGCCGGTTCCGGAAGGTTCGAGTTGCTTAGCTGCGGGTAGCTTCAACGGCAATTCGTCTTCTGGAACCAACGTGGTTTCGCCATCTTCCCAGTGAATGACTGGAATGGGTTCACCCCAGTAACGTTGCCGGGAGAAGATCCAGTCACGTAGCCGGAAATTAACCTGCTTGTGGCCGGCCTTGTGTTCTTCCAGCCAATCAATGGCCGCCTTGATGGCCGTCTGCTTATCCATACCATTCATGAAGTCGGAATTGATGTGTTCACCATCGCCGGTGTAAGCGGCCTTTTGAACATCGGTGTCGTCATCCCCGGCAATCACTTGGGTAATCGGCAGATTGAACTTGCGGGCAAACTCGTTGTCCCGGTCATCGTGCGCCGGCACAGCCATGATGGCCCCGGTCCCGTATGAAGCGAGGACGTAGTCACCAATCCAGATTGGGAGCTTCTGACCACTCAGTGGGTTGATGCCGTATGCACCGGTGAAGACCCCGGTCTTGTCCTTGTTCAGGTCGGTCCGTTCCAAGTCGGACTTGCTTTCAATGGCTTCCTTGTAGGCCTTCACGGCGTCGGCTTGTTCCGGCGTGGTGATTTGGTCGACCAAGGCGTGTTCCGGTGCTAAGACCATGTAAGTGGCCCCAAACAACGTGTCGGGACGGGTCGTGTAGACCTCAACCTTGGTGTCTTCCTGTCCAGCAACTGGGAAGAAGACGCTGGCCCCTTCGGAACGGCCAATCCAGTTTCGCTGCATTTCCTTGATGCTGTCCGGCCAATCCAGGTCGTCCAAGTCATCAATCAACCGGTCGGCATAGGCCGTAATCTTCAGCACCCACTGACGCATTGGGACGCGGTAGACGGGGTAACCGCCCCGTTCCGTCTTGCCATCCACGACTTCTTCGTTGGCCACAACGGTCCCACCCATGAAGTCGGGCGCCCAGTTGACCATGATCTTGTCTTCGTAGGCCAGGCCCTTCTTGTAAAGCTGCTCGAAGATCCATTGGGTCCACTTGTAGAAGGATTCGTCGGTCGTGTTGACCTCGCGACTCCAGTCATAGGAGAAGCCCAGCGAGCGAATTTGCCGCTTGAAGTTCTTGATGTTGTGGGCCGTGAAGTCCTTAGGGTTATGCCCGGTCTTTAAGGCGTACTGTTCGGCCGGTAAACCGAAGGCGTCCCACCCCATTGGATGTAAGACATTGTAGCCCTGCATCCGCTTCAGGCGGGCCATGATGTCGGTTGCCGTGTACCCTTCTGGATGCCCCACGTGCAGGCCTTGCCCGGATGGGTAGGGGAACATATCCAAGACATAGTACTTGGGTTTCGTCTGGCTGTCGGCCGTCTTAAATGTTTCGTTGACGCGCCAGTAGTGTTGCCACTTGTGTTCGATTATTTCGTGTTTATAAGCCAAAAATAGCGCTCCCTTTCTCAATTAACGTCGTGCCACAAAAAAAGCCCCCAGCAACCCCAAAATGGGCTCCTGCAGGGCGTCTAAGCGCGGTACCACCTACATTTCCTCGAAACAGTTTCGAGGCTCATTCCGGCTGATAACGTCGCCAAACGCCCACCTTGCGGCAGAAATGACTCGGAGATAAGTTCGTCCCTGAAGTAACGGATTTGCAGCGACCATCCGCTTTCTAAATACTCCCTAGGACTACTACTTCTCGTCAACGTCTTGAAGAATCAAATTGCTTTAATCTTAGCAAACCCCCTTTAGAAAAGCAAGGGGCCTCGCTGGATTCTTCTCACCTAACGCCATAATTTTGAGCAGTTTTTCCGCATCACCCGCGCGTAAAGTCCCGCCAGGCGATGTGCTATACTAATGACAGTGTTTTATCGCGAGTATCTCGCGACCGCGACTGACTTGGTCCGGCCGCTAACCCCGTCAGTCACCGGTGAACGCACCGGATTTAGTTTCTGACGTCTATTGTAAAGGAGGCAACCCATTGCCACCCATATCCAAACTTCGCTGGCGGTTCACCATCGCCGCTAGCCTCATTTTTTTACTCGATCTCATTGGGGTCGTCTACCAGCAAACCTGGCTTCACGCCTTCGACCGGTTCGTCATCGGGCTGGTCCGCCAGCCCCTCTCCCATCAGCTCACACAGGGGATCATCGCGGTCACGTCGTCGGGAAATCCCCAGCCGGTGACCTGGATAACCCTGATTGCCATCGCCGGGTTGGTCATTGCCCGGCGGACGCGGGGTGCCCTATTTCTAGGCTGGAACGTGCTCGTCTGGGCCGGCATCGGAAATAGTATCATTAAGCACATCGTTCGCCGCGACCGGCCGACCGTTGACCGGTTAGTCGCCGCCAGTTCCTACAGCTTTCCCAGCGGCCATGCCATCACGGCCATGCTTCTGTGGGGCACGCTGATTGTCCTGCTGGGTTGGACGTTACGGCGGCATCGCTGCTGGCGCTGGCTCCTCATCGGCGTCCTCAGCATCTGGATCGTCGTCATCGGCCTGACTCGGGTCTACGTTGGCGTTCACTACCCCAGCGATGTCGTGGCCGGCTGGTCGCTAGGCTTCGTCCTGTTGACCGTCACCCAATGGTACTTAACCCGTTTTGGAGATGAATTATAGTGAATTTACCCAATGCTTTAACCTATAGTCATACCTTGCTCAGTGAATGTGTGGGGCCCGGCGATACGGTGGTCGATGCCACGGTTGGCAACGGCCACGACACCCTGTTTCTCGCTAACCTCGTGGGTCCCAGCGGCCACGTCATGGGCTTCGATATCCAAGCGGCCGCCCTCAAGGAAACCCAGACGCAGCTGACGTTGACCGGCCTGGCACCCCAGGTCACGCTGCACGCGACCGGTCACGAAAACGTCGAAGAATTCCTGACGCCGACCACGACCGTCACCGGGGCTGTCTTCAATCTCGGGTATTTACCGGGCGGCGACAAGGACCTGATTACCAAGCCGAGCACCACACTAACCGCCGTCAAAGCGCTCTTGAACCACCTACCACGCGGCGGTCGGATCATCCTCGTGGTCTATTCCGGCCATCCCGGTGGTCAAACGGAGCGGCAAGCCGTGGTCGACTTCTGTCGGCAGCTCCCCCAGAAAACGTATCAGGTCTTGCAGTATGGCTTTATCAATCAGATTCACCACCCACCATTCCTATTAGCTATTGAACGCCGGTAGCGAACGAGGTTGGTGGGCCCATGAATTTTTAAAAATAAGCACGACCAAGGGCCCGGGAAAATTTTTCCGGGCCCTTGGTCGTGCATCCTAAGTAAAGGTTGAAAGAAAGTCGATTCCATTCTACCTAATTACTTCTTCATCGACTGGCGTTTCGGGCTCACCCACGTGCCGGAGCCGAATCCCAGAATCGTCTTGAGCGCCGGGATAAAGGTCATCACCACGGTAATTGGGTTGACCATCCAGTAGAACAACATGTATAGCGGCGCGAAGAAGAGGTATTTTAGCTTGGCCCCGTGGTGGTCCAGTAAAAGGGCCGCCAGCAGTTGCATGAAGCCCGCAAACATCTCAAACGTCACGAAGATAAACGAAATCACAATGCCGTGAAGCACTCGCTCGTAGTCGCCGGTTAAGAGAAAATACAGCATTAAACCGATGAAGGCAATCGACGTGATCGTGAAGAAAAACGACCAGATGATGGATAATGTGGAATCCACAAACATCGACCATTGATAACGGTGTTCCACCGGGTGCCGGAGAAACTTCTTGATATTGGTCAACCAGACCTCCGTTCCGCCCTGCGCCCAACGCTTTCGCTGATGGTACAGGTCGCGAATGGTCTCGGGCACATTCATGTGGAAGATGATGTTGGGGGCAAAGCGGGGCACCGCGCCCAGCATCTGGTGGTCCCACGCAATACTGATGTCCTCGGTGGCCCGATTCTGACGAAAGCCGCCAACGTCGATGAGAAATTCCTTCTTGTACAGCGTGTTCGCCCCGCTATAGGCGTACATCGAATCGTTCACCGCCGTCTGGCTACGCTTAATAACACCAACGATGCTGGTGAACTCGACGGTTTGGGATTTCCCCAACAACGTCGAGCGGTTCTGCACGTCCATGTTGGCCGTCACCGCCGAGGTATTCATGTCGCGGTCCCGCATGAAGAAATTCATATATTTCAGCAGCGCATCGGGCTCGGGAATCGTATCGGCATCGTTGCTGAGAATGTAATCGCCCTTGGCAAAGTACATCCCGATATTAAAGGCGTGGGCCTTCCCCTTATTCTTGAGAATTTCAACCGTCCGCAGGCGCGGGTACTTCGCCTGTAACCGGGTAATAATCTCTCCGGTCCGGTCGGTCGACCCATCGTTCATGACCAGCACCTCATAGTTGTCGTAGTTCAATTCTTCAAATAAATAGGTGATGGTCTCCTCAATCATAACCTCCTCGTTATGGGCCGGAATCATGATGGTCACCATCGGTTGGTATTCCACGGGAATGTAGCGTGCCGCGTCATCACGCTTGTTCGTCTTGAGAAAACGATACGATAGGGCCCCGGCGAACCAGAAGAACGAGCCCACCACGGGATAGAGGCACAGAATCAGCAGGAAAATATTGAAGATGGTCTTCCCCACGGTCGCCCGCAAGAGACTATCGATAAAAATGTTAGTCACGAGTTGCCTCCCTAGTCGTCCAAGTCATCGAGGTCATGTTGCTCATAGAGTTGGTGAATCTGATCGGTATCCAGGTTCTGTTCCGGCTTGACCTGGTAGTGGCGGACGTTCTCGCGAAATTCTTGGTCGCCGAAACGTTGGTCCATGAATTTTCCCAGCTGGTCCTCGCGCTTACGCTGATTGATGGGATTAAACGTGGGCCATTGCTCGACGACCCGGTCGCGCTTGCGGTTCTGAATGATGGTCATCCCCACCGCAAATAACGAGACCAGAACGAAGCAAAACAGCAGGATAATGCCGATGAATTTAATCTCAAAAATTCCCTCATTGTAAGACCACAGGTGAATGATGTGGGGATTGTACGACGCCCAAAAGGACAGGACGGTAATCACGATGGGGACAAAGACGCACACCCACCCCAGCAGGCCCACCAGCGTCTGGCGAATCTTCAAGCCCCAGTGGCCCTTCTCAAAGTACGCATCGGTATACAGTTGTTGGCGATTCTTCCTAGCCATGACGACTCCCTTCGTGCGGATTCACCGGCCGAGAAAAGAGGTACCCCTGCCGCGTCTTAATCTTCAATTGATCCGCTAATTGTTGATCCGCTTCATTCTCAATCCCCATCAGAATCAATTCGATGTGGTTCTGCTGGGACAACCGGTTCCAAAACTGGAGGTTCAGATCCAGCCACTCGTTGGGGTCCGTCTTCCGAAAGCTCCGCATGGAACATTTCAGCGAATCCACTTCGGGTAGAATCCATTCAATATTTTTTAAGTTATTCAACGAGGACCCCACGTTATCAATTCCGAATTGCATGCCGTAGGATCGGGCTTCCCGGATTCGTCGCCGAAAGATACCCCGCTTGTGACGGGGTTGGTCGGGACCGACCGTGTACTCCACGGCCAGCTTCATTGGCGCAATTCGCGACAGCGCCCAGCGCACGAAGTACCGAAAGTCCGGGCTAATAATTTGGTCAAATTCTAAATTAATCGACAGCGTGATGGGCTCCTCCGGTAAGGATTTGAAGGTGTCCGTCAGGAGAAAAATGACCCGTTGCAGCGGCAGTGAATCTAATTTCTGCGGCAACGACCACGAGCCATCCCAATCGTGTTGGCGTAAGAGACACTCGTAACCAGTCGTGATCCCACGAAAGTCGACCTGCTTTTGAATAAAGTACCGCAGCTCAATCTCGTCATTCTCCAAGTAATTGTTGCGGGTCTTCCGCGAATACCAATAGTAAATCGCGATCGTCACCACCACGATGACGGCCATCACGGCACTGGCCCACAGGAGATAGTATTCTAATTGTCCGAGACTCATCAGTTACCTCCCCGGCGGCACAACGCCCCGCCCAAGTCTTAAAACTTATCCAGATAATTCGTTTTATTCTTAATTCGTCCGATAAACCATTATAGCAGGTTCTCATTAAAATTCTAGGGGCCGTTTTCCTTATAAATTAGTGAAAAAATACAAGACGTCTAAAAAAAGTGCCCCTCCCCACTGGGAGACGCACTTTCTCGAGTTGCCCATGACCTAGTCACTTAGAAAGTGAAACCGCGTCAATTCTAGGGCACTGTGCTCCATAATTAACTTACCGTGTTCAGCCAAGACGTCCGGGGCAACCTTGGTACTGTCGCCGTATTCGTACGCCACCGATAATTCGTCCTTAATCGACTCACGGGAAGACTCGTTGACAAAGAAGATCAATTCCAAATAATAAACACCTTTGTATTGGTAAAGGTTCGAGGCCGCATTTTCCAGCCGCAATACCCGGGCTAGGCTAATCATATCCTCAAACGAATGCAAGCGGACGACCCGCGTGGTGGTCGGCTGACCATCATCGTTTAGATAATCCTCGATATCGTTGGAGTCACTCGCCGTACTTGACTTGTAATTTGAGAAATAATCCTTTTGCCCATCCTTTTCTAATAAGTGGGCTTTAATCTGATCCGACACTTGATCGGGGTGATTGCTATCGACGCTGGCATCCGTGACGTTAACGTCCGTAGCACCGTCCTCATCTGCATTTTTACTGATAAATAACTCAAGACCATTGCGATTCGGTAGCACCTGAAAAGTGACCGCATCGTTATCTTGAAATTGGTGGTCAACATCGACCTCTTCTAAAATGCTATAGAAGAAGCCTTCGATTTGTTTGTGGTTGCCCAATAGATCCAAAACGGTAATACCGCGCTCGCTCAGATCATCGTTGCCAATAACCACCCGAATCGTATTCTCATTGATTCGTTCCATTTCCATTGAATAACACCCCTTTCTCGTGGGTTGGGTATTGTCCTTGTTTCTCATTCTAGCCATTTTATTTTACTTGTAAAGTAATCATAACAAAAAAACTGGACTGCAAGTAATATTCTCTCACAAATCCAGTTAGATGCAACTAATTAAGCTTATTCGTTACCATTTACTAATCGTTGTGCCCGTTGGAGCTCCATCTCACGAACTTCACGGGGCAAGAACCGACGAATCTCTTCTTCGTTGAAGCCAACCTGAAGCCGCCGATCGTCAACCATAATGGGCCGTCGTAAAATTCCGGGATTTTGCCGGATGAATTCATATAATTTGCGTAAAGGTAAATCATCGAGATCAACCGTCAAATTCTGGTAAACCCGCGAGCGCTTCGAGATAATCTCCTCGGTGCCGTCCTCCGTTAACCGTAAAATCGATTTAATCTGATTAATCGTTAAGGGCTCGGAGAAGATGTTCTGTTCACGATACGCGATACCATGTTCTTCGAACCAGATCCGCGCCTTGCGGCAAGATGTACAACTCGGTGATGTGTAGAGCGTGACTGTCATAATCTTTTCCTCCCTCGCTGTTGGCATAAATTATTTAATAAACCCATTATACCGCATTATTCTAGAAAGAAAAGACTTTTTTGAAAAACAAATAATAAACAGTAGATACCCATTTGTATATTAATTATAGAAATAGTGACGGATAATAAAGCATTAGTCTATAAAAAGATGATAAGCAATTTATATTTTACGAATTATTTACATTAGATTTTATAAATGAACTGAGGCTGGACGACTTCGACCGGGATAGTCGCACCGGCAGCCGTCTGAGCCTCGGTCGCCAACTGCTGGAGATCACCGGTCTGCGGTAGATGCGTCAGTAGTAGCCGATGAACCCCCGCTTGTTGGGCCAGTGTCCCGGCCTGCGTCGAGGTTAAATGCCAGGCCGGGCCTTGATGGTCGGCATAGAAATTGGTATCCGCCAAGAGGACATCTGCGTCCTGCGCCCAATCGGTCAACCCGTCAAAGACCGCCGTATCTGCCGTGAACGCCAGAGTCTTGCCGGTCGCCGTTTCCGTGATACGAGGCGCGTAGGCCGGAACCGGATGGTGGGTGGGGATAAAGGTGATGGTCAGTGGCCCTAATGTTAGGGGAGCCGCCGGATTGTAGGCGCGCCCCACCGTTGAATCCGGCCAGGTTAAGCTGCCAAAATTCAGGGGATCCGCGGTATGCCCATAGATTGGCAGTAACGGTTCCGCCTTAGCGCCCGGCGCCAACTGCCACTCGTATTGTAGAACGCCGAGGTCCGCCGTGTGGTCGTGGTGGTAGTGCGTCAGTAAGACGGCACTTAATTGTAGCGGACTGAGCTGCTTTTCTAGCGCCAAGAGGGCCCCACTTCCGCAATCCAACAGTAAGTGGTAGTCGCCGCTGGTAATCAGATAGCTACTGGTCCCAATCCCGTTGTGCGGATATCCCCCATAACAGCCTAATACAGTCAATTGCATCGAATCATCCTCTCAAATTAGTCTACTGTTAGTGTAGCGCGTGAGATGGAGAGTGTAAACGTTTCGCATTTCCGCGGCAATAACCTTATAATAGAAGTGAAACCAAGTCAGGAGGGATGATCATGCTTCACAAATTATCATTAACGTTTGGTAGCAGGGATTTGCTCGATAAGATTGTTCACCAAAATCCCGACCGTCAGTTTGTTCTGTTAGCTGCCACGGGTGGCGCCAAGGATTTACAACTGTTAGATATTTCGGGACAAGACAGCGTCTTCACGAGTCACCTTGATTATCAGGTTAAGATTGAACATGGGCAACCGAACTGGCACGGCTTTTTCAGTTTTAATTACTTCAATTTAGATGTTGAAAGTGCCAAGGTCTTCGAGGGCGAGGTCAATAAGATTGCGGCCGACCCCCTCCCGGTTGGGATGACCGCGATGCTGGTGCTCTCTAAGCTGAAGAACAGCGGCGAATATGTCCTGATGACCATCTGGGACAGTAGCGATGCCTTTATGATTTGGCGCCGCTCCAACAAGTTCTCGCCCTTCACCAAGTACGCGACAACCTTGAACAATTATCATGCAGCCACCTATCAACAGGCCCCGGCGAAGAAAAAGGCCCATGAAAATGAAGATTGAGAAAAGCCCTTCTGAGAATGAAGGGTTTTTCATTTGCCAGCACTTCGCGTTACAATGGTCTTATTCTTCATTTTAGAAAGTAGGCGATGAATTGCTTAGCCAAACCAGTAACGCGGCCACGGATAAGATCTCTCCGGATCTCCCGCTGACCGCGGAACAAGCAGCACTCGTACACCACATTTTAGACTTCACGACCCGGCATTTACGGACGCCAGGTCCGGCCCTCTTCACCCTCTACGGTGATGCGGGAACCGGGAAGAGCGTGGTGCTCGCTCACCTCTTCAACCAACTTCAAGTCGCGGCGCGAACGCAAACGACCGGGGCTCTGGCCCAGACCGAAAATTACTTTCTGGTCAATCACCCGGAAATTCTCAAGGTCTATCGCGAGATTGCGGGGAGCCAGTCCCATCTACTCAAAAAAGACTTTCAACGGCCGACCTCGTTGATTAATCAGATTGCCAAGGGGCGGGTTCATCCGGATGTCTTGGTGATTGACGAGGCCCACCTGCTCCTGTCGCAGGCCGATCACTACAATAATTTCTACGGTGACAATCAGCTAGCGTCCCTCATGGCCGCAGCCAAGGTCATCATCGTGGTGTTCGATGAGACTCAGGTTCTGCGGATGAAGAGCTTCTGGACCGAACAACGCCTCGAATCTTTGATTGCCCCCTTTCCGCACGAAACGTATCGTCTGACGCATCAATTTCGGATGCAGGCCAGCGATGCTCTGGTCCGCTGGATCAATGCGTTCACCCATCAGCAGCTCCGCCCGCTCCCCCGCGATGCCGGCCCCAACTATGATTTACGCGTCTTCGACGATGCCGAACAGATGCGGCAAGCCGTGGTTCGGCGAAATCAGGAGGTCGGCCTATCCCGAATCGTCGCCACCTCCGGCTATCCGTCTACGCTAGATGGCGGTAAGCATTACGTGACGGAAGGTCAGTTTCACCTGCCCTGGGACCAGTACAACTACACCAGCACCCCCTGGGCCGAGCTTCCGCAGACGATTAACGAAGTTGGGTCGATTTATACCTGCCAAGGCTTTGACCTGAATTACGTGGGCATCATCCTAGGTCCCCCTATCGGACTGGATGACCACAATCACTTGGTGATTCACCTCGACCGCTATACGGACGTCGAGGCCTTCAAGAAACGGGCGGATTTGACCGACCCGCAGGAGCTCATTCACATCAAGCAACAGTTGATTTTAAACTCGATCAACGTGTTAATGAAACGCGGGGTCAAGGGGCTGTATCTCTTCGCCCATGACGACCGTTTGCGGCACTATCTGCAACAAGCATCCGCTTAGACGCCCAGGTAACGATGCCTCAGAGGCGCGGGGTAATCCCCGGCGTCTCTTTTGGGCTATTCAAAATGAAGACAACAAAAAAGCCTTCCCCAACAAGGAAGACCTCACTGACGGTCCGTACGAGACTCGAACTCGTGATCTCCTGCGTGACAGGCAGGCGTCCTAAACCAACTAGACCAACGGACCAAATATTGCGGGAGTAGGGTTTGAACCTACGACCTTCGGGTTATGAGCCCGACGAGCTACCAGACTGCTCCATCCCGCGATAATATTAAATTGTGAAACAATGACCCGTACGGGATTCGAACCCATGTTACCGCCGTGAAAGGGCGGTGTCTTAAACCACTTGACCAACGGGTCATAACTAAACGGAGAAGGAGAGATTCGAACTCTCGCGCCGCTTCCGCGACCTATACCCTTAGCAGGGGCACCTCTTCAGCCACTTGAGTACTTCTCCATAATGGGCCTAAATGGACTCGAACCATCGACCTCACGCTTATCAGGCGTGCGCTCTAAACCAGCTGAGCTATAGGCCCATATAAGCGGGTAACGAGAATCGAACTCGCGACAACAGCTTGGAAGGCTGTGGTTTTACCACTAAACTATACCCGCATTATAATGAGATATACTTAATGGCGCGGGACGGAATCGAACCGCCGACACATGGAGCTTCAATCCATTGCTCTACCGACTGAGCTACCGAGCCATTTTGCCATTTAGAAATGTTATGGTTGCTACACTTCGCTGAGGAGCGTAACAACGGTCCGTACGAGACTCGAACTCGTGATCTCCTGCGTGACAGGCAGGCGTCCTAAACCAACTAGACCAACGGACCAAATTGCGGGAGCAGGGTTTGAACCTGCGACCTTCGGGTTATGAGCCCGACGAGCTACCAGACTGCTCCATCCCGCGATAATATTAAGGAACAAAGGAGGATGAGAGATTCGAACTCTCGCGTGATTTTACTCACCTGACGGTTTTCAAGACCGTTCCCTTCAGCCAGACTTGGGTAATCCTCCATAAAACAAATACAATAGTCCTTCTGGTAATGGACCTTGTAGGACTCGAACCTACGACCGAACGGTTATGAGCCGTTTGCTCTAACCAACTGAGCTAAAGGTCCAGTCCAAGTCCAAATCGCGGCGGGGGGGATCGAACCCTCGACCTCTCGGGTATGAACCGAACGCTCTAGCCAGCTGAGCTACACCGCGAAATGTTAAATAAAATATTCTTATTTAATCGGGAAGACAGGATTCGAACCTGCGACCCCCTGGTCCCAAACCAGGTGCTCTACCAAGCTGAGCTACTTCCCGTTAAATGCACCCAGTAGGAGTCGAACCTACAACCTTCTGATTCGTAGTCAGACACTCTATCCAGTTGCGCTATGGGTGCAAAACGCTACCTAATTGAAGCTTAATACCTTTCGGTACTAAGCGGAAGACGGGATTCGAACCCGCGACCCCCACCATGGCAAGGTGATGTTCTACCACTGAACTACTTCCGCAAAATTAAATGCCGACTAGAAGATTCGAACTTCCGACCCCCTGTTTACAAGACAGGTGCTCTACCAACTGAGCTAAGTCGGCATAGTCAGTATCATTCTGTATCATATTACTCAACACCCGAAGGTGAATGAGCCGTGACAGTCTCGAACTGTCGACCCTCTGATTAAAAGTCAGATGCTCTACCAACTGAGCTAACGGCTCAAATGGAGGATACAGGGCTCGAACCTGTGACCCTCTGCTTGTAAGGCAGACGCTCTCCCAACTGAGCTAATCCTCCAAATCGCGTGGCAACGTCCTATCCTCGCAGGGGGCGATCCCCCAACTACTATCGGCGTGCTAAAGCTTAACTTCCGTGTTCGGCATGGGAACGGGTGTATCCTTTAGGCTATCGCCACCACACTATAAGAGAACTTATTCCCTCAAAACTAGATATCATCAATTACTTTCCACGGAAACAACCACGTTTTCAACTTGGTTAAGTCCTCGACCGATTAGTACTGGTCCGCTCCACGCCTCACGGCGCTGCTACTTCCAGCCTATCTACCTGATCATCTCTCAGGGGTCTTACTTCCATATAGGAATGGGAAATCTCATCTCGAGGCGAGTTTCACACTTAGATGCTTTCAGCGTTTATCTCATCCATACATAGCTACCCAGCGATGCGCCTGGCGGCACAACTGGTACACCAGCGGTATGT
>NZ_JBANSM010000019.1:0-2930 GCF_038374745.1 Levilactobacillus sp. HBUAS70063 | reverse complement strand
TTCACACTTAGATGCTTTCAGCGTTTATCTCATCCATACATAGCTACCCAGCGATGCGCCTGGCGGCACAACTGGTACACCAGCGGTATGTCCATCCCGGTCCTCTCGTACTAAGGACAGCTCCTCTCAAATTTCCTACGCCCGCGACGGATAGGGACCGAACTGTCTCACGACGTTCTGAACCCAGCTCGCGTACCGCTTTAATGGGCGAACAGCCCAACCCTTGGGACCGACTACAGCCCCAGGATGCGATGAGCCGACATCGAGGTGCCAAACCTCCCCGTCGATGTGGACTCTTGGGGGAGATAAGCCTGTTATCCCCAGGGTAGCTTTTATCCGTTGAGCGATGGCCCTTCCATACGGTACCACCGGATCACTAAGCCCGACTTTCGTCCCTGCTCGACCTGTCTGTCTCGCAGTCAAGCTCTCTTCTGCCTTTACACTCGACGAATGATTTCCAACCATTCTGAGAGAACCTTTGGGCGCCTCCGTTACTTTTTAGGAGGCGACCGCCCCAGTCAAACTGCCCACCTGACACTGTCTCCCACCACGATTAGTGGTGTGGGTTAGAGTGTTCACACAGCGAGGGTCGTATCCCACCAGCGCCTCACTCGAAACTAGCGTTCCGAGTTCTACGGCTCCGACCTATCCTGTACAAGCTGTGTCAACACCCAATATCAAGCTACAGTAAAGCTCCATGGGGTCTTTCCGTCCTGTCGCGGGTAACCTGCATCTTCACAGGTAATATAATTTCACCGAGTCTCTCGTTGAGACAGTGCCCAGATCGTTACGCCTTTCGTGCGGGTCGGAACTTACCCGACAAGGAATTTCGCTACCTTAGGACCGTTATAGTTACGGCCGCCGTTTACTGGGGCTTCATTTCTGGGCTTCGCCGAAGCTAACTCATCCACTTAACCTTCCAGCACCGGGCAGGCGTCAGCCCCTATACGTCATCTTACGATTTTGCAGAAACCTGTGTTTTTGATAAACAGTCGCCTGGGCCTTTTCACTGCGGCTACACTTGCGTGTAGCACCCCTTCTCCCGAAGTTACGGGGTCATTTTGCCGAGTTCCTTAACGAGAGTTCACTCGCTCACCTTAGGATACTCTCCTCGACTACCTGTGTCGGTTTGCGGTACGGGTAATTAATCACTAACTAGAAGCTTTTCTCGGCAGTGTGACATCTGGCGCTTCCCTACTAAAATTCGGTCCTCGTCACGCCTTGTCCTTAGCGATAAGCATTTGACTCATCACCAGACTTGACGCTTGAACACACATTTCCAATCGTGTGCACACCATAGCCTCCTGCGTCCCTCCATCGTTCAAACATGATTAACTAGTACAGGAATATCAACCTGTTATCCATCGCCTACGCTTCTCAGCCTCGGCTTAGGTCCCGACTAACCCTGGGAGGACGAGCCTTCCCCAGGAAACCTTAGTCATTCGGTGGATCAGATTCTCACTGATCTTTCGCTACTCATACCGGCATTCTCACTTCTAAGCGCTCCACTAGTCCTTGCGGTCTAGCTTCGTTGCCCTTAGAACGCTCTCCTATCACGCGACCTATTGGTCGCATCCACAATTTCGGTAACATGCTTAGCCCCGGTATATTTTCGGCGCGGGATCACTCGGCTAGTGAGCTATTACGCACTCTTTAAATGGTGGCTGCTTCTGAGCCAACATCCTAGCTGTCTATGCAACTCCACATCCTTTTCCACTCAGCATGTATTTAGGGACCTTAATTGGTGGTCTGGGCTGTTCCCCTTTCGACGGTGGATCTTATCACTCATCGTCTGACTCCCGGATATAAATCAGTGGCATTCGGAGTTTATCTGAATTCAGTAACCCATGACGGGCCCCTAGTCCAAACAGTGGCTCTACCTCCACGATTCTTAACTCCGAGGCTAACCCTAAAGCTATTTCGGAGAGAACCAGCTATCTCCAAGTTCGTTTGGAATTTCACCGCTATCCACACCTCATCCCAGCATTTTTCAACATACACGGGTTCGGTCCTCCAGTGCGCTTTACCGCACCTTCAACCTGGACATGGATAGGTCACCTGGTTTCGGGTCTACGTCAATTTACTGAAACGCCCGTTTCAGACTCGCTTTCGCTACGGCTCCGGTCTTTCCACCTTAACCTTGCAAATTAACGTAACTCGCCGGTTCATTCTACAAAAGGCACGCTATCACCCCTTAACGGGCTCTAACTAATTGTAGGCACATGGTTTCAGGAACTATTTCACTCCGCTTCCGCGGTGCTTTTCACCTTTCCCTCACGGTACTGGTTCACTATCGGTCACTAGGGAGTATTTAGCCTTGGGAGATGGTCCTCCCGGATTCCGACCACGTTTCACGTGTGTGGCCGTACTCAGGATACTGAACTGAGGGCCAACGATTTCATCTACGGGGGTATCACCCTCTGTGCCGAGCCTTCCCAGACTCTTCGATTATCATTGACTTTGGTAACTCAAATGTTCAGTCCTACAACCCCAAAGAGCAAGCTCTTTGGTTTGGGCTATTCCCCGTTCGCTCGCCGCTACTTAGGGAATCGATTTTTCTTTCTATTCCTGTGGGTACTTAGATGTTTCAGTTCCCCACGTCTGCCTCAACTCAAGTATGTATTCCCTGAGTTGTAATTACTGATTAAAGTAATTGGGTTTCCCCATTCGGAAATCTCCGGATCAAAGCTTACGTACAGCTCCCCGAAGCATATCGGTGTTAGTCCCGTCCTTCATCGGCTCCTAGTACCAAGGCATCCACCATGCGCCCTTCATAACTTAACCTAACGATTACGTCGTAATCGCTGATTAATTGAGTATTAGCGATATAAACTAATTAAAAAACTCAAAAATACGCAGTTGTTTCTCGGTTTAATTATCTTAATAATTAAAGGAAAATAATTTGATAATATCTAGTTTTCAAAGAACAA
>NZ_JBANSM010000018.1:0-3872 GCF_038374745.1 Levilactobacillus sp. HBUAS70063 | reverse complement strand
GCTATAGCCCTGATGGTGATAAGGAAATAGTCAAGCCACTCAAGCACAAAAAGCGTGGACCGGGTCCAGAACATGTCATTCAGACGCAAATCATCGCTATGCTGTCGCTAAATGGATGTCAGGTATGGCGTATCAACGTCGGTAGGGTACCCATGAAAGACGGACGGTTCTTTAGCGCTGGCCCTGAGAGAGGCTTTCCTGACCTATGCGGATATCGCAAGTCTGATGGCAAAATGTTCTTCATCGAGGTCAAGACGAAGACTGGTAAGCGGCGGCCTGCGCAAGAATACTTTGCTAAGGAAATCGCGGCTGACCCGGTTATTTATGGGGTCGCTCGCAGCCCGGAGGAAGCATTGGAAATCGTGCAGCAAGGATTAAATCGAACGGAGGACAAACGATGAGCAGAAAAAAGCATCGTGATAAGACCATCATCAAAACTGCAGGTACGCTAGTCAGCTTCCTTCGACACAATGGTGTGAGGATCATGCGGTATGACTCATACTCATCGAACAGCATTTACTTGAAGCTGGATTACGGGTTGCTGTACTCGATTAGAATCAGCGACCATCGAGGAAAAGAGCACCTACGGTATCGGTTCAATGTTATTAAGGGTTACAAAGGGCCAAGATACGTACCTACCAAGTGGGGGTGGCAACGTGAGTTTTATCAACTAGAGCCTGACGATTTAAATGATTTGTGCATGCAGATTTTATACATGAAAGAGGCAAAGCTCAGAGAATTCGGTCCATTTCGATACCAAACGCTTATGGAAAAACGGCAGCGCATGCATGCTACTGAGCACGGATTTTGGCAGATGGCCAAGGACTTGGGGTAATGCAAGTTAGATTGACGAGCGACAGAGGTTGTCATGAGTGCCGCCTGTCATACGCACGGACACACTACTTGGACCACATAGCGACATGGAAGATAAAAGCTGCACTTTGGCAACAGAAAAAGCCGGTCATTAATGGCTGGCGGGTGGAGGTAATTGGGAAATGGGATTAAACATTTCAGCAATCGCAAACAGTGATGCAATTAATCCGGTAGACGTTTGGAATTATCCGGATGAGAGCGATTTTGCATACCGAAACGATCATGCGAGATTTGAACGCGATTGCAAAATTTACGATGGACTTTTGGAAGATTATGAGACTTCTAGAGGAGAGCTTAACAGCTTCCGAATAGGGTATGGGGACTTTTTTAAAATTCGAGTGGCTTTGAGCAAGCCATTGGGATTTTACTACTACAAAAAAGATCCACACAATCCTTTTGATTTATGGCTAGAAATGGGACGAAAAAGTACACAGGAAGCACAGCTAATTCAAGATTTCTTTCTGCATTCAGATTGTGATGGACTGTTTGACGTAAACCACGTTAAGCAGCTCGCTAGGGAACTAGATGAACTTAAAGCTAGCCAGTTATCAGCCACTAAGCATCTACCTGAGTTTTATGAATTTGTGAAATTCAGCGCCAATAATAATTTGATGTGGGAATTTGAATGAGAGGCAGTCAATAGCTAGATAATCGAGGTAGTCAGAAGATGAGCGATTTAGTGATTCCTGAAGTTGGAAAAATATTTACCTTAAAGATGGATAGCTCGATTTTTATTATGAGAATGAGTTATACAGATGCACACAGCAATTATTATCATGCTGATGATTTTGTGCCGTTTTGTGAGTTTAATGAACCGGAAGCAGACATGGCGTTAAAGGGTAATGTACACACGAACCCAGAACTATTGGAGGCACAGCATGGATAAGAATACTAAAAGAAATATTGACAAAGACATTGAAAAATCGTTTGCAGAAACATTTGATCCGCTGCTAAAAAGCGTCTATGGCTGGTCAGTGAAGGATGGTAAGTGTGTCCCACCGAAAATCATCTTTCCGAAAACAGTTGCCGATAGAATTGAGTATTTTGCAGAAGAAATGGAAAATGGTTTAACTTTCCAAGGGGCGCTAGAATTTATCTTCGCTAGAGACGAAGAAAAGTGCAAAGAAGATTGTGAGCAGGTAATGGATTGGCTACCAGTCAGTGATGGCTTCAAAAAATGGAGCGATGACTACTTCTCATACAATTTTAAAGAAGCACAGGTAATGCTTGCTTTGATTTATGGAAATTATCAAGTGGAGGCACAGCATGACACACGAACAGATTGAGTATCGCAATTACGTGATGCAAGGCATGGCAAGCTACGGCGGCGATGTGGCACAGGCGTTAGTGTGGTGCGGCAATCACTTTACCAAGCTGAGCAACAGCCAACGCAACGCGATTAACAAGCTGTCAGCGAAGGAACGCAACCAGGTTATCCATGAGCTGACGATGGGATAAAATTCTTATTTTATGTAGGAGAAAACCTAAATGAAAATGACAACCGAAATTACGCATCGATATTTTGAATTTAGTCCAAAAACTGGGGCGTACTACTATGCTTTAATCGCTGCTGGCAGCAAGCAAGCAGCCATCGATATCTACTATCGCGACATCTCTGATCGCGATGACGAGCTAGACGCTGACTGTAAAGAATTGACATCAGCAGAAGCATGGGACAAGTGCAAAAGCGCTGATGACGTTGAGGGTGAACTAAGTATTGAAGAGCTACTGGAAGAGTTTGAAGGAAACGGCATCATTCTTTGGCCGCTGGAGCTGATTCAGTAAGGAGGAAAAATCATGATTGATATGCGAATAGGTGAGTATCACATCACAAGCGAACCACGAAATTATATCGTATCACTTGCTAAGCTAAGCGATGATGGAACGCCGAAGACCGTTATGACAAAGGCCGGCGAGGTTCTCAGTGAACGTGCGTTAGGCTAATATAACTCGTTGCCACAAGCCTTGCAGGCGATTGCTAAGGACATGATGAAACGCGGTGATGAACGTGTCACAAGCGTTGAGCAGTACGTGTAGAAGGCAAAATCGGTAGATGTGGCCCTCAACCATGCGGTTTATGAGCATGGGTTAGAGCTGGAAAAGCAATCGCAAAATATTTAGACAGCAAAAAAGGGCCGCCCAGCAGCAGCCCTTACCCAAATTATGCTTACTCAATGGTCAACAACTAATTATAGCATAACCAAGGGGTGGCAAGCGCTATGGAAAGCATCTTTAAGAATGTGGATGAGGATAAGACGATTGAAAAAGCTGAGTCAGTGCTAAAAGATTATTGGAAGTGGAAATTGCGGGCACGGCGCGCGCGTTTCAACTTGCAGAGTCCTGCAATGGACGGCATGCCACAAAGTCCCAGCTTCGAAAACCACGTTGATGAGAAGCATGTAAACAAGCTTAACGCCGAATTTATGGCTAATCTGGTAGTCAACGTTATTAAGGCGATTGGCATTGACGAGCAGACTGACCGCTATTCACAGGCACTGTATTTCTTGTATATTAAGCGATACTCAAAGGTAAAGTGCATGGCTTGTATGGATCATATCTCGGATAAGACCTTCGATAAGTATTTACGGGAAGGGAAGCTTGCTTTTGCCGAAGTCTATCCTGACACAGTTGAGGACTTAATCGTTAAGAAACCACACAAATATGAGCCTGAGAAGCGTGCAGAATTTAGTTTTGATTAATTGCTCCGTGTTTTTTCCGATAAAATTCCGGGAAAGTTCCGGGTTCGCTCCGGATTATGCATGGATTCGGGGTGTAAATTAGTAGTATCGAAAGATGTAGGGAGGCCACCCCGCCTCATCTAACACGTATAGCTTAGCTGGAAAAGCAGTGGCCTTCTAAGCCACCGACGCGGGTTCGAATCCCGCTGCGTGCATTGTGGTGGAATGATGAACCGGCCACAAGATTGCTTCTCTCAAGGACGTGCATAGCTCAACGGAAGAGCAAAGAAGATACGGGTTCGACTCCCGTTGCACGTATTG
>NZ_JBANSM010000017.1:0-6415 GCF_038374745.1 Levilactobacillus sp. HBUAS70063 | reverse complement strand
AGTTTTGTAGAAACTAACGGTGGCAAGTCTCGGCCAGTTTTAATTCGTCGGGTATCAGAACAGACGGTCGAGGCTTTTAAAATTACTAGTCAGTATGAAAAGAAGTCGGCTTATATCAAGCAACAATATTATCCGATTCAAGATTGGCAATCCGCTGGGTTGAAGAAACCTTCCTGGGTCGATCTTGGTAATATTTATCGCTTTCCCAAAGCCGGTTTAAACTTTAAAGAAATCGGTCATTTAAGTAAGCTAGATCAAAATAAAATTTCAGATTTTACGCTTGACCTGAAATCAAAAAGAAGAGGTAAGGGTCAAAAGATAATTCAACAGCGATCAAGTAAAAGGAAGCACAAAGAAAGTAAAGCAGAGCTTACACAAAGAATTCAAAAACAGTTAAAAGACTTTGCTAAACACAATCCAAAAATTAAGCCAAAAAACAATCCTGAAAATAAAAACGATCGGCCTAGTTATTGGGTTGATCGTTTTTTAATTTATCCGGTTTATGGGCGTTGACATAGTCAGCGAATGTTTTTAAAAGTTCTTCGGTTTGTTCGACCGAGAGGTTATTAGCTTGAAAGTACTTTTCTAACAAAGCCCCTTTTTGAATTAATCGGCGAGAACGGGCTTTGCGGGCTTGCCGATTTTCATAGTATTTGGATTGCCGTAATTTAAAATCTTCCCGCTCAATTTTTTGTTTTAAACGCGCTTGCTGCTCGACTAGTTTTTCATATTGATTAGACATGGAATTTCCCCATCTCGTATGGCTAATGATCTACGGACTTTACCTTTAAAAATTCAGAAAATTGCTTGGCTAAAAGCTTAATCTGATCGTTAGACAAATTAGCATAATCTAAATTGGTTTGACTGATGATTTGTTTACCTAGCCGTTGTTCAATCTTATTTTTTTCGTCCTTAATTTTTTGATTAAGGGCTTTTAATTTAGCTTCTTGTTTTTCTAAGTTACTTTGAGACATAACGATCCCTCCAATCATATTAGAAATAATCACCGAAACTATATCATATAGGAAACGTTAAGTCAAAGTATAAAATTTGAAATAGCGAAGCGGAAGGCATACACTAAAAGTAAATTCAGGAGAATCAGCAGACCGAGGTCAATGCGCACTTACACCCCACTAAATTATTGTGGGGTAAATCGTGCCAAAATCCTGTATTAGAAGTCGCCGATGGCGACAACAAGGTCAAAACCCATAGAATCAAAGGAAGACGGTGACTGACATGGCAATATTCCACATGAGTTTTAGTAATATTAGTGCTGGGAAAGGACGAAGTGCGATTGCCAGTGCCGCTTATCGAAGTGGTGAAAAGCTATTTGATGATCAAGAAGGTCGCCACTATTTCTATGCTCGGTCAGTCATACCAGAGAGTTTTATTTTAACTCCTAAAAATGCACCAGCATGGGCCAGTGATCGAGAAAAATTATGGAACGAAGTAGAAAGAAAAGATCGGCGAGCAAATTCTCGGTATGCGAAAGAGTTTAACGTGGCTTTGCCAGTTGAACTAAGCGAAGATGAACAGAAAGAATTATTGACAAAATACGTGCAAGAAAATTTTGTTGATCAAGGCATGGTAGCTGATGTAGCGATTCATCGCGACCACCAAGATAATCCGCACGCACATGTGATGTTAACTAACCGACCATTTAACCCAGACGGAACATGGGGAATCAAGAGTAAAAAGCAATATATTTTAGATGAGAATGGCAATAAAATGTATACCGGAACTAGCAAGTACCCTAAGAGTAGAAAGATACTGATGGTCGATTGGGATAAGAAAGAAAAAATAATTGAATGGCGTCATAATTGGGCAGTTAGTGTCAATCAGGTTTTAGAGCAAAAAAATATTCCGGATCGGATCAGTGAAAAATCTTTTGAAAATCAAGGAATAGATGAAGTTCCAACTCAACATGAGGGAATCAATAGTAAGCGGAGTAAAAGGAAAGAATTTAACCAACAAGTTAAGAAATATCGTAAGACCAAAGCGAATTATAAAAACAATCAAGAAAAAGTAATTAATCGAGGTCACTTAGATAGCCTAAGTAAACACTTCTCGTTTAACGAGAAAAAAGTGGTCAAAGAGTTAAGCCACGAACTGAAAACTTATATTAGTTTGGAAAGTTTAGATGATAAGCGGCGCATGCTATTTAATTGGAAAAATAGCACCTTAATTAAACATGCAGTTGGTGAAGATGTGACTAAACAATTATTGACAATTAACCAACAAGAAAGCTCATTAAAAAAGGCAGATGAACTCTTAAACAAAGTGGTCGATCGTACCACGAAAAAACTTTATCCAGAGCTTAATTTTGAACAGACCACGCAAGCTGAAAGACGAGAATTAATTAAGGAAACCGAAAGCGAGCAAACAGTTTTCAAAGGCAGTGAATTAAACGAACGTTTAATGAATATTCGTGATGATTTATTGACCCAGCAATTATTGACCTTTACCAAGCGGCCATACGTTGGTTTTAAGTTATTAATGCAACAAGAAAAAGAGGCCAAAATTGATCTGAAATATACGCTAATGATCCACTCTGATAGCTTAGAAAGCCTAGAACACGTCGATAAAGGACTACTAGAAAAGTATTCACCAGCAGAACAGCAAACGATTACGAGAGCAGTCAAAGACCTACGGACAATCATAGCAGTTAAGCAAGTCATTCAAACGCAATACCATGAAGTATTGAAAAGAGCCTTTCCTAATGGTGATTTAGATGATCTTTCACTAGTTAGACAAGAACAGGCCTATACAGCCGTGATGTACTATGATCCAACTTTAAAGCCATTAAAAGTCGAAACAATGGCACAATGGCAAGAAAACCCACCGAGGGTTTTCAGTACCCAAGAACATCAATTAGGGTTAGCTTATTTATCGGGACAGCTTAGCTTAGATCAGTTAGAGAATCATCACTTACAACGGGTTTTAAAGCATGACGGCACTAAACAACTCTTTTTGGGTGAATGTAAAGTCGATCCAACGATTAAGAACAGTCAGATTGAGAAAATCAAAAAACAGTTAAAAGAGCAACAAGCTAAGGACGATCAATATCGAAAATCCCAGCTGGCACATTATCAACCGTTAAATTATAAGCCAGTTAGTCCAAACTACTACTTAAAGACGGCCTTTAGTGACGCGATCATGACTGTTCTATATGCTCGTGATGAAGATTACCAACGACAAAGACAGGCGCAAGGTTTAAAAGAGACTGAGTGGGAAATGGCGAAAAAGCAACGGCAACACCAAACTCGAAATCGGCATGAAGATGGGGGCATGCACTTGTAATCGGAATAAAAAATGCACCGTTAAACCTGGTTAAAAGCGGCTGAACAAGGCAAAACAGAATTAGATCAAAAATTGAATCATAAGGAGTGAACGAACATGACCACTGTTATCTTAGCTGAAAAACCCAGTCAAGCCCGTTCATACGTCCAAGCCTTTCAAAAGAGCACAAAAAAACAGGGTTACTATACGGTTAGTGACCCTGTTTTGCCCGATAATACGCTTGTCACGTATGGTCTCGGACATTTAGTTGAACTAGCCACACCGGATAAATATGATCAGAAATACCAGCAATGGGCCTTATCTAATTTACCGATTTTCCCCGATAAATACAAGTTTGAAGTGTCAGCTAGTAAAAAAGTCCAATTCAAGGTCGTTAAAGACCTGTTAACGAAAGCCGATACCATTATTGTGGCCACCGATAGTGGTCGAGAAGGGTCAAATATCGCGTGGTCGATCATGAACCAAGCGCATATTGATGTTAAGTCGAAAACGATTAAGCGCCTTTGGTTGAATAGCCTAGAAAAAGACGCGATTATTACCGGCTTTAAAAATCTTGGTGATTGGCACAAAGACTATTTGGCTTATAAAGAAGCCCAAACCCGTCAAATTAGTGACTGGTTAATTGGTATGAATGGCAGTCCTTTATATACTTTGTTGTTAAGACAAAAAGGGGTGCGCGGGGTGTACTCAATTGGTCGCGTGCAGACGCCAACCTTGTATATGGTTTATCGAAGAGACCAGGCAATCAAAAACTTTAAGCCGGAACCCTATTTTGAACTAAATGCGGAAATTTTAGCCAATCAGCAAAAATTTGCCGCGAAATTAGACCCCTATCAGCGGTTTAAAGACGAAGTAGGGCTAATGACATTCATGCAAGCTAAACACGTTCAGAAAGGCTCACAGGACGGTTTAATCAAGAACGTCCAAAAACAAGGTAAAAAGCGTGCTAGTCCCCAACTATTCTCGCTATCCAGTCTGCAAAGTGCGATGAATAAACGGTATCATGCCAGTGCCAGCCAAACCTTAGCGGCCATTCAGAGTTTGTACGAAGCCAAGTTCCTTAGCTATCCCCGAACCGATTGTGCTTATATCACTGATGAAGAATTTGAGTATTTAGTGGCTAATCTGACGAAGTATCTGGGGTTAGTCTCTAAGCAAGTCGCTTTAACCAATACCACCCCGAATAAACGTTACGTCAATGGGAAAAAGGTTGAAGAACACTACGCTATTATCATGACTAAAGTTGTGCCGACGAAAAATCAATTAGCGGCCTTACCTAAATTACAGCAACAGGTCTATGACTTGGTTTTAAGAACGACGTTAGCGATGTTTGCTGATCCGTATGAGTACGAGGAAACCACCATTATCACCCAAGTTGGTGGCGCCAATTTTAAAGCAACGGGTAAGGTCCCAACGAAGCAAGGTTGGCAAGCATTATTTGATGATCACACAGCCGACCAGCAAGCAGCAGCAACTTTACCGCTCGTTCACCAAGGCGATCAAGTCCAAGCAAATCTGCAAACACCGCAAAAAGAAACGACACCACCGGTACCCTTTACCGAAGGTACCCTGATTACGGCCATGAAGACCGCCGGCAAAACGCTTGATGATGAAGAAGCCCAAGCGGTTCTTAAAGATGTGCAAGGCATTGGGACAAGTGCAACCCGGGCCAATGTGCTGGAAGTGTTAAAGAAACGCGGCTATCTCGTCACTGAAAAGAACAAGCTACACGTCAGTGAAGCCGGAATTACTTTATGTAAAGCGGTTGAACTCGAACCCTTGCTAACTAGCCCAGAAATGACGGCTAAATGGGAGCAAGCATTACAGCAAATCAGTACCGAAGAACGCACCCCAGATAACTTTTTGAGCCAGATTAAGAAGTTTGTGGCGAAGTTAATTGCTGATGTCCCCACACAATTAACCGGCAATTCAGCCATTAAGCAACAAATCAATCACCAACAGCAAGCACAAAAGTCCGCCGAGGTCTTCTTAGAAACACCGCAAGCGACCGTTTTAAATAAACAGAAGTTTTATATTGTAAAGCCTAAGCAAGGCGAAGACTTTACCCTGCCCAAGAAATGGAGCAGTAAGACCCTCGGGAAGACCGCCATTAAAGCGTTGGTCACCAAGGGAGAAACCAGCAAATTAAAGGGTTTCAAGAGCAAAAAAGGAAAGTCGTTTGCTGCCAAGTTAAAGCTTGACGGCCATAAATTAAGTTTTGATTTTGATTAGAACCTGCCTACCGCCCTACACTACGTTCCGGTTGGTTAACCCGTCATTTAGGTTCACTTTTACAATCCCAAAAGTAAACCTGAACAACGGGTGAGATTAACAAAGCAAAGGAGATCATGAAATGGATAACGAATTAACAGTCATTGGGAGTGAATTACCGGTTTTGCAGACTAAGGGAGCCTACAAGTATTTAAAAGAAATTACTGGAAATGGAGCTTACTATCAAGTGGCTTGGCAAAAATTAGCCGATGGCTACGTTGCCCTTTATGGCACGACCTCAATTCAAACAAAAGTGGCTCCCATACTGAATGATATTTTTGAAGATGAGGAGGGGTAACTTATGCCAAATAAAGCAGATGTTAAGGCTTGGAAAGCACAATTAGTCGCCCAGGCTGAACAGCAAATCCTAAAATTAACTGATAGTGACCAATTTAAAAAGTATCTCAATACCCTGGCTAAATTTCATCGTTATAGCGCCAGAAACATTGATTTAATTTATGCGCAAAATCCTCAAGCCACTCAAGTCGCCGGTTTTAAGCAATGGCAGAAGGCTTTTAACCGCACCGTCAACCGGGGCGCAAAAGCGATTCGGATTGCGGCTCCGATCATTAAGAAGCTAACACCAGCCGAGCAGAAGCATCTTGATACCACCGATGAGCGCGCCATTGTCGGTTATCGCTATCTACCCGTCTTTGATGTGGCACAAACTAGCGGTGAACCAGTGTTAAGTGCTAAAGACTTTGTCAAAGAAAATTTGGCCGATCATCAGAATGTGACAAGCTTATATAACGCGTTCAAAGATTATTTAAACCAGCAAACCGACCTTAAAGTCAGTGAAGTGCCTTTAGCGACGCTAAATGGGGCTAAGGGGTATTTTCAACCC
>NZ_JBANSM010000016.1:0-8083 GCF_038374745.1 Levilactobacillus sp. HBUAS70063 | reverse complement strand
TTTTCCCTTTGACGTATTTAATTAGTCCCAATTGGACCAGTGAATTTCGTGCCTTATCGAGGCCGGGCTCGGATAGTCCTGTCAGACTAAGCAGAGCCGAATTTTTCATGCGAAACTGAATGTCCAACTTGCCTTCATCGTTCGCATAGTCTAGTAACTCGCGATACAGATTATTTTGTCCGTTAGAGACGCTCGCTTCATACATTTTAAAATTGCGGTACGCCCGTCTTTGTTTGAAGTAATCCAAGCTTTCACCTCCCTAATTAATCCTCCCGCCCACCACAAACTAGCCTAGTCGAACGGCAACTTAATATTCTCTGGATCCTTGATACCATCTTTTTTGGTGAATGGGTCATTATCCGGATGCCCCACAAGCCCCTCTTGGAGCTTCTGCAAGTTGTTGCAAGCGGTAGTAGCGTCTTTCTCTGTAAGCTTTCCCCAATCGTCCTGCGTACCCTTCCAACCATCAATGATCGTAGCTAGAATTTCATTGGCTGGTTCACGTTCAGAAACGTTCGTTTGCTTAGCGATATTCTTTGAGAAGATGCTGATTAGGTCCAGCTTGTTCTTGGTTGCCAATTTAGGCGGCTTAGGTGACATCTTATCGGTAACATCTTGGGCCGCGTCATCGATAGCCTTAGCCTTCTTAGGATTGAGTGCCATCGTAGCAGCCTGCTTTAAATCATCTTGCTTAGCATTCTTGGCTAACCACTCAACGTAAGAACGATCCTCACCAACTAATTCAGATAACGTTTTGCCTTTATGCTTGCCAAAAGTTAACTTGGTTGCACCAGCATCCCCGTCGCTCATATTGTCCATACGTTCTTTCTGATTGAAGTTGTCCATGTCTTCGATATCTTGAGTAAAGACGTTAGACAGACTAGCGATAGTCAACGTAGCATCGACCTGGGCCCGCTTCTTAGCCATCTTGAGCACCGTATTGACGATCATAAACGTATCCTGATTGCGGTAGCGCTTCTCTTTGGTATTGCACGAACCCAGCCCTTCAGTAATCTTGGTACCACCCTTAGATAGGGTGCAGCGGACTGTGTACGCGAAGAATCCCTTTTCGTAATCCTCAATCTTGTTGGTAACTTCGTACTCGCTAGTAACTCCCATGAGCATCTGAATCTTTTCTGCTCCCGGCTTAAGCAACGTAGGCTTGCCAGTTCCAGGGATAACCCCGAAGTCTTGCCCGCTGTTCAGATTCTTCTCAACCATGACTTGGAAGTTTGAAATGGCCTGCAGTTGTGCGGCCATCTTATTCATATCGGCATTAGCAATTAGAGACATACCACTATCTTCGTTTGGTGTCGCAACTGCAGCGTTACTCTTATCTGTCATAGTAATTTCTCCTTAGTTGGTTTGACTACCAGCGACTCGGTGGACTCTTTGCGAGTGGCACCACTGATCATCTGTCCGTCATCATTGACATATCGACCATTTGCGAAGTGGAATTCTTTCTTGATCTGTTTCTTATCTGGTGACTTCTTGACACTGATCAAGTCGTCAAGCCCCTGGTCCTCTAAACTCTTGATCACGGTTGCATCTTCCCAGATAACACCAGCTGGCGTCTTACGGGTGGACACCGTACCAAACGGCGTATCAATCCGTGCCTTAGGGTCATCCTGACGAAGTTTAGCTAGGTAGTCAGCAAACAGTCCTTCGAAGAATCCGCGACTGTCCTGGTTAGCTTGGAGCTTGTCTTCCTGCCACTTGTCAATGGACTCTTTCTGCTCAAGTGCAACCCGCTTAATTTCGTCATCCTTGGCGGCAAGTGCCCGGTACTTCCGCATAGCCCAGGTTGCTGAGCTAGTGTCGGTAATCTCAAACTTAGGCTTGCCAACAACTTCATCATTTTCTAAATCGTATTTTTCTAGTGCGTCCATTATTTCTCCTCCTCGAATGTGTCTCCGCCCATGTAGCGGTATCGCTTAGCCTCGTGACAGTAGCCGTATAGTGCGAGTACAGCTAGAAAGTAATCATCATGACCACCATCGCCAAACGTCTCCAAGTAGTTGTCAACGTCGATCAGACTGTCGTAGATGTAGACCTCGCCGTCTGCATCGTCAACCACCCAGTAGCGACCGTTTACCTGCAGTGGCTCGCCATTGGTATCTAGACGCTTAATTGATTCCGCGTTCATAGCCATTGCCACCACTGCCCTTCCGGAGTAGAATTGATGTATAAAATACTTGATAGAAGTAGTTTATCTTTGAGTTCTGACGGCCATGTCAGGGCTCTTTTTTTGCGTCTTATAATCATTTTCGTTCTCCTTCCCATTCAAACCAGTTTTGACGCCAATGCCGGAATCTAATCCGCCATCCCCGCCAGCCGTTAGCTCGCTGAACGCTGCGGCCTAGCTTATAACCGGCGTAAAGCGCGATACCGAAGAACGCGCCCCAGCCAACGACAGTGCCGATTAACATACGAATCTCATCAATTGTTACCATATTTACACCTCTCTCTCTTCAAGATACCGGCGCCACGCTTGCGTGATCTCCGGAAACAGCCAGACACGCTTACCACCACGTTCACCAACCCGATGCTCTAACTCTCGTACATACGGCAATGGCAAGAACGTTCTTTCAAGAGTTGAAGTAGAGGCACCAGTCATACTAGCCAGTTGTTTAACGTTGACGCTCACCCGGAAGGTTGAAAGTTCTTTGCTAACACGCCGTTCAATATAGGCAACTGCCACTGCATTCGGATCAATCACTGCCATGCTTTCATCCCCTTTCCTTATTTACTTCATCAACATAGTCCTGGGCGTTGACACCTAAGTACTTGGCCGCCGCATCAAGTAGCGTGTATTCGGAACCGATCTCTTCGCTCAGCTCCTTCATAAACTTATCGATGACAGCCAATTGATTCGCGTCACGAACTTGTTTTGGAGTTGTTGCAGCATCAATGAATGAACTCTGAATATTAAGTCGGTCGGCCTCCTCACGTTTCTGTTGGACGATAGCTCCTAAAAAGTCGTCATTGCGCGTTGCACGTTTGATGAACCCCAGTGTTCCGAAATAGTCTCTAGCGGCCGTTAGCTTAAGCAGAAAGTCGTGAGCTAGGTCTGTGATAGCCTTAGCAGAAGACTTAGTAGTAGGCCGCCGCCCTGCCTTCATGTTGCTAAACTGTCCAGTTGATACTGGAATAGTCGCAGCCATTTCAGCATTGCTGAGCTTACTGGTCGGCATAAACAGTGATAACTGACGTGGAAATTTGATATTTCTCATAACTTACTCACCTTCAATCTGAAAATACGTGATATTTAAGTTTTCGCTGTTGTCAGTTAAACTTAATTTGTTGAATCAATTTGACTAATCAGTCAAATATTCCAGCGAGTATGCATAGCACTGCCATTAGTGCTAAGAAACTAAGCATTAGCTCACCTCCTCAGGAGCATTGTCAACCTTGTACGACATTTTAGTGAAAAAAACGAAATCAACTGTTTCCCCTAATGCACTAGAAATTTGTTTGGCTATGGATAAACTAGGTGCATGTCCATTCTCAATATAGGACAAATATGGACGTGAAATGCGAGCTTTACCAGCTAACTGGGATTGAGACATATTCATTTCAGCACGTAATGCCTTAATATTATTTTTCAAAATTTTCGCCTCCTTTTTCGTCAACCATATCTTACAAAAGCAATTGTAATCCTTAGAATACATCTTGTCAACCATGTCGTACAATAAAAATCAACATATTTTGTAAACTATGGATTACAATATTGAAGGAGGTGTAATCAATGGCAGACAATCTTAACACGTATCTACGGTCGTTACGAGGAACACAATCACTAAGAACCGTTTCAGAAAAAACCGGTGGTAAACTTAGCCACTCTTACATTTCTGATTTAGAAAAGGGACATAGTAGACGCGGTAACGTAATCAAGCCAACGCCGGAAACTTTAAAAATATTATCCGAGGTATATGATGCCGACTATGATTATTTGATGAAACTGGCAGGATATTTAGACTCAAAGGACACCAGCAGCTCTGATAAACCAGAATATATTGATTTAAAAAAGCAAATTGATGATAAGAAAAAAATCATGACTTTTGAGGGGCGTATTATTCCCGATGAAGATATGGAGTACGTTAAGCGAATTCTTGGCGGTGGGAAGAAGGACTAAAGTCAGAAATGGAAAATATTATTACAAAACTTATGCAGTATGCTTATGATCACGGTATTACTTGCGTTTTATCATCAGACTTGAGTAATTACACTCCCTCTTCATCACGTCCAGACAATCGGATTGTTTTAATCAACATGAATTGGCATGATCAAAAAGAAATTCCATTTCAATTTGCCCATGAACTGGGACATGTCATGAATGAAGATGAAGGAATTCTGTATTATTCGAGCTTTAGCAACAAGTCTAAATACGAACGTGGCGCAAATATGACTGCGCTGGACATTCTTATCCCAATTTACCTATCAGCTACTGGATATACTGTAGATAATGTGTTCCCGTTCATGAAACAATTCAGCATTCCCGCATCTCTGAGCGATGATGTGATAGCTCGCTTTAAGAAGTGCATTATTAAAAATTAATCAAGAGGTGAATTAATTTGAAAAAGTGTCCTGTAGATGGAACATTGCTTGACAGTGATTCAGTCAAGTTAAAAGATGGAGAAATTTGTGGCCAATGTGCCATGCAAGTTGGTCTTGTTCCCGGATCATCGTTTACACACAGTCATGCGGCAAACTACACTGTTGAAGACATTAGGGAACTAATGACGGCAAACGACAAAGTTGCAAGCAGTGACATAATTGATTTTCAAAAACAAGAAACAAACGATTCCAATAAACCACATTTTTCAAACCATCAAAGAATAAAATGGCCATCCTATCTGATAACTGTGGTAGTAATTGCTATTGGTGCTAGTTGGGGCTTTCATCGTGCATCAGTATCCAATACTCCTACCCTTCATCTAGATAAGTACAGTATTGACAACGTCACAGCCCTCCATGGTAAGGCGACAAAGGGAGCTACCGTCATCTTTAAGCCTCAAAATAGCGAGCTTGAAACTGAAAAAGTCGTTGCTAAAAAAGGAAATATCACCGAGTCTAGCCTGATGCCCGGGAAATACACTGTATATGCTCATAAGGACGGTAAAAATAGTGTCAAGAAGACGTTAAAGGTCAAGGACTCTTTGAGCGGCAGTTATGGATCATCAGCCAAGGAATCAGATAGCAAGTCCCAATCGCAATCTGGTAGTCGCTACAAGAAGGTCAGCCTAGCAGAATTCACTGAAGATACTAGTAGCTATGAAGGGACGGACATCCAAACAAGTGGTACAGTCGCATACATACAGAAGAATCCTGACGACGATACTATGTACTACGCTGTCATCATTCCACAAGATGAGTACGATTCTTCGGGATATTCTACTGGTCATGGAACGGTTACAGAAATAGACGTTGACACGATGAAAGAGAACTCTATCCACGAAGGTGACACAATCACTGTGCGTGGTGGTGCCATGACAGACACACTGAAATTGAATGGGAAGACGCTCAACTCAGACATCATTGTAGACAGTGTTAGCAAATAGCATCAAGTAGCCCCTAACAGGGCTTTTATTAATCGCAAGTAAAGAACACATGTTTGTTAAAGGAGGAAACAAAATGGCAGAGGTATTTAAAAAGGATGGAACTTGGACAGTCCGTACTAGCTACTACGATCACGATCATAACCGACATTACACCGGGAAAGGTGGTTTCAGAACAAAGCGTTCAGCCGAGGCTTATGGTGTCGAACTTGAGAAGACAAAAAAAGACGGTGGCGTTATGGCCGACCGTAACATAACTTTCGTAGAATACTTTCGTACATGGTACGAGACATTTCGTAAGCCTAAGGTAAGTGACGCCACGGCGGCACGCTATCAGTACAGCCTTAACGTGATCACCAAATATTTCGGCAGCACTCTTTTTCGCAAAATCACCACTACTGAATATCAAAAATTCTTAAACTGGTACGGCCTGGGCGACAAAGATAGTGACACCAAGCCTCACGCTAAAGAGACGGTTTCCAAAATCAACGTCCACATCCGGGCCGCAGTGCGCAACGCTGTCAACGACCACACCATACCATCGGACTTCACTTTGAACGCGCACATCGTTTACGATAACTCCCACGCGCGGCCTATTCACTATCTAAGTTACGAAGAAGCAGCTAAATTCTATCAGTACACGCTGAACCACCTTTACAATACGTTTGGCTACGATGTCGTGCGCTACATGGCTATCACCGCCCTACTAACTGGAATGCGGGGGCAAGAGGTTGCGGGTCTGACATGGGCAGACGTTGACTACGATAACGGTATCGTAGATGTCAGCAAGAGCTGGAATTGGAAGAAACGTGAATTTGGCCCCACTAAGAATCCCCAATCCATGAGGAAGATTGTTGTGGATCGCAACCTGCTCAATATCTTCAAGAAGTTGCAGTACGATCAAGGCATCATGCTTAAAAATAAAGGGATTGATAATCCCAAAAATCTTATGTTCCTCTCACGCTATAACCGCGTCCCCTCTTCCAAGGCTCTCAACGACGGCGTAAGCGACTTGCTGAAAGGCGCCGGAATTAATGAGGAGCTTACTTTCCACGGATTGCGACACACGCACGCATCAATTCTGCTGTATCAGAAGATGTCTATCTCCTACATTGCTCGCCGTCTCGGTCACAAGAATGTCTCCACTACGATCAAGACTTATCTTCATATCATCAAAGAGCTAGAGACGGAAGAAAATAGTAAGGTACTGGACATTATGACTAGCCTTGGTAAGGGCGCCGACTGGGCCGACTTCGACGTAAAGCAGAAGGCTGCTACCGATCGGTAGCACCTACCCACTAAAAAATAGCAGTTCGGTAGCACTAAGTAGCAAGGATGTACTACAATATACAAAGCCAGAAATTCATTGAACACAAAAAAGTCCCACGACCATTGATTTAACAACGTTCGTGGGACTTTTGAAATACATCCAAATACTGATATATTTTCTCGATATACCGGAGGTGGGGTTCGAACCCACACGACCTCAACGGTCACTGGATTTTGAGTCCAGCGCGTCTGCCAGTTCCGCCACTCCGGCAAAAAAATACTGATTGGATACACCCAGTCAAAGGTGGTAATCGGATTCGAACCGACGATGAAGGTTTTGCAGACCTCTGCCTTACCACTTGGCTATACCACCATAATCGCCTATCCAATCTGACTGGACCAGCTGAAAGATTTCAAGATGCCCCAATCTAGGGCGGTATGTGGGAATCGAACCCACGCGTGCCGGAACCACAATCCGGTGTGTTAACCCCTTCACCAATACCGCCATCACATTACAAACAGGGATAGTAGGAGTTGAACCCACATCGACGGTTTTGGAGACCGTTGTTCTACCATTGAACTATATCCCTATAATGATGGTGGGGAGTGGATTCGAACCACCGAACCCGAAGGAGCGGATTTACAGTCCGCCGCGTTTAGCCAGACTTCGCTACCCCACCATAAATGGCGCGGGACGGAATCGAACCGCCGACACATGGAGCTTCAATCCATTGCTCTACCAACTGAGCTACCGAGCCATACCATCATGTAATATGTTTGTTGTGTATTAAATTGTTAATAACATAACAACGGTCCGTACGAGACTCGAACTCGTGATCTCCTGCGTGACAGGCAGGCGTCCTAAACCAACTAGACCAACGGACCATAATGTATTATGTTATATGGAGGATACAGGGCTCGAACCTGTGACCCTCTGCTTGTAAGGCAGACGCTCTCCCAACTGAGCTAATCCTCCAAAATGACCCGTACGGGATTCGAACCCATGTTACCGCCGTGAAAGGGCGGTGTCTTAAACCACTTGACCAACGGGTCATACTTATGAAACGGAGAGTGAGGGATTCGAACCCTCGAAACAGGTTAGTACCCGTTTACAGCATTTCCAATGCTGCTCCTTCAGCCACTCGGACAACTCTCCATTATTAAGCTCCGGCAGGCGGGCTCGAACCGTCGACAACCTGATTAACAGTCAGGTGCTCTACCAACTGAGCTATGCCGGAATAATCGCGTGGCAACGT
>NZ_JBANSM010000015.1:0-8908 GCF_038374745.1 Levilactobacillus sp. HBUAS70063 | reverse complement strand
GTTCAAAGATTATTTAAACCAGCAAACCGACCTTAAAGTCAGTGAAGTGCCTTTAGCGACGCTAAATGGGGCTAAGGGGTATTTTCAACCCAGCACTAATGAAATCGTCATTGGTGGCGATGAGCCCGACAATGCTTTGAAACTAAAGACGTTATACCACGAATATGCGCATAGCCAGCTACACGGCTTAAAATCAGCCTTTAAAGATCGGCCACGAGCCTATCAGGAAACCCAAGCCGAAGCGGTTGCGTATGTTGCCATGCAAAATATTGGCGTTGATACCAGCAACTACTCACTCGGTTACGTGGCCACCTGGGCCAAAGATAAAGCCGTGATCCATAGTGCTTTAAGTGAGATCCAGCAAGTGAGCAACAAAGTGATTGAGCTTAGCGATGGCTTAACCAAACAATTAGGCTTACAAGAAGCCCAAAAAGAGCCTGAGCATGATCTAAAAAAGCTATCAGCCCATGATCTTAATAAGTCCTATCAAGGCTTGCAACAACAAGTTCAGCAAACAACGAAGCCACAACAAAAAGCACAATTTAAAAACCAGTTACATGAGATACACGAAGAAATCAGTGAGCGAACGCAAAAGCAGCTGAAATCCTTTGCTGAACAGCATCCAGAAATCAAGCAACCAGATTCTGAACCTGATCAAAGCCTAAAACGTTAGCCAGTTTTTAAGGGACATGCTATAATATAATAGAAAAGGGAAGCCTTGCGCTAACAAGACTTCCCGCGCAAGCCGCTTCAAAGGCGGTGGCGAAGTTAATAAGACAGCATTAAGCTACCCTGTAACTGGCCAAAGTTACGCAGGGCGGCTTTTTTATTTGTTCCTTTTGTCGATGTATGTTAGCAACGCTAAAATAAACATTGCAAACAGCAACATCAACGAGAGTGTCTGGAAGACGCTCATTGACTGTGAAACCTTCCTGAAGATTATTCCATGTTCCCATGGGCCTCACCTCGCAAGGGAAAAGACAGCCACCCCCCTTAAAACTTCCTGCGTAATCCATTATACAGGTGAATTAAGTGTTGACCAAGCACAATAAAAATTAAGTCATGGGGTTTCATAGGATCCTAAATTTGATCAAATTAAGAATCAGCAAAACATCTTTTGTAGATACCCTTTTTTTAGTTCCTGGAGTTTTTCAAGCTTACGCTGATGAAGGGTGATGGTGGTATCAAGGCTTTCAAAAAAGGTTGAAATTCGTTGCTGTTCTTCCAAGCTAGGAACCATTACCTTGACTGATTTTAGCGTTGGAAATTTCAAATTCCATGTATCAGAAGTCAATCCTTGTGAATTTCTTTTGAACGTTTGAATCATGTCATATCGTTTGAAATCATAAGCGAGGAACTTCGAATCATTACCTTCTTTAGGAATGATAACGGTATATGCAGGGCTTAGAATCCCGTTATACGGTGAATACCCGCTTGCACCTTGCCACATCCTCATTGAGTTGTAAGCAATGTCTCCTACTTCTACTTTTTTGTAATTAGACTTGTCATCACTAGAATTGTCTTTTCTGTATAGCTCACTAGCCTTCACAACACCGGAGTTAATAGTGACAGAGATTAGTTCCCCTTCACCGCTCCGTTCAGACCGTTCTGAGAACACATCACCCAACTTACGCTCTTCCCAATCGTCAGCAAACCCTGCAAATCTTAATTGCGGGAACTTACTAGCATTTTGGGGGAACATTTTTTGCAAATAGCCCTGTTTAAGTTCCTTAAGCTTAGCTAACTTACGCTGATGAAGAGTGATAGTGTCGTCTAATTGTTTGAAGAAAGAGCCGATTTTGTCTTGTTCCTCTATGCTTGGATACAGTTCAGTCCAATTTTCAACTTCTTTTTTTGATAAGTTCGTTTGGCCTGCTCCATCGTCAAAACGCAAAAAATAGTGATGTCGATTCATCAACGAATGAAGAAAATACGAATTGGTGTCTGAGTGTGGAGCAATTCCAGCGATACGTTGATTTAAGCTGTATTTGTTATCTTCATCAATCAAAAAGGTTCTCGCAATAGCACGACCATTTGGAACGTCACTCAACACAAAAGCCAGTTCACCTTTTTTTAAAGGTGCTATTAATTCATCAGAAAATTTCTTTACTGCTCCATTTGTCGAAACAAATTTTGAGTTTACTACAATGTAATCTCCATTTTCTGAAATATCTTTTTCATGAGCTTTTCCGTTTCTATAATCAGCAACTTCGATTAGCTTACGCTGTTCCCAAGGATCAGTGAAACCTTTAAATCTTAATTGCGGATATTTAGCTTGGTTATCTTTCATTGTGAGCCTCCGGTTTTGACTGATCATTCACCTGGGTGACCACTAACTGGCTAGCTAATTCATTAAAGGCTTGTTCATTCTGACTGATTTCCTCGTCCAGTTGCTTCAGATCAGCTTTAACTTGGTCCAGATCAATCTCGGGTTCCGGTTCAAACGTATCAACGTAGCGCGGAATATTTAAATTATAATCATTCTCTTTGATTTCTGCCGGTGAGGCCACATGAGCATATTTATCGACATCTTGCCGGTTTTGATAAGTGGTCACAATTTTTTGAATATTCGCTGCCGTTAGCTTATTTTGATTCTTGTCCTTTTCAAATTCCCGTGACGCATCAATAAACAAGACGTTATCAGTAGTTTTATGTTTCTTTAAAATCATGATTAACGTTGGAATACCAGTGGAATGAAAAATATTAGCGGGTAGCCCAATAATGGCATCAATCCGGTTATCCAGCAGAAGCTTTTGGCGAATTTTGCCTTCCTTAGCCCCCCGAAATAGCACGCCATGGGGTAGGACAATGCCCATAGTCCCGTGTTCCTGCAAATGATAAAAGCCGTGTAGCAGAAAGGCAAAGTCGGCTTTAGATTTAGGTGGTAAGACGCCATAGTCACGGAAGCGGGGATCGGACAAGCGTTTATCACTGTTATCCCAGTGTGCCGAGTAGGGCGGGTTCATGACGACCGCATCAAATAAGTAAGGTTCGTCAACCGGCCAATCTTTACTTAACGTGTCACCATTGCGTAAGTGCATATCGTCATACGAGACTCCATGTAGCATGAGGTTCATACGGGCCAGGTTAAAGGTCGTGGTGTTCAGTTCTTGGCCGTGATAACTCACTAAATTGGGGTCTTGCACGTGTTGTCCGACATTTAACAGCAGCGAACCAGAACCAACTGCTGGATCATAGACAGTCCGCAATTGGTTGTCACCTGAATTGCGCTGATAAGTCACAATCTGGGCAATAATGTCGGACACCTGCCGTGGAGTATAAAATTCACCCGCTTTTTTACCGGAATCACTGGCAAATTGCGCGATTAAGTATTCATAGGCGTCACCTAGGACGTCGCCTTGATGATGGATAAGATCAATCGCATTTAAAGCTAACATAGTATCACTGATAGTTTGATTCCGTTGTTGTAAAGAACTGCCTAATTTATTACTACTTAAATCCACATCGGCAAACAAGCCCGAAAAGTCTTGCGCTGAAGACAGATTTTGCGTCGACTGTTCCAGATCATGAAGTGCCTGGGATAAATCATCTAACGCAAAAGTATGGGCTTGAATCTTGCCAATCAGGGTGGTGTACAACGCTTGTGGTTGAATTAAATAGCCGAGCGTGTTTTGCAAATACTCAACTAAACTGGGCTGCACTGAGACGCCTTCCAACTCAAACTGCGGATCCATATACTGAGCATATTTCCGGGTGACATTTTCGGTTTCGCCTGCCCAATCACTAAAGGTCGTTAAGGTTTTCTCAGATAGAAACCGATAAAAAATTAACCCCAATAAATAATTTTTATATTCAGAAGCGTCCATTTTCCCGCGTAAGACATCGGCCGCATTCCATAGGGCGCTTTCAAGTTGACTAGCTTGCATTGTTTTTTCTGACATTGTTTAACCTCACTTATTTTTGTAGATAAATTGCTAAATCGTGTTCAATAAACTGCCGCCAAGCGGCCTGGGACTTAATCCGGTATAGTGGCAAAATAGCTGGAATCTTCGGCCCAGTGGCAGTTTGAGCTTGTAAGGCCGCTGCTAAATTCGCTGACTGCGTTAATTCTTGTTCATGATGCCATTCATCGGTACCCACGGTGTGTTCACGCGCCACCCGCAATAGGGCTGTTTGATCTAAGCCCCACGTGTGGGCGAATACCGACGTTTTTTTGACCAATTGTCTCTGGGCATAATCAGCCACCAACTCCCGAGCATTCAACGCTACTGGCGCTTTATTTTGGTCACTCTGTTGCTGAGACTGTTGCATTTGTTGTTCAATATAGGGCATGGCTTCACGAATTAACTGAGCCTGTTGCGGTTGCGTTTCCGCTAATTTATTCAAACTAGCCTGTACTTTGGCACTATTTTGCAGGTAATCGGTCATATGGGCTTGGGCTTGATCAGGTGTCGTGTACTGTTGCTGTTCATCAATCCAATCTTGAATTAATTGCGTCAAATAATCATAATCCACCAAGACGACTGAACCAACGGCTAGGGAAAAGTCTAAGGCGGCTAATTCTTCGGGGACTTTCTCAGGCTCTTGGTTAGTAACCGCCGCTTTAATCCGCAGATATTTACCCGTATAGGATTCTACTTCGGGCTGAGCGATACCAAAAGCTTTTTCACTATTTTTCCAAGTGAAATCGTTGTACATCGATAAGGAATTCAATTGCTGATTCACTTGGCGAAAGGCTTTCACAAACTGTACCTTGGCAGTGGTTCCTTTCAGGTCATCGGCCGCCGTCGGCGTTTGAGCAATGGCTTTTAAATCGACCACAGCCTTTTGAAATTTTAAGACAGCCTGCTGATAAGTGGGACGAATGATGACATTAAACGAGCCTTCGCCACTATATAACTTATAAGCTTCACGTTCATTCGCTTCCATGATTGCCGGCACCCGAAAGGTCACAATTTGGCCTTCTTGTTTTAATTCCCGGTTTTGGAGCCGGTTGGTGCGTGAGTAGGCTTGAATAAGTTCTTGATAAGCTAAGGTGCGGTCAACAAAGAGCGTGTTTAGCCGAGGGGCATCAAAACCTGTTAATAACCGTCGCACCACAATCACTAAATTAATTTCCTGATCGGGTTGCAAATGAGCAAAGACCGCCTCACGCCGGGCAGCCCGTTTTGCGACATCTTCGTTATAGAGATTCAAATCGGCTAAATCAAAATTAGTGTGATACTGCTGATTATAATCTTTTAAAATGGTGGCCATTTGGTCATGTTTTTGCGCACTCTGATCTTCGTTTTCACTTAATGAATAAGTAATTGCAATTCGGGGCCAATCAGGATCTAGCTGATTGTGAGTAGTCTTTTTAGCGGCTTTAAAGGCTTGATAATAGCGTTGCGCCATTTCAATGGAACTGGTGGTCAAAATAGCATTATAGTTGCCATGACCCAAACTCGTTTTACGCGGGCCTTTTTGTAAAATATATTGAACAACTTGATTAATATGCTCATCGGTCTCAAAGTCAGCCGGAGTTAAATACGTTTCTTCCAGGTCCTTCACTGACATCGCTTGAATCTTGGCTTGAATTTTTGCCTCATCAGCCGTACTCAGCAGGCGGCCTTGCTTATCACGACGCGCTTTGACGCGCTGAGTTTCTTTTTCGAGGGCCCGGGTTATCAACGTGTCTTTCCCAATCGTCGTTACGTGTTCCACGTTAAACGGTAACACGGCTTGGTCCTCTAAGGCGTCTCGTAAGTTATAAACGTGACAGACTTTACCAAATAGCTCCTCAGTCGTAACCGCTAGATCACCCTTGAGCTGTTTTTTATTTTCATTAAAGATGGGGGTGCCGGTGTAACCATACCAATTACTATTGACAAACGCGTCCCGAATTTCCTTTTGCATCTTACCAAACTGCGACCGGTGGGCTTCATCAACAAAGAAGATCACCCGTTGCTTTAAAGTTTTACTAAAGCGGGATTGCTTACCGGTTGCCAGCTGGGCTTGCGTTTTTTTGACCGCCCGATGAAGTTTTTGAATCGAGGTGACCAAGACCTTACCGTCATTTTGTTGCAATTTACGCATTAAATCACCGGTATTTTGGGCTTCGTTAATGGCAATATCATCATTGGCGGCATAGGCACTAAAGTTGCTAGTTGTCTGTTCGTCTAAATCCCGCCGGTCAACTAAGAAGATGACCTTATCGACACCAGGATCTTGCGCCGCTAATTTAGCGGTTTTATATGAGGTGAGTGTTTTACCAGAACCCGTGGTATGCCAAACAAAGCCATCTTGATGGTCATGAATCCGGTGCATCACGGCTTCAATCGCATAAATCTGATAAGGCCGTAAGAGAATTAAGCTCTGACGTTCTTGGTCGATGACCGTATATTCACTGACCATTTTGTGGGCCATGGGAATATTAAGGACTTGGCGCGTAAACGCTAAGCCGTTTTCCACGGGGTGATTATCCCGCGTTCGCCAATTGAACAAAAAGGCTTTATTGAAATGATCCGGTTCGGCATTCGCAAAATACGCCGTACTATCCGGCGTCATAATCACAAACATTTGCAACAGCGAGTAAATCCCCGTATATTTACCTTCCTGCGCGTATTTGTCAATTTGATTAAAAGCCTGGTTAAGTTCGACCGTGGCTTTTTTTAGTTCCAATTGAATTAAGGGTAACCCATTAATCAATAGGGTTACGTCAAAACGGCGATCAGGATCGACATCTTGAGTACCAGCTAACCGTGGTCGCACTGCTTGTCGGACCACTTCATAACTAGATTTACCGCCAGCAACGTCCGCTTTCCAAAACAACTCGAGAGTCACCGTGCCCAGCTTAGCATCATCACGTTCAACTTCAACTTTGCCAATGCCATTTTCGGCGGCTAGTAACTTAGCTGCTTCGTAAGGTGTCCGGACCTCAATCGCCCGTTTAACCTGATTAAATTCGGTATCAGTTAAAGGGTGTCCCTGCAATTTAGCATAGTTATTGTTATTTAATTTATCACGAAAATTAGCCCATAATTGATCCGGCGTCGCACCATACAGGTCTTTGCGTTCCACCCATTGATTGCTTCCAGTCGTTAAGGTTTTAACAACTTCTTTTTCAAACGACAGCTCCAACATAAAAAAGTCCCTTCCCCCTGCTTTTAAGTTACTTACTAGTTAGTTATATGTGAAATTGTTTGAAACTTTTTTTGAAAACAAAGTAATTTGTTATTCCTTTCTCTCATAAGAAGTTTCCCCTTAAAATGATTTTTCATTTTATATGCAAATAAAATCCCATCCACAAGCCCTCAGTAAATGCTCATCTTTGTCAGAGATCTCAGATTCAGGCAAAGCAATACAAACCATACCCTTCGCTCTTGTTAAGGCAACGTAATTAAGCGACATTCTTTCATCATTACTATTTTTGGACTCTTTTCCCTCTAAAAATGGTAAAATTTTTTTAACATCATGAGTTCTAAGGAAGGTTTCTAACAACAAAGTTGCTAAATGTGTTTGGCCTTTAACACTATGGATACTGCCTAATTTAATTTCAACCTGTCTATCCTTATGGGAAAAAATAAAACTATTATTTCGTTTCTTGGGGGATTCAATCTGATTATTTAATTCTTTTCCTATATTATCCTGCCATTCAAAGAAAGGATTTCCGGTCTCAAAGTTTTCAATAGTTTCAAGTGTTAGTTCGATATTGGAAACTGCCTCTGTCCATACTTTTTTTGGCAAATCTTCCTTAAATAATAAAAGCTTAATATTACGCCTAAGCAACATCAAATCTTCGTCTTTAAGAGTTTTAGAGAACACACTAAAAGGATTCTTATACAACCTGTACTTCTTTTTTCCTGTTATTAAATCATTCAAAAAATCAACTAGGCCCAATATTATCATTTTAACAGCTGATTCGCTCTCATTACTCTTCTTAACTAACAAACGCGCACGTTTAATATATTTCCAAAAATGATCATATTTAACTCTCAACTTATCAACATTAGCATTAGATGGATCGTATTGTGGCCAATATGCTTCAATATTAGCAGGAAAATGCTTTTGTACGTCCGCTGGATCCTTAATTTTGCGAACCCGGCCGATTGCAAAACATTCACAGCCATTAATTTCTTCATCAGAAAAGTTGTCTAGAACCAATTGTCCAAAGGTTGGAAGTACTTTTGCAATACTATTTTCATTAAACATTATTATAGTTGCTGGGATATTCTTAAAATCTGTGTTAACGCCCTTCATGGATTCACCAGAGATAGCTAAGGGATTGGCAATATTTGCGATTTTATCAGTTAAACGTTGGCTATCCAGAATACTAAAATGCGGAGAACTTGGAATAACGGCTTTAGAATAATGAATACCATCGTCATAAATGCTTTGGTTTGAATCGCCAAACGCTTGAATATCAGAGTTAGAGAATGAATGCCTTACTAAATTCCAAAGTATCAATGATGTATCTTGGGCTTCGTCAATAAATAATAACGGAAAACGTTTCGAAATATTTTTTGATATTTCAGAATGCTCTTTTATCGCAAGATTCGAAAAATAAATGACTTCATCATAAGTCAGATTTCCCTGTATAATCGAATATTTAATGATTTTATTAATTCTTTTTTGAGTTGCACTAGATTCTGAGAACGTAAATCCCTTTTTTAAGGAATATTCCATGACTACATTACGATGAGAATCAATTGCCCTATTTGGCCCAATCATTTTTCTTCGCATTGCCAAGGTAATACTAGAATCGATAGTTTGAATGTGAATACCCATGGATCTAAACCAAGGTTTAACCACAAAGTCACTAAAAAAAGAGTGGAATGTCCCAATAAAATTAGGATAACTCAATAATTTTTCTCCATAACTAAAGGTTGAAAGTTAAAAAGTACAGTAAAAGCCCGGTACGCCGGGCTTTTACTGTATAAAAATAGACATGGATTGCTCCACGAGTATA
>NZ_JBANSM010000014.1:0-9159 GCF_038374745.1 Levilactobacillus sp. HBUAS70063 | reverse complement strand
AACTAATTAATCAACGACCATTAAAAATACATCATCAACAGACTGCCATTGAAAGATTCCGGGCTTGTTCGGATTAAACTTGTAATTTGCCCTATTAAAAAAATTCTAATCACGTTCTAAAGCTGGAGACTTTTAAAAAAATCAAAATTTTGATATAGTGGATTATAGTACTTTTAGGTAACCAAGAAGTTTTTGAACGCCTTATGAAGGTTGAGTAAGATGAAATTGGTTGGATATGGTGCTAATTTCTTGGTTTAGAACAAATTGGTGAATATAAAAAATGTAAATTTTATTTTGACTCATTCATAGCGTTATACACCACGTTACCCAGATTATTATTCCTTATGAATAATAATCTGGGTAACATGCTAATACATGGAGGTGTATGTTGGTGGAAAAAGTTAAAGTTAAAAATGTAACTAAGATTTTTGGAAAGCAAATATCTCTAGCAAAAAAATTGTTGCGTGAGGGAAAGTCTAAAGCAGAGATCCTTTCGCAGACAGGTTGTACTGTTGGAGTTAATCAAGCTAGTTTTGCTGTTAATGAAGGTGAACTGTTTGTAATCATGGGGCTGTCTGGAAGTGGAAAGTCTACGATTATCCGAATGATCAACCGCTTGATAAATTCGACTGATGGGGATATTGAAATCGATGAACAAGGTGTGATGGGCCTCAGTAAGGAAGAATTACGTCACTTGCGCCAAGATAAGATCGGCATGGTTTTTCAAAATTTTGCCTTGTTTCCGCATAAGTCCGTATTACAAAATGCGGCTTATGGATTGGAGCTTAAAAAGTTTCCGTTAGATGTACGAAACAGGAAAGCTCATGAAGCATTGACACTAGTCGGCTTGACCGGGTATGACGACCAATATCCAGATCAGTTATCAGGCGGGATGCAGCAGCGGGTTGGTCTCGCGCGCGCTTTGGCCAATGATGCCGAGATTCTGTTGATGGACGAGGCATTTTCGGCCTTGGATCCGTTATATCGGAAAGAAATGCAGGATTTGTTATTGCAAATTCAAGAAAAAATGCATAAAACGATCATTTTTATTAGCCATGACCTGAACGAAGCTTTGAAATTAGGGGATAGGATTATGATCATGCGTGATGGCCATATCGAACAAATTGATAATCCGGAAGATATTTTGACTCACCCGGCTAATGATTACGTAGAACGCTTCATCGAAGGGGTCGACCGGACAAAGGTCCTGACGGCAAGTAGTGTAATGACGCGGGCCCAGGTGGTTAATATTGGAAAGGCTGGACCACGGGTGGCTTTGCGGAGAATGCGAGCCAACGATATCTCTTCAATATACGTGGTTGATAATGACAACAAATTCGTGGGCTTTGCCGATGCGCATGATGTTTCGGATCTGATTAAGAAGGGCAGTGAAGACCTGAAGTCAGTTCTTAGGACAGACGTGCCTAAGACAAGTGTGGATATGCCAATCAATGCATTGATTAACGATATTTCGAAGGCAGCAATTCCTTATGTCGTGTTGGATGATGACGATCATCTACTAGGCATCATTCTACGGAGTTCTGTTTTGGCGGCTATCGCTGGGGAAGAGGTGAGTGCTTAATGAATATTGGAAAAATACCTTTAGCGGATTGGATCAACTCAGGTGTTGACTGGCTGAGTCAATTTACCGGATTTTTTAATAGTGTGACGATCTTTTTCCAGGTAATCATTGACGGTATTCAATGGGCTTTTGACTTCTTGCCGCAATGGGTCTTTATCTTGGTGGTCTTAGCACTCACGTACTGGGTTAAACGAGGACAAAAGAAAATTAGTTTCATGGTGTTTGAAGTTTTGGGGCTGTTATTGATCTGGAACTTAGGATACTGGCGTGATATGACCCAGACCTTGACGTTAGTTTTGTCGTCTAGTTTGATTGCAATCGTTGTTGGGATTCCACTTGGAGTTTGGATGGCAAAAAGTTCAAGAGCTGAGATCGTAATCAAACCAATTCTTGACTTCATGCAGACCTTGCCAGCGTTTGTTTATCTAATACCGGCCGTTTCATTTTTTGGTATCGGGATGGTACCGGGGGTGTTGGCTTCAGTGATTTTTGCGACGCCACCGACAGTGCGAATGACAAACTTGGGAATCCGGCAGGTGCCAAGTGACTTGATCGAGGTAGCGGATTCCTTTGGCTCGACCAGCTGGCAAAAGCTAATCAAATTACAGTTACCACTAGCAAAAACAACAATAATGTCCGGAATTAATCAAACGATGATGCTTGGACTTTCAATGGTCGTGATTGCATCAATGATTGGCGCCCTTGGTTTAGGAACTCAGGTTTACTTTGCTGTGGGGCGTAATGATGCCGGAGCAGGATTTGCCGCAGGAATTGCTGTGGTTATTGTAGCTATTATTTTGGATCGAATCACACAATCGTTCAACAAAACATCCAAATAAAGGGGGAATGATTAGTTTGAAGAAAAGAATTCTCCGTTATTTGCAAATGGCCACAGTGATTATATGTTTGACAGCCATAGTTAGTGCTTGTGCTAAACCAGCTGAATACGACTCACATAAAAAGTTAGGACCGCAAATCAATTATACGATTACAGGGATCGAAGCTGGTGCGGGTGAAATGGCTAATACACAAACATTGTTGTCAAAATATAAGTTGAAACAGGCTAACTGGCAGATCATGCCAAGTTCTACAGCTGCGATGATTAGCACGTTATCCAAGGCAGTTAAAAATAAACAGCCTATCGTTGTTACTGGCTGGCAGCCACACTGGATGGTTGCTAAATATTCGTTGAAATTTTTAAAAGATCCAAAACATGTTTATGGTAATGGTGAATCAATGCGCACCATTACACGTAAAGGGTTGGAAAAAGATAATCCAGGTGCTACTAAGTTACTAAAGAATTTCCATTGGACAATTTCAATGTCAAATCCAGTAATGCTGAACATAAACGGTGGCATGAATAAGCAAAAAGCTGTCAATCAGTTTATTAAAAACCATCCTAAACAAGTCAAAGCATGGACAGCGGGGGTGCCAAACGGTCATGGCAAAAAAATTAAATTAGTTTATACACCATATGACTATGAAATTGCGACAACCACTTTAGTAACGACTTTGTTGAAGCAAAAAGGATATAAAGCTACAATGCAACAGTTAGACGTGGGAGTTATGTGGAATTCGATAGCTAATGGTAGTTCTGACGCTTCCGTGACTGCTGAGTTACCAGTTACCCATGGCTTGTATGCCAAGAAGTACAAAGGTAAGTATGTTCAATTGCGCAAAAATTTGAAGGGTGCTCAAACAGGGTTGGCAGTTCCCAAATATATGAAGAATATTAATACTGTTGATGATCTAAAAAACAAATGATATTTGCTGTAAAATTTATGGCATTGGACCACACCAATGCCAGTTTTTTTGTTATTTGTCATGTGAAGTTGATGGAATCCTTATGAAGTATCTGGAGCTTAATTGGTCTAGGTACTTTTTTATACCGTCACAGTTTGACGTGCTGGGTGAAGCCATTGGCGTTGAATCTTAATACGGTTGACAAAGTTCTCCCAATTACGGAAGCCAAAAGCAGTGTTTTTAATCTCCCGAATTGTCAAATTAAGTTAGAAATTTTTTAACTGTTCATCTGTAATCTGACTGATGAATGCTTCCAGAGGTGTCTGGTAACCCAAACTTTTTCGTGGGATGTGGTTTCGTCGACTGGCAACTGCTTGAACAAATCCATCTGATAGCTGGTCCATAATAAGATTGTGACGTAAACCATCTTTACGCAGCAGACCATTGGTGTTCTCATTTAAACCACGTTGATTGGGTGCTCCGACAGCGGCAAAGTAAATATTTAAATCAAATTGGTTAGCAATGGTTCGCCAACCAGCGAACTCCTTACCATTGTCAAACGTAATTGACTTAAATAGGTGTCGTGGCAGCTTCGAAAGCCATCCTGCTAAACTACGATTGACATCGTGTGCCGACTTGGTATGCGAATTCAGCACAATTGCGACCTTAGTTTGTCGTTCAACCAGCGTGGTTACCGCACCCTGATGGTTTTTACCTTGAACCGTGTCACCTTCTAAATGGCCGAATTCTTGATTAAAATTAGGATAGTCCTGATAACGATTCTTTAAATCCCTGCCCAATTGACCCGCTTTCCCACGACGTTCAATGTAACCATTAGGGTGCCGTTTGCCGTGCATCGGTAAATCTTTGGTCGACAACCCCAAAACACCGCGTTTGAAAAGGCGGTAAAGGGTTCGAACCCCACAGCTGAAAGCCCGTTCTTGGCGATTAATAATGGTATCTGGTTGCCAACCAGCTTGAATATAGGCCAGTTCATCAGGGCGTAGTTGAATTGGTTTACGCCCACAATGTTGTTTATGCTTTCGATAGTGGTATTGGTAATCAATAATCGTACCGCCAGCGTCAAGAAACCGATAAATACGATACACAGTTTCAGCACTCCGATGGAGCGCTGGGGCCACTAGATAAGCCTTTTTACCGAGTTTCCAAAAAGAATAAATTGTGGCAAGTTCGTCTATAGTAAGATGAGTATAGGTCATTTGTGATCAGCCTTTCTTTTGATTTTGACACTCAAAAGTCTATCACAAATGGCTTTTTAAATTTCTAACTTAATTTTACAAACCGGGAACCAAAAAACAAGGCAATTATAAGCGCCGTTCCCTTATTTAGGTGTTTATTTAAAAATTCATGCAAAAGCACGGTAGTCATAAGCATGGTAATAGTGATTGCTAAACCATACGCAGCCTCCATTTTTTGTAAGCTACCAAAGAACCAGACTACACTGATTGTTATTATACATAGTATCCAATTAACAGTTGCAATATAAATTTGATTTTTTATATTACTTGGATGTCTAATAACCATTCTAGGTAAAAATTTTAAGCCAATTGCTTCATCGACTAAAGTGTAAGAACCCGTAATCAACGCCTGAGAGGCAATGATTGCAGCGAGTGTGGCTAGCAAAATGCCAACTAGGCGCCAAGGCCCTGGGAGCATTTCATAAAGGGGATTTAAGTTCGATAAGTGCCTGTAAGCAGTGTCACCTGCATGTCTAATTATCCAAGCCCCCTGACCTAAGTAATTTAAAAATAGGGTGCTATATACTAGTGGCCAGGTTACATAAATATTCTTCTTGCCAACGTGACCCATATCGGAATATAAAGCCTCTGCTCCTGTGGTTGCCAAAAAGATACTTCCAAGTATAAAGATTCCCACTTTGTTAACTGGACTGAAGAGTATCTTAATTGCATAATAAGGAGAAATAGCCTTCAATATCATTGGATAATTGATTAGATTAACGATTCCAAAGACAGCCAAAAAGCCAAACCATAAAATCATCACTGGTCCAAAGGATTTCCCAATCACACCTGTTCCAAAACGTTGAATCATAAATAATACGAGTAGAACAACTGTTGTGATAATCAAGACGTTATGTTGAGAATTACTAAACACCACAGGGCCAAGGTGTTGTTTTTTTAATCCCTCAATGGCTGAAGTCACAGTTACTGCAGGAGTTAATGTTCCATCGGCCAAAATAGCCGCCCCACCAATCAAGGCTGGCCAAATTAACCATTTTGAATTTTTTCGAACCAATGCATATAAAGCAAAAATTCCGCCCTCACGCTTATTATCGGCTTGCATTGCAATGACAACATACTTCAACGTTGTAATGATCATTAATGTCCAAAAAATCAACGAGATCGATCCAATCACGTAATCGGGAGAAATATTTCCCATTTTACCGGCGTCACCAATCAATGCATTCATAACATACAATGGTGAAGTGCCAATATCACCGTACACAATTCCTAAAGTAACAAGTGCCCCCGCAAAAGAAACACGTTCTAGTTGCTTATTCATATTTGCTTGTCCCCAACGCTAATTATTGAAATATAGCATTGCAAAATACTAATCCTAAATACGAAGAAAAGCAACTATGCCATATACATCATAATGAAATCACTTTAAAGAAGCTCATAATTTACAATCTACCTTAACATTAAATTTCTTTCGATACCTTATAAAGGTTGTCCGTTTAATTCCTGTATTACGGGCAACATCGACATCACTCATGCCTGCCTGATAAAGTTTAAAAGCATGTTGCAAGCGGGGATCGTCTTGGGTGTATTGGGGTTTACGCCCATGATATTTACCCTGCTGCTTAGCTAAGGCAATCCCTTGTTGCTGGCGCTCAATGATTCGCTTACGTTCACTTTCGGCCTGATACTTATAGAGTTCAATAATCAAGTTGGTCATCAGTTGACGTAAATTTGGGTCAGCAATCCCTGTCATGGACGGCAAATTTAACACATCTAGGGTGGCACCCTTATTTTGAATGGAGTTCATGATCTTAGTCAAATCATGGTTGTTTCTGCCTAAGCGATCTAATTCAGTTACCATTACAATATCACCCTCACGAATATAGGCCAGCATTTTTTGCAGCTCTGGCCGATTAGTGTTAGCCCCACTTAATTTATCCGTAAATAATTTATCAACGTCTTTTAAAGCCGCTAATTGTCGATCTAAATGTTGCTCCTTGGAACTCACACGCGCATAACCGATTTTAGCCATTTCTAGCTCTCCTTTTTGGACAGTTCTAATGAACATCTGTATTTCCTAGTATAGCACAGAAATAAAAACGGCCACTAGGGTATACCCTAGTGGCCAAAATGAATGGTATGCTTTTCAGGATGCTACAATCACATAGTAAATACATATGTATTATTTTTAGTAATCCGTATTAACGTTGCTACTTAGTGTGATTCTTTAAACATTCTTTTTCCATCATGAATAAATTGACCAAACTAATTGGGAAGTAATATAAACCCGGGTATAATTTACTTATTATGAGTGTTTTAATATAAACAATGGCTAATGAACAAAATCTTTAACCTTAAGAAAAATTTAGGAGGGAAGAGCTTGCAAATACAGACACTTAAAATTAAGAATTTTAGACAATTTGGTCCAGAAGTATGTACTATTCAGTTTCACCATGGATTAACAGTATTGGTAGGAGAAAATGATGCTGGAAAATCTGCTATTATCGATGCCTTGCGGTATGCAATGGGAACTACTGATATGAGGTGGAATCGTATACTACCATCAGACGTCTTCAATAACGATCTTAATAACGAAATTCAAATACAAGTGTGTTTCAATAATTTAACTGAAGATGAGAAAGCATTATTTTTAGAATATCTTACTTATACCAAAAGTGGACCAGTTGTCTACTTGAATTGGACTTGCCACTTTAGTCTAAAATTCAATCCAGCTCGACCTATTGTGGAGATAACTTCAGGAAAGAATGGAGATGGCCCTACATTTGTTGCGGAGGCCCGTGAGATGTTTAGAACTACATACCTGAAGCCTTTGAGGGACGCATACATGGATATGCAGGCTGGGAAGGGCTCAAGACTATCACAAGTCATTAAACAAGTACCCAACTTAGATTGCGGAAGCTCAGAATATTCTAAAGAAACCCAAGTTACAGATCTGTCTCTCACTGGAATTTTTAATTTGACGAACTACCTTTTGGAAAATTTCGCGCCTTTGGTAAAAGCCAGCGAACAAATGAATAGTATTTTAACTCAGACAATGCTCTTAAATGGAGATCAAGTTAAAACAAAGTTGGAGGTAGCTAATTCCAATGTTTCTGAAAGCCAGAAAGTTTTATTCCTCCTAGAAAAAGTTGGGCTGAACGTTGATCACGATAAAAAGGATGTCTACGGGATTCCGGGATTGGGAACTAGTAATATTATGAGTATGGCATGTGAACTTTTATTGCAGAAGCAAAAAAGTAACTCAAGCCAGTTCACTCTCATTGAAGAGCCAGAAGCACATATTCATCCACAGCGTCAAATGAAGTTGATTCGGTCTTTGGAGTCTTCAGCTAATGATTCTTCTCATCAAATAATTGTAACGTCTCATTCACCACTGCTTGCCTCCGTTGTACATTTGGAAAATTTGGTTATTGTAAAATCTGGAAAAGTTTATCCTATGGATGTTAAGAGCACAAAACTTGCTGCAAATGATTATAAGTTTCTCGAAAGATTTTTAGACGCAACCAAATCTAACCTATTTTTTGCGAATGGCGTGCTGATTGTTGAGGGAAGTGGTGAAGAAATACTTCTCCCAACACTAGCAAAGTTAATAGGTCGAAATCTTTCTGACTATGGTGTTTCCATAGTAAATGTTATGAGTAAGGGCTTAATACATTATGCAAATATTTTTAAACGCTCTGATGACACAAAGATGGGGATTCCTGTGGCTTGCATTACTGATAGAGATATAGAACCAGACGTAGCTCCAAACATTCTAAACCAGGATGTCGAAAATACAAAGCGTCATTGGCACACAGAAAGTGATCTTCTAAAAGATTCAAGTTTGCAAGATAAATTAAAGCAACGGGAAGAGGATATTAATGACGGTGATGTAAAGGCGTTTATTTCCAATCATTGGACACTTGAATATGATCTTGTTTGGTCAGGGTGGAAGAATGACATATTTAAAGAGACATTGATTGATGCTTTATTTCAAGCTACTGGAATTAAACAAGGAACTCAAACTAGATGGCGCAAGGGTTTCGATGACGCTAAAGATTCAGAAAGTCGTTCTGTATTATTCTATAAACATGTTAAAGATCACAAAGCAGAATTTGCTAATTATTTAGCTAATAAGTTAGAAGACATGTTGGATGCTGAGATTTCATATAAGGAAATTATCCCATCTTATTTAGTTGATGCCATTAAATACGTAACTGGTGGAAATAATGAAAAATAGTGAAATTGTAATAACAGATGCGGATATTGATCAAATTGAAATTGCAATGGGGAACCAAATACACTTTGATTTTAATCGTCGAGAGATTATTAAGAGTATGCCACCAAATGATTTTCAAGATGTTCAAGCCTTCCCAGGCACTGGGAAAACGACTCTGTTAATCACTAAGCTTGGTATTCTTGCTCAAAAGAGGAGTAATATGTCCTCGGGAATTTGTGTACTTTCTTTTACAAATGCAGCACGTGAAGAAGTTCAGCGAAGATTGGGCGGTACATCTTATGGACTGAAGGTTGAAAGTACGAAAATGGGCCTCAGCCCTTGGGAAACTTGGACTGAGGTTAATAAATATAGTCATTTGGCGTCATTGAGCCTTG
>NZ_JBANSM010000013.1:0-9903 GCF_038374745.1 Levilactobacillus sp. HBUAS70063 | reverse complement strand
AGCAAAAAAATATTTTTTATTGCGCGTTTTTTGCGCAACATCGCTATTAACATTGATATTACAGCATCACTAAATCCAATAAGCGGCTTATTAAGGAAAAATAGGCGTTTTTAGCGAAATATGAAATCCTGTCAGGATAACGCCTGGCAGGCTTTTTTATTTTGAAAAGATACTAGAAAAGACTAGAAGATAAAAAAACTTTGCGCAGATTTTGCACGCTCCACTTTTGGGATAGTTTTTTATGGCTATCAAGGAGTTTAAATTCGATAGAAGGTTTGGACAAAACATCAAGAGAATCAATTATTCTTTGGTCAGTCCGTGATTTATATTCATCAATCATATACGCATACCGATTGGCGGTGATAACGATGCTACTGTGTCCGAGTCGCTTAGAGATGGCATACAGGTCAACACCTTGTCCGAGCAAGTAAGCTACATGAGTGTGACGACAAGAATGGAAGTGGAATCCTTTGAGTGGGGAACCGATGGCCTTCAAAGATGTTCTCAGCACCTTGTTTATACCAGCAGATGTCGGTATCACATTTTTCTCGGCAAAGACTAGCTCCCGGGAATTATTGCGGGGGAGCTCTTTAAGCACGTCCAGTAACCAGCGGTTGGCCCTGACAGATCGATACGACCACTCATTTTTGACATCCTCAAAGTCCTGATTCGTTTCGTTCCAAGAATTCTTGACGTCAATCATACCAGTATCAAAGTGAATGGCACTCCATTTAAGCCCCTCAACTTCGCCAGGACGCATACCAGTATCAAGTGCGGTTAAGATCATGTACCGACCAGTAAATTGTGGACGCCGCGTTCTTAGCAGGTATGTGGTCAACAGCTTGAGCTGATGTTCGTTGAGGTACTGAATTTTACGCGTCCTGTCCTTGTCATAGACCATCGTAACGTTATAGGCAAAGTCTTTCGAGATGATGCCATCGTACACAGCGTTCTTGATGCAGGCGTGATATTGGGAGCATAGTTTGGCCATGGTCTCTTTAGAACGGGTTTGGCCGATGTTTCGGATGAATTCTTGATAGTCACGGCGAGTGACAGTATCAAGGCGCGCATAAGGCATTCCCTTGGCCAGTATCTTATGACTGAGCTCATAAGTCAGGCGTGTTCGGTCTTTAATGCCGGGTTCCTTGTATGTCTGATACCAATCCCAAAAGTAGTCTTTGAAGTAAGGGACGACGGCTGTCACGATTTTTCCATTACTACGGTCGACTTCAAACTGATTGGCCCACGCGGTAGCAGCACTTTTTGAGCGGAACCCACCGTGGGTCTTCGTCTTAAACTTGCCATCGGCATCCTTATAGCTGATCCTGGCCTGCCAGCTCTTGCCTCGCTTGGTAATACTTGCCATGGATATTCCTCCTTAATTGGAAACTGAAACTGTTTATTTTTCCAAACGTATGTTCTTTTGATGGCAAAAAAGAAAATCCCATTAGGGACTTCTTGTATTGCTATGGACCTTGTTGGACGCGAACCAACTGAACCCAATGAATCCTACGGTTTAGGAAACTGTTGCTCTATCCTGTTGAGCTAAGGGTCCAAATGCTTCTCCCGGAATCGAACCGAGGGGAGTCACCAGACAGAAGCTGTTATTCACCCTCTACAGGCTTGTTAATATATCCATCAGCTGCATGGATGACATCTGAAACGCTCATATTGCCAGGGACCATTTGCTTAATAGTTTTTGGCTTAAATGTATAGACAATAACAGGGACGTTTTTTTCTTTATGCCCGTATGTATCTTGTAAATCCTGAACATATGAGATTTTAATTGTATTAAAGTCAGAGTATTTCATCTTTTGAATTCCTTTTACTACAGAAGCAGCAGAATCTTTCATGGTGTCCTTACTTTCCTTGTTACTATTTATCTGAATGTTGGCAAAGTAGGGCTTTGATGTATCAACGCCCTTAACGGATACACTTGAGCTTGTGTAGAAGGCTAATACATCATCATGTTTTAACGCTTTATTAACTTGATACTTCAATCCACTGAGCCCAGTTGTTTCTTTGATATGCTGCTTAGCGGCAGCTACCTTTTCGATAGAAGACTCTTTGGCACGTGACTCTGAAGCAGCGATTCGTGATTCTGATGCCGCCACCGCGTGTCTGTGATTGGCCTTCTTCTCTGCAGCAGTGTAGGTGTGCTGGAAAGTCATTCGATTTTTGGCAGCATACGACGAAGGAACAAATATGTTAAAAATGACAATGAGAGCTAGAATTCCAACTAAACTTCCTAGAATCGGATGTGAGTTTTTCATACCGGCAAACAAAAAATAAGCACCAGTTGCACACGCTGCTAGTATCAGCAACCGAACAAATATTTCTATGATAATAATTAAAAAGAGTGGCATCATGATTCCTCCTGAGATATGTACAGCTTTTAACGTCATCAGTTTTGGACAGTAGCTAAAAGTGAACGTATGTTTTATAATTACGATAAATACGTAAGTGGAGATGGTAAACATGGTATCAATGGATCAAATTCGATGCGATGACGTTTGCGATATGCTATTTAAAAAGATGATGACCATGAACCTCACCGTTGGTGAGATGCAGGTGGTTTCTAATAACATGACAAACTATTTGGAAAACCAACTATCATTACTACATGTGAGTCCTGATATACTCACGAACAGTGGGGATGGTGAAAAGATATGAGTGCACCAATAGTTAAATTTAAACGGGTAAGTCTTAATCGAGTTATCTTAGCTAAGCAAAGCTCTGACCATATTACAGCATATTGGGCTCAATATTTCCGTGATGACGGGACTATGGTATTTCAAGAGAAACTAACCTTAAATGAAACAGCTAAGTTAGTGGCCGAAGAAAAGCAGATGGATGAACTCGCCAACTTGTAGCCCAAGAGGAAGATAGTCTTTTAGCAGTTTCCCATACTTGGAGAAACTGTCTTTTTTTAGACTTATTTTCCCGGATTCGAACTGTTGAAGTTGATCAACTAGCTCATGAAAAAGTTCTTGATCCTCCGGCTTAATGTCAAAGGCGTTATCTTTGATCGTTTTCAATGTAACATGATTACTCTGAGACTGAGAGACTCCATTATTACCAATTGCGATTTGACTTTGATTCACATGATCAATATGAGTGGAGTTTCCGAACTCTCGTTCATATTCATGTCGAGTTTGAGTCTTGAACTGTTCAATATTTGCAGACTGGCTGGAAATCGTGGTAACAATTAATTCATCACCATCTTTAGACAACATATCGCCAACTCTAATTTTATTGTATGATTCGGGCCAAACGATAATGGAGTTATCCCCCTTTGATATTCGAACGTGATCCAGCATTTTCCCTGAGCGGTAGAGCTGATAAATTAATGACTGTTCCTTGAAAAAATCGTCGTCGAATATTGCTTCTGCAAGTTCACTTTCAGTCATTGCTGATGACCTCCTTAATCTAAAACGTGCTTGTACTGCAATCCATACGCCAAACCAACTTCATGCAGGTATGGTAATTCAAGACCGATGTCATCAGCGGCGGGGTAATCTGAGTCCTCACACGCATATTCGCGACGTAAACGGTCCATGTCAGCCCGTGTCAGCAAGTGAGTAAATCCCCAAACACGAGCCCGGCGTTCCTGTTTCATATTCTCTAACGATCCATAATCGGTAATGTCGCCAATCGAAGTTTCAACATGGCCAATTTCCTCTAGTATCCATTGGCATAGTTGATCGGGTGTTTTTCTTTCGTTAAGGGCGACCTCATCACCGATTGCCAGGCCGCTCAGGCGCACTGGTAACCTTTTGAAGCTAAAAGTAATTTCCGAATATTGCGCCATCAAGGTTTCAAGTCTATTCAATAAACTCAGTCCTTTTCATGACGCTTTTTGTACTGCGCCTTTTTGAACTCAATATAGTCTCTTATTTCTTGACGTTCCTCGTCGGTTAAGTCAGCTAGATCGCCATCAATATGGGCGGCGACTGGTACATCACCGAGGTCAACTTTTCGTCCCAGCAAGTAGTCAGTAGTAACTCCAAAAATATCAGCTATTTTGTTGAGTTCATCTGCTGATACCTTTCTGGTGTTATTTTTTATGCGGCTAAAAGCAGAACGGTCAATTCCGATTCTTCGCGCAATTTCCGTTTGACTCAGTTCAGAGTTTTCTTGCAGGTAAGAAATTCTTTTAGCCAGTATTTCATCACTGTTCACGAGCCATTCTCCTATCTAATATGCGTTTTTCACACATTAATAATAACATTGTTGTGAAAATAGAGAATATTTTGTGTGAAATTAACAATTATATCTTGACGTTGTGATAATCACACGTTATACTGTGTCTTGTAAGTTGTTGCGATAATCACACGGAAAGGAGGCCTAATTAATGCAAGCAATTGCTAAGAAACGTGTAGACCTTGAATTCATAAAAAAGTTGCGTAATGAGAATCACTTATCCCAAGCTGAGGTCGCAGAAGCTTTAGGTCTTAGCACTCCAGATAAGTATAATCGCCGAGAAAATGGGGATTACAATTTTAAAGCGGAGGAACTTCAAGCCCTTGCGGTGTTATTTCATGTTCAAATGGAAAAATTTTTCACTTCATCCGTGTGATTATCACACAGAAATCTGAGGAGGTGAGCTGATGGAGAAAGAAGAATTCCAAAATGCAGTTCTCACAGAACTTCGTAGCTTAAACAAAACGCTCAAGGTTATCGCTAGTAGCCAAGAGCGTCACATTCAAATAGCTATTGAGAATCCTGCATCGAAGAAGAACCAATAGTGAAACTAGTGATTTTATCCAAGTCTACTGCTAAGAAGTCGACATTTAAGGGCTGCAGTGAAGACAGCGATTGGATAGTTACGTTTTGAAGATAGACGATAGAGTCCTTCTGCTCTCTCATTCGGGAAATAATCTGACGTTTACTAGTACTGCCGTAGCTATTACTTTTGCCAAATTTATCGATAGTTTCGTCGAAAAGCTTGCTAGAAGAGGTAAGCCCTTCGAATAAAGCTGAGTAAACGGGGCTAGATTCAACGTGATCACCATCAGATAGTAAATCACCAATAATGGCGGTTGAACTGGTAAATAAAATCAAATGATTTTGGTTACCATTGCCTATTGACTTAGCAACGGCAGAAGATACTGAGATTAGCTGGTTCTTAAAGATCATTTTAGTCACCTCCTTTCGATGAACGATTTAGTAATTAGTTCATTGAAGAAAGGAATATAGGTATTAAGTTCATTTTTCCACCTCGTTGTAAGGCGGAAAGTCGAAGAAGTCGTGAACTGAGATGCCAAGAGCAGAACAAAGCGAATGCAATAGATCTACTTTTGGAACACTCTGTCGATAAATAAAAGAACTCACCGTTGATTGAGTAACTCCTGCTAACGTAGCCAAACGATTAACGGTTAAATTGCGCTCACGCATAAGATCATACAAGCGTTGAATTATTAATTCTGATTCAGTCATAAAAGGTCCTCCAAACGTGTTTGCGTTAATCGTAAAACAAATTCATTTAAAAAAGTTACGCTGTTGCGTTGACAATTTACGCAATGGCGTTATAATAAAAGCATAGTTACGCAAATGCGTTAACTCTAAGGAGATGAAAAACATGATCGGCTCAGAAATTAAAAAAATTCGTTCCAAGCTTGGCTGGACGCAAGCAAAACTAGCAGATGCTGCGGGCGTATCACAGAGTACTGTAAACACCCTCGAGAATCGAACAAAGCACCCTGATGCTGTAACACTAAATTTACTTGCCAAAGCAATGGGCGTAACTGTGGATGACTTATTAGAACCTAAGGAGGTGACCAAGTAATGGAAGTAACGCAAGAACAGCTTGAACAGATGGTTCAAGAACAAGTAAGAAAAGCTGTTGCAGACAATCATCCGGGTAACGTTCCAACGGAGTTAGCAACGTTTAAAAAGGAGATTACAGATTTTGCTAAACAAATCTCCGAAGAAACTCCGGTTAGATATGATTCATTGTCGCAAGCCTTCAACAGCATCATTCGAACGAAACTACGACTCAAAAGAATCAATGATTTACCCATATCTAAAATTGAAGAAGCACAAAAGATATTTGAGTCAATTAAGGCAGTTTTTTAATTGTCAAGGAACAGGGGGTACCAAGATGACACGGCAAGAAAAGATCAACTTCGTTGCAGAAAGTAGTAATCATACCGCAGATATCATTGCGGCGATGGTTGAAGCAAATGGCGAGGGCTATCTTGATCGCTTGTACATGATTGAATGTTCCAAAGCAAATGACCAGTCATTTGAACTCCAGTATCAATGATAACTGTGAGCTTAGGAAAAGTGATTGAATTCAATTTCCAATCACGATGGGAGGAAAAAGATGCAAAGCAAATTTTCAGAACAACTAACGCTTGCCCTAGATGGGATTCAGGGTTCGCTAACACACAAGCAAGTAGCTGGTAAGGTTCATGTGTCTGTCGGTCAGCTAAGTCGTTTGAAGAACGGCACTCGTAACACGGACAAGCCAACGAGAATATCGTTGGCGGACACACTGCAAAATATTTGGCTTAATTTTTCTGGGGCACGGGAGGATTACCATATTCCGTCTTTTATGAAAAATAAGACTAAACATGACGATGTAATGGCGGCCCTGTTTCAACAGCGAAAAGAAGAGAATGAGCGGCGAAGTCTTGAAGAGTCGTTTGACGAAGCGATGACCACTAAGCCAGAGCTTAGATCACCACAGCAAACGCTTCTCATCCGGGACTACTTCCAGGAATACGTTGAAGAGATTGGCGCCGAAGAGACTGATATCGCGATGAAAGCCAAGTACGCGGGTGAGGATATTCAAAGCGTCTTCGATGCTTATAACAAGCGAATAGGGGGGTGAAAACATGATTCAAGCACCGCAAAGTATCAAAGCAAATATCGAAATTGCCATTCCGGATAACTTCGAGTTAGTCCAGCGTGACGAAATCGAGAGCCTTCGTGGTCAAGCACTGACCGGTCGAACGTGGACCATGCAAGATCTGCGTGAGTGGGTCGGCAAGAAGTCGACGACTTGGATCAAAGCCAGCATCCTAGAGAATCCGCGGTACAGCCGAGAGATTCAACAAATGGTTGACCATCATGAAATCAAAGAGGCTGCGGGGCCCGGGACACGTTGGCTTTTCAAAGCTGGCCCCATGGCGGAGTTCTTAGACCGTCACTGGGAAGAATTACCTTGGTAAGGAGGTGACAAGAATGGATGTGTTCTACTACTACTTCGGCGAATTTGCATCGTGGTTCTGCTTCATGTTCCTGTGCATCTACGGCGGCTACAAACTGTCCGAATCGGTGCATCACTACGGCGGCTGGAAAGCCTGGGCAAAAGACTTCTTTGGACTGGAGGACCAACAATGAAATTTTGGCATAAAAAAAGAGTTCTAGGTCGCACCCCAGAACTCAAAACAAGATTGCTCTTGTTAAATATCTATTACTGTAATTCTAACTCAAGAGGACGGTGGTTTCAATGCTAGGAGGTACGTCTTACATGTATGACAAGTTATACGGCCGGCAACAAATCAGTAGCATTAGTGAACCCGCTACGCTAGACACCGCTGGTGAACCGCTACAGACAGGTAGTCGCTACTGGGTAGTTGATGACGGTGATCGTGAGGCTTTTATCTACGACAGCTTAATTGACGTGGATAACTACCTTGAGAACTTTAGTGACAGTGGTCACGACGTGTACTTTAACGCAGTATTGGCACTATACGGATACTGTCCAGAAGCACGGCGAATCACCTACCTTGGGGACGGCCTAATTGAGGAGGTAAAGTAATGGACCAAATTCGAGAACGACCACGTCCAAAGGTCGAGATGACCTACAAAATGAATCGTTATCAATGGCTGGAACATCGCCGCAAGGGCATTGGCGGTTCCGATGTATCTGCTATCTTAGGCTTCAACACTTGGCGCTCGCCTTTCGAAGTGTGGGCCGATAAGACCGGCCGACTACCGATTGATGACAGCGGCAATGAGTTTACTCACTGGGGCAACATCATGGAGCCTATCTTGGCTCAAGAGTTCCAACGGCAAACCGGTAAGAAAGTTCATCGTCAGAATAAAACGTTTGTTGATCCTGAGTATGACTTCTTGCGAGCTGACATCGACCGAGACGTCGTTGGCGAGCCTGGGTTCCTCGAAATTAAGACTGCGATGGAATTTAAGTCATTTGAATGGACGGACGATGAAATTCCACCGGCATACTTGCTACAAGTTCAGCACTACATGATGGTACTTGACCGGCCGTATTGCTACTTTGCCACGTTGATTGGTGGCCACCACTTCATCACCAAGCGAGTTGAGCGAGACGATGAGTTGATTGATACCATGCGCCAGCAACTGATTGATTGGTGGGAGAAGCACATCATCCAAGGTATTCCGCCAGAGATTGATGGGTCGGATTCAACGACTAACGTCTTAAAGCAATTGCATCATGAGACGGAAGGGCAACCCATCATCTTGGACGATGATTTAGATAAGTTGCTGGTTGAGCGTGAGCACCTTAAGCAGGGGCTTAAAACTTACAACAACGATATCAAGACTACGGAAAATAAGGTTCGGGCAGCAATGCTAACGACCGAGATTGGTACATCAGAACACTTCGTTGTAACTAATCGTTTGACCAAGCGTGGGAACCGCGTACTGCGGATTAAGGAGAAATAGAAATGGCAACTAATAATACTTTGAATAAAGCGCTAAATCAGCAACCTCAAAAAGTTAGCGCAAAAAATGCGTCGATCAAGGTTCTGCTAGAATCACCAACGATTCAGGCCAAGTTTCAAAACGTCTTAAAGGATAAGTCATCAGGATTTGTTAGCTCCGTTTTGAACGTAGTCAATACCAATGGCTATCTAGCAGACGCGCAGCCAATGTCGATTATGACCAGCGCTATGGTGGCCGCTACTTTAGATTTACCCATTGACCCTAACTTGGGATATGCCTACATTGTCCCATTCAACGGTAAGAACAAGGAAACTGGACGCTGGGAGAAGAAAGCTCAGCTCATCATTGGATACAAGGGCTACATTCAACTGGCCCAGCGTTCTGGTCAGTACCATAAGCTAAATGTGGCACCAATTCCCGAGGGGGCGTTCATCTCCTGGGACCCATTGGCAGAAGAGCTCAAGTACGACTTCAGCAAGCAAACGTCAGATAAGATTGTGGGCTACGCTGGATACTTTGAACTACTGAATGGCTTTACCAAGACCGTCTATTGGACACGTAATCAGGTCGAAGCCCACCGAATTGCTAACAACAAGGCTAAGGATAAACGGTCGCTAACTGGTGTATGGCGTGATAACTACGATGCAATGGCCACCAAAACGGTTCTCCGAAGCATGTTGGGCCGCTGGGGTATCTTATCCATTGAGATGCAAAACGCCGTCAGCAAGGACGAGAGGCCTCAAGAATTAACTGATGATGGTCAACTCGTTGATGATCGGTTGGATATTACTGATGATGCCACGAATGATGATAGCAATCCTGACAGCGATCCTGAAATCGTTGACGAGAAAAAAACAGAAAAGGCCAAGACTAAGCGTAAGCCAGCAACAGATAAAGATGACAAAAAGTCAGACTTGACCAGTCAGGAACAACAGGATATTTTCAACGCTATCAACGATAAGAAGTAAAAAACATGACCATGATTAGGGGGTGAAAGCTTGGATTACTTCAAACAAAGACGGGCGTACCGCAATTTTAAAATGTATGAAGCGAGCGTCTCTAACGGCCAAAACAATCTGTATCGTGAGTTACTAGACTACGCGAACGATGAAGGCAAGTTGGACATTCAGTTTCGCATGAAAAATTCGGCACTACTTAGTCTGACAGGACTATCCGAGCCCGGCCTCGATAAGGCACGAAATTCACTGGTCCAATTGGGACTAATTAAATACGTCAAAGGGAAAA
>NZ_JBANSM010000012.1:0-16617 GCF_038374745.1 Levilactobacillus sp. HBUAS70063 | reverse complement strand
GTTCAAAGATTATTTAAACCAGCAAACCGACCTTAAAGTCAGTGAAGTGCCTTTAGCGACGCTAAATGGGGCTAAGGGGTATTTTCAACCCGGCACTAATGAAATCGTCATTGGTGGCGATGAGCCCGACAATGCTTTGAAACTAAAGACGTTATATCACGAATATGCGCATAGCCAGCTACACGGATTAAAATCAGCCTTTAAAGATCGGCCACGAGCCTATCAGGAAACCCAAGCCGAAGCGGTTGCGTATGTTGCCATGCAAAACATTGGGGTTGATACAGGCAATTACTCCCTCGGGTATGTAGCTACCTGGGCCAAAGATAAAGCCGTGATCCATAGTGCTTTAAGTGAAATCCAGCAAGTTAGCAACAAAGTGATTGAGCTTAGTGACGGGTTAACCAAACAATTAGGCTTACAAGAAGCACAAAAAGAACCTGAGCATGATTTAAAAAAGCTATCAACTCAGGATCTTAATCAGTCCTATCAAAGCTTGCAACAACAAATTCAACAAGCAACTAGTCCACAACAGAAAGCGCAATTTAAAAACCAGTTAAACGATGTGCACCAAGAAATCAGTGAGCTAACACAAAAGCAACTGAAAGCATTTGCTGAACAGAATCCGGAGATCAAACAACCCGAATCCGAACTTGATCAAAGTCTAAAACGTTAGCCAGTTTTTAAAGGGCATGCTATAATGTAATAGAAAAAGGAAGCCCTGCTGAAGACAGGACTTCCCATGCAAGCCGCTTCAAAGGCGGTGGCGAAGTTAATAAGACAGCATTAAGCTACCCTGTAACTGGCCAAAGTTACGCAGGGCGGCTTTTTTATTTGTTCCTTTTGTCGATGTACGTTAGCAACGCTAAAATAAACATTGCAAATAGCAACATCAACGAGAGTGTCTGGAAGACGCTCATTGACTGTGAAACCTTCCTGAAGATTATTCCATGTTCCCATGGGCCTCACCTCGCAAGGAAAAAGACAGCCACCGCCCTTAAAACTTCCTGCGTAATCTATTATACAGGTGAATTAAGTATTGACCAAGCACAACAAAAATTAAGTCATGGAGTTTCATAGGATCCTAAATTTGATCAAATTAAGAATCAGCAAAACATCTTTTGTAGATACCCTTTTTTAAGTTCTTGGAGTTTTTCAAGCTTACGCTGATGAAGAGTGATAGTGTTGTCTAACTGTTTAAAGAAGGTACCTATTTTCTTTTGTTCCTCAATTATCGGAACAAAAGAAATGAAATTTTCTACACTGCCTTTAGAGATATTCAGTTGTGACATTCCAGCTCCTTGTGCCTTGAAATAATATTGGTGTGCATTGATATAGGAGAACAGAAATTGTGGATCAGCGGTCGCATTTGGTCTCAATAAAGCAACACGCTGATTAAGTACAAACCTATCATCTTCCGGTATCAATGCAACACGTCCCAACAAATCACCATAACTGTTAATCAACGGTTAGCTTTTGGTCATTGGGAAGTAGATACGGTGCTTTCTAGTCGAAGTGAGTCACGATCATGTCTGGTTACATTCGTAGAACGTAAGACCCGACTTCTATGGGCCATCAAAGCCCCTAATAGAACGGCTAAGGCTCTAAACACCGCCTTTGGCAAGTTTATGGGGGCCTTCGGTCCCCAAGTAAAATCCATTACTGTTGATCATGGTAAAGAGTTTGCCAATTATCAGGCCTTAGAACAGGATTATCAGATCAAAGTTTATTTTTGCCATCCATATTCACCATGGGAGCGAGGTTCCAATGAATATTTTAATAGACGGTTACGCTGGTTCTTCCCGAAAAAGACCAATTTTAGCCAAGTAACGACTGATGAGATCCTAGCAGCACTTGAACTAATTAATCAACGACCATTAAAAATACATCATCAACAGACTGCCATTGAAAGATTCCGGGCTTGTTCGGATTAAACTTGTAATTTGCCTTTTGGATTAAGTATTGATCTTGATCTTGAGTAATAAATAACGGAGAACTTTCTTCTACGACATTGCTAAACTCCAAACCATACCATGAAATAGGTGAGGCCGTAATTTTCTGCAAATAGATGCGCCCGCCAATCAATCTTCTATCTAACGAGCTTAACTTATCATTGACAATTAAATCTGCTGGTTGTTCCTTTATAATAACAAACTTAAAGTCGCCGACTTTCCGTTGTCGCTCTGTTGAATACGTGGGTATTTGTGGTTCTAAAATACCTTGTTCCACTAGATGATTTACAATTTGATGTAAATAGACACTAACGGATTGAGATTTCCTAAACCCTAAGTAAAATTGAACGTTAACAACATTATGCGTCTCAAGTAAATCAACTGTATAATTACTTTCATAAGGTGCATTGGTTTCATTGACTGTAACAAACCAATAAACCTTAGCTATTTTAGTGGGTCTCTGTCAACCGGTGTTGATGAAATTGTATTTAGAATCCAATTCATTTACGAATTGGATTCTTTTTGGGGGACAACTAAACGAGCAAATGGGGCGAGAAACCAAAATTCGGTTTCTCGCCCCATTTGCTCGTTTAGAAGCTAGTTGTGTCACAGCCTCTTCTAAATATAACTAGTTTCTAAACTGGTTGACGAAGACCCTTATTTAACCTAGATCGTTATAATTAAGATACACCAATGATCAGATTATTTAAAATGTCCCTTCAACCAATGAAAACCAAAACAACTGTTGTAACTACTATCAATAACCATGTCAGGAGAATCCAGTAGATAACGTGCATGTTCAGAATTTATTTTTTCATGGTATCCAATAATATAAAGATGATGTTTACTTAGCTTACCGCCGACATAAGCCATAATAATAAATGGGCCAACCGCTTTGAAAAAAATATATTCCAAATTAGCTTTAGTTATCAATTATATCCTCCGCTCCATAATTAACGTTGACGTTTTCCCAATCGATAAACAAACGTTAACATAAAAATTAGTATTGCCACACCAAGAATTATTACAGCCCATACATAATCAGGATGATGTCTATAATTCTTAGTTTGTGTGGCTTGTGCCACTTTGGTATTTATTTTGAACATTTTACGGAATAACCAATGCCTTTTTCCTGACTGCGCGTTTATACTTAAGATATAATTACCAGCTGACAAACCTTTATTAAGTATCAAATGATCATCGAAATAACTTAGCGGGGCCATAGAAATATCTTTTTGGTTGCTTTGGAACACCACTTTTTTGTTTCGCTGATTGATAATTTTTGTTTTTAATTCAAGACGACTAAATACGGTAGGGGTTATATTAGCAATTCGAGCTAGTACAACAGGCGTGCTGTTATTTACCTGACAAACTACTTTTTTGAGTTTCAATTTTGTATGAACAATGCGGTTGCTTTGTCTCAAAACAATCGGTATTTGGTAAGCCAGAATATTTGTATACCCTACATAAGCTTGTTTTTTGGATGAACCATTACCTTTTGATTGTTGATTAACAAGTTGGCTAACGTATATGCCTCCTAATATTGTTCCTTTAAAATGATTATTTGGACTTGTTAAGGTATACATCTTGGTTGTTTTTTCATGAGCATTCAATGTTATTCTTTGGGGGCCGGTTAGTAGTCTGTTGAAATCAACATTCCCAAAATAACGCTTCCCAGGATTCTTTAAATTATACTGAATAATTCCAGCATCACCGGTAAAAGCAGTATGACTGGTGACAGAAATATGTTGATTTTTAGAACTATTATTAGATAAAAGTAACTTTATTTTTATTGACTGCCCAGGATTAACTTTTCGTTGAACTATGGATTGTTGATTTTGACCAACAACTTTCACCGCAAAGGGAGTTGTTTGCGCCTGTGCTACATGGGAAGTAAGCAGTAGGCTTAAAATCAGAGAAAAGATAGTTATGAAAACTAGTTTTGAAGCTTTCTTCAAATTGCCAGCCATAATTATTGAGCAGTACCACCAATAGCTCCAGTGTTACCAGATAACGTCCACGTAATGGCACCCGTATAAACTGCTCCAAACACTTGCTTATCTTGTGGTAAAGTAATTGACGTGTTGTCTGCGGTTAAATCAGTAGAAGTGTTCCCTTCGTTGGTACCATTCTTAACAATTGGAGTACTGGTTTTACCATCGATTGTGGTAATAGGAGTCCCGGCTATTGTTAATGTAGAGACACTCAGGTTGCTAGTTTTCCCATTACCACCAGCGTAGCTAAGTTCAGTTGGAGTTGCAGCTAGAGTCCAATTAGTGGCTGTCCCATAACCTTCATCATCTGTCGTAGAGATACTACCATCAGACTGCAGTTTAGCCGTGGTAGAAGTAGAATTGGCAATATCATCAACTGTACTATTGAATGTCATACTTGGAACTGAGTTAATTTTTAAAGATCCAGGTGCCACAGAAGTACTTGTAGTGCTGGTAGTATCGGCATGAACCGTACTTGTCTGAATCCCTAAAGCCAATAACAAAGATAATGTGGTTGATAATACTATTTTATTTTTCATTACTATTCCTACTTTCTTTATTAAAACCTTACAATATGTTTTGGGTACACCTATAGACTACAGATATTATACTACTTACTTCAACTTAAAAGTGTATATAATTATAAAAAAACTAAAAAAGTTAGAATGAATACTTGCATTTTATTAGGTAAATGAGGTAGCGTCAAGAATCTTGTGTAAATGAAATGCCTTCGTACATATAATATGTATCTAACTTAAATAAATGATGCTTCCAAGGTGTCCTGGAGTCCTTTGAACCCTCGGTGGATCCGCTTCAGAGACTTCTCGTTATAAACATTAAACTGAGAAACCAGGAAGCGATCCAGTGAATCTTCCGTTGGAAATTGTTCTTTGTGGTGGGTGGTGCGCTTGAGATGCTTATTAAAGTTCTCAATCAGGTTAGTGGAGTATAGTGATTGCCGGATAGCTGGTGAAAAGTCCATGAAAGTGAGTAAATTCGGCATTTTAAGCAGATCTTTGATTAATTTGGGATAGGTCTGATGCCAGTTGTTGGCGAACTCATTCAGTTTTAGTTCGGCTGCTTCACGGTTGGCGGCCCGATGAACTTGTTTAAAGTCACTGATCATGGCCTTGCGGTCTTTTACGCGAACTTTGTTCATCAGATTCCGCCCAACATGAACCAGGCAACGTTGTCGTTTGGCTTTAGGGAAATGCCGATTCAAGCCTTCATCCAAACCAACTAACCCATCGGCCACAAACAACAGCACATCTTTAACGCCCTGCTTGATCAAGGTTCCCAGCAGTTCAGTCCAGATTCCAGTCGATTCCGTTGGCGCCACTTGGTAGTTCAGCACTTCTTTCGTACCATCTGGACGAATGCCAATCGCAATATGAACGGCTTCTTTTTGAACGGGATCCCGCTTTAACGGCAAGTAAGTGGCATCTAAGAAGATGGCCGCATATTGTGAAGCCAGTCGACGTTGCTGGAAAGCTTGAACCTGTTCATTGACGGCTTTAGTCATGTTGGAAACCGTGGCTTTGGAGTAGTGAGCACCGTACATTTTCTCAATGAGTTCGGCAATTTCAGCAGTGGTAATTCCCTTGGTATACAACTGAATGACCGTTGTTTCTAAATTATCACTGTGCCGACCGTAGGCTGGCAAGGTATGATTTTCAAACCGGCCATTGCGATCTCGAGGAATGGTTAAGTTAAGTTGGCCGTACTTCGTATCAAACGAGCGCTCATAACTGCCGTTGCGGTTATTACCAGTGTTAATCCCAGCGTATGAGTAGCGTTCGTAACCCAAAAGCTCTGCCAATTCGGTTTGAAGCAGCTGGTTAATCGCAATTTCGAGGTGGTGACGAAAAACTTCGTCCAAATCTTGCTTTTGGGCTAGTGCAGCGATAATTTCTGTGGTAAGTTCATTCATGGGGAATGCCTCCTGTGATGTTTTCTGTGGTTACTAAATATCATAAGGGAAGGCATTCCCTATTTCTATACAATTCAGAAATCTTTTATGCATTTACACAAGATATTTTACGCTCTCACTTTAATTATACAAGAGGAATGAAATATTGGCTACGTTACAAAAAATCATTTCAAAAGCTAAGGATAATAGCAACTTCATTTATCGAGGGTGTGCATTTGAAAAATATGATTTAGTTCCAACTCTAGCTAGAAAGTTAAAAACAGACATCAGTTTTGCCCAATACAATATTTATTCTGACGTTGTTAAAAAAGCCGCTGAGCGAGGGTATTCAGAAGTAGGTATGAATGGGCTGGCAGATGGCCTTTCTCAGCACTACGGGCTCAGCACTAGTTATCTAGACTGGAGTTATTCGGTCTATGTAGCTTTATACTTTGCATTCACCAGTTATATTAAACAGTTTGTTGATGAAAATATTTTGGACCAACATATCGATCTTTGTAAAATGCATTGTCTTAGAGACGACTTCAACAAACACAAGTATTGCATATATAGACTTAATAAGACCTTATATGATGAGTTAAAGAATCAATATCCTAAATTACCGCTAATAGTATCTGATACAGATCATAAAAACGAAAGAATGGAATCACAGCAGGGGCTGCTATCTAGCATAGATAGCACAAAAGTAAACGATAATGCTAAAATTCAAAACTCTCAAATTAAAATATTGGCTGATTGGCTTCAATCTAATAATCCTGATGACTTTTTGAAGCAATCTGGCGATAAATACTCATGGAATAATGAAACTCTTTTAGAAAAAATAACCTTCAAACTATCGCAAAGAGATCGAAATGATTTACAAAAATATTTAAAAGAAAACGGAGCCATCAGTACCAAATTATTTCCGGATTTTGAGGGTGTAAAAAAGAACATAGAATTTTCAAAAGATTATAATATTTTGAGAGATTGGGAAATCGCCTATCAAGAAGCTCCTTTGCATTCAAATTTTACAGCCCCAGAAGATTTATCAAAAATGGTAAATGGAAATCAAAACGTTATAAATTCAAGATTAAATACAGATAATCTAGGGAAAGGAGAATTTTTCCCTTTTCAATAAATTAGCGTGACGGCCACTAGGGTATACCCTATTGGCCTTTTTTATTTCTGTGCTATACTAGGAATTACAAGTGTTCATTAGAACTGTCCAAAAGGAGAACTGGAAATGGCTAAAATCGGTTATGCGCGTGTGAGTTCCAAGGAGCAACATTTAGATCGACAGTTAGCGGCTTTAAAAGACGTTGATAAATTATTTACGGATAAATTAAGTGGGGCTAACACTAATCGGCCAGAACTGCAAAAAATGCTGGCCTATATTCGTGAGGGTGATATTGTAATGGTCACTGAATTAGATCGCTTAGGCAGAAACAATCAGGATTTAACTAAAATCATGAACTCCATTCAAAATAAGGGTGCCACCCTAGATGTGTTAAATTTGCCGTCCATGACCGGGATTGCTGACCAAAACTTACGTCAACTCATGACCAACCTCATCATTGAACTATATAAGTATCAAGCCGAAAGTGAGCGTAAGCGGATTATTGAGCGGCAGCAACAAGGCATTGCCCTGGCTAAACAACAAGGCAAATATCATGGTCGGAAACCTCAATATGCCAAAGATGATCCCCGCTTGCAACATGCTTTTAAGCTTTATCAGGCAGGCATGAGTGACATAGACGTTGCTCGGAATACCGGGATCAAGCGGACAACTTTTATTCGATATCGTAAAAAGCTTAATATCAAGAGATAGGGGTCAATGGAACATCCATACGAAAAGTAGCGGTAGGATCCCGAACAAAAAATCAGAAACGTTGATTTAACAGCGTTTCTGATTTTTTATATTGGCTTTATTTAAAAAGAGCTCTGGAACATTCGTACGAAAAGTAGCGGTAGACTTTAAAAACCGAACAATCTTATTTTTCGTCTGCTTCATCTAATGGTCTTAAATGACCATTTTCTAACGCTTCATTATATTGGAACGTGTACTTACCGACAAAGTTAATGTGTTCAAACATCAGTGGCGATAATTTGCCGATCATGTCGTCAGAACAATCAAACCCTTCTGATTGCATCTGCGTCACAATCTTTTCCAGGTAAACGGTATTCCAATAAATAATGGCATTCGTGACTAAACTGAGAGCGTTTAGTTGTTCTTCCATACCATCAAAATACGTTTGATAAAGCTTCTCTTTCCGACCATAAAAGATGTTTCGACAAAGCGCGTGCCGAGCTTCACCTTTATTTAGCTGTTCCAAAAAGCTCTATTTTTTCATTCTATTCATCTCCAAAGTAATTGTGATTTATATTTTCTAACCAAAAATCGATAATGATAACCAGAGGCCACATAGGGTAATAAACAACACTGGGATCGTGGTTACAATTCCAATTTTAAAATAAGTCCCCCATTTAGTTTTAACAAAGTTGACAAGCCATTGGAGTAGCTCTTATACTATACATAGATGATCGTCTATGTAATGGAAGGAGAAAAAATGGATTATCAAAATTACGTTCAAATGCTAAAAGCAATGGCTGACCCGAACCGCCTAAAAATCATTGATCTGCTTTCATGTGGATCACTTTGTGCTTGTGATATCCTCCAGCATTTTGATTTTTCTCAACCCACTTTGTCTCATCATATGAAGGTTTTGCAAAATGCAGGTATTGTGTTTGCGGTAAAGGATGGGAAATGGCAACACTATTCCCTACAAAAAAGGTTTGTCCAAGAGTTTAAACAGAATACCGACCAACTGTTAGCCGCTGATGAGCACTGCCTTTGCCAACGGTCTGATTGTGAAAAAGATGTTGCCAATTAAGTTTTTTTAAGCAATACATAGAGGCGTGTCTATGTAAGGAGCTGAAAAATGATGGAAAAGTATTCGCCACAAGAGATTAATTTAACCAAGTACCTATTTTTTACCGGCAAGGGTGGGGTTGGCAAAACCACGGTTGCCAGTGCCACTGCAATTAGCTTAGCTGATGCTGGTCACCGAGTTATGATCGTTTCCACTGATCCAGCTAGTAACTTGCAGGACGTTTTTAAAGTTAGTTTAACCAATCAGCCAAAGCCGATTCCAAACATTTCCGGTTTGTTTGCTGCCAACTTTGATCCGGTCATTGCTGCGAACGAGTATCGCGAGCAGGTTATTCAACCTTATCGAGGCGTGTTGCCCAAAGAAGCCATTCAGAATATGGCTGAACAATTATCAGGCTCGTGTACGGTTGAAATTGCTGCATTTAATGAATTTGCCAACTTTCTAACTAGTTCCAAGATTAATCAGCAATTTGACTATATTATTTTTGATACCGCGCCGACCGGCCATACCTTAAGAATGCTGCAATTGCCTTCTGCTTGGAGTAATTACCTGGATAAGAATGATCGTGGTGCATCCTGTCTCGGACAACTAGCTGGCTTAAATGATAAGAAAGCTATGTATCAAAAAGCGGTTGAAACTTTAGGCAATCCTCAAGCGACGACTTTGTTTTTAGTTACCCGACCACAAAAAGGCGCCCTTCTGGAGGCACAACGCGCTTCACATGAGTTGGCAGCCTTAAACATTAAGAACCAGCAACTAATCATTAACGGTATCTTAAATCAGCCAACCGACGCAGTTTCTCAGACTATTTTTAAACAACAGCAAGCTGATTTGCAGAATATGCCAGTCACTTTAGACCAGCTACCCAAGTTAGCAATCCCATTGCGAGCATACAACGTATTGGGATTAGCTAATTTACGACTACTATTGAAAGACCAGCAGCCGCAAATCACTGAGGAACCGGTTACTGCTAGTCACTTTCCTGATCTGGATGTTGTCGTGAAGAATTTAGTGCAGTCAAATAAAAAAATTATCTTCACCATGGGCAAAGGTGGCGTTGGTAAAACAACCGTTGCCGTTCAAATTGCCCAAAAGATAGCTGCTCAACACAAAACCGTGCACTTGGCTACCACTGACCCAGCTGATCATTTGAAATACTTCAAAATCACAAGTCCGCTGATCAAGGTGAGCCATATTGATGAGAAAAAGTCTTTAAAAGAATATCAAAACGAAGTTCTCACTACTGCTAAAAAGACCATGAAGTCTAATGATGTTGATTATGTCGCTGAAGATTTGCGTTCACCATGTACTCAAGAAATTGCTGTCTTCCGAGCTTTTGCTGAGTTAGTCGCCCAAAATGATAGTGACGTCGTTGTGGTTGATACGGCTCCGACTGGTCATACACTCTTACTGTTAAACTCGACCCAAAGCTATGCTCAAGAAGTTGCCCATACCTCCGGCAGCGTCCCACAAGCAGTCGTTAATCTGTTACCAAGACTACAAGATCCTAAGCAAACTGAAATTGTTATGGTAACGCTACCAGAAGCCACGCCGGTTTATGAATCAATGCGATTAGATGACGATTTGAAGCGAGCCAGTCTAACTCATACTTGGTGGGTGGTCAACCAAAGTATGTTGGCAACTCAAACCACTGATCCATGTTTGCTGGCTCGAGTGCAAAGCGAAGTTAAATGGATTGATCAGGTAAAAGAGCTTTCGAATAATCATTTTGCTGTTATGCAATGGCAACCAAATTACGAAAAAACGCTTTTAACGGTTTAATTAATTAAAGGAAAAAAATAATTAATCAGTTTAGGAGGTATCATGCAAGTCTTTTTTGCCGTTGGAATTTTCTTACTCACATTATTATTCGTTATCTGGCAACCTAGAGGATTATCAATTGGATGGACAGCCGTTGGTGGTGCAATTTTAGCATTATTGTTTGGCGTGGTGAGTTTTAAAGATGTTGGAACAGTTACCGGAATTGTCTGGAATGCCACCTTATCTTTCGTGGCTATTATTCTGATTTCACTCATTTTAGATCAAATCGGATTTTTTGAATGGGCCGCCTTACACATGGCTCGCTGGGCAAACGGTCACGGTATTCGCATGTTTATTTTGGTGACCACCTTAGGCGCCGTCGTTGCTGCCCTTTTTGCTAATGATGGGGCTGCTCTGATTCTTACCCCCATTGTTTTAGCAATGGTTCGTGCCTTACACTTTGATGAAAAGCAAGTTTTCCCTTTCATTATTGCCAGTGGCTTTATTGCCGATACCACTTCTTTACCAATGATTGTTAGTAACTTGGTAAATATTGTCTCTGCAGACTTTTTTGGAATTTCCTTTTCAGCGTATGCGTTAAGAATGTGGATTCCTGATCTATTTTCGCTGTTAGGTAGTATTGGTATCCTGTATCTTTACTTTCGAAAAGCATTGCCACGAAAATTTGATGCCACTCAGGTTGCGGAACCCAGTTCTGCACTAAAAGATCAGCGACTTTTCAAGTTTTCATGGGTCGTCTTAATCCTCCTATTGATTGGTTACTTTAGTAGCGGTTTCTTAGGAATCCCCGTCTCCTTTATCGCACTGAGTATTGCGGCTATTTTTCTGATAGTTGGTCAAAGAAGTTCCCATGTTAATGCGATGGCAGCGATTAAAGGAGCTCCTTGGAACATTGTCTTTTTCTCAATCGGTATGTATGTCGTAGTCTACGGCCTTCAGAACGTTGGTCTAACAACATTATTATCAGGTGTCATTACCGAAATCGCAAAAGGTGGTCGGTTTGCTGCCACAATGGGCATGGGCTACTTAGCAGCACTTTTATCGTCATTAATGAATAACATGCCGACCGTCATGATTAATGCACTATCAATCAAAGGCGCTGACGTTTCAGGGCTCATCCATCATACGTTAGTGTACGCAAACATAATCGGCTCAGATTTGGGACCTAAGATTACCCCAATTGGCTCTTTGGCTACATTAGTCTGGCTACATGTGTTAGCTCAAAAGGGAGTTAAAATTAAATGGGGGACTTATTTTAAAATTGGAATTGTAACCACGATCCCAGTGTTGTTTATTACCCTATGTGGCCTCTGGTTATCATTATCGATTTTTGGTTAGAAAATATAAATCACAATTACTTTGGAGATGAATAGAATGAAAAAAATAGAGCTTTTTGAACCAGCAATGTGTTGTTCAACCGGTGTTTGTGGTCCCAGCGTTGATAAGGAATTGATTCAAACAACGGCCATTCAGCGGTATGTCAGTGTGAATGCACAGGGGCAGGCCATGTTCATTCGTCGTAATTTAGCCCAGAACCCCGATGCCTTTGTTCGAAATCCGATTGTTGCCCAAGAACTAAAACATCAGGGTATAAATGCTTTACCAATTACGTTAGTGGATGGTCAGTTGGTAAAAACCGGTGAATACCCTACCATTAACGAGTTTAGCAGTTACTTAGACATGGATTTAGTAGCTGCTTTGGTTCACTAATAGTTTAGATGGAGGATTAATGATGACACAAATTTATTTTCTATGTACTGGAAATGCTTGTCGAAGTCAAATGGCTGAAGGATTCGCTAAAAAAATTTTAGGCAATGATTGGCGCGTTGCCAGTGCGGGAGTCGAGGTGCATGGCTTGAATCCATTGGCTGTTAAAGTTATGGCTGAAAAAGGAATAGATATTTCCCAGCAAACATCAAAGTTAATTGATCCCGATTATTTGCTTCACAGTGACCTAGTTGTCACCTTATGTGGAGACGCTCGTGATCGCTGTCCAGTCACCCCACCAACGGTCAAGAAAAAGCATTGGCCACTTCCAGACCCGGCTTTAGCAGCTGGATCCGAACAGGATAGAATAGTAGTTTTTCGGAAGGTCAGAGATCAAATTGAGCAGCAGATTATTGACTTAGCAAAAGTCGGTAACCTCTGAGGAATCAGTAGGTCCGTAACCAATACGAATTTTAAAATAGCGGTAGAAAACCGTATATTCAGATAACAAACGTTCTGAGTGTTCGGCTTCCTACCGCTACTTTTCGTATGGATGTTCCATTAACCCCAGATAGGACACTTAGCTAGTGTATACTAGTCATTCATGAATATAAATCATATGTACTATTTGCAAACATACGTGTTATGTGTTATTATGCATGTAGCGATATTTATTAAGCTTACTTAGCACGTATGAGGAGGGACACTAATGGAAATTATTACATTTTCAGCCATAAAAGGCGGCGTTGGTAAAACTACCCTAGCTTTTAATTATGGTGAATGGTTAGCAAAAAATGGCAAGCATGTTTTATTTATTGACTTAGACCACCAAAGTAATTTAACCCAGACTTACAACATTTACGACAATCAAGACACCGTTGGCAACATTTTCTTAGATCGAGGGAAAGTCAAAATACATGAAATAAGTGCTTATATTAGTCTAATTGCCGGAGACATGCACCTTGACGATATTGAGCGTACCATTGAAAATAAGACTAACAAAAACATGTTCCTCTATATGTGGTTGTCAGATAATTATGAACGTTTAAATTTAGGAAAATTCGAGTATATTATTTTGGATTGTCACCCAGATTTTTCTACTGCTACCAAGAATGCAGTAATCATTAGTAATGCTATCCTTAGTCCAATCACACCTAGCGAACATGGGTATAATGCAAAATTTAACCTAGAAGAAAGAATTAACGAATTACGCAAAGAAGCCATTGATTACTCTACTAGAAAATCTTATGTCACGACCAAATTATTTTTTATCGCCAACATGATTAAACACAACACAAGATCATCTCGCGAGTTATTAAAAGCCTTAAAAGGCGATCCCAGTGTATTGGCTACAGTTCCAGAAAAGGAGCTATTCAATCGTTCAACGTTGGATAAAAAATCTCTTTCAAAAATGGCTGAAGACCACAAAACATATATTGATCAACATGAATTTTTTGATAGTATGGACAAAACATTTAATGAAATCACGGAAAAGCTATAAATGTTTCGTATGCGTATTAATCACATGTATACTTAATGTGTGTGCATGTGAATTATAAAGGAGGACTACCTATGGCATTCGATCCAGAGAACAAAAACATAAAAAAGGCACTACAAAAAAATGAAACAGAACAGCCAACTGATACTAAAGATAAACTTGTTATTCCTGTTTTTAAAGATGAAGAGGAACGTACTAAGAACTATACCTTTTCACTTCAACCTAGCGCACGCAAAAGACTTGACGGTCTAGCCAAAGAACATAATTTTAAGTCTGCCTCCAAATTTTTAAATGAGCTTATAAAAAATATGTGATGTCACTTTAAGGGAGGAGTTGTTATGGGAATTTCGATAAATGTTACATTTTTGCTTGCCAGCCTTATTGTCTTTTAGATAATCCCAGCCATTGGAATTGCAAAAAAGCACTTGGTAGATGAGCGCTTTTTTATTCGACAGTGGTTATTTCCAATGCAGTATTGGTTACAGCTATTATTTGAAAGAATCAGTGGTAACCGTCGTATTGTCGTAAGAATTTTTTAAATAATGTCCCTGTTTATCACGTATTTTTGCGGGTTGCTTATGCTCATGATTTTCAGTGTTTTTGATGGAAATTTGCTTAAACACCCCGAAGCATTTTTACTTTTCGAATATTTACTGGTATCTTCTATCGCCTACTGGTTTCAACCAAAAGCTGGCAAAGTATACAAGACCAAATAAAGTTGCCGCTTGGTAAGCGCTATGCTAGACTAAAATTAATTTAACAACCGAATAAAGAGATCAAGCTAAACAGAAAAATCCCCGATTCACGAGGAATCAGGGATTTTGGGTTTAGCAAGTAGCTATAAGGCAGCTACTTAGATTCAGTCGATTTTCACCGCCAAGTTAAAATCGACTGAACATTGTTCTTAATTTGTAGGTTAATTATACCGCAAACCAGTCCCAAAGGACAAGTTAAGGATAGTTAAAAACAAATTAAAGTCAATGGACTAAGTAGCTAACCAGAGCTATTTAGTCCATTTTTTGTTGTTAGAACTTAAAAAAGTTGCCGACTGGGCAACTCACAAACAGACACATGCTGGTAAATTACAAAGCATTCATTTAGCCGTGAGGCTTTGTAATTCAGTTAGAGCATATCAGATTTGTATTGTAATGCAAGTCGAATGTTTTAGCAACTCTCTTTTGAGACAGCGTGTGTCAGTCAAGAAAGGGAGTTTTTATTATGACAAAATCAACAAATTTTAATTACTATGAAGCAGATAACGTATATGGAGCCTTATTTTTCCAGTTTCCTAAGGTATTAATGTATGGCGAGCAATACAAGCATTTAAGCAATGACGCTAAATTAGCCTATATGGTACTAAAAGACCGATTAGAGTATTCTTTGCGCAATAACTGGGTTGATAGTGAAGGACACGTCTACTTTATCTTTACCAATCAAGAACTAATGGACTTGTTCAATTGTTCAAAGGGAAAAGTCATCAAAATAAAAGCAGAGCTGGAATCAATCGGATTACTCGTTCAGAAACAAATGGGCTTTAACCCGAAAACTAAGAAAAATGAACCGAATCGCTTATATCTGTCCAAGCTCGATGTGAAAGCAACCGATGTCTATTTACGCGGCGAATTTGGTCAAAAAAGCCCGCAAACCCTTGCTAGGAGCGGAAGTTCAAAAAATGAACTTCCGCGGGAGACCGTTGAAACCCTTGCTACGAGCGGAAGTTCAAAAAATGAACTTCCGCATAAGTTCGTTGACAACAGCTCTCAAACCCTTGCTACGAGCGGAAGTTCAAAAAATGGACTTAATCTATATATAGAACCTAAAGAAAGAGACAAAAACGGATACAATATAGATACTCAAAAGTTGAACTTTTCCACAGCCCATTTTTCACCAGCAGAAATTCAAAAGCAAAACCAGGATTTGGTGAACCATGCTAATGACTTCTTAACTGATGAAGACAGTGGCTTACCGGTTTTCTTAGAACCAGAAGCCGTGCAATTACTTAGCTTCTGGTGCCGAACTCCGCAACAAATGCGCCGCTTCATTGGCATTATCTTAAATGCTAAGTACCGAGTTGAGAAAGATCACAAAGATATTGGTGTCATAATCCCACTTGATGATGAGGAACTGAAACCTTTAATGACTAAAGCCTTGAGACGCTACTTTAACGCCCTGAGAAGCAATGAGAAGCACATCAAGAATGTTGAGAACTACTTATACGGCACCATGCAAAACCTATTTGGCGTTTGGTGGAATAAACAAGCGGCTAGAGAATATGCGGCCAAACACCCCGAAGAACGGAGCACTGACAATGAGCCTTATTGGAATTAAGTGCCGTATAAGCTCATTTAAGCCGTTTTAAGTGTTACATGCACAATTATATTAAAATCGCTTTAAAATCGCTTAGAAGCAAAAATAGACACCTTGAGTGGCTGAATTGGCGCTTGGTGGAATAAACAAGCGGCTAGAGAATATGCGGCCAAACACCGAAGAAGAAAAGTCGGCCGAAACGATTAAACAGTGGGTTGTACTACTAGTCCTAAAAGGCTATAAAATCCTTTCTAAGCGGTTTTAAGACTTGCTAACCTCTTTATACTCAAGTTAGATTCAAATGGCTTAAACAGAAGAATAGGGGCTTTTAAATGAGTGCCAGAGCTAACCAGCTCAAAAGTTCAGCCTTTAGATCAACGCCAAGCTCAAGTGATTTGAGGCCAAGGCTTTATCTATTGATAAGGTACTCAAAAGGTAGTATAATGGTAGTAGCAAAAGAAAAGAGATGAGACAATCATGGCAGTTAAGGAAAAGAAACGGGTCCAAGTCAAGATTGATAAAGATTTGGCCGATGATACCGAAGCAGTTTTAAGCGAATTGGGCTTAAATCCAACCACGG
>NZ_JBANSM010000011.1:9248-20523 GCF_038374745.1 Levilactobacillus sp. HBUAS70063 | reverse complement strand
TGTGCTAGTGCGCCACGTTGAAAACGTGATAAAGTAGATGTACCCAAAGTAATCACTCCCTATATTGGTTGGAATTAGCTACTACCATTGTGAGTGATTGCTTTGGGCTTTTTAATTTCTGTTCGGATTAATTATAGAATTTGCCTTTTTCAAACAACTAGACGATACTATAGCTCTTCATCAGCGTAAGCTTGAAAAACTCCAGGAACTCAAAAAAGGGTATCTACAAAAGATGTTTTGCTGATTCTTAATTTGATCAAATTTAGGATCCCATGAAACTCCATGATCTATTTTTATTGTGCTTGGTCAATACTTAATTCACCTGTATAATAGATTACGCAGGAAGGTTTAAGGGCGGTGGCTGTCTTTTCCCTTGTGAGGTGAGGCCCATGGGAACATGGAATAATCTTCAGGAAGGTTTCACAGTCAATGAGCGTCTTCCAGGCACTCTCGTTGATGTTGCTGTTTGGCACGTTTTTAATCGCGCTACTCAGCTATATCGACAAGCACCACAAATAAAAAAGCCGCCCTGCGTAACTTTGGTAGGTTACAGGGTAGCTTAATGCTGTCTTATTAACTTCGCCACCGCCTTTGAAGCGGCTTGCGTAGGAAGTCTTGTTAGCGCAAGGCTTCCTTTTCTGTCTACATTATAGCATGACTATGAGAAATTGGGTAGCAAGGCATTTTCGGCATATTATTTATCTTTGTATTTTTCAAAATAGGTTCAACTAATTCTGTTTCAGCGTTTTTCGTACTTCACCGTATTTGTATATAGTTTTCCAATATGTTTATGTCTGCCAACGGACCCACTTAATCTGATACCTACCATTATGATAAACCAATTTACCTATTAACTTAGTCTTGGTGCTTTTTTTCTAAGGTTGCTAATAATGCATCAATCCGTTGTTTAACTTGGGGTCGTTGGGTTGTATCAGTTAACAGTACTAACGTATCACCTTCATGAATCAAGGTGTCACCATGTGGAATCACTTCTTGTTCACCACGCCGGATTCCAATGAGCAGTGCTTCTTTAGGCCATGGCATGTCTCGGACCATTTTGCCGTTTAAGGGACTGCCAAAGAAAACCGGTATTTCCAAATGATCAGGTCGATGAAGTTGCTGAACAGTTTTAGGCATTGTCATCTGCTTAAGCAATGCTTCATAGATTGGTGCACCGCCTAATAAATCAACAACAAGGTAAGCAGTTAACGATATGACTGCTAATGGCATTAAATGTGTTAAATTGCCAACCATTTCTGTTACCAGCAAGATAGCTGTGAAGGGAGCTTTTCCGATTCCAGCAAAGTAACCGGCCATGGAAAAAATGATTAGGTTCATGATATAGACATGCGATAATAATCCTAATTGATTCATTAAGACGCCATAAACCGCACCAATCACAGCACCTAAAGAAAGAATCGGCAAGAAAATACCGCCAGGTAATCCGGAACCATATGAAATCATTGAAAAGACGAATCGTATAATAAAAATTGCAATTAGTACAAACAAAGGTGGAACATGCTGGCCAAATCCCAAAATTAAGCCATTACCACCACCGAGTAAATTTGGCGAAAAGTAACCAACTAAAATTACCAGCAGAAATGGTACGATACCTTGTATTGGGCGTGGCAAATGTGTCAATTGATGATACCACCTAGGCATAACTAACAAGACCCGTTGATATAAGTAACCAAATAATCCCAAAACAATGCCGAGTAAAATTAAGTGCCAATAATTTGATACTGGTAAACTACGTGAATAACTTAAATGTAACACGGGAACAAGTCCGAAAACATTCAGCGAAATAAAATTTGAACCAATTGCTCCGGCTAATGCTGTTAACCAAACCAGCGGTGAAAAATTATGGTAAATCTCTTCTAAGACAAATAGAGTTCCAGCAATGGGGGCATTAAACGCTGCTGCTAATCCAGCAGCGGCGCCTGATGCAATTAGTAGTCGGCGATCAGTTCCTGATAACTTAAACTCAGAAGCGAAACCTTGACCAACTGACGCACTTAATTGAATCGCTGGTCCTTCTCGTCCGAGAAATAATCCAGGTCCCAATGCCAGAATACCACCGATAAATTTTCGCCAAAGAATTGACCACCAGTGCATTTCCAATTCACCAGCCAATTGACCTTCAACTTGCGGAATTCCAGAACCAGCGATATAAGGTTCTCTCTTGAGAAGTCGAGCCACAATTAACGCTAAACCAAGGTTGATGCCTATCAACAATGCCCATTCCCACCAAACAAACGGCGCGATTCGTAAGTATCTATATACCAATCGACTATAGTGCAGCCCTATCTCAATACAATAGCGAAATAAGCTAACAACGGTGCCACTCATTAAACCCACAAGCAGGCCGAGTAAAACAAATCGCAAACGAGTAACGTCAAATTTTTCTTTTACAAGCTGTATCAAATAACTAGCCCTCCATTATAACCAATATTATATAATTTAGTACTTAATTAAACTAGGCAATATCTCGATGAAATCTAGTAGTTATTTTTCACAGAGAAGGGGTGTCATACCGCTAAAATGTTTTAGTAGTTTATATGACGAGCCGCATGTTTGAGTAGTAATGGTGCTAATAACGTTGTTAGGATAATGGCAGTGATAATTGCCGAATAGTAATCATCACTGATTAGTTTGGATTGGTAGCCTATTTGAGCGATAATCAAGGCCATTTCCCCACGCGAGACCATCCCTGCACCAACGAGGTAAGCTTCATTCGAACTGAATCCGGCCCATTTAGCCCCACTTCCCGCTCCTAATAGTTTCGTCAGTGTTGCCACAATTGTCAATACGATAATTAATAACAAATCGTGTTCTATGCCAGCTAGTGACATACTTAAACCAATTGAAACGAAGAATACAGGAATGAAAATCGCATAACCGATTGGTTCGATACTTTGATCAACTTCATGAGCTACATGAGTTTGTGCAATCGCAATTCCTGCAAAAAAGGCCCCAATTACTGCACTCAGTCCAATCAGATTTGCAATATATGCCATACCAAAACACAAAATCATCGCCATTATAGTAGGTCCCACTGGATTCAATAATTTGGTGCCTAGTCTAGCGAGGAGAGGGGCGATAAAACGCATCACGAAATAAATTGCGGCAAAGTAAATTAGCTGCTCTAAAAAAGTCAGAGCTAGCGGTATCTGGGTATCCGTACCAGCCTTTGTACCTATTAAACTGACCATAATGCTAAGTAAAACGACAGCTAGCACATCGTCAACCACCGCGGCACCGAGGACTGTTGAACCGCTCTTACTATCAAGTAAATTTAGTTCTTTCATGACAGCAACTGAAATTGAAACCGACGTTGCGGCAAAAATAACGCTCAAAAACAAGCTTTCAAATTTTGTCAAGCCAAAAACAATACCAACTGGATAGATCAGTACCATTGGAATCAAAACTCCTAACAACGCGACAATTATGCTAGGACGCAAATATTTTTTAAGCAATGTAAGATCACTCTCAAGTCCGGCGATAAACATTAAGATGATAACCCCAATCTCTGAAAAAATATGGATAAAATCATTGGCGTGAACCCAATTCAACAACGCAGGGCCAAGAATAATTCCAACAAATAATTGACCGATCACTGCTGGGATACCAACCCTAGAGGCTAGATGGCCAAATAGACTAGTTGCAATCAAGATGATCACCAAGGTACCTAAAAATTCCAAACAAAAACCTCCTCATACAAAAAACGTAAACCCAGATACCTCTTCCACACCCCTGAAAGAGAACACCTTGAGCTTACGTCAACCGATTTATTTATTCATATTTTGATAATACCTTTTATATGATAGCAGACTAATCAAAAATATTCAAGTAACGATAAGTTGTCGTATTTAGTTACTTATTTCGAAACACGGACACCGCCAATTTTAAAAGTGACCTCTGAATTTTCCGGCATATGTGCCGGTTCGCCTGTTTTAGATATCGGAATCGTCTTCTCCAGCTATAAATCATGCTGGATACATAACCGAGCTAAAAAGACACCGTAGGTATATTATCACGTCCAAGTAATCAAAACTAGTAGTGATCAAATCATCATTGATTTCTTGTTTGAGGCTTGTGTAATTCTTCTTTATATTGTGGGTGCCAATATGATACCTTTCCCAGCGGTTGATCATCTGCTTCTTGATCGTAATTATTTAACCAATTTTTGATGGCTTGATCAGTGTCGTAAGCACATACTCCACGAACTGCCAATCCACGTTCAATCGTGGCTCCTTAGGCAATCTCTGATAGTTCATTCAGACTATCACCAAAGCGGTTCCCTTCATGGGTGCAGACCGGATAGATTGTTTTGTCTTGCCACTGATATTGTTCCATAAACGTTACAATCGGACGCGGTAAATGATTCCACCAATTAGGGAATGCTAAAATAATGTGATTGCTACCAGCAATATCTGCAGTAATTGGCATAATTTTAGGAAAAGTACGCTCGTCCAATTCGTGTTTGGTAATTTTCAATACTTGTTGATACTCATCAGGATAATCGGTAGATTGTAAAATTAATCCGAACGCTGTTCGGACAAAAAAGATCAGCTTCCTTTAAAATGGTGTTTACCACAAACCCATCTTTTAGGAGCTGATCTTTTGTCTAGTATAACCTATTCCGAACGAATTAAAATCGAAACCTTTTGTGAACTAGGGCTGTCCAATATCCAAATGGGCGTTCGGATTAATTTTACAATCTACCATAAGCCTACCGATTTTTTAATATTATTTTATTCATCAATTTCCGGCGCCGACCCAAGCTCTGCCTGAATCATCCAGATTTTCTTCTCAATTGCGGTTTTGAGACCAATGAAAATATCTTGGGTACTGAAGTCTTTTTCAACATCGGATACTTCAATGCCGTGTTGGTAAAGGTCTTCCAAGTAACGATAGCCATCAACTAAGTGTGCGAGGCGTTCTGGGGTTGTTTTGTCCCATTCACCAGGCCAGTCTTGAATCTTAGTGTTTTCGGCCATTTCTTTTAAGGTCGAGTAAGGACTGCCATCAAGCGCAATCAGCCGTTCAGAAATGACATCGAGTTGGCTGTCAATTTCTTCCATGAACTCATCCATCAAGGGGTGCAACTTCAAAAAGTTGGGTCCACGCATGTACCAATGCGTCTGATGGATAATCATTGACATCTGGCTCAAATCGGCAACGAGTTGATTTAATACTGCTTTGGTTTTCGTATATTTCATTAGATTGATCTCCTTTCCATATGGTTATTATAACTTAGTGGTAGCTTAATCTGAAACGTTATACACTGGCAAATTAAGTTATTTATAGCCCGTAGAATTAAGTCGTTTTGAAAAGATGGAGACGTTATATGGTAGATTGTAAAATTAATCTACAATTGAATTTTATTTACCTTATGAAGATGTTCAAAACGCGTTAAAGGAAAGTGCGCAAAACCCCTTTATACGTAAAAAGGATGAATGGGTAGTGGGTAACAATGAGTGTAAATTAAATAAGGCACAAAAAAGGATGCTTAAGGATAAAGAAATATATAATCATTTCAATTTAGAAAATATTTCCAGTTCCATCAAAACGGAGCTAAACAAGATAGCGCATGACATCGATGACTAATACTTTAACACCAAACAGAAAGGGGCTATGAATATATAGGGTCTATAACTTACAAATAGGCCTTTGATCATTTCTAAAGCCATTCTTCAGAACGTTATTACGATCTGAAGAATGGCTTTATTGGCTTGTGCAAGTAACATTTGCGTGACTAATGCTAGTAATTCTTGCTAGGATTGCCTTAGATCCTTGATTATGATTTAGGAGGAGTGAGATTTGAGCTTTAAAGACGATATCAAGACCTTGCGCAGGCAATCTAACTTAACCCAAGAAGCATTAGCTCAAAAATTACATGTGACCCGTCAAACGGTCTCAACTTGGGAAACTGGCAAGAATATGCCAAGTTTAGAGACCCTGCATGCTTTGAGTCAATTGTTTAACATCTCACTCGAAAAACTTCTATTTAACGAGGAGATTGCAATGAAAAAAGATAAAGAACCCTCTTTGGCTACCCAGATAGATCATGATGTTAAGCTTAAAAGTCGTTATCGTCGTTGGACTTTTGGTTTAGGTGGCTTGATCGTACTAGCACTGGTTAGTATTGGTATTTTATGTTTGGGATATTATAAAGGTATTGGGACGATTGATCGCTTTGATCCGTTTTTATCCTATAAAGTCGGGTACAGTAAATTACCTAGTGAAAAGGAAATTTCTCCTAACAATAAGGCGACCAATGGTTACTGGACCGCTTGGTTCACCGATAATACGATGGGTAATGAATGGACCAAATTAACCTTAACGACGGGGCTTAATCCTGGGGTCAAAGATCCTTATGTGATGGCTTATCATAAGGGCAGCTATGTTAAAGTTGCACGTATTGTGCCTCGCACCTACATTAATCAGACTTATGTTAGCAACTTAGCAGCATTAGACGCCTTGTTAAACCATAAGGGAAATACAGCGACTAATAATCATGACCTCAAAAAATTTAAGACACAGATCCATGTATCTGACACGGTCCAGCAGTTAGGTGACTGAATAGAGAACCACCAAGTTACAATCCTGCAAGTAGTTTCAGGGTCTATAACCTTCAAATCGCCCCTCAAAATCATTGTTAAAATAACCCCCAATATCTATAATGTAGATGTTGGGGGCTATTTGTTTTTATATGATATAAATGACTTCTTTTATTCGTCATTTTTTCGATACCTTTTGGAACGATTTTGACCAGGAAATAAACGATCATGCGATCCTACTCGAATGCCAATTAAGACTAGTTCATCTGTATCAATCGTATAAACAACCAGAACATCGTTAGTTTCGCTTGGTGTTTTGTTTTTCGGGGTGTCTCGTAAATGAAATTCATTATAACCGCTCATTCGCCGATTAAGCTCATGATCTTCAAATTCTGGTGGTAATTGTTGCTGCTCAAGCAACAGGTCAATGGCTGCTCGAACTTCATCAATAATAGATTTGTCTAAACTGGCTAACCGTTTTAGATCAGCATTAAAGGTTGCACGTGGTTTAAATCTTAGTTTTTTCATTATTTAAACTGGCCCCAATAATCATCATCTGATTCAACAATTTCATCGTCAGGTAAAACATGGCGTTTAATTAACTGATCACGTGCAATTGCATATTCTAACGAGCCTTCTTTAGCTTTTAATGCTCGTTCTAGCCAATCCATTTTTTCTTGTGAAACGATGGCCACTGCGCGACTATTTGAACGAGCAATATAAACGGTTTCGTCTTCGTCATTAACTTGATCTAAATATTTTTTTAAGTTAGCGCGAAAATCGCTCTGTGTTAATGCTAATGTCATATTTACCACCCTTTCTTTGTACTTAATATTGTACTTTAATTTGTACTAAAAATCAAAAATTTTAAAGGAGCTCAAACTATGCAACAAATTGTCTTACCAATCAAAGATTCAAATGTGCTCAAAGAAGTGCAAGATACGTTACTCCATAATTTCAAAGCTGGTTGGCGTAACTATACCGTTTTTCAAGTGGGTAAAGCGACTCTGTTGCGAGTGAGCGACGTTATGAAGCTTCGTTGGACAGATGTCTTTAACGAAAACGGCACCGTGCGTCAGAATGCGTTTATCCACGACCAAAAGACCGGTAAAGCTAACCTGCTCTACTTAAAACCCGTGCAAACTGATTTATTAGCCTATCAAGCTTGGTTGCAAGAAAACCATTTGGTTTCTGACTGGTTGTTTCCCTCGATTCAGCACCCAGAACGACATATCACGGAAAAACAGTTCTACAAAATCATGAGCAAGGTTGGCGATCTGTTAGGAATTAATTATCTAGGGACCCATACGATGCGTAAAACCGGGGCTTATCGCGTTTACACGCAATCAAATTATAATATTGGCTTAGTCATGAATTTGCTAAATCATTCCAGTGAAGCAATGACTTTAGCTTATTTAGGCTTAGACCAGGCTAGTACTGAAACGATGCTGGATAAAATTGATTTTGGTTAGGAGGCTGGCTTTATGGATTTAGATTTTAAATCAAACAAGTATGATCTTTTTGATGATTGGCATCAAAACAAGACTAAACAAGCCTTTACACAAAAGTTGCAGCAACAAGCTCAACTTGAAAAAACACAGCTGCCACAGTTATTGTCGCGTGAAGATTTAAAAATTCGCTGGCAGATGAACTCTCGTCAAAGTGTTCATCAAGTTGCTAGTAAGCCTGATTTTCCGCAACCCGTTTTTGCTTTTAATCATGGTAAGACGCCACTTTACTTAGCAACTGAAATTCAAATTTTCGAAATTAATCACCCCTGGGTGATAACTCCCGGTGCTCGTCTTGCTTATAGTCATTGGATCCTTCGTAATGTGATTGATTAATCTTGAGATTTGGCTCTAGGATTTTTATCGTTGGCGCTAGCCTTCTAATACAAATAATCCCCATCAAAATGGGGATTAAATCTACCCTTGACAAGTGTCAAGGGTGTAAGTGCGCATTGACCTCGTTTTGCTCGGTCTGCTGATAACCATGAAATCAGTTTTTGCCGTTGTTGAATTGACTGTATTTTTAATTCAATTTATGTTTGCACCTAACTAGGATTGTTATGTTTTAAATATTTAAAAAGTGTTGCAGATTATGCTGTTTTAAGCCAAAATTTTTTAATTGCTTTGTGCAGAGAATTTTTATAAGCTTGGTAACAAATTTTGAATAACGGTGTTGTAAGATCTGTAAATCTAAACTGAAAGCATTATTTTGATGTTAGGAGTCATTAAGATGGACGAAAAGAAAGTATTAAAACCAATTGATGAAATGCTTGCTGATCCTTGGCAAGTTGATATTCAAGAATTGTTTGAAGCTTCTGTCAATGAACCTGACGAGATTAAAAAGAATTTGTATGATTCCTTATACACTTATATTTTGCAAAAAAGACAAGAAGATATTATTAATCGTCCTGGCTTCGTTATTTAGCCCTCTAAGAGCCTGTTGAGGGCTTTTTGTTTTTGCTTTGGTATAAATGTATAGGAATGGTCTTAAAATCGCTAGAAACGAAAAATAAGACCCTTAAAAACGAACATAGCAGCTAAAATCTTTTTGAGATTCAAAAAACTAACTGTTTGCTGTTAATGGTAGCGGACGAGCGTAGCGTGGGAGCATAAGGAATTGACAGCTCTAAACCAGTCTTAACACTGAATTGGCGAAAGCCAAAGTTTCTATAAAACTTTGCTTTCCTGCCTAACGGCGAGTGAAAAAGCAGTCAAGCTGGCTCAGCTTGGACGGGGTTCGGGGCGTCAGCGCCCGAATTAATGTGGCTTGCCGCACCTTTTTAGGCAACGAACGAAGTGAGGCGCAAGGAGCATAGCGACTGGAGTTTAATGTGAGCCTGTTTTTGGGCTCACTCCTTTGTATTTTTGTTTTAGATTTTGATCTTGTACACTGGTGCCTCTTTTATACCTCTTTTATAAACCTCTTTTAAACCTCTTTTAGACCCCTATTGCGCCTTACTCCCCCAAGGCGTACAGAAGTTTATCGACTACATTTTGTCTGTTTATCGACTACATTTTGTCTGTTTATCGACTACATTTTGTCTGTTTATCGACTACATTTTGTCTGTTTATCGACTACATTTATTTACTCCTGTATTCAAATAAGGTAGTATTATTCAAGGAGGTTATTTTATGAGCAATGAATTAGTCAAATATGACCCTGAATTAAATACAATCCCCTTGCGAAGGTTTACTCCTGTAGAAATGAACTTGTTCTTTTCTGTAGTTTCTAGAATACGTGATAAAGGTGATGATACTGTTAGATTTACCTTTGATCAGTTAAAAGAGTTAAGTGCCTATAAGCCAACCGCAAATAATCGGTTTATTGATGACATACAAAGTACATATCAAAAAATACTAGGTCTTAGATTTGGCTCTCGAAGTAAAGATGGTCTTGATAGAGAGATGTTTGTCATGTTCACTCGATTTGAAATTAAGGGATCTGCAGACGTTCCTTATGTTGATATTCAAATTTATCCCAAAGCGTTGAAACTTCTAAATAATCTCGAAAGTTGGGTTCGTTATGCTTTGACAGAGTTCCGAGATTTAAAGAGTAGTTACGCAAAAACAACTTTTCGTATTCTTAAACAATTCCGAACCACTGGTTATGCTTATTTTTCTAAAAATGATTTCTTTGAACTACTAGATATTCCACAAAGCTATTGGAGTAAGCCTGCGAACGTTGAATCTAGGGTTATTCGCCCAATTAAGGAAGAACTAACCCCTTTGTTTAGAGGCCTAACTATACGAAAAAAATATGGTAAAGGTCGTGGGAAACCAGTGATTGGTTATACTTTTACTTGGAAGCCTGAAAGAAAAGACGCAAACGACTTTTCTCAAGGTAAGTTCCAAGATGAGCGTCAAAAACTTTTTAATATCCAGAATAATGGTGAATTAACAGAACAAGAAAAGTGGCGTGCTACCGATAAAGTTAAAGGCCTACCACTAGGCTCAACTGAAAAACAGATTTTAGCCGAACGACAGATTGAGCATGATAAAACAATAAGAGATCAGACAAGACAAGAAATGCTTGCTGAACTCCGAAAGGGGTTTGGAAAACATGCCTAAAACTATTAGAGAACTTGCTGATCAATTGAATGTCTCCAAACAGACTATTCAATATCATTACCAAAGACTACCAGCAAAGAATCGGCAAAAAGATAGTCAGGGTACAAACATGATTAGCCCTAAAGCTGAAAGGATTATCAGAGACAAAGTAGCAAAGCCTTTGTTAGCAAACAACCAACAAATAGATAGCAAAGAAACGACAAAGACTAACAAAGACAATAATGAGCTGGTTGCAACTCTGATAAAAGAAGTAGAGGACCTAAAGTCTCAACGAGACAAACAGCTTGCTACCAAAGACCGCCAAATAGACAGTTTAACAAAGTTGATAGATCAGCAACAAAAATTACAGTTATCAACTGTAACAGAAAACCGACAATTAAAAGAACACGTGCGAAAATTGAGTTATTTGGTTGAATCTCCTAATTCAACTAAAAAGCAACAAGCAAACGACCAACAAACAAAATGTAGGGTGGGTGAAACTGATAATAAAGAAAGAATCATATCTAAAAGTTGGTGGCGTTTTTGGAAAACAAAGTTATTTGGTAGATTGTAAAATTAATCCGAACGCTGTTCGGACAAAAAAGATCAGCTTCCTTTAAAATGGTGTTTACCACAAACCCATCTTTTAGGAGCCTG
>NZ_JBANSM010000011.1:0-9153 GCF_038374745.1 Levilactobacillus sp. HBUAS70063 | reverse complement strand
CTGATCTTTTGTCTAGTATAACCTATTCCGAACGAATTAAAATCGAAACCTTTTGTGAACTAGGGCTGTCCAATATCCAAATGGGCGTTCGGCTGAACCGATCACCGTCAACAATTTCTTATGAATTATCTCGATGTCAACCTTATCAGGCTGAATTAGCACAAACAGATGCCGAATACAAGCGATCACGATGTGGTCGGAAAACTAAGCTGAGCGATGAGTTAAAGCAAACAATTCTCAACCATTTACATCTAAGCTGGTCACCAGGAATGATTGCTCACGAATTTAAACTAGCTACTAAATCTATTTATAATTGGCTAAATCAGGGGAGAATTGGTTTCTCCTTGAATGATCTACCTGAACATGGCGTACGCCAACGGCGTAACGTTGACCAACGATCCAAATATAATCAATCTTTGGGGCGATCGATTGAACAGCGTCCCATGATGATTAATCAACGTAATCGCATCGGTGATTTTGAACTAGATACCGTCGTTGGCCCTCGTGGGCATAGTAAGGCAGTTTTATTAACTTTAATCGATCGCAAATCACGGTTCCTTTGGGCATATCGGTTAAAGGACCGAACGACAGCGAGTGTTAATGAAGCACTGACTAAGTTCCTAACAACTTTTAATGGACCGGTGCACAGTTTTACTGTGGACCGTGGTACTGAGTTTAGTGGGCTAGTATCATTTGAATCACAATATGGTATTAAGACCTATTACTGTCATGCTTATACGCCAGCTGAACGTGGTAGTAATGAACGCTTTAATCGGAATTTACGTTATTTTTATCCTAAGGGGACTCGTTTTGAGCACATTAGTGCTCAAGATTTAACGACAACGTTACTCCAAATTAATCAGAGACTGCTTAAAATCCTCAACTGGCAAACAGCAAACAACCTATCCGGTTATACTGACCAATTTGTCCAAAAATTCGGATTAAATTTGCAATCTATCATATTAAAACACACATTGGAGTCGGTTATCAGATGGTTCAACTAGATAGTTAAGAATAGAAGACCCATAATTTATGGTTTCAATCAGTATATCGTAAATTATGAACTTCTTTAAAGTGATTTCATTATGATGTATATGGCATAGTTGCTTTTCTTAGTGTTTAGGCTTACTATTTTGCAGTGCCATATTTCAAAAAATGACTTTGGAGGCAAGTAATTATGAATAAGCAACTAGAACGTGTTTCCCTTGCAGGAGCACTAGTTACTTTAGGCATTGTATACGGCGATATTGGTACTTCACCATTGTATGTTATGAATGCATTGATTGGTGACGCTGGTAAAATGGAAAATATTTCTCCAGAATACGTCATTGGGTCAGTTTCTTTGATATTTTGGACATTAATGATTATTACAACGTTGAAGTATGTTGTCATTGCAATGCAAGCCGACAACAAGCATGAAGGCGGTATTTTTGCTTTATATGCCTTAGTTCGAAAAAATGCAAAATGGTTAATTTGGCCAGCTTTGATTGGTGGGGCAGCTATTTTGGCCGATGGAACATTAACACCTGCAGTAACCGTGACCTCAGCCATTGAGGGATTAAAAAAACAACACCTTGGCCCTGTGGTGTTTAGTAATTCTCAACATAACGTCTTGATTATCACAACAGTTGTTTTACTCGTATTATTTATGATTCAACGTTTTGGAACAGGTGTGATTGGGAAATCCTTTGGACCAGTGATGATTTTATGGTTTGGCTTTTTGGCTGTCTTTGGAATCGTTAATCTAATCAATTATCCAATGATATTGAAGGCTATTTCTCCCTATTATGCAATTAAGATACTCTTCAGTCCAGTTAACAAAGTGGGAATCTTTATACTTGGAAGTATCTTTTTGGCAACCACAGGAGCAGAGGCTTTATATTCCGATATGGGTCACGTTGGCAAGCAGAATATTTATGTAACCTGGCCACTAGTATATAGTACCCTATTTTTAAATTACTTAGGTCAGGGTGCTTGGATAATTAGACATGCAGGTGATACTGCTTACAGGAACTTATCGAACTTAAATCCCTTTTATGAAATGCTCCCCGGAACTTGGCGCCTAGTTGGCATTTTGCTAGCCACACTCGCTGCAATTATTGCCTCTCAAGCGTTGATTACGGGTTCTTACACTTTAGTCAATGAAGCAATTGGCTTAAAATTTTTACCTAGAATGGTTATTAGACATCCAAGTAATATAAAAAATCAAATTTATATTGCAACTGTTAATTGGATACTATGTATAATAACAATCAGTGTAGTCTGGTTCTTTGGTAGCTCACAAAAAATGGAGGCTGCGTATGGTTTAGCAATCACTATTACCATGCTTATGACTACCGTGCTTTTGCATGAATTCTTAAAGAAACACCTGGCTAAGGGAACAGCACTTATAATTGCCTTGTTTTTTGGCTTTATTGAGTTAATCTTTCTAATTTCAAGTTTGGTTAAGTTTATTCATGGCGGTTATGTTACGTTAACAATCATGTTGGGCATTCTTTATATTATGTGGCTTTGGTACTTTGGAAATAAACGAAGAGACCATTATGAGAAAGAAAGCGAGTATGTTTCACTTCTTGACTATCGTGATCAACTCTCTAAATTAAGCGCAGACAATACAGTACCTTTGTTCACGACTAACTTAGTGTATATGACTAAAATTAAGGGTGATTACCAAATTAAGCGTAGTACCATGTATTCTATTCTCGACAGACAACCTAAAAGAGCTAAAGTTTATTGGTTTGTTACAGTCAATGAAACCAATGCACCTTATGAAAGTAATTATACAGTTGATTTACTTGAGACGCATAATGTTGTTAACGTTCAATTTTACTTAGGGTTTAGGAAACCTCAATCCGTTAGTGTCTATTTACATCAAGTTGTAAATCATCTAGTGGAACAAGGTATTTTAGAACCACAAATACCCACGTATTCAACAGAGCGGCAACGGAAAGTCGGCGACTTTAAGTTTGTTATTATAAAGGAACAACCAGCAGATTTAATTGTCAATGATAAGTTAAGCTCGTTAGATAGAAGATTAATTGGTGGGCGCATCTATTTGCAGAAAATTACGGCCTCACCTATTTCATGGTATGGTTTGGAGTTTAGCAATGTCATAGAAGAAAGTTCTCCGTTATTTATTACTCAAAATCAGGATCAATACTTAATCCAAAAGAAAATTTATCATCGAGGCAGATTAAGTAAGACTGAAAAATGAGTATGCAGTAGTTTAAGTGCAACAACTAAGTTAGAAAAATTATATTTAGTTTTAATTAATGGTCTGATCTCAGTACTTTACTGAGATCAGACCATTTTTATTCGGGTCTAGAATTTTTGATGTTGGAAAGTATTTCCATTCCAAAAGTACTAGGCCCTTTTTGATAACAAAAAAAGGCATCTAAGCCTCCCTAGTGCTATGCTTTAAGCGACGAAACTCAAGATAAGCGGGGTAGGAATAGATGTCTCAACTAGCTAATACACTTAAATTACTGGGAATTACAGACACAAACATTCAGGTGTTCGGTACTCGTGATGAATTTCATGGTCGGGGAACGGCTGAAGCTCAATACTTTCTATCATGGGTTAAGAAGATGGGATTAGATAAGTCCACGGTATTAGCCATTGATGTAGAAGCGCCGGGATTAACCTGGGCAACTACTGGCCAAGTTAACGTGTTCCTGAAATACCTGATTAGTCACGGGTATAAGAATGTGATTACGTACGGCTCAGGTAGCTGGTTCAATGCTGGCCGGATTAATCGGTCCCAGTTAGTAGATAAGGCAATCTGGGTGGCGGCTTATGGTGTCAGTCAACCGGGGGTAGCTAATGCCAACGCTTGGCAATATACCGACAACTGGCACGGAGTGGATTGCAGTTATGATTTCGATGGTAAGCTGTCTGGTAAGGTTACCAAGGCAACGCCTAAGAAAGCCTCATACTGGGCTGATAATGGCTTGTATGAAGTGATTACCAGTGAGGTTAACGTGTATGGTAAGCCAGCCCTAGACAAGGCTAATAAGCGCCGTATTCACTTCTCAAAGGGAAGAACAATCTATGGTAAGGCTGTTAAATATGGCAAGGTGTACCGGATTAAGACTGATGTTGGTTACATCTCTGCTAATAAGGACTACGTGAAGCTGGTCAGAAAGTCGGGTGGTAAGTAATGACCTTTGATCGTTGGATTGAATTAATCACGTTAGCTTTGGCTGTAGTCGCGGGTATCTATGCAGCTTTGTCATGAAGCCCTTCACAGATCGGCTGCAAGACATTGCTCAAAGTATGAAGGATAGCAGCCAGCGAATTGAACGGCTGTTTAATTCGCAAAATACGCTGCGTGAAGATTTAATCACTAGCAGAAGCGAGCATAAAGTTATCAACGAACGCTTAGACAATGTTGAAGATGATGTACGTTAACTGAAAAGTAAATAGTGCTAGAATTAATTTAATCCTTCAAAGTTGACACAACCAAAAAGCCACTCATCTCATCACGAGGTGGGTGGCTTTTTTGAGTAAGTTAAGTGACAGCATGGATTGTTATATGATTGTGTATGTCCTAAATGGACACAGCAACGCTCCTAAGCAAAGCCTGTATGTACTGATTTCAGAAAAGCCCTCTATTCCGCATAATAGAGGACTTTTTTGTGTGCATTCTGCTTAATTTAAACGGACAAGTATACATCTAAAAGGTGAACGTATCGTCTGAGAGCACGTGATTATTTACTTTTTACTTTGTTAGCATCGCCGGTTTCCAAAGTCTGTATTTGAGTCGTAAGCGTATTTTGTTCAGACTCAGTTAACGATTCAAAAAAAGTTTTTTGTAATTGGGCTAATCCGTTTTGTTGAGTTGAGCTATACCCTAAAATTACCATAGCTTTCATAAAGTTTTTTAGATGATTGTCAATTCTGAGCGTAGTATCAAAAGTAACACCATCTATTTGTTTAGACTTTGTTTTGTTTGATTCGTTTAGAGAAGATATGGAAATTTCTTTTTGGGGCTGGGGCGCCGATTTTCTAGGAATTATTTTGCTTTTATTTGAGTTAGGATTGTGTAAAAGTTCCACCATGCTAGTCCGCCCTTTCAATAATTTCTTGTGCCACAGAATCGTATAATCTAATTATTTTTTTATCGAACTGATCTTTTAGAAATACACCTCTGATTGAATATCTTTTGATTCTTTCCATATTACGAATTAGGGTTTTTAACATGTTTTCTTTCCCAAATTCTTCTTCTGCTACTTCTAATGTGCTGTGATCAACAGGCGCCCCATTCTTTAATAGCACAGGAAGTATACCGAGTAAATTCAAACTAGGTGCTTCGTATTCATCGATTACCTGTTCCTGTATATATTTTAGAAACGATTCGGCACCCTGAAGACTGTGCTCTTGAGTTTGAAGGATAATCAGAACCCAATCTGAAGCGTATAAGGCGCTATCAGAAATTAAGGAAATAGTCGGTGGCAAATCAAATACCACAAAATCATATTTTTCTTTTAGTGAAGCAAGTAGCTTGCTAAAATATGTAACTCTATCTTTATAATTATTTTTAAACTTTTTTTCCATAATCCGTGGGTACAATGAAAAATCTGCGCTTGATGGAATAAAGTCAATGTTTTTATCCAAAGTAACCAACGATCTTGATAAGTCTTCTTCTTGGATTGATGCAAGCAAGGTTTGATTAAATTTAATATCATCGTGGCCTAAATTAGCCGCGGTTTTAAAGTAAATATCTGTAGCGTTTGCTTGAGGATCGAAATCAATTAATAGCGTTTTTTTACCAGCACGAGCTAGTGCCAGGCATGCAAGCGTGGCATTTGTTGTTTTACCGGTGCCACCTTTAAAATTTCCAAAAGTAATTACTTCACCCATTATACTGACCTCCAATTAAGTATCCTAATATACAAGGATACTTGGATACAAGGATGATAACATACAAAGATACTTGGATACAAGGATACAAGGATACATTTCTTCTCAAAAGCCGTTAAATTAAGATTAACTGCAAGTATCCTAATATACTTAGATACAAGGATACAAGGATACTTAGATACAAGGATATGAATATACAAGGATACAAGGATACAAGGATACATAAAAAGAAAAATGTTGATTTATCACCAAACAACGAGTAATATTGGTTACATAAAATAGAACATAAAAAAACACCCACCGACGGGAATCGGTGAGCGCCACATAAAAGTCATCGTTGTTTAATGACTATTATATCATGGCCGGTGCGATTTTTAAAGCCCTAGGGGACAAGCTGGGGTCTAAATCCAAGGGGACACGTTTGCCAGTGCGACTTCAATAAGTCTGGCTATACCACAACAAGGTCATCTGTACGGCTGGGTGGTGAATGGTGAGCGCGACCATTAACGGCGCGGGTGGTAAAACGAAGCTTCGGCTTGGTGCCATTGATTAGTTGGTGATCGAACAAACATAAATACGTATTACCAACGCCTACTAGGGCGTTTTTTAGTAGGCTAAACCGAAAACGTAGGTTTATAATGGATGGTGGTAGCAATACCGCAATTGTACAGACAAGCGACGGGCGTTAACGACCGACGAACTAAGGGGAAACTTTTAGTAGTAGAATTGCACTCTGGTTCAGTTATTCCAAATAGCTGATTCCAGGGAACAATTCTGCGCTCAAAACGTCACTCCCTCTAAACTGAATGGAAAACCTTAACTCGTCAAGTCAAATTCGAAAGAAAAAAGAAAGTTGGTGGAATTGTTGGAATGTAAGGATTACATTGTTCCATTGAATCCAGATGTGATCGTTAAGAAGACAATCTATCGGAGTTCTGCAAGAATTACTGAGCGACAAAGGAACCAAGTGAAGAGAGTTTTGCGTAGTCAAGGGTATCAGGGAAGAATTAGTAGTATTCGATACACTCGAGTAAATTACAAGTATTCATTTAAAGTATTCGTGAAGTATCGGGGAAGTGTTGGCAATTTTTTGGTTAATACAAAGAATGAGACAGTTGAATTTAAGGGAATGGTCTAGGAGTTTAGGCGGTTAAATTTACAAAGTGAGTTTAATGATTTTTTGGGGATTTTTCATCTAGACCACTCCTCTCCCGTCAAATTTCACAAAGGCCAAATAACGGATCGTTGTTTTATCAGGGAGTGAGGGGGTTACTTGGGATAAGCCCCATTATGTAAAGTGAAAATTGGTATACTAAGAAAGGCTCCCGGTTTAACACTGGAGGCCTTTTTTCTAGGTTACATATTTTGAGGATGAATGTTTTTATCTTCGTAGTTTTTACTTGGGTGCTGTAACATGATGAATACTGCTTAGTTTTTGGTGCCGTACCCCGCAACAAATGCGGCGCTTCATTGGCATTATCTTAAATGCTAAGTACCGAGTTGAGAAAGATCACAAAGATATTGGCGTCATAATCCCACTTGATGATGAAGAACTCAAACCTTTAATGACTAAGAAGCTGTCCAAGATCTATGATTTTTGATATACTTCTATGTAAAAAGCGAGTTTAAGCTATGAAAAATTATCCCAGCAATATTACTCGGCAACAATTTGAATTAATTCGACCAGCTTTAGAAAATTTTCGTAAGCGAACTAAGCCTCGAAAATATGACCTCTACGAGGTCTTCTGTGCGGTCCTATATGTCTTGAAAACCGGTTGCCAATGGCGTCAAGTCCCCGGTGATTTTCCAGAATGGCGGTCAGTTTACAACTATTACAAAATTTGGTCAACTAAAGCTGAGCCTACGGCTGATTCTTTATTGGAACAAGTTTTAAAAAAATTGTCATTGCTCGGCGAACTTACCAAGGACGTTCAGCTTTAACTTCCTTTATTATCGTTGACGCTCAGAGCGTCAAAAACACCGCTACTGCTGAAAACAAAGGTTACGACGCTGGTAAGAAAATCTCGGGGATTAAGCGCCATCTGGCAGTTGATATCAATGGCTTTCCGCAGGCCATTCACATGACGCGAGCGAACGTCTCTGATCGAGACGGGGCCAGTGCAATGATCGCTTTACATGCCATGCATTTACGCCAGGTTCAAAATGTCTTAGTTGATGGTGGTTATTCAGGCGTTAATTTTCAGCTCGATGTAGCCAGTAATTTAAACGCAACCGTGCAGGTTGCGAAGCGCAATGAGTTGCATCGATTCGAAGTCATGCCCCAACGTTGGGTAGTCGAACGATCTTTTAGTTGGCTAGAGAATTGTCGGCGACTTTGGAAAAATTGTGAGCGTCAATTAACCACCAGTCTGCAAATGGTCGTTTTAGCGTTTTTAGCACTATTACTTAAGAGATTTTAGACAGCTTCTAAAGCCTTGAGACGCTACTTTAACGCCCTAAGAAGCAATGAGAAGCATATCAAGAACGTGGAAAACTACTTGTACGGCACCATGCAAAACCTATTTGGCGTTTGGTGGAATAAACAAGCGGCTAGAGAATATGCGGCCAAACACCCCGAAGAAGAAAAATCGGCCGACAACGATAACAGTGGGTTGTACTACTAGTCCTAAAAGGCTACAAAATCCTTTCTAAGCAGTTTTAAGACTTACTAACCTCTCTTTATACTTTTTATATACTTAAGTTAGATTTAAATAGCTTAAACAGAAGAATAGGGGCTTTTAAATGAGCGCCAGAGCTAACCAGACTAACCAGCTCAAAAGTTCAGCCTTTAGATCAACGCCAAGCTCAAGTGATTTGAGGCCAAGGCTTTATCTATTGATAAGGCACTTAAAAGGTAGCACAATGGTAGTAGTAAAAGAAGGGAGATGAGACAATCATGGCAGTTAATGAAAAGAAACGGGTCCAAGTCAAGATTGATAAAGATTTGGCCGATGATACCGAAGCAGTTTTAAGCGAATTGGGCTTAAATCCAACCACGGCCATTAACATGTTTTACAAGCGGATTGTTGCTAATGGTGCTTTACCTTTTAATGTGTCTTTAAGCGAAGAAGAAAGAGCTAATTTACGCTTTTTAAAGGCGACCGAAGGGACACCAGTCACCGAGTTCAAAGACGCTAAAGAGGTCGCTGATTGGCTCAACGATCCAGATGAGGACTAATGACTTAGTCAGCCTATACGTTAGTTTTGTAGAAACTAACGGTGGCAAGTCTCGGCCAGTTTTAATTCGTCGGGTATCAGAACAGACGGTCGAGGCTTTTAAAATTACTAGTC
>NZ_JBANSM010000010.1:0-40831 GCF_038374745.1 Levilactobacillus sp. HBUAS70063 | reverse complement strand
ACTCCCTATATTGGTTGGAATTAGCTACTACCATTGTAAGTGATTGCTTTGGGCTTTTTAATTTCTGTTCGGATTAATTATAGAATTTGCCTAATTAATTCAAATCGTTTTTAATCGATCAGAACTTAAGATCCAGACTTTTAAGCAAAAAATTCAATCTATACTTGGACTAGATCCATACTCTAATCCTTATCAGTACCAGTTAACAAAGAACTATTATGTACCTTTGCAACAAAAAAAGCCCGAATAAATTCGGACTTTTTCATGATCAATTAATATTTAAATATTAACCGAAGACACTGACATTACCAGTGTTAGTGGTAGTAGATGCGCTACCCTTAACTTCCTTAGCAGTGTTGTAGAAGGCAGATGCAATACCATTATTAGTAGTGTAAGTGCCAGCAACACCAGAAGTTAACGTGTAAACAGTGTGGTATACAACAACCTTACCGTTTTCCTTAACAGCGTTATCGGCGTCAGCCTTAACAATGTTACCAGTAGCATCCTTAGCGTAACCTACAGAGATCAAAGTGTTGGCCTTGTTAGTAGTCAAGAAGTTTTGAACGTCAGCAGCGGTGTAGTTAGCACCATTAGCGCCAGAGAAGGCAGCTGTTAACTTCGGGTACGTTACTTGGTAAACCAAATTAGCGTCAGTAGTTGCCTTAGCAGAGCTCAACTTAACTGGGGCGTTAACACCATCTTGGTAGTATGCAGCAATGCTTTGAACAGCTTGTGCACCCTTAGTAACCGTCAAGTTGATAGTGTCGCCAGTCTTAGCACTTAACAATGCAGCAGTGTTAGATGCAGTAGCTGCGTTGTAGTCATAACCAGTACCCTTCAATAAAGGAGTAGCCCAGTTATTAGTTGCCTTAGCTTGAGCGTCAAAACCAACAGCAGTACCCTTAGCATTTGCCTTAGCAGTACCAACAGCAGTGTTGTCAGCGTTGTTTGCAGTCAAATTAGCTAAAGTAGTGGACTTTTTAGTCGTACCATCAGTAGCAACAAAGTTTACCTTAACATCAGTTGCTTGGTTATAAACAGCGGAAGCATCAGTCGTAACGGCCTTGCTGTAGATCCAACCATTAACCGTAGGGTTTTGTTGGTCTTCAACGTAGTAGTATAATGAGCCTTCACGAGTCTTAGTTTCAGCCTTAGTAACCTTTAAAGTGTCACCGGCGAAAGGAGTGGTGTTCTTAACAACTTTAGCAGCACCAGACTTGTATTGAGTGTACTTAGGCGCAGTCCAGGTAACATGCTTAGTACCAGGATTAGTGAAAGTAACAGTCTTACCAATCGTGCTGTCAGTCGTGTTAGCAGTAGTCGTTTCAGCGGCCTTGATACCACCACCAAAGGTGTCGGCAACCTTACCACCGTAAACATAACCACGGTACTTTTGGTCCATCGTTACAACACGGTAGTAGACAGAACCACGGTTAGTGGTCTTAACACCGTAAGCACGGAAGTAGTCAGCAGACTTCTTAGAAGAAGCTAACTTAGCCATCGTTGCCTTAGAAGCAACTATCTTAGCACCCTTAACAGTACCAGGCTTAGTGTAAAGTGCGTGAGTACCAGTAGCTTCTACGTTACGCTTAGTAGCGTCAGTAGTCAGCTTGCTGTAAGCACCGGCAGTTGCATAGCTCTTAGCACTTGCAGTAGTGGTAGTAACAGCTGAAAGACCAGCTAAACCTAACACTGCAGCGCCTACATAAATAGACTTTGCGAATGATGAACGCATAGATGAAAACCTCCTAATAATTTCTTTTTAGCAAAAACATTATGTAAATGTCCACAATCATTCTTGCTAACGGCAATTATAGCATATGTTACTGACTATGCCAAAAGAAAATTTTAACAAATTCACAAAAAAGTCACAACTACCAAAAAAGTGCATAAAAAAACCCTTCAACAGGTCAGCGGAAGGGAAGAAATCATGGATTCATCTATGCAGGAACAATTATATCTTATATGTAGTAAAAATGCAATGACGATGAAATATTTGTAACGAAAAAGGGCGCCCTGCTTGAAGGAGCGTCCAATCTTCAAAGAAGGAAGAATAAAAACCAACTTTAAAGAAATCTCTTCAAGTATAATAGCTTATAATTCCAGTAAAGTCAAACTAATTTTTGCCTTTTTTTACATAATCGCGATGCCAATAACTAATATACCTACCTCTTACTCCAAGTGAAAAATTCTCATTACCTGATTTAACACGACAGGGACGACGTAGCCAATGACACACAAGATAATACCGGTCTTTTGAATAACGGTTAAGTCCTTAAAATCATGCCAGAACCCAACAACTAGACAAATAACCCCAATTAAAATTACGAATGGAATTAAAACTGCAATATTAACCCAATTAATCATGTGATCACCTCATCTGTTAGCTATACCGATTCTTACTTTACATAATGGGGCTTATCCCAAGTAACCCCCTCACTCCCTGATAAAACAACGATCCGTTATTTTACCTTTGTGAACTTGCCCAAAAAAGAAGTGGTATAGGTCGCAGATTGGCTTTAATTGGGGAAAGAAATTTTGTGAAATTTACTGGTATTACTCCTAGACCATTCCCTTAAATTTAACTGTCTCATTCTTTGTATTAACCAAAAACTTACCGACATTTCCCTGATACTTCACTGATACTTTAAAGGAATACTTGTAATCTACTCGAGTGTATCGAATACTACTAATTCTCCCCTTATACCCTTGACTACGCAAAACTCTCTTCACTTGGTTCCTTTGTCGCTCAGTAATTCTTGCAGAACTCCGATAGATTGTCTTCTTAATGATCACATCTGGATTCAACGGAACAATGTAATCCTTACATTCCAACAATTCCACCAACTTTCTTTTTTCTTTGGAATTTGACTTGACGGGTTACGGTTTTCCATTCAGTTTAGAGGGAGTGACGTTTTGAGCGCAGAATTGTTCCCTGGAAACAGCTATTTGGAATAACTGAACCAGAGTACAATCCTGCTGACTAAAAGTTTCCCCTTAGTTCGTCGGTCGTTAACGCCCGTCGCTTGTCTGTACAATTGCGGTATTGCTACCACCACTCATTATAAACCTACGTTTTCGGTTTAACCTACTAAAAAACGCCCTAGTAGGCGTTGATGATACGTATTTATGTTTGTTCGATCACCAACTAATCAATGGCACCAAGCCGAAGCTTCGTTTTACCACCCGCGCCGTTAATGGTCGCGCTCGCCATTCACCACCCAGTCGTACAGATGACCTTGTTGTGGTATAGCCAGACTTATTGAAGTCGCACTGGCAAACGTGTCCCCTTGGATTTAGACCCCAGCTTGTCCCCTAGGGCTTTAAAAATCGCACCGGCCATGATATAATAGTCACTAAGCAACGATGACTTTTATGCGGCGCTCACCGATTCCTGTCGGTGGGTGTTTTTTTATGTTCTATTTATCGATTTCATTTAGAATTATAGCTCAACCACAACAAAAGTCAATGTTTTTAAAAACTAGCACTACAGCACTACAGCACTATAGAATAAAAGCACTACAGCACTACGGAATATAAGCACTACAGCACTATAGAACTATAGAACTACGGAACTAAAGAACTACGGCACTGTTTTTTCTTTTAGTAAATGCTTGCACATAGGGCTTAAAGCTATACGGTAGTGCTAGCACTACGGAACTAAAGAACTACAGCACTATAGCACTGTAGAACATAAGCACTACAGAACAACAGCATTATAGAACTATAGAACTAACGCACTATAGCACTATATCGTGTTGATTCAAAAACGATATAGTGCTAATATAACAACAATCGTTAGGAGGCGTTATCATGACACAAACCATAACATTTGGAAATTTTAAAGGTGGAGTTGGAAAAACTAGTAATTCAACATTAGTAGCTCTAGACCTTAGCAATCGTGGTTACAAAACACTACTAGTTGATTTGGACCCCCAAGGAAACGCCACAAATCTACTCTTGAATACTAAAGTTAATATTGATGGAAAAGTTGGCCATTTTAAAAAATCTCTCATGGCTAGTATTGAAGATGGCGATTTAACTCAATCTTTAATACATATAAAAGAAAACTTCGATATCCTAGCTTCCGCACCTGACTTTGCTCTTTTCCCACGCTATATGGAAAAAATCAAAGACTATAATGAACGCGTCAAAGAATTCAGTAATCTTATCAAGCCTATTAAAGATAAATATGATTATGTCATCATAGATACGCCGCCTACTATCTCGTTAATCACCGATTCAGCATTGTATGCCAGCGATTATTGTGTAATTGTTATGCAAACTCATGAACATAGTTTTGAGGGAGCTCAAGCATTTATAGAGTATATCCAGGAACAAGTTATTGATACCTACAAGGCTCCCCGTTTGGAAATCGTTGGTATATTGGCTGTTCTATTGCAAGCCGGAGCTCCTGTAGATGAAGCAACTATTCAAAATGCTATTAATCAGTTTGGAACTGAAAACATTTTTAAACATAAAATTCACTCGATGCAGAGGATCAAGCGTTATGGAATAACTGGTATTACTTTCAATACTCAGTTTGATAGGCGTGTATTCAAAGTATACAAAGACGTAACTGACGAGATGCTAAAAAGAATGGAGGCAATTGAAAATGGCTAATAAATTGATTCGGTCTAACCGCAACCCAATTAAGCCAGATAAGCAGGCTGAAATTTCGGATTTTTCAAATTCAAATAAAGGAATTAAAACCCCACAAAATCAAGTTGCTTCGGTTACTTTTGACACAAACCTAAAAATCAACAACCACATTAGAAACAAATTGCAAGCAATGGCTGTATTAGGGTATAGTGACAATCAAAAGGCAGCTATTGAAGTAGCTTTATCTGTTTATATTGAATCTTTGACTTCAGACGAACGTAAAGAATTAGAATTTCAAATTGATTCTTTAGAAAAACGTGATGTACGCGTAAAAAATAAATAATCACGCGCGCTCAGACAACACGTTCAACTTTTAGACGTATACTTGTCCGTTTAAATGAAGCAGAATGCACGCAAAAAAGCCACCCACCTCGTGATGAGATGAGTGGCTTTTTGGTTGTGTCGACTTTGGAGGATTAATTTAATCCTAGCACTATTTACTTTTCAGTTCACGTACATCGCCTTCAACGTTGTCTAAGCGTTTGTTGATAACTTTGTGCTCGCTTCTGCTAGTGATGAAATCTTCACGCAGCGTATTTTGCGAATCAAACAGACGCTCAATCCGCTGGCTACTATCCTTCATACTTTGAGCAATTTCTTGCAGCCGATCCGTAAAAGGCTTCATGACAACCATCAAAGCCGCATAGATACCTGCAACTACAGCCAAAGCCAAGGTGATTAATTCGATCCAACGATCAAAGGTCATTACTTACCACCCGACTTTCTGACCAGCTTTACATAGTCCTTATTAGCTGAGATGTAACCAACGTCAGTCTTAATCCGGTACACCTTACCGTACTTGACGGCCTTACCATAAATGGTACTGCCCTTGGAGAAGTGAATACGGCGCTTATTAGCCTTGTCTAGGGCTGGCTTACCATATACGTTAACCTGATTGGTAACCACTTCATACAAACCATTTTCAGACCAGTATGAGGCTTTCTTATGGGTTACCTTGGTAACTTTACCAGACAGCTTACCATCGAAATCATAACTGCAATCTACCCCGTGCCAGTTGTCGGTGTATTGCCAAGCGTTGGCATTAGCTACCCCCGGTTGACCGACACCATAAGCCGCCACCCAGATTGCTTTATCTACCAGTTGGGAACGATTGATCCGGCCAGCATTGAACCAGCTACCTGAACCGTAAGTGATAACGTTCTTGTACCCGTGACTAATCAGATACCGAAGGAATACGTTAACCTGGCTGGTTGTGGAATAGGGTAAGTCGGGTGCTTCAACATCGATGGCTAATACCGTGGACTTATCTAAGCCCATCTTCTTCACCCAAGCCAGAAAGTATTGAGCTTCAGCCGTTCCCCGACCATGGAAGAAGTGGTAAACCCCGACGGTATCGAATACTTTGAATCCATTAGCAATCTGATTGCCAGCCTTGGGACTGAGATAACCAGTGCCTTCAGTCAACTTGACCATAATCCCATCAGCGCCCCACTTTTTGAGTTGCTTCAGGTAAGCCAAGGAATCGGATTGGTACGATGATAGGTCAACAATTTTCTTAGTCATTGTCGTCAGTCCCTTCTGATGGGGTCATGACCTCCGTTGGTGCTGGTGTAACTACTGGGGCATGATTATCCCCACCGGCTACCTTGTATGCTTGGTAAGCCTTCTCAACCAATCCTGAGATAGTTTGAACATCTAAATCAAAGCCATTGGCCGTTAATTGAGCGTTGACGAAGCGGATTGATTCCTTCTTACGGTCAGATAATGATAAGCCAGCCATAACCGCCATTTCCGGAACAATCGTATTCGCCAAGTTTAATCCCACTTCTAATCCTTGCTTGACATGGATATTCTTTTCAGTCTGTACCTTGTGAGTTAAGAGTGGTTTTATCAACTTGTACACGGCGGGAATTAACACCATTAAGAAGGCGAATACCCCAGCATTATTAAGCCAATTGAACACATCTGTGATTTCTTTGAACATAATATTCCTCCAATTTTGGGTAAATTAAAAGCACTGACTAACTGGCTGAGTAGAAGCTAGTTAGTGGTGCTTGTGGTCGTTGCTTGCGTGGTTGGTGCTACATATGCTTCGCCGGTGATAGCCTTGTAATCATCAGCGGTAATCCCATCCGGTAATCCAACGACTGTTGCTAATGTTTCCTTGGTAATTGTCTTCCAATCTTGATATGCCCATGTAAAAATTTGAACCATATTATGCCGTCCCCTTTGCTGATTGACTGAGTGCAAGTTCTGTAATTGACTTCTGTAACTGGTTGATACTCTTTGTGGATACCGTCTGTTGCTGGGCTAAGGTAGTGGCTGAGTTAACTGCTTCCTGACTAGTCTTCAGCACATCAGAATACTTGGTATTCAACTCATCAAGGGATACTTCTGGCAAGTTACCCGGATTGAGTACAACCTTTTTATCCGTGTCATATCGGAATTTGTCGGAATGCTGGGCAAACTGGGTAATCCATGAATCGATTATGAATACCTTCGTGTACCCGTCTGCCTCAGTGTTCTGGTACGCCGTGATGAAACCATCTGTATCATATTTGATATAAATAAACATGTAATCGTTCCTTTCTAAACTAACTCCACTAACTCCGTTTATGAAAATTGGTTATATGAATTTGGTTTTACATAATAAATTGGCATCTTTTTTTATCCTTAAATTTCTCAATACTTAATGTCAGATTATCTAAACCATATGGTGAATGTTTTGCTAATCTTGTCTATACCAGTTCGTCATAGGTAATGTATGAAGACCCTATTATCACTGCTTTTCCTTCAGAAGTAGTCCTCATGAATATCCCCTCGGTAGAAGTAAAATTGGATAAACTACCATAGGTATATGCAGTAGTATAAGTAGAACTATCATTATAGCCTAGATATTTACCAGATGCAGTTAAAACAGTTTTGACAATGCTAGTAAGGGCAATTGTTACCAAAACTACGTCACCCCTACCTGCAACTGTGCCTTGTAGATATAATCTTTTGTTGCCTTCATCTATTCTATACAAAATAATGGTGTCTGAGGATACAGTAAACTTGTCACCTGAAATATATTTATTATCTAGCTGACGCCAAGCACTTGCTTCAACGCTTTTTAAATCAGCCGCGGTTGCGACATCGACACCTCCTGACTTCAATCCTGCAGTAAAGTTAGTAGACTTGCTGGAGTCAACCATGTTTGCAGTAGCCGTATTAACGGCAGTTGTAACATCAGACTTAGTTGCCACGTCAATACCAGACTTTTGAAGTTTTCCTGTAAAATTGGCATCCTTAGTCGTATCTGCAAGTGTTGATGGAACTGCTGGTACACCGTCTTTAGTGATATATGGGTTACCTGTTGTCTTATCAATTGGTGCAACGTCAAAAGTATTTTTACCCGTAAACTCTTGATTTGAACCCGTTCGTGCTAGGTCACTTGGCAAGCTACTTGCTAGTAATAGCGGATTATTGTTAACAGTTGGAACAGTGTCAAAATTGTTAGCACCAGATAGGTGGGCAACTTTGGAATCGTCAGCATTAATAACCCACCCAGTATCATCAGATTCCCGTATTCTTCTGTGAATAAAATTGCCGTGTGCGTCAGGCCCATATGCATGCCACCAACCATTTCCTTCACAAATGGCGACGGCATCAACGAATGACGTGTTGTCACGTATATATACTACGCCGGGTTTATTATATTTACTTCTCAGCAATTTGGCAAAATCTGTAGTTGAATTAGTTGCATCTGTTACGTAATCTCCGGGATTAAACATTGCCTGCTTTTGCCAATTTGATGTATCGGTAGTATGAACAACTTTGGAATCATCAGCCGGTGTGTAGCCAATTTTATTTTGCTTGGCGTTAACTTCTTCAATTCCCGCTACATCGCTAGCTGGTTTACGCATATCTGAAACGTTAACTTTTGAGCTAAGTCCATTGTTTAAATCAGTAACAGTTACGTAATTGCTTAAATCAGGACTTACACTACCACAATTTTTCCATGTTCCAGAATCCCAAACATATAAATCAGTACCAACAAAATAACAGTACCCTTCTTGATTACCAGTTATTGGTAATTGAGATTCATTACTTACTGTGCCTTTAACAACTAACCCAGCACCAACAGGACCTGGTGGGCCAACTGGACCAGTATCACCTGTTGCACCAGTGTCACCCTTATCACCCTTTGAGGATACAAGATAAAATGACTTTGAAGTTCCATCATCATAATTTAAGGTCACTTGCGTCCATAAAAATGGATTAACTTGCGTAGTTGCAATTAGACTATTTGACCAAGCTCCAGTTGGTGCTGTTGTTGCACTATTTGAAATTTGATATTGAATAGTCGTTGATGAAACGCCCGTACCAGTTTTTCCTTGAATTCCTTGAGGGCCTTGAATTGGACCACAATCTTTCCATGCTCCACTAGTATAAACGTAAAGTTCCTCGTTAACTAAATAACCATCACCTTCGGTTGCAGTGGTTGGTAATGCAGAAACTGAAGTAACTTGTCCCTTAATGTCAAGTCCTTCACCAGGGTCACCTTTGGGACCTTGCAATGTGGCGACTTTGTTAGTTAAGTCAGTTTTAAGCTGGTCGAACTCCTGCTGAAACTCGTCAAAACTCATAACTGGGATAACATCCCCAGAATCACTCATAACATTTTCAGTAATCGTAAATCCTTGTGGGTCATCACTTGGGAAGATGGCATTGTACGTAGTCGTTGGGGTAGCAGTAGTCGTGGTTGAACCAGTATCGGTTAATCCCTCTTGGCTACCCGGGGTAATCAGGCTGGATAAGGTTACCCACACCTCAATCGTGTAATCATCGGGTACTAAGGCATTCATAACTTCGGCATCAACTGGCATGGTAATCAGACCAGCCAATGGTTGCTTAATTGTAGTCATATCAATCGACTTATCGAATACATAACCGGTATCGTTGGCCACCTTAACATCAATGGCCGTGGCATTAGTTAAGTCGAATGCTGAACCATCTTGGGTAATCGCCAGATTGAACGATGCTGTGGTATCGAGGTATTTAACCTCATTGTTACCATCGGTAAAGTAAAGTTCTTTACTCACTAATACCGCCTCCTAGGGCATTCGTAGCTTCAGTTTTTAACCGGGTTAGTACCAACTTCTTGAATCCAGCCCACATATCTTCCTTGGTTGACCCAGAGAAGGCTGTAGAAGCTTCATCAGCCGTTGCATCAAAGTTACCGTAGGCTTGGTGATTGGTACCACTAAAAACGACCGTGTAGGTAACGTGAGTGGTGTTATCGCTGTTCTGCTTAACGTCTAAGCTTGTAATCATTGAACGTTCTTCCTTTCTAATTGTGCGATTCGGTAGCTGAGTTCATCAATTCGTTGATTGGACTTCTTCAAAGCCGCAAGAAGAATTGAAATGGTATTGGACTCGTTCAAATAGTAATTGCCTTTTTCATCAGTGCTAATCATGTTATTGTCAATACTTGCAGACTTTTTACCAACCTCATTAATGTCATCAATGATTGGGCCAATATGCTGGGAGTCAGCGGAGTTATCGGAATCCTTGTACTTCCATTTTTTAACATCGGTGTTCATGACAGCTGATAAGGCTTCATCTGGGGAATACTCAGATACATCTCGTTTAGCAGATAAGGCGGACTTCAACTTTGTACCGTTGGAATAAACACTAGCGGCATGGATATCGGCCATGTTTCCCCCGCCAGTATTACGCTCAAGGTATAATGCACCACTATCCGCACAGGCTATGGTGTGTCCACTAATAGATAATCCGTTACCCTGTACCGTATTACCTGACACCCAGGGAGCATAAATGGCATTACCAGAAATGGTTGACGAGTTTCCATCACCATTAACGGTAAATCCGTCTGAAGTCATTAACATATCCTTTGTATTTCCCGTTTCTGTAACCCGATAATGGAAACCGTTGTAATCCGCCCATAACTGGTAATGGGTACCGCTAGATGAGGTAAAGTCTTGGTCAATAGAACTACCAGTAATCGTGCCACCATTGATGGTACTTCCAGATATGTTGACACCATTGATATTCCCAGCTTGAACGTTACCTAAGTTGGCTGATAAGGCTGACAGGTACTCAACCGCCAAGCTAGTTACGTCCCACTTCTTAAGCGTCCAACTACCACCAGAATAAAAGTACATTGATGTAGCAGAATTGCCACTCATAACCACCCACATATCGCCGTCATTATGTTGCTTGCCATCATCAAATGGTGTACTAGTTGATTCGGTAATCGTTCCATCAAGGGAAGTTTTGATGTTTTTAATCTTATCGGCTAAGTCTGAAGCATTCGTTGAAGCCAATTGAGCTATCTTGGTGGCTTCGTTAATATCAACTGAACCAGTTGCTATAATCATCCTTCAACCACCTCCTTGAATGTTGAACCGTCATCAATGTTAAAATCAGAATCGTCATCACTGGCACTATCTGAGTCGTCAGTATCATCAGGGATTACCACTGGTTCTTCTACCTCGGAGTTTTCCCCTTCATCTTCAGCGGGGTAAGTGACAGCTAAGTCCTTGCTATCATCACGGATACCAATTGGGATTGACCATAGGCCAGAATGGCTAATCATGACGTTATGAGCCGCGTCTCGGTACTCGCTGACGTTGAAGCCAATCATTAGCTGGTCATGAGCTAAGTCAGGATAAATCCCTTCTGGTTCAAAGTGGCCACCGTATTCAATCGGTACAGTCAGCTGAATATCTTGTGAAGGTTCAATCTGGTAATTAAAAATGACTGACTGGGTAATGAGGTTAATGCACATTACTAGTCGGTCATCCTTGTTGTTGACGTCCCCTGCTGTAAAGAAGGCATATGGATAGGCAATTGAATTGGCTTGTATCGTGTTGTATTTTCCATTATTGGTAACCCCACTTGGTACTGGATTCCAACCGAAGTCTTGCAATTTGAAGCGAATAGTTGGGGAATAATGACCAGCTTTCAAATCCGAGATGTTACATACTTCTACCGTGCCATCCATCTGACTACCAATCCATAATCCATTGGTAAGGTCAACGTTAGGTCTCACGTACGTTTCCATCTCACACCATTTTGTTACCCCACTGGAACCACTGGTAATCACGGCATGAGGGGTGTATGGGAAGGTTGCCAGCCAATTCTTGCCACCACTTAAATCCTTAATCTGAGAGTAGATAAGGTTGTTGGTTTCATCGTAGCCAAAGGAAGAGCCATGTTGACCTCCTTGAACGATCATGGAATTAATTAACTTGCCATCAGCACTCCAATGTAGGTATTGGCAATCACTTAGATTGGACTGATTTTGCTTTCCTTTGTACGCGTAGCTGGCAAGTACCTCACCATTACTCATTTTGTAAGAGAATTGCAATGCCCCAACGTGATTATTGCCAAACTCATCAGGGTTACCGTCGGTAGTCTCCCACAACTTCTTGAAAGTTCCATCAGCATTAGTACCAGTGTCTATCCACATCTCAGACTCATCCTTCACGAAGGCGTCATCAATTGATACCACTAATGATCCGACAAATGGTGGGGTAATGGTGACTTCATAGCCATCTTTTGAGTGCTGACTCTCCCAAGTTAAATTATGGGTACCATCTTGTTGGATATACTCCCAATTGAAAGCCGCGGCTGACAAGAAGGACGTAACATTCTCACCCTCAATGAACAATCGGGCAATGACTCGCTTACTGGTGTCAGTATTCGTCCATGATTGACCCAGTGGGGTTATTAAGCTGATACTAGCAGCATTTTGGTTCTTTTTGGCATCTTCAAACAGCTTTTTTACGTGGTCATTCCACCGCTGTTCCATGTTTTTAATGAAATTGGGAGTCACGACTGTAACCGTTGAGAACTCCCCGATGACTACCTTATTTTGAGTTGGGTCACTCTCAGAAGTTGTCCGTTGGATTACTCTGGCTTGCAAAGTTAATACTGGGGTCATCGTCAGGTCAATTACCTTAATGGTATCGCCTAATTGGGCATCAAAATCGCTGGTTACATCTACGGAATAATTGACCCGCGGGTGATTATACAGTCGTAACGTCTTCAATCCCAGCGATAGTAAGGCATCGGGTTCACTGACAGTCGAACTGGTAATACTACCTTCCAGCCAAGTATTGGCATCGTTGTTGTACAAGGCGTTAGCAGAGGCATCAGTGACAAAGTTACGACCACCATTACCTTTGGCGGTACTAATTGAAGCTCCACCGGAACCATAGACGTACAGCTTGGTAATAAGGGTAGTATCGACCGTCTCTCGCTTAATGGACAGCATGTTATCACCGTAAGTGATTCTTCGACCGGTATTCTGTCCCCGTTGGTCGGATAATTCCAGAATGGTATCTGTAACAATCCCAGAACTATCTAATTTTACGTACCCATCAGCTTCACAATCATAAGTAGTCAGAATCGTCTGAAGTAAAGTTTGAGAAGATGACCCCCCATCAATGGAAAAATCTGAAAGAAGTCCAGAAGTCGCATTATCAATCAGCGTTATTCCAGTGCCAGCAATAATCCAGTTCATAGCCGCTGGTAGGGTACACTCTTTAATCTCTTTCTTGGTGGGAATTGTCTTCCCTAATCGCCAGATTAAGAGGTTAATGGCATCAGCTGAGATGAGGTTAGTTCCAGAGGTATTGTCCATGGTCTCATCAACGGTATATATCCGGTAAACCCGCCAGCGGTCATTGGCTTGGTCGTAAGCCGCTAAGTGATTGCCTACTTTCAGATACTGAGCCGCTGGACTATCTGCTACCATGGTGAGACCAGTGAAGGTATCATTCCATGACTTGCTGTTAGCGTTTGGGTCAGAGGTATTAGCTAGACTGGCTTCGGCAATGCTGTCGTTTGAAGAATTATCATCGGCAAGTTGTTGCTGAATGGTCTCCCCCCAAAAGATATTCGTATCAGTCGCCTCATCTAAGGTGGCGACCCGTTTGAGGTTCTTATCAAGAATGACGTACACACGTCTTAACTCCTTTCTATTTAATCGCTGGTTTGTATTCCAAAGTTATATCTGCATTGGCTGGGTCAGGAGTAAAGTGCATCTCTTGGCTGACATCACCTTCAATTGACGGGAATGTAGATAGCCATGAGACATATTTATCAGCATTTCTACCAGCAACTGTTACCGTGTTATCAGCTGAATCTATGATGATTTCTTCACCAGCGTGGGCAATTACATGAGGAATATCATCGGGGTCATCACTACCATCAGAAGTGTATATTTTAAGGTCAGTCAAAGTCTCAAAGTCAGAATAATATCCAACTGGTGGTTTAACCAAGTCTTCCTTAATATCATGCTTCATGAATGTTGCGGCTACGTTAGCTAAAGCAAATCCAAACTTGCCCGACTTGTCTAACTTTTCAGTATGGATGTGAACTTTACCCTCAGTATTTTTTGAGTAAACAACCCCAGTCTTAGGATTGAACTCGTTAATCTCAGCCACCCAGTTGTCATACACCTTGCCACCAATGGTCTTCTTTTGGCGCTCCAATGAGAACTCACCGAAGAAGTTAGAGTAAGCGTCCTGGTTCATGTACGTTGTTTCCATGACATAAGTCTTAATGGTTTTTGATTTAGTCCTAACTTTGGGCTTAGAAACCTTAGTAGACTTCCTCTTACCCCCAGACTTCCTCTTGGTAACCTTCTTAGTTGCCTTTTTCCTTCTCTTCTTATTTTTCTTCTTAGCTTTGGCCTTGAAGGCTTCCCGCTTAATGGTGTTTTGATACATCCTGGCTGATTTAGCTTTGTGCTTAGCTTTGGACTTAACCTTAACCTTCACCGTCTTGGTTAAGTGGACCCGTACATCATGATGATTTTTACCATTATTCTTACGGCCACCCTCGTTGTACAAAAGGGTGAGGTACTTGCCCTTGTCTTTGGTAGCATTAAAGGAACTACCCAGTTGAATGTAACCGCGAGGGTACCGGCCTTGTGCATAATCGGTAATACCCATCCGTCCACATACATTGCCATTAGAATCCAGCAGATAACCTTCAACCTTACCCATGGCCCGTTCATTTTTCATTCTTTTGATATGGTGGAATCTCATGGATACTTTCCAGTAATTGCTAATCTTTGGAATACCTTGGTGAATAATAACAGGTCCGTAGAAGTCCTTGTGCTTACCGACTGTACCCCAGTTGTAATGGCCTTTACTATCCTTGGCGACCATTAATGCTGAGGCTGTAGCGGTTGCTTTACCATCATTTTCCCCACGATATACCTTAATTGCTTGGGTATCGGTACCAGCCTGAAACCACGTGCTCATTGAGTTACAAGGGTCGTGTACTTGTAATTCTTGGTGAGGCGTTAAGCTAGTGACATTGCCATCAGCATCAGTAACCGTTGAACCATCGTCAACATGGTAACCAACTGCCACATATTGGTCTCCCAAGGTGTAACCGAAGTAGTACAGGTCAGTTTTGGGGATAATATGGATAACTGGTTGAACAGCAGTGTTACCAGCCGGGCTGATAACCTGCTCGTTACTGGTAATCTTAATATCCCGTTGAGGCAAGAATCCTCGTGGGTCAGCCAGCATGAAGGTTAGTGTAGTTGTACAGTCCTGTACCCCTTCATTAATGAAGGTTGGGGTAGGAATGGCTGTAAAGTGACCATAATAAACCACATCTGGTTGGTCGTTGAACCGTAACGGGTATTGAGTATCAGCGTCATCATGCGTGTTAATGAGGGCCTTCGATAGATTGGTAATAATCCGGTTGTAATCGTCTCGATCAGTGGGATACATTGTAATCGGAATATCTATCTGCTTTTCCCCGTAACTATTGCCTAAAAAAACGCCCCCATATCTACCGGGAACGTCTTGGAATGATTCGGTTATCGTTGGGGCAATTGGCTTTGATACATGGTTAACCAGAACTTCCAAATCCTTGTCGGAATTGAAACCACCGTTACCATTCTCATCAAAGGCATAATCAAAGGTATTAACATCATTGAATGCCATTAGTGTAACCCCTTCCTAAATTTTTACTTAACTTTGTTTTTGTACTCATTCGGTTGTATCCATTGTAAATAGCCTTATCAGATACAACAGCAGGTACAGGATTCTGTTGCCCAGAGATTAATTCAGCCATCAATCCGATAATCTCTTTTCCTTGCTTAATCAGTTCAGATAAATCAGTTGATTGAGTTGATTGAGTAGTGGATTGTTGTGGCTTATCCGTCTTAGCAAACTCTTTCATGGTTGAATCCATAATCTGATATGCTCGGGCACGTTTAGTAATATCCCAAGGCACGATTGACTCAGTCTTGTTACCTTCTGAGATATGTGCTAACTTTTCAAATCGGCTAATACCACCGTTAGCGTACCAGTGATGACTTTCCCAGAACTTTTGTGCTCCTTCAATGCCACCATACCGGCCAACATATTTCTTCATCCATTTAATCTGGGTGATTGGGTTGGTTTTCCAGTCTGAACCAGCACTTGCCATTTTGCTTCCTGGCAATGCTTGTGGCAATCCATAAGCACCACTACCAGAGTTGGTAGCTTTAGGATTCCAACCTGATTCATGAGAAATAATGTAGTTATAAGCCGAATATTGAGATGCTGGAATACCAGCTTGTTCTAGCCAGTGCAGATGACTACCAGTAGGCTTAGCTGAACTTCCACTATCTGAACCATTACTGTTAAACATGTTGGCTAGTTTTTCCATAAATTTGAAGAATCCTGAACCAACTTGGGATTTAATCCCTTTGATGTTGCCGGATTGCTTACTAGACTTAGGAGAACTATCAGAAGAACCGTGCATCTTAGTTACATCGTACCAGCCTCTGGTTGAGGAACCTCCGTGGTCCCATAGAGAACCATGAGATACCCCAATATGAACGTGTGAGCCACTACCAGCACCGTTTAAACGGCCAAGGGTAGCAATCTTTTGTCCAGTCTTGATAACATCACCAGTTGAAACCTTGACGTTATTCATTCCGCCAAATTCTTGGTAGATTTCTTGCCATCCATCTTTGGAGGCAACTGTGATAACATCGCCTAATTGACTGTAAGGCCAGCCGTACAATGGACGTCCAACGTGAGTAACCTTCCCACCATGGACCGCTCTAATAGCTGAACCAAGAGGTCCTGAGAAGTCAACACCATCATGGCTACCAAAGCTACGAGAAGCCCCAAAGCCATTGGTCTCAGATAGTCCAGGATTGTGCCGCCAGTTACCACCACCAGCAGAACCTCCGTCTAAATCAACCATTGACCAAAGGGAACTCCACCAGTTACCAGCTTGTTTCTTAACATTGTTGAACATACCTTTAGTAATGTCCTCAACAACGCCAGCACCGGCCTTAGTGTAATTGAACATTGAGTCCAGACTCTTAATTGGGTGGGCAATAATCTTCTCAGCAGTGGTGAAGAACTTTTTCAATCCGGTTGCCTTCTTGACTAACCAGCCAGATACACCACCGATACCTGAGCCGATACCACTCATGATATTGCCGAACCAGTTGCTACTACCTTTAGCAAAGTGGGTAATCCCTTGCATACCCATGAATAGCTTGGTCTCAGAGGCATTTAACACCTCTGTACCGGCTGGTAACATGGCTTGGGTATTTCTACCTTGTACAATTCCGGATTGCCCGTTAGGAAGGAATACAGCCTCTTTATTACCTGTCTCAGGGGAATCATTGCCATCGTTAAGTACCGCCATGGTAGGCTTAGTGATTGCCTTACGGTTACCAGAGATTGCCCCAGTACCAGTGGCTAAATGAACCTTAGAAATGGTTCCAATGGCTTTCTTCTTGCCACCAAAGGCATGGATAACCGAATCAATGCCATCGATACCTGTATCTAAAATTCTGATAACATCATTAATACCATCTTGGGCAATGGACTTAATGTTCTTCCAGATTCCCTTGAAGGTATTACTAATGCTGTTCCAGATACCATTCCATACTTTCTTAATGCTACCTAAAACATGGGTAATGGTGTTTAACAGCTTGTTAATCCACTTAGATACAGTCTTGTAAGCAGATATAACTGGATTTACCGTGTACTTCTTAATGAGCAACCAAGCATCGTGAGTTAAGTCCTTGATGGTATTCCAAGTCTTGGTAATACCTCTCACAAAGTTTTTGATAATGTATTTCTTAATGATTTTCCAGATATACTCAACTGGCTTTACGATATACTTTTGAATCAACAACCAAGCATTGTGAGTTAATGACTTAATAGTCTTCCAAGCAGTAGAGATAGCTTTTACAGTTGCTTTAACAATGTACTTAGTAACCGCTTTATGCACCTTGATTACTGGGCTAATTACATACTTGTAAACCAAGTTCCAAGCTTTCTTGGTACTTGAGGTAATCCCTTTCCAGATACTGGATACTGCTTTGGATACCGCTTTGAAACCTTTAGATACACCAGATTTAATGGCATTAACAACTGACATAACTGGTTTCTTAATTTTCTGCCAAGTCTTGATGGCAATTCCTACTTCTAATGCAAGCGGAGCTATCAGAATTATCCCAAGTATCTTACCAAATCCCTTAAATATAGCTTTAACACCATTGATAAATGACTTGAATACATTGGAAACTGGTTTGAATGCCCTCTTAGCTGAACTGGTCATCTTGCCAATCGCATGACTAATCGCTTGTTCCCAACCAAGTTTACCGGTAAAGAGCTCGCCAATTCCCTTCATGACATTTTTAATTGTCTTGCCAAATGAAGATAAAGCTTTCTCAGCGGCCTTAAAAGTTCCCTTGGCCCATTTGCCAATTGTAGAAGCAATGCCATTAACGGCATCTCGGAACGGCTTAATATGTTTATAAGCTTCATAGAAGGCCACTCCCAGTGCTACGATTGCTGCCACTGCAAGCACAATTGGGTTGGTCAGGAAGGCACTGTTCAACGCTTTCTGAACTATGGTGAAATTCTTAATAACATCAATTGCATCAGTAGTCGCAGCGATAAATCGAGCGATCTTTGATACGGCTAGCACTGAACCTAAAGCAATTCCGAAGGCGGCAATAGTTTTCGTATGCTTTGAGGTGAACTCGATAATCTTAAGAAGCCCACTGGCGAGTTTAGCTACGCCACCAATTAACCAAGTAAGTCCCTTCTGGGTATCCTTATTATTGAAGGCTTTAGTCATATCTTGAGCCGATCGAGTAATGACAGGTAAAAGCTTAGAACCCATCATAATTTCTAGCTGTTGGCCAGCCATCTTGAATCGCTCTACGTTCATCTTGGCGTTATTCGAGTTCTTATTGGCCAATTTTTGGACGTACTCACCTTTTTTACCCGCATTGGTAACTTCATCGGTTAACTTTTTCAGTGATCCATCGTACTTAGCAAGTACCTGAGCCGCCTGCATACCGGTTTGGCCGAAAATTCGCTTAAAGACATCTGCTTTATCAGCACCACCAAGCTTCTTGGTATGATCTTCGATAATTTTGAAGATTGCTGGTAGAGACTTGAAGTTGCCTTTGGCATCTTGGAAAATTTTGGTAGACTTAATGCCAATCTCTTTTAAGGCACCCATGGCCGTGTTCGTTGGTGAAGCCAGGCTAGTAATTGTCTTACGTAGACCAGTACCTGCCTTATCCGCTTCCATACCATGGTTAGACAACTCGCCTAAGGCGGCGGAAGTTTGTTCAATTGAGAATCCAGCGTTATTAGCTGAGTCACCAACGTACTCCATACCTTTTCCCAAACTGTGAAAATCAGTCGCGGTAACATCCGAAGCATATGCCAAGTCATTAACCACTCGTTTGGTATTTTTCACCATTTTAGCCGTGTTATTGGTCTTCATGCCGAAGGCTTCAATTGCCTGTGAAGAAACCTTAATGACATCTTTAAAGTCGTCTCCGGAAGCCACGGAAGCTTGTAATTCTGACTTCATAACAGCAATAGTCTCAGCACCAGTATGTCCTCGTTTTATCAGGTCTTGATATTGCTCTGCGATTTCTTGCTGTGCTACCCCATACTTAACGGAATACTTGGCGCCATCTCGTTGCATCTTAGAGACTTGGGAAATAGCCTGACGTGCTTTCTCACCAGAAGTAACTAACAAATTTTGATTGACCTGGTACACCTTGTTTAAATTTGTGGCCTTTTTGGCACCAGCAATCGTCGCAGCACCCAAACTAGTCAAACCGGCTGCGGCCGTAATTGCGGCGCCTTTAAATGCTTGACCAATATTCGCAATCCTGTGTCTAGCTTTGGCCGCCCCATCTGACATCTTAGCCATACTACTACTCATGGTGCCATACTTACCGGCTAATCGGCCGATCTCAGTTTTCTGTTTAGCCATTGAGGCAGTTGTTTGATTAACCCGAACAAGTTGCTTATTGTAAGCTTCGCTGGCCCCACCAGAACTAGTCTTAAGCTTGGCTAACTCAGTTTGCTGGATTTTCAACTGATCCGAAAGGTTCCGGTAGGACTCCCGCAATCCATTAAGCTTAGCCCTACCAGCTTGAGCTTTATTTCCTTGATTCTCTAAAGCTTCTACATAAGACTTGGAGACTGACGTGATTGACTTGTACCGTTCTTGCAAGTCAGACAAACCAGATTGATAATAGTCTACTGATTTTTTGGCACGGCCTTGTTGGGCAGTTAAGGACGCCATCTTATTCTCAGCATTAGCTAAATCCTTAGAAAGCCGAGCATAGTTATCACTGCCTTTAGTCGTTGAAGTATCAAGGCTCGCTTGACGCTCTTTCAACTTATCAATTTTGGCTTGCAAAGCTTGCATGGTCTTGCCAAGGCCTTCGTATTTAGCTTGTGCTGCGCCCAGACTGTCCTTTGCAGACTTCAAACTAATCTCATTAGCCTTCCATTCGTTAGTGGTTGCTTTAATAGCGTTGTTCAGAGTTTTCAGACTAGAGGCCGCTGAGACAGTATCTAGCTTAACTTCGGTTGCCATTGTGTTCGATACTTTTGCCATTTATTAATTGCCTCCTCTTAGTCTATTTACCATTGCCATAGGGTCTTCAGCACGTTTATCTTTAGGCTTTGCTTGGTTAATTCTGATCAGTTCGTAATAGTCTTCTCCGTCCAATTGTGAAGGAAGTACCCCAGAATTAGCCATCATCTGTTGCTTAAAGTAGGCTTGGTCTTCTTGGGCATCTTCTAAGTCATGAATTAGAACGTTGAGACGGCCCATTACTTTTTTGGGTCTTCTTCCTCATTTTCCTTGAGTGTTTGTTGCCATTGTTCATCAGTTAATCCTTGAATACGTGCCAATACATAACTGATAAAATCTGACAATTCTTCCATAGTGACGGCATTCATTACCGTATCTAAGTCCTTTTCGGACAACTTTAAAACGGCTTGAAGGAAGCTAGTCATGGCGGTAACCGCTTGTTGTGATTGTTCCATAACTGTTAATGGGTCAGCATCTGAATCCAATTGCATCTTGTCCATCTTCAACATCAGAATTTGAAGATTAGTAGCTTCATTGACAACCTTTACCGTGGTTTTTACTTCTGCTGTTTTTTTCTTTAAGCCTAATTTTGCAATGTTAATTTTCATGTTTGTACTCCTAACATTTTTATTGCTGGTTAAACACCAGCTATGTATAAGAAAAGCCACCTGAATTAAGGGTGGCTTTAATCATTATTTGTTTGTGGAATTTTCTGAAGCACTAGAGGGCTGACCACTTGTTTGATCAGTCGGTGCCCCATTATCAGTTGGTTTAACCGTTGGTTGGGCTGCTACTGGTTGGGCTGCTACTCGCCGCTTTATAGCCGCCAAATACCTCGGCCATCATTGTCGCTTCGTCGAAGCCTTCATCAGCGCTAGTCCAGATCTTGTATGGTTGGCCACCAAATACATCAGCCTTCAATGGGTCCAATGCTTGGTAAGTCAGTGTGGTATTAGCATCGGTTTCATTGTTGTTGTCGGTACCGTGGTTCATACCAGCTTCAATTAGTTGGCCGTTGGCAAAACCTTCATAAATATCCACACCACCATACGACCGGGAATGTACTAACATCGCAACGTGAGGCTTAGGTAGTTGACGTGTCCAGCCACCTTTACCATCGTTAACGAATCCCTTTAATTTTTGCAAAATATCAAAGTTGATATCCAAGAATTCCAAAGCAACTTGGGGTTCCATTGAACCGTTCGATACCCGCTTAGGGCCGTCATTGGCATAACCGATTGTACCAGCAGCTTCCAATCCGGTTACGTTAGCTTGGGTAGCACCTTCTGCGTCCCCATCTACCAAGTAGATACCAGTGGCAGAAATCCCCTTTGTAGCGTCTGTAATAATGGCACCTGTTGAATCAATTAATCCAAAGGTGACGTCTTTAACACCATGTGTACTCATTAATTAATTACCTCTTTTTATTTTTATTTTTTTAAATACGGAAAATGTGGCTGTGACTTGTTCAGTATCTGGATCAACTACGTTGGGGTATCGAGTAGCGATAATCCACCCATTATCATCAAGTAAGTTCATCAGTTCCAGCTGTGCGTCTAGTACATTGATCGCAACTGTTTTAGAAAAGAAAATTTGCACTTGAATTGACGCGTTAAGCTCAGAAAAAGTATCGTTTTTATATCCAGAGAGTGGCTCAGTAACACTAGTAATTAGCACTAGCGTCTTTGAACCACTTTTATCAACAACATTCGGTATGTTTTCTGGATATAAACCATCTATCCAGGAGGGCTTATTTGCTTTGATAATCTCGTAAACTTGAGTAACCGGAAGTTTAATGAGGATCACCACCCGTCAGTGCCTTGTACTTGACATATTCAGCAGCTAAAACCTTATCTTTGCTTGACTGAATGGCTGTATCGATAAAATGGTCGCCTTTAATATGCACCGTTCCATTATTAAGAAATAACGCGATTCTGGCATGATTAATTGGATCCTTCTCAAATCCTACCGTTGAACTTCCCGTCGCATATCCATCTACATCGTGATCGTCAGCAACTACCGCGTCCGCTAAATGCTTAACATGGCTCGTGTTCCGGCCATAACGATAATGTTTAGACTTGGTAGCCTGAAAATAACTATCCCGTAGTTGATCAGCGCCAGCCTTAGTAATCACTTGTTGCTGTGCTTTATTTGGCACCTTCTTTTTAACTTGTGAAAAGTAATGCTGCAATTGCTCATCTAAACTAGCCATGCTTAGTCACCACCCGATGGCACGTGATTAGGTCAAATCCCTCATTTTGTAAGCCGTCATCCGCCGCAATACTGTCAATCTTGTACAGATCCGATCCACGCTGAACTTGCAGCGTCTCGTTAACGGCCGGATTATGGCGAATAAAAAAGACCACTGCATTAGTGATCCCAGCTCCGGCTATGGTTAATTGCTGTTGCACATTCAACGACCACTGGCCCGCCCAACAGCTGAAATCTGCTGAAAATTGTTGAATTGGCGTTCCAGTATTCGGGTTAATCTCGCCAGTATCGGCATCATGACCAAAGGAGATACGGAAAGTCATTCGTGAAGGATTAATTGCTTTGGTCATCAGTGATCGCCTCCATTTTCAGATCATAGAGCCCTCTCAGTTGCCCAATGATCGAATCAACTGGAAGATTAATGCTGATTGCTGTGGTCGGAACTAATGAACTGCGATAATTATAGTAGGCCGAGGCCAATGCCAGCACAGCTGTATTAAACAAATCAATCACACTGGCATCATCATAGAAGCTGTCTGATTCCGTCCCAACTGCTTGTGTGATATAGCTTTTTGCAGTATTTAAATATCCGTTCAGAAGTTGATCATCGGCATCACCATCTAGGCGTAGCGATAGTTTGAGGTCATCTAGTGTTGGCATTTAACCACCTCCTTACTAATTATTACTTACCAGGTGTGGTTGTAGAACCTGCTGCAAAGTTCGCTGGTTGGTCAGCAATCGCCGCAAATGAACCAGCAACAAAAGCTTCGGTATCCGTTGGTTCAACGTCAAACCGATCAATTACACGAATCTTAGTTTGATCGGTTTCAAAAGCACCGCCACCGATGTTAGTCGTCAGCAACGACATGTTTTCCCGATCAAACAACGTCACAGCTTGTGATAGATCACCGTAATACAGTGGGTAAGCTGGTGCAGAAGTCGTACCAGTGTTTGGCAACCACTTGTCGGCCACTTCAACAATGCGCTTCCCACGAATTAAATAGCTATCGGGTTGTGTTGGGTCTGGTTGCAATAAGTAACGACCCATAGCATCCTTAACTTCTGACAGCACATTTAAACCGGACGTGTTCGTCATTAAGAATGAAGTAGACTTGATAGCTGGATCAACGGCCGTGTTGATCATTGTCACGATATCGTCAAACTTAGCTAAGGTCGGCTTCTTTGGCGCCTTGTTCATTACTTCAATGATCTTAGCATTGCGAGTAACTACAACCTTCTTGGCAATCCATTGAGACAGCCAAGCCAAAATGTTGTCAGCTGTATCCTTTAGTAACGAATTAGTGGCAGTGGTAATACCAGCATACCGATGGATCGTGTATTTGATAATGGATAGCTTAGGATCATCATTATCACCAATGGTAGCCGTTTCATCATCTAAATCAGCTAAAGGAGTCACGTCAGTCCACTTTTCGTAAACTCGTGACCCAGTTTGAGTTGTAACGGCTTCTCGATTAACATACTGCTGCAATGAATCATATTGGCGAACCAACGTATTAATTGCTGTTTGAATATCTTGAGGAATAGTCAAACCAATTGCGTTGCCAGCTGCGTCAGTAGAAGAAGTTACCAAGTTCATAACTTTCGGGTCACCTTTAATCATGCCTTGGAAGTTCTTAATGAACTCAGCTTTGATGTCTTTTTCATTATCATCAAGTGGGGTCTTATTCTTATCATCCATATTGGCAATTTCTTTAGCCTTGCGTTCTTCTTCCAATTGTTCATGTAAAGCGTCACGCCGGGCAACCGCATTGTCACGTTCTGCAGTCATGTTTTCAAATTCTTCTTTGTTAAATTTATCATCTAAAACGGCAGCATTAAGCTTGTCATTCAGATCTGATACCTTTTGCCCTTGGGCAATCCAGGCATCGTTTAAGTCATTAATATTCTTAGCCATTAGTTGGCCTCCTCTTTATTTTTCCCCATTAAAATAGCCAACTTGCTTTGCATTAGTGCATTAGCAGGTTGGCTTTCTTTAGGCTGTGTAGGTTGTTGTGTAGGTTTGGGTTGCGATTTGGAAATCAGATTCATAAATTTGTTGATTGCTGCCTTAGAAGGAATCTCTGAAATTGAATTAGTGAATTGAGGTTGCTTGTCATCGACAAACATAATCTCGTCAGCAAAGCCTTTATCCACTGCATCTTGTGCCGTCATCCAAGTCTCGTTAGCCATTAATTGCAGCACATCGTCAGCGTCCATGCCAGTCTTAGTAACATACGCTGCAACAATAGACTGATCAATGCTATCTAGCACATTCGACTCATGCGATAAGTCATCTGCGTTGCCTTGGACGCCTGACCATGCCTTATGAATCATAATTTGTGCTGTGGGTGAGATGGAGACTTTGTCCCCAGCCATAGCAATCACACTAGCAGCACTAGCAGCTAATCCTTGGACATTAACCGTGACGTTCCCTTGATAATTTTTTAGCATCGTGTAGATCTCGCTAGCAGCGAACACGTCGCCTCCGTTAGACGCAATGTCAACTTCTACATCGTCATTAGGACCCGCGCTATCTAGCACATCCGACACGCCGGCTGGTGATACAGCTGGCATACCAAAGAATTGATAGAAACCGGCTGTCTCATCATCAACTACGTTACCTTTAATCATTACCTTCTTCGTTATTTCCACCTCCTTCCGCTGACTGGGTCACAACTTGTTGCGTTGCCGGATTTTTAGCTTCTGGCATATCTGCAGGGAAGTATCCCAATTGTTGCAGTACCCATGTCGCTTGGTTATTAGCAATTGTACCGTCCTTAGCTAATCCAGATAGTGTCGTGGCAAAGGCATCTCCTAATGGGTCGATTGCTGGCCGTAAATTGGCGGTGATAGTCGCGTTCAGCTTGTTGTCCAACTCAGATACAATACATTGCATATAACGGTTGAGCGCATTGGCGTACATGCCTTTGATCTGGTCAATGCTGCTTTGCTGATCACCTTGGCCGTTTAAATAGCTATCCGGAATACCAAATACTTTGGCAATCTGCTTGCTGGTCCAATCAGTCTGGCTTAACAGCTTAGTTACATCAGCTTTCATCTCAAGCGGCTTATAGTCTTCCAGCTCATCAATTACAACTGGACCGCCATTTGACGTATTGACCTGCCTCATAAAGTTACGTGATCGACTAGCTTTCATTTTTTCACTCAACAGGCCGCCATGCTGAATAGATAGCACACCAGGCGCGCTAATTGAACGTGCTAATGCAGCCAACGTTAAGTCGTTGGAAGCGTCCTTGATCTGTAGCTCACTAGTTAGTGCTTCTAAGGGACTGATACCCGTTTGCCCGCCATTAATACCAGTTAACCGAATGTGAATCATGTCGCCCTGTGGTACGTATTGCCGTACACCTAATCGCGTTTCATCAAACGTCACGGTATAAGTTAGGCCACTTCCGTCTTTCAACAAGTACGTTTCAACCTGACTGGGCCGCAAGTATTCCCAGCGCAAATCTACTCCGTTAACGTTCCGCCAACGATAAGCAAAACATTCACCGCCTAGTAGTAGCTGGGCAAACATTGATTGCCAAAACGCATGACCACTGGCCGTGCTGCTGGGATTGTTCAGAATTCCTTGTGCTCGTGGCATATTGGCGCTAAGCTGTACCGTCGCCAGATCACCGGATAATTGGCTGACTACCGAATAAATATCAGAATTTTTTAACGCATCTGTTGCACTGACATAATCACGTTGACCATTGGGGTTTAAGAAATTAACAATGTCACTATCTTCAACGGGAACACTTTGTACTTGGTTCTTAATCTCAGGTGGTCTAAAAACTGGCATTTTTAATCACCTCCTTTACTCTGGGACGTGTTAATCACTTCTGACAGCCAGCCAATTACAAACAGTGTCACCGCTACTGCCATGACACCCCAAGGCTTGCCAAATAAAAATGCCCCGTAATCCGCCACAATCAAGGCACTTACGAAGCATAAAAAGTCAAAATAGTGCCAAATCATGGCAAAAAAGCGTTTAAAAATCATCAATATCATCTCCTAACAGCCCCGACTCTGGATTGTTAAACCATTCTAAGACCTGTTCCTTAGTCATGCGTTCCACTTGCTTATCAGGATTGTTAACGTCTGAAAAGTCTTCAAAGTGATACATGGCTTGGAACAAAGCATCGACCAGTGCATCTACCACATCAATTTTTAGTGTGGCTTTAGCCTTATCAACCTGAATGCCGATCTTATCTTCATAAATCTCGGCATTCAGTAGCGCCTTTTCCATAATTCGATCATCGAGTCGGTCAACTGACCCTTCAACAAACACCTTTTGTAAAAACTTGGTTGGGTCTTTCAATTCACTGGTTCGTTGACGAATAGCTTCTAGCGGCCAGCCAGAATTAAGCTCTAACTGTTTGATAGCCGGAGTAGCTCCCCACGAATCATAACCAAAAAAGACCACCTCTAACCGGTGACGATCCACGAAGTTTAGCAGCCACTGATAGACTTGTTCATCATTAATTAGCCCTTGTGGGTGACTGCTGATCGTACAGAAACCCTTTTGAGCTAAATCACGATAGTTGATGCCATCTTGTTTTTCTTTGGCTTCAATCGATCCAGCCTTTTGCCACGGGATAAAACTATGCTGGTAAATAAACCATCGCGGTTTTCCCTTAGCATCCTGATAAGGAAACACAAATGCCAAAGCGGTATTATCGCTAAACATTGAGTAGTCAAAGCCAATATAGACTTGCCGATCATCAAAACTAAATGATGGCACAATGGCTTTTTCAACGTCAGGAAGTTTTAAAAAGCTGTCCACTGATTGTTCTAGCCAAAGGTTAAGGTTTTTGTTTTGAAAATCATTAATCGTGCCTGACAACGCGTCAGAATCACGCTTATCTGTCAGCCCGTTCATTAAGACTTCATACTGGCTTGGTAAATCAAGCAAAGGATTGCTTTTTACCCAAGTTTCCGGCTTAAACGTCTCATCTAAACTGTCTTGGGCCCAAATCAATCCTAAGTACGTATCAGCATCACGTAAGTAATCCTGTTCCATCGCTTGTTGAATCATACGTTCATCATCATGGAATGGCACGGTTGGATCGGGATAAGCCGTTGAAATCTGAACAAATTGCTTATTGCGCACCTTAACTTGGCCTGAAACGATTTTAGAAATCTTCTGACGTGTCTTAATTTCACCAATTTCATCAAAAATAGCAGTTGTGAAATGAAATGAGCCTAGCTAGTCATATTGGCCTGCTTCGTGACTAATTGCTCGCAGTTTGTTATTGTTACTGCTCATAACAATTTGATCAGATTGAGATGATAATGTACGTGTATCTAGCCCACTATCTTGCATTAGTGTTTTAAACGGTTCAATCGTTGCAATTTTGGCTAACATTGATTTAATGTAGCCCAGAATCTTGCTCGTTTGTTTGTAATTAATAGATGAAACTAAGTAATCTTGGTTAGATAGTCCCAATGACTCAATTAAAAAACTATAGGCAGTAATAATCGCCATAAGCACAGTTTTCCCCTGGCCTCTGGAAACTGAAACTATAGCCCGTGAGAAACGCTTGCCACCGTCATCATTACGCCAGCCAATTAGCATAGCCATAATGAATTCTTGCCATGGCATAAGTTTAGTTGGTTCGCCTGTATCAACGTTCGGACAGATAGAAGCAAATTTAAGCACTTGGTCTACTTTTTTAACCGAGTAAGTAAACGGGAATTCAACGCTACCTTGTCGTTGTAAGTCTCTAATATGGCGAAAAGCCGCTAACTTAATCAAATAACCAGTGGTTACCTTCTGATCTAAAACATCTAAAGCGTACTGAGTTCCTGCGTCTGTGTATTCGTCACGAATACTTTTAACATCAATTCCACGGTATGCTCCTAACACATCGTGTGATTGAGTAAGGTCAATATTCATAAGATCACCCCCTTTCACAAGTAGTCTTTTTTAATCTCCCAAAAATTCTTTCATACGATCACTAATACTTCGCTCATCCTTGTGGTCATCTAAGTTTAACTTGAGCAAATCACTACGTGACTTAGGAGATAGTCCCAATTCAGCGCCTAGTTTAGTCAGATTTTTAACCGCTGAATCGTAAATTTGTGTCATAGGATTACGCTTGTAACCTGTAAAGTCCTGACCAATTTTTTGACCAGTATGGTCTTGCAATGTCTTATAGATTGCTTGAACTTCACCGTTCTTTTGAATGTGCTTATAGGCATTGCGGTAAATCTCATACTGAGAAGCATATTGTTCCACAAGACCGCTATCAATGCGTCTAACTGGGGTGTTATCCTCTAAAAAAGGCACTAATCGACGCCAAACGACCTTAGCTTGCCGTCCTAAGTAAGCTGGCGGTGTGCGCGTTAATTGACCGTTGTTGACGTCTTTATCCGCTTTTTTCATTTTCTCTGCCTCCTTTCATTATTGGGTGACCCCCCCTACCTAAAATATTCCAAAAAACGTTTGTGTCACAAGATGAGGGTTATGTGCGGCTCTCTCGACCGTTAATATGGGGCGGGGGTGATTTTTATTTAGCTTTCGATACATTACACCTGATTGTTGTATTATTCCTTAGAACGAAAATTAGACGTGTTTAACTGGACAGCCAGATAATTAGGTGTGCTATCGATAAACATAATTTTACAGTCCGAATACCCTTTGGCTTTAAGCAGTCTGAGCATGGAATTAGCTTGGTTTGGTGTAAATTTAATCAAATCAATGTGTACATCACATAAGTTGTAAAGCACCGCTTGCTTAATAATTAGTCCAGCAGTTCTAATCTGTTCATCCGTTAGTTCACTATTCATAGCAAGCTTAACTTCTTCATAGCTTGGAATTGCATCATACTTTTTTCACATGTATTCTTGTTTCAAATCCATTGTTAATCACTCCTTATTCATCAATACATTAATAGCACTCACATCAGTAATCTCATCAACTTGTCTTAGCTCGTTACCTTGTCCAGTCCCGTAGTATCGCTGTTCCCAATCAGTCTTTCGTCTATGACACTTACCACAGATGACAGCAAGGTTATCAACGTTTGCTTTGATTGCTTGGTCGTACTCAATGGGTATAATGTGGTCAACTGTTTTAGCAGCCGTGATGATTCCTTGTACACGACAATACGCGCACAAATAATGGTCACGCTCTAGGACTTGTTGTCTTAGGTGTGACCATTGTCGTGTACGATAGAAGTTGTATTGCTGACGCTTAGTCTCATTGCGATTACGTGTAACTGTATTGTACTTATGTGTGTATTGTTTGTCATTACTGCGTGCCCAGCGTTGTCGACTAGCCAAGTACTCTGCTTCATGTTCATAATGCTGTTGGCAATAATGATCAGGGAAGTTAACCATGGCATGACATCCTGGCTGTCTACAGCGTCTTACTCTTGGCATAATCACCACCGCCTTTTTGTAAGTTAAAAGCGCCATGCTTCTTAGCACGACGCTCACGTTTCTTCTTGTCAGCCAACCAACGCTCTAAGTCACGATAGCAATGGTTCTCTGCTGGGCTAACGTAGCCATATTCAGTGCGTCGCATGTATCCACACCCCCAACACAATAATGATCAGCACCATCAGCAGGCCGAATATTAAGTTGCTCCGTTGATAGTTTCTCATTGCCATTCCTCCAAATTAAAAGGCCGCCTCGTTTGAGACGACCGTGTATGTGATTGGTGTGGAATCGAACCACGCGCGGTAATGAGCCTCCTGACGTGGGCTTTTTCTATTTTAGCCACGTTTCAACCACCCGTCGACTTACGCTTTTAAGCTTAGCGTATAACTCGCATTTTAGTATTGCGCAATACCGTGGCTGCTGACCAATGGTCCCGGTGGGAATCGAACCCAAAACATTTCACAATTATAAGTTGTGCGTACTAGCCTTTATACATTACGGGACCTAACTTAATTGCAATACGTGCAACGGGAGTCGAACCCGTATCTTCTTTGCTCTGCCGTTGAGCTATGCACGTCCATTTCATCAATCGCTTATGGTACCAATTTACACCCAAACTAGGGGTCAAAAGTGCGCAATTAGTGCACGATTTTATAAATCATATAGCCCTAATTCTTTAGCACAATCATTTATGAACTGCTTTTTTAAATAAAATGCCTTTCTACGGCTTACATGGATCAATCCATTAGTGATTAACCCATCAATCGTATATCGAGGCCGTTTTCTGAAATACAGCTCGTCAATAATAATCTCGGTGTCTTCTCCAACTTCATCTAAGCAGTCATCAATAACTTGGCGCTGCTTCTTCAGTGCGTTAATCCGCTTGTCTTCATCTAGCGTGATAATTAACCGTTCTGTGCTATCGTTGAATCCGTTCTGTGCCCGACCACCGCCAACATTCTCATCAACCGGCGTTACCGGATAACGTAACTCCTGTTCGCGCTGTTCAATGTACTTATCAATCTTGGGATAATCACGTAAAATATCCTCTACCGTTCTAATCGTCGATCGTCTCACCAATCACGCCTCCTAAAATGGCCGTGTAAGCTCGTGTAGCACGTTAGTAATCTCCGCATTGCTCAGCATACCCAAAATAATGTAAACTTCCTTAGGCGCGCTGTGATTGCCTAATTTGGATTGAAACTCAGCTATCCCCATCAATACATCGTCTTTCGGCACCAATGCTTCCAGATAGTTAAGCAACATACGCTGGTTACCGTTCATTTCGTCGCGTGTTTTATCCATATTCTAACCTCTACATAAAATAGAAATTTTATCTCATTGTCAGCTCATGAATAACCTGGTTACGTTCCTTCGCTGACAATTTGTTAATCGCGTTGCACTGGCTGTCGTTCAGCTTGATAAAGTGATTGCCGCACCACACTAAGGCCTGTGCCACATCGCCATCATAGCTTGCCATGCCTTGCAGCACGTATTTGCGATACTCAATCTGTTCGTGTGTCATGCTGTGCCTCCAATAGTTTTTTTACTCGTCGCCAACGCGGCTTGCTTTGATTGATTGGCTTGCAAAATAATGTGTTGATATGCTGTGCGCCGTTCAGTGCCAGCCAAAGTCGAAAATTCCATTTATTCATTTTTCTTCCTCCAATAGTTCCGGATTTTCGTGAATGTTACCGATAATTTCGCAGTCCATATGTTCTTCACTAAGATCATAAACTAATCTTAAATAATCATTAGACAGCTCAAATTTGCCTTCATCGAAAATAACTTGATAAGGTGGATCGTCTGGGTCAAGTAGCACTAAATCATTTTCATAAATATCATCACCATTGGCATCTTTCAGTCCGGTAGACTGCTCCAATTTAAGCTGGCTATTGCCTCCAACAGGGCCATCATTTTCACCTTGCACATTACCATCAGCAGGACTAGCTTCAAACCAGTACGCCTTGCCATCTATAAACTCTATATAGTCGACTTGTAGCATTTTATGCTGCGTTTCGTCCCACACTCTAAATTTTGGTGTCATCATTCGCCCTCCCAATCTCAACATCACTTGGTGCCACCTCAATATGCCCGTGACCACCTTCAACTTTAATCATCGCTAACCGCCTATCGCCGCGAACGATCCAGCATAGCCATGTGGCTGATTGCTTAACGCGGCGGTGTCGGTGGTAATATACCTTATCGCCGTGTCTCATTGGCTGCCTCCCGTAGCTTCTCTCGCATGCAGCGCACCCAATCTTTGTCGCGGCCCATAACACTAGCAATTCCTTGGTTGTTAGGCTTGTTCATGTGATCGACGTTGTATTTTAGCTGTGTCAATTCATCTGGTGTGGCTTGGTAATCCAATTCGTCACGATTTTTCATTTTGACACGTAATTGCTTTAGATAATGCAGTGAATTTGATCGTTCTTGTGCAATGTATTCGCTGGTATATCCGTGTAAAATCATGTGGCGCAGCACATTATTTTCTGCGGTGTGTTCTTCCTCAGTTTGACCGCGGATCTCTTTTTTAACATCTTCCGGCCAATCATCTGGATCGTCGCCATAATTGGCATAAGCCGACCTGATTGCGGCCGCCATTTTCTTGTTTGATGACATACACCTCTACTCCTTTCTCAATAGTCGTTTTGCTTCGTTCCTTAGTTCTTCAAATTCAAGTTTACGCCGTTCTTTCAAAACTTCATTGCAATTAGGACATGGGCTAGCTGTGACGGTGCTTTCCGTGCAGTGGTGAAAAACGCCAGTGCCATGACACAATGGACATTCACTCATACGTGACGCACCCCTTTCATGCCGTCAAAAATAAGTTGCTGTTCCGGGTTGTCTGGATATACGCGATCAATGAACTTGCCTTCATACATCTGTTTTAGCTGTCCTTTGGTGTTGTTGGTTGTAATGATGGTGATACCTTTAGCGGTGTTGTGATTAAAATCAACTCTAGCGTTAGAAACCCGATACATGATGTCTTGCAGATCCTTATGAACCGGTTTAATGTTGCCAGTCATACCGCCTTCTGTGCCAAAATCATCTAGTACCAATACATCAACCTCAATCATTGAACGCGTTATGTTGAGTAGTTTGGAACGAAGTGAAGTGTCCTCATATTTGTCATTGACCATTCTTAGCAGCTCAGCAGTTGATACAAACATGCCACTACGTCCATGGCTCATCAGGTGGTCCAACATAGCTAGTGCTAAAGACGTTTTACCAACGCCACGATCACCCATCATAGCCACATTGAAGTTTTGGTTTTCTAATTGCTTAGCCAACACGAATGCTTTTTTGCCTAGTGATTTAGCTAAGTGTGGATTGTCCTGTTTAGCAATATTCCAGTTGCCAAACGAGAATTTGAGCGGTATGTTTCCGGACCAGACCGAGTAGCTATAGTACCGGGCCATTTTGTCCCGTTTCAATTGTTGAGCTGCTTGTTCAGCCGTCTTACGATCTAATTCTTCCTTAGTGGGCAAGTGGTTCAGGTCAACATGGTGGGCATTGGCTAGCCGCTGAATATATCCCTGGTCAAAAGTAACGTGCTCCATGTTAACCTCCCGTCCAATACTCGCGGCCCTCATGTTTTGGTTCATCAGGTACTGCATTCAAATAGCCTTCAAATTTACTAGCTCTAAATAAAGTAGATGGCCTTAAATACTGAGCCATATCTTTAGTGTTGAGCCACAGTTTGCATTGATGGTCTATCACTTTTTGCATATCTTCGGCGCTAAATCCATCATGCTGTCGTGCCATAACTAATCCCTTGTTAGTGTTAGTGTGTTTGAAATGCTTGCCAGTCTTTTCGTTGAGATAGTCAATTACAGATTGCCAAGAAAAATCAGGTGCTGCGTTAGCTGCACAATGGTTTTTACTTGTATTTAGTATTTCTTGTTTTTGGTAATTCTTATTATTGGTAGTTCTTAGTGACGGGTTTTCCCTTGGACGGCTTTCCCGTCCGACGGGTTTCCCGTTCGACGGATAATCGGATAAAAACCATTCCATTCCTTTTATCTGCTTAGCTTCATCAAATTTTACAGATCTGATTAAATATCCGGCCTTTTCCAGCTCCTTCAACCCGTTTTGTAAGGATTCTCGTCCATCAACAACTGAATGCTTCTCAATTTCACTTACGTAGAATTTCCAGTTGTCTGCCTGGCTCCAAAGATAAAGGAATATTCCTCTTGCTTTCCAGCTAAGGTTAGAATCTCTGACAACTTTATTGCTTACGTTCGTGTAAGTATTATTAGTGCTCTTTATGAGTCTCGCCATAATCTCCTCTAACTCCAATCTTTTCCAACGTTTCTTCGTCCAGCTTGATCCCAGTAACCGGAATGTGATGCTTCTCGCCAAACGCTGTCGGCCCGATTTTGTGCCATTCTGTATGGTGCTCACGACACAAACAGTTAACTCGTAGTTGCGTATGGTCAAGATGATTCCGATCACGGCCAGACCCAACCGTATCAACATGGTTAATATCCGAATGTTCACGGCCACACACCATGCACCGACGATGCCGGCAACACTGATATTGGTAATACTCTTGCTCTCTCGGTAGCAATTCATAGCCTTGTTTGAACGGTACACGCCACGTAAACATGAAGTCGATAACTAGGTCGAGTAACACGTTAGCATCGCTCACAGACGATTCTGTCGTGTCTGACAGGCTAATCTCATTACCGTTGGTATACTCACGATATTGGCCATAAAACATTGCTTTCAGGAAGTCTTGTGGCACCACGAAGTAATCAGCAATATCATTTAGCAGGGCAAAGAATAGACGCCGTTGTTGCGGCCTAGCTTTGCGTGTGTCGGCTAGTTCCCAATCTAGGTAAAGTTGGTCACGCGAACCGCTAACGGTCTCGATATGGTCTAAATTTGGCTTTTGTTCAAGCTCGACTAGCAAGTATGACTTGCCATTACGTTCAAAGTATTTTGATCGTGACCGCTGCATTTAATCACCTCAATCCTTTATAAGGATTTTGTATTCACCAAAATTCATGATTCCTCGACTGACAAGTCCTGAAACAAAACCGTGACTCATTTTTAAAAACTTGCTGGCTTCAGCCATGCTATAAAATGTATGATGCTTATGATCATACGTGCTTATTAACTCTACACGTTTACAATGCTTGTTAAGACCGGTTCTGAATGCGTGTATTTGATTTTCCTTATAGGTACACCATTCTAAATTTTCTGGACGGTTGTTTTCAGAATTTCCGTCAATATGATTAATGCAGGGCTTATTTTGTGGGTTCGGTATAAATGACATAGCAATTAAGCGATGAACCAGTTTTGTTTGGTGTGAGCCATTTTTCCATAGTTCGACACGTAAATCATAATGTGTGCTGCTTTGCCTTTTCTCACGTTTAGGTATAATTTGACGCCTTTTCCAAACTCGCTTTTGCCGTTTTCCGTGTATATTCCTAAATGTCGTTTTACCTTCACATGTCCAAATCGTGCCATTACTACTTGCTTCATAAAGATTTTCATACCCCGGAATTTGTCTATATTCACTCATTTAAATTCTCCTAAAACGGTAACGAACTATCTTGAATATCAATGGACTCACCGTTGTTAGCAAACGGATCACTCGTATTATTTTGCGGTCGATTGTTTTGATAACTACCGTTACCAGTAGAGTTCTTTGGTTCCAAGAACGAGAAGTTATCAACAATAACTTCCGTAACATATACGCGTTGGCCTTGCTTATTTTGATAATTGCGTGTTTGAATACGGCCTTCAATGCCTACCAAAGATCCTTTGTGGAAGAAGTTGGCAAAGTTTTCTGCCGACTTACGCCAGATAACGCAACTAACAAAATCAGCTTCGCGCTCACCTTGTTTGTTGGTAAACCGCCGATCAACGGCCAGATTGAAAGTAGCTACAGCAGCACCGCCTTGCGTATACCGTAAATCCACGTCACGGGTTAGTCGCCCAGTTAAAACTACTCGATTAATCATTTGAATTCCCCTTCTCACTTTGTTTTTTTAATTGAGCAGTCACTAGGCTGATCAGTTGGTTAGCACCATCATGCGTCAAATCTTTGACCTGGCTAACGTTTAATTTTTCCAGATAACCGTTTCTAACGGCTTCAATTGGGGCGCTTGCTGCCTTACTCATTGCCTCAAACAATCCATTAAGTGTTGTGGCCTGCTGTTTAGTTACAGGCAGGAGTTGACGATTGCTTTGTTGTGTCCCGTTATTCCTATGAGCTGGCTGTTGTGCCGTACGGTTGTTAGGAGCCGCTTTAGTTGCTTGTTGTCCATCGTCATCTTTAGACGCGGATACGCCGAACGCTGCTGATAAGCTATATCGTCGTGCATAAGTTTCAGCAGATCCGAATGCCTGCGCATCTTTGCGCTGTACTGGCATGCTAAGCGGATTGTAAATAATGTACTCGCCACTAGCATCAAACAGCATAGTCGTAATAGAAACACCATTAGGATCGCTGGTCGCTTCCTGCGTATAACCTAACGACTCTGGCAACGCTCCATCTACTGCAGCGGTTAGGTCTTCCAAAGTTACATAGTTCCCATAATGACTTTTTCCATCTTTACTTGGTTGTGCTTTGAGTAAATTCTTACGGAATTGTGCCATACTGGTGGCCAAGTTTTTAATTGATTCACTTTTTTCCATGACTTCCTCCTACTTAATTCGAATTGACCGTGTCTGTACTAGCTTGGCGCCAGGAACCTCGTCACCATCATTGAGTGCCTGTTTAATGGCCGCTTTATTCAGTTTCTTTTCTACCTCAGTAAATTCATCAGGAATAAATTTATCGTTCGTCACAGCAACACTAACGGGGTTATTTTGAATCCAAATAGACAGGTCAATATCTTTGATTTTGTCCTTGCCCGCTGTTTCCATCGCGTGCTGTAGTGCCAATTTCAACCGACTAATATTGTTGGACAACGCACGATTTCGTTCTTGGTCGTGTTTAATTTTGTCTGTCAGTTGCTTTTTGTCAGCTACCAGCTGCTTAATAACTTTTCCGTAGTCAATTGCTTTGTCAGCGATGCTATCTTGCAAGCTCTCAATTGTGTCATCGAACAGCTGCTGATCTTCTGGTTTGGCACTGCTGGCTAATTCAACGACATTCAATAAATTGCCATCAAGTTCGTATAGATTCATGCTTATTCCTCCTCCAAATTGGGTGACCAAGCAACAAGCTCGTCGCTGATACTGTATAGCCGATCAATCTCATCATTGCTAAGCCGATCATTCTCGGCCAACAATTGAACTTCTTTGAATAGATCAGATTTAATGTCATCTAGTTCAGCTAAATTAGTAGCAACCACTGCTTTAGGCTGGAAACGACTGCTTGTGTGTACCTTGACTACGTCCATGAGATCACCTCCGCGCCTTTAAAATCTTCCAAGATAGCTGCCAGATGGTCATAGTCCCAATCAATCTGGGCTCCGTAATCCTCACCCTCAGCATCTAAAAAGTCGTGCATTGAATCTTCATCGGTTGGTACATATCGGCCTTCTGCTTCCCAATAAGTTTCACCAGAAATCATGGGGTTGCCATTGGTATCTTTGACCATGAGTCCCGTCTCAGGCTGCGATTCCAGCCGATTCATGTACCGGACAAAATCAAACGTTGCTGCGTCTGGTGCTAAAGCCATTGCCAACGCCCCACTTTCTGAGTAGAATTGTCATAGAATAGTTTTGACAAACGTTTCATCTTTTCGAGCTCTGGCGGCCAGGTCAGGGCTCTTTTTTCATGCCATAATTTCATCGATCGACGACCTCCATTCCAAAGAAGTCTTTCCAAAATGGTGCCCATCCGCCGGCACGCACCACTGACTTCCGTAGCTGATAACCAGCTGAGGCGATCAATACAATTACCGTTGCCCAAAAAGCTAGAAAGCCAACTATCAGATAAATTTCGTACATATAACCATTCCTTCCTTATGCTGTCTGCTCAACTTTAGGCATGATTCCCTTTGATTCGAGAAATTCATAAAGGAAACGTTGCCCTTTTTGCGTCCACTTCATGGTGTTGCGTACCATTTCGATGCCATCACTGTTGGCGTATCCGTAAGGTTCGACATGCGTGTAGCCTTGATCCTGATACTTGGCATACAGTAACCACGTTTTGCCTTGCTTGTATTGAATGCCCAGTCCGTGCAGCAGCTTATTAAATTCACGCGTTGAGTATCCGTAGTTCTTAGCGATTACCGATGTTGTTTCCAATCCTGGATTAGCTAACATCTTATCGGTGTAGTCTGCTTTAGGCTGCAGCACTGAAATTTTCTCTGCTTGGTCAGCGGCCAAACGTAATGCTTCTGGCAACGTAGATGGCACTTGGAATTTAACTTGCTGTTCCATCTCATTGAACGCCTTAATGTATTGAAGTTTAAACTGCAGTGCCTTATCTCCTGTGAAGCCCATTGCTAACAAGGTAAAGCCGTCGCGGTTCATGTAATACATTGGATATTGCTTACCACGATTCTCATAAGTTCCTGTGGCAAACATTTCGTTCCCCAATTTTGGGGAACCAGATTGTGCAATCAGTTCTTCAATATCACGCGTAACATGATCATGTCGCTTACCAAATGTTTCTGCTACTTGCAAGCTACTGGTGACTGCTTGTTTGTTTTTCATAATTACTAAGTCATTCATGTGGATCATTCCTTTCTAGTCTAAGCAGACTGCGTTGATCTTAAAGTTCGAATTAATTCGTCCTTTTTACCCAAAAAAATATAATCCGTTGGAACGTTATATAGAACAGATAATTTGTTGAGCAAGCTCAGAGGAATATTCGAGCTATCGTGTTCATACTTAGATAGTGTCTGATAATTTATCCCAACATATTCCGACGCATCTTTTAAATTCATTCCCACATTTTTTCGGCAAGCCTCTAAGGAGAACTTAATCAGTTTCATTTATTATCACCTCCTAACAGCATAATTGATTATATACGAATTAATTCGAACTTTCAAGTCTAAAGTTCGAATTAATCAGTATTTTTTTAAATATTTTGTTGAATAGTTCGGATTAATTCGATATAATATAGGTAATGAAATGGGGGGGTACATTTATGGCACGTCCAGAATTGACACCACAAGATACATTAAATAAGAAAATAGTATCAGCAAATTTAAACAATTTGCTCAATTCTCAGAACAAAAAGCAGATCGACATTCATAGAGCAACGAAGATACCCAAGAGCACTTTAACTGGATATTTTAAAGGTACTTCACTTCCCACCTTGGGAAATGTGCAAAAATTGGCAGACTTTTTTAATGTACTAAAGTCAGACATTGACCCTAGGTTTAGTTCAACTGTTAATGTACAGAATGATAGTTCTGAATTAATGCGTTTATACGACCAGCTAGATTCAAACGGGAAAAAAGAAACAATTAACTTCATCAAAAAACGTTTGTCTACAGCATCTAACGTCATCAAGTTCCCCAAAGACGATGACACCATCGAAATTACGGCCAGCGGTGTCCTCTCTGCTGGTGTTGGTGAGTTCCTTGATGATTCTACTAATCCATTCACTGTAACCGTGCATAAGCCTGTCCCTAGTAATTATGACTATGCCTTCCAGATCAACGGCCACTCAATGGAGCCTGTTTACCAGGACAAGCAAGTTGTCTTCGTCAAAAAGGAAGACGATTACCGTAATGGTCAGATCATCGCCGCGGTTATGGACGGTTGCGCGTATCTGAAAAAGCTGTCAGTAGTTGATGGTGAGGCTACGCTGGTATCACTCAACCCACAATATCCTAATATCAAGGTTGATAAAGAGACTGGCGTCAAAGTATTAGGCGTTGTATTTTCATAAGTCCCCTATATGGGGACTTATCTTAGCACTTCAAAAGAACATACGTTTGATTAGCCGGGTGGTTGATCATGGGTCCGAGTCCTATGTAATCAGTCGAGTCACAACTTAAATATGGAGGTTGCTATTATGACAACGTTTGAATTAGAAGAATACTTGGAAGCACATAGCCAGATTGTCGACAATTTTCGGGATAAATATGCTGCGTTCTTAAACGAACAAAACGCAGACCGCCCCACCAATAAGAAGTAGAGTAGCCTGCGCATTAAAAATGAGACCAGCAGTGCTGTCATCAAATTCATTAGCAATATCCAAGCCAAATTGAGTTCAGCCATGAAGCCCCGTCAGCGAAAATCTTATGATGGCTGGGTTGATTATATGGAACGCAATGAAACCATTGATAGCTTGGAAGAATCCCTAATGGATCTGGATTTTGTTTAAATAAATACCGTCAATTCTCATGATTAGCGGTATTATAACTATATAAGACCAGATACGGAAGTCGGTAAAAGCTGGACCCGTTCTAGGAGAATAATGCTATGGGACTTTTTAAATCTGCTGAAGAAAAGCAAGAACAACAAGAACAAAAAATACAATCATTTCTACATTTGAAGGGTCTGGAATCATTGGACCCAGAAACACATAAGCTGGTCAAAAACATAACAGATGAGCTATTCATGAATGGATATTTTAAGGCATTCACTTCCCTTAATATGACCAATGCAGAGAATGCCATGTTAAATGACCTAAACGCCGTAGTTGAACAAAATTGGTTACTAATAAAACAAAACGATATGATTTATTCTCAAGGCAAATTACAAGTTTAATCCGAACAAGCCCGGAATCTTTCAATGGCAGTCTGTTGATGATGTATTTTTAATGGTCGTTGATTAATTAG